>CAXPZW010000010.1:0-26894 GCA_964221845.1 Luminiphilus sp. | reverse complement strand
CCGCATACTTCTACATCGTTTGGTTGGTTTGGAAAGGCGAAGTGGCTCAACTGGCCAAAAACGCCGGACCTGCCGTTGAAAAAGCAGTACGCGTACTGTTCTGGTTTGTACTCGTGGGCTGGGCCATTTACCCGCTGGGCTACATCCTGGGAACTCCGGGCGGATTGTTTGGTATGCAACTGGTGAGTGACCCTGAAGCAGCAAGTGCTGCCATGGATGTGGTCTACAACATTGGTGATGCAGTCAACAAAATTGGCTTCGGTCTGGTGATCTACGCACTGGCCGTGACCTCAGGCGCCAAAGAACAGGCTGCCGCCTAATTAATTGTGTTTCCTTTCATGACAAAGCCCGCTCTGTTAGGGGAGCGGGCTTTGTTTTATCTCCCAGGCAATGCACTACGATTGGATTTTTCTCGGAATGGGAGGCGGCAACGCCAACATGCTGCTGGCCCTGCACCATAGCGGTGCACTGGCAGGCAAACGCATTGCCGTTTTCGAGCCAAATCCCGACGTGCTTTGCAGCAAGACGTATTGTTTTTGGGCTTCGCCTGATGACCCGAAACTTGCGCATGTCCAAGACGTGATCCAACACCGATGGTCGTCGGTAGCCTTTGAGTCCGCCCCGCAAGACCTCGAAGGACTGGTTTACCATTATATCCCGGGTGAATCCTTGCACAACGAGGTGAAAAACTGTCTTCGCCAAGTCGGTGCGACCCTTTATCAAGAAGCTGCCTATTGGTCGGGCACCGATGGGGATTTTCAAGTACGCAGCGGAACGCACACCCTTCAAGCCAAACGCATTTACGACGGTCGCACCCCAAAAGCACCCAGTGACGCTCACCCGTTTCTGTGGCAATCTTTTGTCGGTTGGCGCGTCCGTACCGACCATCCTCATTGGAACCCTGAGATGTTCCGAATGATGGACTTTCGCTTACCTGATACCGGGCACACCCAATTCATGTATGTGCTGCCATTTGCGCCCAACGAGGCACTGGTGGAGGTGACTCGGTTTGACCGCGAATCCATCTCCAACTCTGAGGCCAAGGACTTGTTGGTCGACTACCTCGCCCACGTTGGCCCCTACACAGTGACCAGCACAGAAGCAGGACGCATCCCCATGACCACGGCTGATTTGAGTGACCCCTACCACCAGGGGGTCGTGCAAACAGGCGCCCGTGCAAACGCCATCAAACCCAGCACAGGGTATGCCTTTTGGAACATGCTCTGCGCTGCACATGGCCATGCCCAAAATCCGGCCCAAACCCCTGCGCCCATGCGGCGCGGGCGACACGGTTGGTATGACAAAGTGCTTCTGCACTTGACCCATACCTCTGCGGCAACGGGCACACGCGTGCTGCGGTCGTTGCTCCAACACACCCGTCCAAACAACCTCTTGACCTTCCTCAATGAGAACACGTCAGTGGGGCAAGAGCTCCGGATTTTTAGCCGTTTGCCCTGGCGTCCTTTCCTCAAAGCCGCGTTGCAATTGGAAAGCGCCAACCCCACCGTGCATGCCGCATTTTTGTGTGTGATTGCCCTGGTATTGAACTCGTTCGCATCTGCATTCCCGACCATCACGTTTACGGTATCGGCAGTGCTTCTAGCCGCAGGGCTCCTTGCGGTTGGACTGCCCCACGGAGCGCTAGACTTGGACCTGATGCGCCGGTGGAACGGTGGGCGAATGCTCCCTATGATCCCCGCCTATTTGGCCATCATGGCTGCCATGGGCGCGTTGTGGTGGTGGCTACCGGCAGCTGCGCTTGTGGCTTTCCTGGCCCTTTCTGCCTGGCACTTTGGTCAAACCGACTTGCACCACTGGGGTGTCAAAAGCAAAGCGGGCAGCTTGATCTGGGGCACGAGTTTGCTTCTGGGGATCCTACTCACTCACGCCACAGAGACCTTGTCAATCCTCACTGATATGGGCGTGCAACTTGCCACGGTGCCAGCGCTGGAAGCTTTGGGCTTTGTGCTGCTCACCGGGAGCGCCCTTGTAGGTTTGGTGCGTCATGCCTACGCCCTCACCTTGACCGCCCTCATGCTGATTGTGGGCGCAGAATTGCCTGTCTTACTCACCTTCGGACTGTACTTCATTGGTCAACACAGCATTGCGGGCTGGCAAGCCTTGCGCCAGGACTTGCGCACGACTCACTTTGAATTGTACCGGCGTGCCTTGCCGTTTACGCTTGGTGCAGTAGCCACCCTGGGAGTATTCTGGTGGCTGCGCGGCCTGTGGACCGGTAATCTGATCGCATTGTTTTTTGTGTTTTTGTCTTGCCTCAGCATGGCACACATGGCAGTAATGCACTGGTTTTACAGAAGCAAAGCACCGCACTGATTTTGTTCTCCTTGGGGGTTACTGGGATTTTGCGCACCTTCCACCCAGCACTTACCCCATCTTCAAGCAGCTTTGGCAACTGTGCTGTCCTGTGAAGCTGTCCTTCTTCTTCGGGGCTCTCCTGGTTGGAAGCACACGCCTTGCACCCCAGCCGCTCAACAGATTAACCGCAAGGTCATCTCCAAACACCGCAAGAAAATGAACCTTTGCAGAACCTTGAACGCGCCATTGGTGTATATATGATGATTAAAGTTTTTGCCATGAAGCCCATCGCACGCGCATTGCTGCTGTTGACCTTTGCACTGAATTGCCTTTCCAGCGAGGCACAGGAACCCTCCAACCGCTTTTGGAACGAATGTTTGCTGAACACCATCCGGTTGGACCTTGCGCGTCCGAACGTGCACGCACGTAACCTGTACCACCACTCGCTGGGCCAATACGCCATTACCCAGGCGCACTTTGGCTTGCAATCGCCCGCCGCAGATCCCGTATGGACCCCACCCCTGCCTGCGGGAGACTTGACCGACAGCGTTACCTTTGAACTGGCCATGGCGGGCTTCACGCGCAACTTTGTGTACAACCGCTACTACCAATCGCCCAACTACATTGCCATTCTGACCTTGGTCAACGACGAGTTCTTGAACCGCACGGGCGTCAGCTACGCAGCGGGTTCATCCGACCCTTGGGTAGCTTGGGGCGAGCAATACTCGGAGAACATTCTGGACGACGTCCGCCACGACGGCTCCAACGAGATCTTCGATTATGAAAACCTGTGCTACACCCCGGTCAACGACCCCATGGACATGACCGAACCGTGGACGTGCGGCACCGCCATCAACGATGTCAACCGCTGGCAACCATTGGCGTTCGACGGCAGCTTCATCGACCAATCCGGCAACGAAATTTTCGTGGATGTGCCTGCTTTTGCTGGTGCAAACTGGGGACTTGTGGAGCCGTTTGTGCTAGATCCTGCAGCAGCAAATACCAATGTGGTGGACGGCTGCATCTACCCGGTTTACTTGGATCCCGGACCACCGGTACTCCTGGGTGAAGCCAGTGACAACCTCTACAACTGGCAAACTGGCTTTGGTATGGTGGCCGCTTGGCAAGCCCAACTGGATGCTGCCGATGGTGTGATGATCGACATCTCTCCTGCGTCCATCGGCAACATTGGCAACACCTACCCCGAAAACCCGGACCACCTGTACGATTACGACAACGGCGGGGACTTCAGCCCAGGCTACATGCTCAACCCGGTAACCGGTGAACCCTACACGCCCCAGATCGTCCCACGTGGAGATTATGGACGCGTGCTGGCTGAGTTCTGGGCCGACGGTCCAGATTCAGAAACCCCTCCAGGGCACTGGTTCACCATCCTGCACGATGTGATGGACGCCCCTGAGTTCACCTACAACTGGAAGGGAGCTGAAGGCCTTGACCCTGAGCTGTGGATTGCCCATGCGCAACTCTTGCTCGGTGGCACCATGCACGATGCCGCTATTGCCGCATGGAGTGTGAAAGGCTACTACGACTTTGTGCGTCCCATTACCGCCATCCGCTATATGTTGGGCAACGGCCAGTCCACAGATCCCTTGGGTGCCAACTATGACGTGAACGGCATTCCTTTGATTCCTGGAGCAGTGGAAATTGTTCAAGCGGGAGACCCCTTGATCGCCTCAGGCGACGCTGTGGAAGGCGATATCAAGATAAAACAGTGGCTCGGCTCCAACGAAGGAGCTTCCAGCACTTCCAACGTGGGCTGGACTGTGGGTTGTGAGTGGTGGCCGTACCAACGTCCCACCTTTGTAACCCCGCCGTTCGCGGGATACGTAAGCGGGCACAGTACCTACTCACGTGCTGCAGCAGATGTGTTGACCCACATCACCGGATCACGTTACTTCCCTGGAGGCAAAGGCGCTTTCACCATCCCTCAAGACACGTTCTTGGCGTTCGAGTCCGGCCCGAGTGTGGCCTTGACGCTGGAGTGGGCCGCGTACCAAGACGCTGCAGACCAATGTTCACTCTCACGCATTTGGGGTGGCATTCACCCGCCCATGGACGACATCCGAGGCCGTGAAATTGGCAAGAGCGTAGCGCAGCAAACCACCAGCTACTACGACACCCTCAACCACTTGCCCAGTGACGCTGTGGTGGTGGGCGGCTGTACCTACGACATCGCCACCAACTACGTGCCCGAGGCCAACGACGATGACGGCTCTTGCATTTTCCCCGCAGGTTCTGACTGCAAGGATTTTGACGGTGACGGTGAGGTCGGCTCGCAAGACTTGCTGGCAGTGCTTGGTGATTTCGGCACTACCTGCGAATAGACCTAAGTGTTCATTAGACACTTAGGGTTGGAATTCGTACATTGACCACATCGAATCACGGGAAGCGTGTGCTTTCCTAAACTGCCGTTGTATGGATTCCGCCTTGCAATACCCCCAAAATGCTCCCGATTACCGGTGCGCCATTGCCATCAGCTTGGTGCTCATAGGATTTGACGGCAAGAACTTGCAAGTGCTGCTGGCACGTGCGAAGCGCCCTCCTGTGGAAGGCGAGCTGATGCTGCCCAGCCGCTATGTCACCAGCGACAATGATGTGATGGAAGCAGCTTTGCGCATGTTCCAACAAATGTTTGGAGATCACGGCCCCGAAGTGCTCGAACAACTGCAGGCCTTTGCTGGCGTAAGCCGTCATCCAGGTGGGCGCGTGATCAACGTGGCCCACTACGCATTGGTGCGCAAGGACCTTTTCAACCTGCACAAATTCACCCAGCACGACCTCAAGTGGTACCCCTTGCGCGATGTGCCAGGGTTGAGTTTTGACCACGACGCCATTGTGGCCTATGCCAAGGAGCGCCTCAAGCGCCGCATCAAGCGCCGCCCTGTAGGCTTCAACTTGTTGCCAGAGCCGTTCACGCTGAACCAGATTCAACGCCTGTACGAAGAAGCCCTGGGCAAGCAGTTTGACCGACGCAACTTCCGGAAGAAACTGGCCAAGACCAACGTTCTGGTAGAAACAGATCTTGAAGCCGACGGCACTATCTTTGGCCAACGTAAGGGCGCACGCCTCTACTGCTTCAACCGAGACCAATACGAGGTGATGATGAAAAAGGGGTACGACTTTTTGTTCTAGCGGACCACCGTCAGGGCAAATGCGCGCATCCCCACTTTGACTTGGTATACGCCAGCCGGCCAATCGGACACATCCACCTGCATGCCAGGGCACAACTGAGCTTGCGCTTGCAACGCGCCAGTAGTGGTGAATACTTCTAAGGTTTCGCACCCCCCAAGCCCGAGTACTTTGAAGTGTTCACGCGCCGGGTTGGGCACCAGGGTCCACGCCAATTCCAGCTCTTCGATGTTCACCGGGCATGAGGCTTCCGCCGTTTGCATGCAGCCGTTGGCGTCTTCGAGGGTGACCTCATAGCTCTCGCCCAAGTCGCCCACGTAAACCTGTCCCGTGGTGCCGTCTTCCCACGTATAGCTCAGAGGTGGTGTACCGCCCTCGCCCGTAGCGTTGAGTACAATGCTAAACGAGGTACAGGTGTAATCCAGGTTGAGCACCAAAAGTGGTGGAGCCCCCACCTCAATCACATCTTCCAGTACACAGCCGTTGGAGTCTGTCACCAGTATTTCATAGGTGCCTGCCATCAGGCTGTCCAGCATGGCTGCTCCTTGGTTGTAGGTGTATGGCGGCGTGCCTCCCGTCAGCTCAAGTGTGACGCTACCCGTGGCTTCTCCGGCGCACAGCGGATCCTGCACATTGGCCGTCAACACCAGCGGGTCCGGAGCGTCAACAGTCAAAAAGTATTCATTGATGCACCCATTGAGGTCAGTCAAGAACGCCGCATAGGCGCCAGCGGTGAGTTGCGCCGGGTCTGCGCCATTCCAGTCTACGTTTGTGAATGCTTCGGGATTGAGCAGCGTTGCGGTTCCGGTGTCGCCAATGCACACCGGCAAGTCCAAGGCAAATTCGGGCATGGTGGGCACAGATTCAATCACTTGGATCGAATCCACATAGGTGCCACCTGGCACTTCAAATTCAGCGAGGTACCAGCCCGGCATATCCACTTCCAATGCCCCTGTACTGCCGGATTCAACCCAAGTGAAGTCGTTTTCGGTTTCAATGGTCAACGTAACTGAACTGCCCGGACAGAGCACTTCTGCAGAAGCGGTAAAGTCATACGCGAAGCCCGTCCCCTCTTCCAAGGTCAAGAATTGAAACAACGGCAAATCGTACCACATGTCCACGATGCCGCTGGGCCAGGTGAGACGGATGCTGTCCACCTGGGCGGTGCTGCCCAAGCCAAAGAGCTCCCAATCGCTGTCCTGCCCGAGGTAGTTCTCGCCCATTTTGGAATAGCGGTATTGGTACAAATCACCGGTCCACACTTCCATCTCCACGCCAATGCCATCGCGGTTCGAGACGGTGCCCACGGGATTCATTTGAATCCACCGGGATGGGAACGGATCGGCTTGCCACAAATCGGCCACCTGAGGTCCCAAGTTGCTCACCAGAAAATCGATGCCGCCGTCGCGGTTCCAATCGGCAGAAGACACCGAGTAGGAATTACTGACGTCGAACTGCAACATGTCGGCTGAAGTGTTGGAGAAGGTGCCGTCACCATTGTTCATCATAATGATGTTGGGCAGTTCGGGAGCATCGTAGTAGTATTCGCAGATGTACAAATCCAAGAAGCCGTCGTTGTCGATGTCCACCCAGTTGGCGCCCCAGCCGTATTGGTCGAGGTCCACACCCGCTTCCACAGCGATGTCGGTGAAGGTGCCGTCGCCGTTGTTCTCCAGCAGTACGGCGTCCATGATGGCCACGTTGGTCATGAATAAGTCCTCGTAGCCGTCGTTGTTGAAATCGCCAGCGCTCACGCTCATGGCATCGGCCAAGGGCACATCCGCGCCAGCTGCTTCACCCACCTCGCTGAACGTACCGTCTCCGTTGTTGTGGTAAAGGCGATTGGGGTGTTCCATGTCGTTGATGACGTAGAGGTCGGGCCAACTGTCTTTGTTGTAATCGATCCACGCAGACTGAAAGCTGAGGGAAACACCGTCACTGACGCCCGCAGTGGCGGTCACATCCTCAAAGGTCCCGTTCCCGTTGTTGCGGTACAGGCGATTCTCGTATTCGGTTTGAAATTCCTCTTGCTCATCGGTGATGGAGAAGATGTAGCGGCAGATATAGAGGTCCAAGTCGCCGTCCTTGTCGTAATCGCCCCAGCTTTGGCCGAAGGTAGGCCCGGGGTAGTTGCCAAAGCCGGCCTCTTCAGAGATGTCTGTGAAGTTGAAGTCGCCGTCGTTTTCGAACAGCTTTTCAGGGCCTTGGTATTGGGTGACAAACAGATCACGGTCGCCGTCGTTGTCAAAATCCACCCAAACCGGGAGCTTCACGTCAAAATCCAGGTCCAGTTCCAAGGAGACGAATTCACAGACCCCCTCGTTGTTTTGGTAGATGAACAGATCGGTATAGGTCGCACAGGTGATGTCGGGCCAGCCGTCGCCGTTGAAATCGGCAAAGGAGGTGCCTGCGCCAAAGTAGTTTCCATTGGCCACAGCGCCTGTGTTGCACGTGAGGTCTGCGTTGTACGATTGGGCGCAAGCGGGCACCACCGCCAGCCAGCACAGCCAGAAGCAGAATCGGTCAAGGTTCATACCTCTAAGATCGGAAATGTGGGTTTTGGTTTTACATCTTTTTCGATCGGATGCACGGGGGGAACCGGTATTTTCGCTTCCATGGCATCCATCGATCGGCAGTATGTGCGGCAATTGAGCCGTTTGGAGTTCCTGGCCAAACAGGCTGTAGAGGGCTTCATCACCGGCATGCACAAGAGTCCCTTCCACGGGTTCAGCGTGGAATTTGCCGAACACCGCCTGTACAACAAAGGCGAGTCTACCCGACACATCGATTGGAAACTCTACGCACGCACCGAGAAGCTTTTTGTCAAGCGCTATGAGGAAGAAACCAACCTGCGTTGCCAGTTGGTGATTGACCACTCCTCCTCCATGTACTTCCCAGATAAAGTGCCGGTGGAAGGCGACCAGTTCAACAAGCTCAAGTTTTCGATTTACGCTGCGGCGAGTTTGATTGAGTTGCTGCGCCGTCAGCGGGATGCGCTGGGCTTGTCCTTGTTTGCCAATACGCTGAACCTGCACACCCGCGCACGTTCTTCGGCTTCCCACCACGCCTTCCTCTACAACGAGCTGGAGCAGCTGTTGGAAACCGTGGCCGAGCCCGAGCAAAAGCGCACGTTTGCCGTGGAGACCTTGCACGAGATTGCAGAGTCCATTCCCAAACGTTCCTTGGTGGTGCTGTTCTCAGACATGATGGACAACTCCGAACGTGCCGATGAGTTGTTTGAGGCCCTGCAACACCTGCGTCACAACAAACATGAGGTGGTCATCTTCCACGTGGTGGATGGCGAAAAGGAACTGGAGTTCGACTACGACAACCGCCCACACACCTTCGTAGACCTCGAAAGCGGCAACGAAATCAAGGTCAACCCCCTTGACATCCGCGAGCACTACCTCACCCAGATGCGCGCATTCAAGGAAAACCTCAAGATCCGCTGCGGCCAATACCGGATCGACCTGGTGGAGGCCGACATTCGCAAGGGCGTGAATCCTGTGTTGTTGCAGTATTTGATCAAGCGTCAGCGCTTGCTTTAGCACATATGGCAATGTGTGATGAATAGTACGCCACAAGGGGTATGCCTTTGACCTGTGCGTTGGTGGCAAATGATTCCTAGCCTCCGACCGGATGGTTGGGGTGGTACTTGGGGGCTTGGCGAACGGCTGCACCTGTCAGGAATGTGGTCATTGCCTGGGCGTGTACACCAAGTCAGGTCAGCGCCAACAGACATGCAAAACAAGCGACTTCATGCAGTGAATTCAGCCTTTGTCAGGCACCAATACGCCCAATACGCAGAGATTGATCGGTCTACAGCAATCCGTTATCTTCGCTCACCGCAAACTTAAAAAGCCAAGAGAACCACATGGGACGCGCATTTGAATACCGCCGGGCCGCCAAAGAAAAACGCTGGGACAAGATGTCTCGCATCTTCCCCAAACTGGCCAAAGCCATTACCATCGCCGCCAAAGAAGGAGGCCCCGACCCGGACATGAATGCCACCCTGCGCACCGCCATCCAAAACGCGAAGGCGCAAAACATGCCCAAGGACAACATCCTCAACGCCATCAAGCGCGCTTCGGGCAAGGACGCGACCAACTTCACTGAAGTCAACTACGAAGGCAAGGGACCTCACGGCGTATTGGTATTTGTAGAATGTGCCACCGACAACACCACCCGCACAGTGGCCAATGTCAAGAGCTACTTCAACAAAGCGGGTGGCGGATTGGTGCCCAATGGCTCGTTGGAATTCATGTTCAACCGCAAGGCGGTGTTCGAGTTTGATAAGCCGGAAGACTTCGACCCTGAGATGTTCGAGCTGGAGATGATCGACGCCGGGCTGGAAGAACTCGACGAAAACGAAAACACGATGTACGCCTACGCCGACTACACCCAGTTTGGCGCCATGCAAGAAGCGTTTGAAAAGATGGGCATTGAGTGCACCAAGTCCAACCTGCAACGCATCCCCACCTCCCCTGTGGAGTTCACCGAAGAGCAATTGGTGGACATTGAAAAGATGCTCGATAAGATTGAGGAGGACGATGATGTACAATCGGCCTTCACCAACATCGGCTGATCGGGCTGGGAGAATCTCTCAAATCCCTCACGAATCGGCCTTAATGGCGGGCAAAACCTGCCGGACTGTCATTGAAACGTGTCACCCACACCGGTGGCACGTTTTTCGTTCCATCCACCTCAAGCAACCAAGCTCTCGTGACTTTCCATTTCATTGTGAACTTCTTGCAATCGAAGGGTTGGAATCCCGGGAATGAATTGGTATACATTTGTAACTCACAAACGAATTTGAATTATGGCTGTTGAATTCACCGACGCAAACTTCGAAGAGCTGGCAATCCAATCGGACAAGCCAGTATTGGTGGACTTTTGGGCAGAATGGTGCGGCCCTTGTCGCATGGTCGGTCCTATCGTGGATGAAATCCACAACGACTACGATGGCAAAGCTATTGTAGGCAAGGTCAACGTGGACGAGAACCCTGGCATCTCGACGAGATACGGCATTCGCAACATCCCAACCATCATCTTCCTCAAAGGCGGAGAAATGGTGGACAAGAGCGTAGGCGCCGTTCCCAAGAACGTCCTCACCGAAAAAATGGACGCGCTGCTTTAAGCACCGTAGTCATTCGAACTGAAAAGCCGCTTGGTATTCCTCCAAGCGGCTTTTTTGTTGTCAAGGGCATCTAGTACAAAGGCGTATCAGAACACCTCAGCTCCCCTGTTTTGGATTCACACTCAAAGGAAAAAGGGGCCTGAATGCGCGGGCGCAAAAGATGTACCTTGACCCCACTAAAGAAACCTGCAAGATGCGCGCGCTTGCCCTGATTTTTGCCCTGAGCTGGGCCGGATTTTCGACCGCCCAGTCCTTCAATTCCATCGAATCTGTAGAATATGACCCTGTCAACCAGCAATGGTTGGTCTCCAACGCTAACTCCATTGTTGCTCAGGACTTTCAGGGGGGTCTAAATTTCTTTTTCGACGCAGAAAGTGACTACGGAATGGAAGTGATGGGCGATACCCTGTACGCCATCAACTCCCCGTTCGAGGGCGACGAAATCCGCGCGTATAATCTGAATGACGGCACGCTGATTGCCACCATCGCTTTGCCCGGAACCCAGTTTGCCAACGGTATGGCCTCGAATGGAACCGACCGGCTATGGGTGACCGATTTTAATGGAAGCGCCATCCTGGAAATTGACGTTACAGACGCGACCAATGCTTCGGTGTCAACTGTGGCTTCCGTCGCCCAAGTGCCCAACGGCATCACCTACGATGGCGCCAACAACCGACTGGTTTACGTGACCTGGGGACCCATGGGCATCTACGCCTGCGATCTGGCCGATTACAGCACCAGCCTGCTGACCAGCACCACCTTGGCCAATATCGACGGCGTCGACCACGACGGCAACGGCAACTTTTACATCGCCAGCTGGACCCCAGCCCAAATCCGCAAGTACAACAATGACTTCTCAGATTTTGAGATCATCTCAGCCCCCGGTCTCTCCGGCCCGGCGGACATCTGCTACGCGCAGGAAGTGGACACCTTGGCGGTGCCCAACAGCGGCAACAATACCTTGACCCTCATTGGGTTTGGAACCACAAGCGTGCAAGAAAACGTAGTGGACGGGGCACCCATGTCCGTTTACCCTAACCCCCTGCAAGACTCCAGCGTGTTGGAGTTTTCACTCTCTACTCCTGCCGAAGTACAAGTCGTTGTGCTTGACCTGCAAGGCAAGCATGTGTGGTCCGCAGCTTTGGAGCAGCACCCCGCTGGCACGCACCGCATGCTCTTCACAGGCATTGAGCTGCCTCAAGGCCTGTACACCTGTCGCCTCAATGCAGACGCCCAATTGGTTGGGGCGGTGCAGGTAGTGGTGAAGTAATGTTGGGGACAAGCAAGCGGCTCATGTGTCTTTGCACCCGATTTCTGTGGAGCGCGTACTTATTGCAACTCCAGTAAAGGTGCAACGACACCGGATTCGCAGACCTCATCGGCCTCGGCGAGGTCAATGCGTAAGACGTCTGGGTGTTGGTGAAGCAATACCGAGACACGTGTCCATCATCAGCGGAGAAACTCCACTTTAGCGACAAAGTCAAACGCCAGCAGGGTTTGCTTCACAGGTGGCTCAGCAATGGCTATTTCTGCAACATTGCCCTCGACATGGGCTTGCAGACGGACTGTGAATACGCCTTCTTTCACCTCCATTTCTACGACTGTACCCAGCGGTGAGACATGTTCACCAGCCTGCTGTGCCGCGTGACGTGCTATGGCCCTGTTGGGTTCCTCTCGTATAGCCAGCGCAGTCCAGTTCACCGCTTCCAAAGGCAGACCGCCGTTGTCGCCAAGCGCATAGACAGTCATGCGCTCACGGTAAGCATCCACATCGGTGGGCACCGCAATAAAGTAGGCGCCCGGGGCTTGATTTTGGGCAATGAAACGCGCGTCTGGATCGTATTCCACGCGCCCTTCTGAGGCTTCTGGCACCGATTGGTCTGCAGTACCTCGAGGGCTGCACGCTCCCAAGGAGCAGCCGATCAGGACAAGGATGAGAAAGCGTTGTGTAATCATGCTCCTAAAATGCATCATTCCACGCGCACTTCAACACCTTGCAGTTTTTCCAGGATGTCCAACAACTCGTTGCTCATGTCCACCATCAAGGATTGGGAGGGCATGGTGAGCTTGTTGTTTTTGTGCTTGATGTGCACTCGGAGGCTAAACGCTCCTTTGTGGCTGGTCAGCGCTTGCTCCAGCTCGGTGGTGAGCTCCTCGGTGAGCATGGGTAAGTCTACATCGAGGTGCAGACGCTTGGCCTTTTTCTCTCGTACCTCGTTCAGCAGAGAAATGTCTGAGATTTTGAATTCAAGCTCGTTGGGGTCCTTGCTGAACTTTCGCGTTCCTACTCGTCCGGTGACGTACAGGAACCAACCCGTATTGAGGTACTCCTTCAAACGCACGTAATCCTCGCCAAACAAAAAGAAGCGCTCGGCGTGGTTGTAGTCTTCCAGGGTCAACATTCCAAAGGGGCGTCCGTTCTTGGTCATGCGGTGCACGGCCTCGGTCACAATGCCTCCAAATTGTAAATCGCGGTTGTTGACCGTGGGGAGGTCTTTGAGCAAAGAGAGCCCTCCTTTGCTGCAAAAGCTGCGCAGTTCCAATTTGAAGTCGTCCAGCGGGTGTCCAGAAATGTACATGCCGACCACCTCCTTCTCGCGGGCCAGCTGTTCCAGGTTGGTCCAAGGCTCGCAGGTGGGGATGGGCGGTGTGGGAATTTCCACAGCCATATCACCTCCAAACAAACTCTGTTGGTTGCTGGATTCGCTGTTTTTCATGGCGTTGCCAAACTTAACCGCGGTATCCAGGAAGGGCTGCTCCTTGATGCTGGGCGCGAAGTACTGGGCGCGGTGCATGTTGCCAAACCCGTCAAACGCCCCTCCAAAGGCCAGGTTCTCGAGGTTCTTTTTGTTTAGCGCGCGCAGGTCCACGCGTTCCACAAGGTCAAAAATGGACGAGAAGGAGCCGTTGGCCTGACGTTCCTCGATGAGCGACTCCACAGCCGCGCGCCCCACACCTTTGATGGCCGCCAATCCAAAGCGGATGGCGCCTTCCTTGTTGACTCGGAAACGGACGCCGGATTCATTCACATCCGGACCGAGAACCCGGATGCCCATGCGGCGGCACTCCTCCATGAAGAAGGTGACCGATTCAATGTTGCCCATGTTGTTGGACAGCACCGAGGCCATGTACTCTGCGGGGTAATGGGCCTTGAGGTAGGCGGTTTGGTACGCCACCCAAGCATAGCACGTTGAGTGCGACTTGTTGAAGGCGTAGGAGGCAAACGCTTCCCAGTCCTTCCAAATCTTGTCGACGGTCTTTTTGTCGTGGCCGTTCTCCACGCAGCCATCCACGAATTTGGGGTACAGGGCATCGATGATGTCCTTTTTCTTCTTGCCCATCCCCTTACGCAGCATATCCGCCTGGCCCTTGGAGAAGTTGGCAAGCTTTTGCGAGAGGAGCATTACCTGCTCCTGGTAAACGGTGATCCCGTAGGTTTCTTCCAGGTACTCCTTGCAGTCGTCGAGGTCGTATTCGATCTCTTCGATCCCGTGCTTACGCTTGACAAACGAGGGGATGTACTCCATCGGGCCCGGTCGGTACAGCGCGTTCATCGCAATCAAATCCGCAAAGACCGTGGGCTTGAGCGCCTTGAGGTGCTTTTGCATGCCGGGACTCTCGTACTGGAAGATGCCGACCGTTTCGCCTCGTTGGAAGAGTTCGTAAGTCTTCTCGTCGTCAAGGGGGAAGTGCTCGGGGTCCAGGTCTACGTCGTGCCCTGCTTTGACGTAGCGCACAGCATCCTTGATCAGAGTCAGGGTTTTCAAGCCCAAGAAATCCATCTTGAGCAGCCCGGCGTTCTCCACCACCGAGTTGTCAAACTGGGTGCACCACATGGAGGAATCCTTGGCCACTGCTACCGGTACCAAGTTGGTGATGTCCTCGGGGGTAATGATCACTCCACAAGCGTGGATCCCTGTGTTGCGTAGCGCCCCTTCGATCATGCGCGCTTTGTTGACCGTGTCTGCTTCCAGACCGGTTTGCTGGGCGAGCTCCTTGAGCTGGTGGGCTTTTTCGAGGTCCTCGTGGCTGAGCTTGGCCTTGAGGTCTTCTTCGTCCAATCCAAACAGCTTGCGCAGCTTGATGTCTGGCAGCAGTTTGGCAATACGATCGGTATCGGGCAGCGGCAACTCCAACACGCGCCCGGTGTCGCGGATGGAGGACTTGGCCGCCATGGTACCGTAGGTGATGATCTGCGCTACTTGGTTCTCCCCGTATTTGTCGATCACATACTTGATGACGCGGTCACGGCCCTCATCGTCGAAGTCGATATCGATATCAGGCAGCGACACACGCTCAGGGTTGAGGAAACGCTCAAACAGCAGGTCGTACTTGATGGGGTCGATGTTGGTGATGCCCAGGCAATAGGCCACCGCGGAACCCGCAGCTGAACCACGACCCGGCCCAACGCTCACCCCCATGTTGCGCGCCTCGTTGCAGAAGTCGTGTACAATCAGGAAGTAACCCGGATACCCGGTGTTGGCAATGGTATCCAACTCAAAATCCAGGCGCTCGGCGATGTCAGGGGCGATCTCGCCGTAGCGCTCCTTGGCCCCTTCGTAGGTGATGTGCTTGAGGTAGGCATTCTCTCCGCGCTTGCCGCCGTCTTCGGCATCTTCGGCGTGCTGGAACTGTTCAGGGATGTCGAACGCCGGCAGCAGCACGTCGTGGGCCAAGCGGTAGGTTTCAATCTTGTCCAAGACCTCGCCAACGGTCAAGATGGCCTCGGGCAAGTCCGCAAAGAGCGCCTTCATTTCGTCGGGGCTCTTGATGTAAAAGCTGTCGTTGGGGAAGCCGTAGCGGAACTCGCGGCCCCGCTTACCAAAGTAGCGCTTGGGTTTGTTGACCGATTCGGCGTCGCGTACGCAGAGCAGTACGTCGTGCGCTTCTGCCTCGGATTTGGTGGTGTAGTAGGTGTTGTTGGCCGCAACGTATTTGACGCCATGTGCACGGCACATGCGCAGCAAGGCGGCGTTGACCACGTCTTCCTCTTCCAGTCCGTGGCGGTTGATTTCTACATAGAAATCTTCGCCGAAGTGTTCTTTCCACCAAAGCAGGGCTTCTTCGGCTTTGTTCTCTCCTTGGTTGAGCACGGCATTGGGCACTTCGCCCCACAGTCCGCCGGAGAGTACAATCAGGTCCTCCTTGTATTCAAGCAGGATGTTTTTGTCGATTCGGGGAACGTAGTAGAATCCTTCGGTGTAGGCCGATGATGCGAGCTTACACAGGTTGTTGTAGCCCTTCTTGTTCTTGGCCAGGACGACGGTTTGGTAGCCGTCGTCTTTGTAGCTCTTGTCCAGACGATCCTTGCAGACGTTGAACTCGCACCCCATGATGGGGGTGATGTCTTTCTTGAGCGCGTTCTCCACAAACTGGTAGGCGCCCATCATGTTGCCGTGATCGGTCAAGGCGATGGCAGGCATGTTCATGTCCACTGCGGCGCCAATGAGCGCGTCTGTGGTAGAGAAGGCTTGCAGAATGGAGAACTGCGAGTGACAATGCAAGTGCACAAAGGGCGCATCCGCCACCGCGGCCAACGCTTCGGTGTCCACTGCTCCACCGATGGTGGCATCCACCGTTTCGGTTTCAGCCTCAAAGTTGGCGGCCTCGAGCTCGGGGGCTTCGTACACCACAGCATCCACGTCCACCACTTCTGAGGGGACGTGCACGCGGTTGGTGATCAGTCCAAAGAAGCAGCGCGCTGTAGCATCCACGTCATACGCCGCATCGTGCGCAGCGTCGAACGCATGGCCAAAGAGCTTGACGTGCAGCTCGGTGAGCGTAGGCCATTTGAACTTGCCGCCCTTACCTCCAGGGATGGCGCAGTATTCGGTGGAAACGTCCTTGGTGTCGATGACCCCGATGTTCCACAGGTTGCTCTCCAGGCCTGCCCGGTGGTACTCCGAGCCTACAATACCAAGGTCAAAGGAGATGTTGTGACCCACGTTGTAGGTCGAACGCGCCAGGTCTGCTGCAAACGCCTCGAGCGCATCCAACACGGGCACTCCGTCGCGCATGGCGCGTTCTTGAGTGATGCCGTGAATCTTGGCGGCCGAGTATGGGATTTCAAACCCGTCGGGCTTGATCAGATAATTGCCGCGATTGATGAGCTTTCCCGAGAATTCGTGCAGCTGCCAGGCAAGCTGCACCATCCGCGCGCTGTCGTAAGCCTCCAGGTCGGTGTGGGAGGGGTTCTTTCCGCGGGGAAATCCGGTGGTCTCGGTATCGTAAATCAGAAACATGCAGGCGGCAATTCAGGCAAGGGTGAAAATCGGGGTTGGCTAACAAAATTAGCATTCGTTTGCCGCCGTTCGACCGGTGTGGAAAACTCAAGGATCCGGGAGCGTTTGGGTGGTTTTGAGTTACGCGTTTATACCCGGGTATACCCGTTTAATTCGCGACTTCACCGCCAGAGAACTCCACCTTTGTGCAAGGGGCCCGACATGCCCCCAAGGGCGGGGGCACGCGCGCGCCCGGTTCCTTAATATTTGTCGCCCTTCTGCCCCACCCCGAACATCCACCCACCCCACCCTGTTCTCTCACCAACGAATCAATCCCACTGGACATGACCCTCAATGGAAATCCTGCTGCTCACGCAGCGATGGAGGACATCGGAGACCAACACGCCGCTACCAGCGCCGATACACCCTTGCTTCCAAACGCATTTGACCTCAGCGACGACGAGAAAATCGCACGCATCGAACCCCTGTTTGCCCAAATCATGGATGTACTTGGGTTGGACCGCGGAGACGACAGCTTGAGCGGGACCCCCTACCGTGTGGCCAAGATGTACGTCAAAGAAATCTTCCAAGGCCTCAACCCCGACAACGCTCCTGCAGCCAAAGTCTTCGACAACAGCTACCAGTACGGCGAAATGCTCGTGGAAAAGAACATCCGCCTGAACTCTACCTGCGAACACCACTTTTTGCCCATTTACGGCAAGGCGCACGTGGCCTACATTTCCTCTGGGAAAGTCGTGGGACTCAGCAAGATCAACCGCATCGTGGACTACTACGCGCGTCGCCCTCAAGTACAAGAGCGCCTGACCCGTCAGATTTCACTGCACCTGCAGCGTGTGCTTGAGACCGAAGACGTGGCCGTTGTGATTGACGCCAAGCACATGTGCGTCAGCGCCCGCGGCATCCAAGACGAAACCAGCAGCACCGTATCCGCTGAGTACGCAGGCGCCTTCAAAGACCCACAAACACGCACTGAATTCCTCAAATACCTCAACCTTTAGCACCATGGCAACCACACACCTTGGCGGCAATCCCGTCCGCACCCAAGGCGTTTTTCCCGCGCCCGGCCACCTGGCCCCCAACTTCACCCTGATCGGCACCGACTTGCAGCCGGTCTCACTGGCAGATTACCGCGGCAAAACCGTGGTCATGAACATCTTTCCAAGCGTGGACACCAGGGTGTGCGCCACCAGCGTACGCAAGTTCAACCAAGCCGCAGGCGAACGTACAGGCACCCACGTGCTGTGCATCAGCAAAGACCTCCCTTTTGCCCACAAGCGCTTTTGCGGAGCCGAAGGCTTGGATCATGTGGTAGGGCTGAGTGATTTCCGCAGCCCCCATTTCTCTTCGGACTACGGCGTTTTGTTGGAAGACGGCCCGTTGGCTGGCTTGACTGCACGCGCAGTTGTCGTGGTCAACGATAAGGGCGAAGTGGTCCACTCCGAAATGGTCAACGAAATCGGCGAAGAGCCCAACTACGAAGCGGCCTTGAATGCCGTGGTAGCTTAACCCTGGCTGTCTTTTTTGCGCGAGGCCATGTAACCTCTGGACCTTTGGCGCGTCCCATCCCAAAGGCCCTTGACGTTCTTTCACGCCTGCTGTGAGGTGGGCGGGAGAGCGATGCCCTACATTTGTTCTGATGCGCAGATTGCTCCTTTTGGTATGCCTACTCCCGGTGTTGGCCGCGGCGCAAACCCCGGATTCCACCCAACAAGTCATCCAATTCAGTGGATTGGTGGTGACCGGTGATTCGCTGCTGCCTGTGCCCTTTACCGCGGTTTATCGTCAAAGCGCTCAGCGTGGAACCAGCACCGATTACAGCGGCTTCTATTCCATGCCCGTGATGACTGGCGACACCATCGTGTTCAGCAACATCGGGTTCCAAGTCGAGAAGTTTGTGGTGCCCGATGTGGTGCCCGACGGCCGCATTTCCATGGTGAAGATCCTGAAGCGCGACACGCTGCAAATCCCCACCACCTTCGTATACCCCTGGCCTACGCCGCAGAAGTTCCGTAACGAGTTCCTTTCGCTCCGTTTGGACGACAATGAGGCCGAAATCGGGCGCAAAAACCTCGAGTCTATCCTGTTGTATGACCGCATGGTGTACATGGGCGCCGACGCCAGCGAGAGCTACAAAATCGCCATGAACCAGCAGGCCCAAAAGGCCTACACCAATGGCCAGCTCCCGCAAAACAACCTGCTGAACCCCGTGGCTTGGGCAGCTTTCCTACGCGCGTTGCAAAACGGCGATTTCAAACGGCAATAATCCCGGCACTTCTCGGTTTGGTTGAATGGAAGCCCACGCGGCTCCCTACACTGAACTCTTGTACTTTTGCACGCTCATGCTGGGACGAATCCTTTTTGGCCTGTTGGCCTGCTGCCTTGCGATCAGTGCTGCCGCACAAAGCGCCACCCTCTACGGAACGGTGCGCGATGCCAACGGTCAGGTGATCGAGACAGTCCACGTGTTTGACAAGATGCGCGCCTCGCGCTACTTCGACTTTACCGATGCCGCGGGCCGGTACGAATTGGAAGTCCCCTCTCCCGGCACGATTCTACTCACCTTTTCTTACCTGCAGGTTTCCAAGGATACCCTTGTGGTGGTCGGCCCAGGCGCCAACCGGCAAGAAATCAATGTGAGACTGGCAACAACCGTGAACGTTGGTCCGGCAGAAATCACCGGGCAATCCAACCGCGGAAACACCATGCAATCGTTGGATCCGCGCGTGAGCGGACGCATTCCTTCTCCGGGTGGCGACATCACTGCACTGTTGCGTGTAGGCCCAGGCGTGAGCATCACCTCTGAGCTCAGCAACCAATACAACGTGCGCGGGGGCAACTTCGACGAGAACTTGGTGTACGTCAACGACATCCAAGTGTATCGCCCGTTTTTGGTGCGAGCCGGCCAGCAAGAGGGCCTCTCCTTCCCCAACCCAGACATGGTGGACCGCATTGAGTTTTCCGCCGGTGGGTGGGAAGCCAAATACGGCGACCGCATGAGCTCGGTGTTGGACATCCATTACCGCAAGCCCAAAGAGTTTGGGGGTGCCGCTTCGCTTGGACTGCTGGGCGGAAGCCTGCAACTCGAGGGCGCCTCGAAAGACGGCAAGTGGACCCACAACACTGGGTTCCGCTACCGCAGCAACGCCTACGTACTCGGCTCGTTGGACACCCAAGGCGACTACAATCCGCGCTACACCGACCTGCAGACTTACGTGACCTGGAAGCCCGAGAAAAACTCCCCGTTGGAGATTGCGTTCTTGGGCAACTTCTCGCGCAACCAGTACAACTTCATTCCGCAGACCCGCCAGACCGACGTGGGCAACATCAACGAAGCCATCCGGTTGACCGTGTTCTTTGACGGGCAGGAGGAGTCTGAATTTGAGACCTACTTTGGTGCGCTCTCGTTCAACTACCAGGCCAGCGAAAAGGTGCTGCTACGCTTCATCGGTTCGGCGTTTCAGACCTACGAGCAGGAGCGTTTTGACATCCTTGGACAGTATTTCCTCGATGAGTTGGAGCGCGACTTGGGTTCGGATGAATTTGGCGAGGTCCTACAAAACCTGGGCGTAGGTGCCTTCTTGGACCACGGGCGCAACGAGCTCGAGGCTCAAGTGTTGAACTTCACCCACAAGGGCTTCGCTAATCTCGACGTCTCCGGACACTTTTTGGAATGGGGCATCCGATTCAACACCGAGGTCATCGACGACCGCTTGGTGGAATGGACCCTGATCGACTCTGCAGGGTATGCGACCCCGCACGTGCCCGACAACATTGGCTTCGAAAACCCCGGCGGCGCGCCCAACACCGGCATACCGTTCCGCGATGTGATCCGTGGGCAACAGCGGTTGGACAACACCCGAGCCACGGCCTTCGTCCAAGATTCCTTTGAATGGGAAGACAAAAACGGCGGCGACTGGGCAGCCAACGTGGGCGTTCGTGCGCACCGCTGGAGCTTCAACAAACAACTGGTGGGCGGGCCCCGTGCCACCGTGTCTTACCGTCCGGACTGGAAGTACTTTGACGCCAGCAAGCCCGACAGTACGGGCACCCGCGACATCGTCTTCAAGCTCTCGGGAGGCTACTACTGGCAACCGCCCTTCTACCGAGAGATGCGCACCCTGACCGGCGGAGTCAACCCTGAAATTCGCGCACAACGCTCCCTGCATGCCGTTCTTGGGGCAGACTACCTGTTCGAGAGCTGGGGCCGTCCGTTTGTGCTCAATGCCGAGATGTACTACAAGCACCTCACCGACATCATCCCCTACGAGGTGGAGAACGTCAAAATCCGCTACTACGCCACCAACAACGCCCGCGGGTACGCCACCGGCGCCGACCTCATGCTCAACGGTGAATTCATCCCGGGCATCCAAAGCTGGTTGCGCGCTTCCTTCCTGCAGACCGCAGAGGACATCGACGACGATTTCTACTACGAGCGCTTCAACGCCGACGGCGACTTGATCGTGGACGGGTTTACCCTGGACGATGTGGCAGTAGACAGCACCCTAATTCTGCCTGGCTTCATCCCTCGCCCTACCGACCAGCGCTTCAGCTTCAGCCTGTTGTTCCAAGACGAAATGCCCAAGTGGCCGGAGTACAAAGTGATCATCAGCCTGTTCTACGGCACGGGATTGCCGTTTGGCCCTCCTGGGTTTGACCGCTACCAAGATGTACTGCGCACCCCTGCATACCGCCGTGTGGACATTGGCTTCAGCCGCGACCTGGTCACCGACAAAAACCGCGGAGTCAAAGGGTTTGGAAAGTGGGCCAAGGACGGCATCGTATCGCTGGAGATCTTCAACCTGTTGGCCATCAACAACACGATCAACTACCAGTGGATCGAGGACGTGAACGGGCGGCAATACGCGATTCCCAACTTCCTTACCGGACGCCGGGTCAACCTGAAGCTGGCCGTCCGATTCTAGGACATTTCTTGTCCTGATCCGAGCGTTTATCAGCCAGGTTCTGACATCGCTGCTCTGAATTGCGCCGTATATTCGTAACAGCTGGTCCTTGTGACCTTTTCAAACAAGACCAAACCCAATCATTCGTCTTTCATGACGGATTGATTTTTGATTCGATAAAAGCCCCGCACCTGTGGGGCTTTTTTTGCGCTGAATCGGCTATACTTACGGTATGAACGTCGAAACCACATCGGGAATCCGCATCACCGTGGAGCCACATTACATGGCACACTTGTCCAACCCGTTGGTCAAGAACTTCCTGTTTACCTACGATGTGGTGATCGAAAACCTGAACAAATTTCCGGTACAACTGATGCGCCGCCATTGGCTGGTAGACGATGAACTCGGCCACAAACGCGAAATCGAAGGCGAGGGGGTCATGGGCAAACAACCCATACTCAATCCCGGCGCCCAACACAGCTATACCTCAGCGGTAGACATTCGCACGGTCAAAGGCACCATGCAGGGCTCTTACCTGATGCAACGCATGGACGAAGACGCCGAATTCCGCGTGCGCATTCCGCAGTTTCACCTGAACGTTCCTTTCAACCTGAATTGATGCGCGTTTTGCTTGCAGCCACTGCGCTGCTCCTCCCCGCTCTGTTTCATGCCCAATTCCAAGTCGACCTTGACGAGATCATGAGCGACTTCAACCTGATGGGCATGTCGGTGGTCACTGTGTGCGACGGCGAAGTCCAAGAGGTCTACCACGGCGGCCTCAAAGACGCGACGCGCACCTTGCAAGTGGACGACTCCACCATGTACCGGATCGCCTCGGTTTCCAAGACCATCACGGCAACCGGCATGATGCTGCTCTACGATCAGGGCCTGTTTGAATGGGAGACTGATATTTCCGACATCTTGGGCTACGAGGTGCGCAACCCCATCCACCAAGAGGTGCCCATTACTGTGGAAATGGTGCTCTCGCACCGCAGCAGTTTGCAGGACGGCTCGGGCTACAACGATTTCCTAGGGGCCACCTACGCGTCTTCGGCGCCGCCCAACATCTCCGAACTGATCGTTCCTGGCGGCGACTACTACACCGCCAACATGTGGCGCACCGAAGCTCCTGGGACCTTTTTTGCCTACAGCAACATCAATTTTGGGTTGGTAGCCACCTTGATGGAAAAGCTCAGCGGTCAGCGTTTTGACGTCTTCATGCGCGAACAGCTCTTCGAACCCATGGGTTTGGCCGGCAGCTACAACGTGGCCGACATCGCCAACATCGACAACCTGGCCGTGCTCTACCGCAACCAAGGCGGGTGGACCCCACAAGTAGACAATTTTCAAGGCGTGGCACCGGCACCGGTAAACCTCCCCGACTACGAGCCCGGCACCAACGGTTCCTACTTTGGACCCCAAGGCGGGCTGCGCATGAGTGCACTGGACCTGGCCAAACTCATGCAGCTCCACATCGACAACGGCTTGTTTGCAGGGCAGCAGCTCATTCAACCGTCCACCATGGAAGCCATGCGCACCCCACTGTACACCTACGACGGCACCAACGGCGACAACTACTACGGCCTGTTTCGCTCGTGGGGCCGCGGCATCCAACGCGTGACCAACACCCCTGGCGGCGATGTGGTCCTCGAAATGGAAATGTGGGGACACCCCGGTGAAGCCTATGGATTGATCAGCGACTGGTACTACGAGCCGGAAACGGGTTATGGCGTGATCTTCATGACCAACGGCGCCTACGATGGCTTTTCGTTTGGTGAATACAGCGCGTTCTACACCCTGGAAGAAGCGGTATTTGAAGCCGTGATGGACAACGCCATGGGCGACTGCACCGTCAGCGTGCCTGAATCCGAATTGGAAGCGCCTGTGGTGGCACCCAACCCTGCTGGAGATGTCTTGGAGGTGAAACCGCGCACCCCCTTCTGGAAGCGTTGGCTCATCCGAGATGCCCAAGGCCGGGTGCTTGCCACTTCAGACAATCCTGGCGGCTTGGGAAGCTTCCACATCGATGTGCGCAGCATTCCCACCGGCATGTACGTCCTTGAACTGCACACCGAACACGAAAAACAAGCCATCCGATGGGTCAAATCTTGAATCGTATGGGTTGGGTACTGCCACTGATTGCACTCCTGGCCTTTTGCACGCCTGCCTCCAGTCCTGAACCCTCCCTTGAAGCCCCCTACATCTCGGGTAAAATCAACGGAATCTCTTTGGTGGGCAACCCCACTCCCATTGCCGCAAAAGACTTGGAACCGCTTCAGCGTGTCAGCACCAACTGGATTGCCTTGATGCCCTTTGCGTATGGTCGGTTTGATTCTTCTAGACTGACCTGGAAAGACGCCACCTGGCAATGGTGGGGCGAAAGCAAAGAAGGCGTGGAAGCATGCATTCAATTGGCCCAGGCCAAAGGCATGCACGTGATGATCAAGCCGCAGCTGTGGTTTGACTTTGGCAAATACACCGGCTACTTCAAACTCGAAAAGGAAGCCGACTGGCAGGCCTTCGAGCGCGAATACGAAGGCTTTATCCTCCAATACGCCGAACTCAGCGAGCAGTACAACTTGGACTTGTTTTGCGTCGGGACCGAGCTGATCGCCTTCATTGAACACCGCCCCGACTTTTGGACCAACCTCATCCAAAAGGTCAAGCGCGTGTACTCAGGCAAGCTCACCTACGCTGGCAATTGGGACAGCTACGACCGCGTCCATTTCTGGGACCAGCTCGACTACTTGGGTGTGGATGCCTACTTCCCCATCACCGATGCCCAAACGCCGGACATCGATGCCTGCGTGGCAGGATGGGCGAAACCTGCTGACGAAATGCGCGACTTTGCTGCTCAACATGACCTGCAAGTGCTTTTCACAGAATGGGGCTACCGCAGCACCGACTACTGCTGCCGCCGTCCATGGGACTACAACGAGAACCGCCCCATGAACGAAACCGCCCAGGCCAACGCCATAGCCGGCGTGTTTGAAGCGCTTTGGGACGAGCCGTGGTTTGCCGGGGGATTCCTGTGGAAATGGAATGCCCACCACGCACAGGCCGGCGGTTCTAAAAACACCCGGTTTACCCCGCAAAACAAGCGCGCCGAGGAAGTGATCAAAACCTACTTCGAAGCCCACGCCGCCCTGTGATGCGGTTGTGGTGGCACCGGTGTCCAGCAGTGCTGGTGTTGCTGCCGTTGTTGGTGCTGCGCCCTGTGTTGGACGCCTTTCCTAATGCTGCGCAATCCCTTTACCGCAACGGCCTCTATCAACTCTACCGTACCGTTTGGGACGCCCTGTTTGGGTGGGCCGACCACACAGCCCTGATCCTGTTTTTCCTTTTGGGCCTGGCGTTTTGGATCCGCGCTGGCATCCGCAAACGCAAGCGTCTTCGCATGTCCACATGGTGGGTGCTACCCAACACCCTGGGTACTTTGGGCGTGTGGTTTCTGACCGCTTGGGGGTTCAACTACAACTGCCCTACCCTGGCCGATCGGTTTGGATGGTCCGACCAATCGCTGGAAGCGGTGCATTTGGAGCAATTGGTGGGCAAGAGCTTGTCTCAATTGGAGTACATCCACACCCATGCCCTCCCGAATGGATTGGACACAACTGTATCCACAACGCCTTGGCTGCCTGCATTGCGCACCAGCCAGCGCCGTTACTTGGCGCATGCCGGGTTTTCGGGCGCAGGCAAGGTCAACGTGATTTCAGTGCGGCCTGAGGGACTGCTGCACCGTTTGTCAATCGGAGGGATTTACCTGCCGTTCTCGGGGCAAGGACATGTGGATGCCGCGTCACACCCGGTTTCCAGACTGTTCACGGCTGCTCATGAAATGTCCCACGGCTACGGTGTAACCGATGAAGGAGAAGCCAACACCACCGCCTTCTTCACCTTGGTGCATGCGTCCGAGTCAGAGTTGCAATACGCCGGATGGATGCAGCTGTTGCGTTACGCATTGGGCGCACTCAAACGGCAAGATCCTGCATCTGCAGCAGCCTTGCGAACCTCCTTTCCATATTGGTTGGAACAGGAACTGGTCACCATACGTCGTTGGCAGCGCAAACACCGTCCTGCCTTTCCGCAGTTCAGCGAGGCGGTCAACGATTTTTACTTGAAACAACAAGGCGTGCAGGCAGGAGTGGCCAGTTACTCCGGATTCCTGAGCCACATCCACCAAAGCTGGCAAAAGAGGCCTTAAGCCGAAATTCACCACCTTTGGTGTAATGCGCACACCTACGATTGTTTTCTTGCTTGCATTGCTGCTGGCCGTAACCGGTCAGGCGCAGACCTATTTCCTCAACGGCGACGCCAGTTTCCTGGGCGACGACTGTTACCAACTCACCCCCAACCTCAACACCCAAAACGGCACGGTTTGGTACGCCGATCAGATCGACCTCACCCAGCCGTTTACCCTGGAGTTCTTGATGAATTTGGGGTCGAACGACGCCAACGGCGCAGACGGCATGGTGTTCGTGTTGCAGCAAGAAGGCACCAGTGCCATTGGTGAAAGTGGTGGCGGTATGGGCTACTTGGGCTTCAACGGTACCATCGGTGTGGAGTTTGATACCTGGCAAAACACCAACTACAGCGATCCTGTGCAAGACCACATCGCAGTGGTCAGCGACGGCGATGTGAACCACGCAAGTGGCAATACACTGGCAGGGCCGGTATTCATGAACAACCTGGGCACCAACCAAGAAAACGGCCAAGACCACATCGTCAAGATCCAGTGGCTTCCTGAGTTCAACACCTTACGTGTGTTTTGGGACTGTACAATGCGCATCAACACGCAGATCGACATCGTCAACGATATCTTCAACGGAGACTCGCTGGTGTATTGGGGCTTTACCGGTGCAACCGGCGGTGCGTCCAATCTGCAAACCGTTTGTCTTGAGGAAAACATCTTGAGCGTAGGACCAGATGTGACCATTTGCAACGGAGCTTCGACCGAGCTCAATGTAGCCGGTGACCCTGAGAACGAATACTCCTGGTTTCCACCCGAAGGTCTGGACGATCCCACCAGCCAAACCCCTGTGGCCTCCCCCAGCGAAACCACCGAATACATCGTATCCTACGTGGATTTGTGCGATGACATTGTTTCTGACACGGTAACCGTGACTGTACAGGACTTGGTGGTGACCA
>CAXPZW010000009.1:0-131019 GCA_964221845.1 Luminiphilus sp. | reverse complement strand
ACCATATAACCAATACCAATGAAAGCTTTAATTATTGAAGACAACGGCCGTGAGGCCGAGCTCGTGCGTTCTTTGTTGAACGTGTGTGATCAACAGATCGAATGCGTGGGAATCGCCGAGAATGTAGAGGACGGCGTGACCATGATGCGCGAGCACGAACCCGAGATCTTATTTCTTGATGTTGAACTTCCCGACGGGTCAGGATTCGACGTCCTGAATGCGTGTCGAGACTTGAGTTTCAGAGTCATTTTTGTGACGGCACATGATCACTATTCCATCCAGGCAATCCGTTATTCGGCCTTCGACTACTTGATGAAACCTGTGGAGTTTGATGACTTTACCAAAACAGTAGCACGTGTCTACACCAGCACATTAGAGGATGCGAAGGCGAAGTTGGAAATGTTGTTCGTAAACGAACGCACCAATGAAAAACGCATGGGGATCTGGTGCCAAGACGGTTTGCACTTCATCAACGTGGCGGACATCGACTTCATTCGTGCCGATGGAAGCTATAGCCGTATTTATATGACAGACAAGACCATGTTTATGGCCACCAAGCTTCTAAAAGACTTTGAGTTCTTGGTCGAAGCCGACTCCTTCGTCCGCCCACACAACTCCTACCTGGTCAACATCCGCCACATCAAGACCTACACCAAGAAAAACGGCGGCAACCTGATCATGGTCTCGGAAGAAGAAATCCCAGTCTCCCGCGGGCGCCGCGACGAACTCCTCCGCCGCCTCGGAACCTGGGTGATTTGATCCTTGTTTGACCGGCCCCGTGCCAGGTTGCTTTCTTTCTTTTCTGCGTCTAACTAGTGTCAAACCCGCCTGTCCCCTCAAGGTGCCTATCCGAGAGCGTTATCTTTGCAGTAAACACTTCCGCTTGCACTTAGACGTCCCCGCAATGAGGATCTTTTTGTTGGTGTTTCTTCTAGCCCTTGCTGTAACTGGGCAGGCCCAAGTACCACTGGATACCTTTCTAGGCACCCCACGTTTGGGCATGCCGTTCAACAACGGGGTGAGCATCGTGGATGTGGACGACATCCTCTACATCCGCAGCGATGGCAGCTATTGCCATTTCCATTTCAAAGACAGCACGCGTACCGTGGTCTCGCGCGTGCTTAAGGATTATGAGTTCCTGGCCGCCTTGGCCTTTGCATTGGCCGCCATTGCCGAGTTCGAAGGGCGCCATGGAGACCCTTTGCTACTTCATGTAGGGGCCGAAATTCCCGTTTCGCGCAGCCGGGTGGAGGAAGTGGCCACCGCCTTGCGCGACCGCAAACAGCACCGACGTTAACGCTTACTGCCGGTTTTCCTGCAGTTGCTTGGTGAAGGGTGACAACGGGTAGGCTCGCCGTATCTTTGGTACAACTCCTGCACTGTCAGGGCAAACCCAAGCGCCATGATTCAAGCCATCATTGTAGACGACGTCCAAAACGCCCGCGAAGGGCTGAAGCAAGACATTCTGGATTACTGCCCTGACGTAGCAGTCATTGGTGAGGCCGACTCGGTGGTGTCCGCCGCCAAACTCCTGCGTGAAACCACCCCTGACCTGGTCTTCCTTGATGTAGACCTGGGCGACGGCAGCGGGTTTGACCTGCTGGAGATCCTGGGCGACATCCGCTTCCGCATCATCTTCACCACTTCCTCGGACGAGCACGCGGTGCAGGCCTTCCGCTTCTCGGCGGTGGACTACCTGCTCAAGCCCATCGATCCCGAAGAGCTGCGCATTGCCGTGGGCAAAGTCACCGGACACACCGGCAGCCTAGAGGTGCTGAAAAACAACCTCGCAGGCGGTCCGCAGCGTTTGGCGCTCAATGCGCAAGACAAAATCAACGTGGTCAAAATCAGCGACATCGTGCGCCTGGAGTCCAACGGCAGCTACACGCTCTTTTACATGCGCGACGGTGATCAAATCTTGGTCACCCGTACCCTCAAGGAGTTTGACGCCATGCTCACCAGCGTAGGTTTCATCCGCGTGCACCAGAGCCATTTGGTCAACCTGGACTTCATCCGCGAGTTCATCAAAAGCGACGGCGGGTACCTCGTGCTCAACGACCGCAAGGAGATTCCCGTGGCCAGTCGCAAGCGCAGTCACGTGATGAAGGTGCTCAACAGCGTTTCCTGACCCCAAAGCCGCCGTGCGAAGGGCCGTTTTTTGTAGTTTCGCGGGTCCGCTCAACACGGGCGTCATCCCCTGCTGTCTATGAAGCTTTCACAGTTCCGATTCGAAATCCCTTCCGAGCTCATCGCTCAACACCCCACCGAAGACCGCGCCGACTCGCGCATGATGGTCATCAACCGCGCCGAAGGCACGATTGAGCACCACCACTTTCGGGACATTTTGGGCTACCTCGATGAGGGCGACGTACTGATCACCAACAACACCCAAGTCTTCCCTGCGCGCCTTTACGGCAACAAGGAAAAGACCGGCGCTACCATCGAGGTGTTCTTGCTCCGCGAGCTGAACCGCGAAAGCCTCTTGTGGGACGTATTGGTAGATCCAGCGCGTAAAATCCGCATCGGCAACAAGCTCTACTTCGGCGAGAACGACGAGCTGGTGGCAGAGGTCATCGATAACACCACCTCACGTGGGCGTACCCTGCGTTTCTTGTTTGACGGCACCCACGAGGAGTTCAAGCAATGCGTATACAAGCTGGGCCAGACCCCGCTTCCGAAGTACATCGAGCGCGACGTGGAGGCCACCGACAAGGAGCGCTTCCAAACCATCTTCGCCAAGAACGAAGGTGCGGTTGCGGCCCCGACTGCAGGCCTGCACTTCAGCAAGCAGCTCTGCAAGCGACTCGAGCTCAAAGGCGTAGACTTTGCAGAATTGACCCTGCACGTGGGCCTCGGCACCTTCCGCAACGTGGAGGTAGAGGACCTCACCAAGCACAAGGTGGACAGTGAGATGGCCATCATCGGGCAAGCCACCGCCGACCGCGTCAACAAAGCCATCGCCGAGAAGAAGCGCGTGGTAGCCGTAGGCACCACCGTGATGCGCGCCATCGAAACCAGCGTGAGCACCTACAACGAGCTCAAGCCCTACGAAGGATGGACCAACCGCTTCATCTTCCCGCCGTACGATTTCCGCATTGCCAACGCCATGGTGACCAACTTCCACACCCCGGAGTCTACACTGATGATGATGGCTGCAGCGTTTGGAGGGTATGACCTCATCATGGAGGCCTACCAAACGGCCATCAAAGAGAAGTACCGCTTCTACGCCTACGGCGATGCCATGCTCATCATTTAAGAGCGGGCTACTGGCATTGATGCTGACCGGGTGGCTGTGTACAGCTCCCCATACCTCTTTACATGCGCAAAGCGCTCCCCAAGATTCCACCATCCAACGGACTGAAAACCCGCGGCTGGTATCCGCTGCCCTGGCGTTGACCCTGGGCCCCTTTGGTGTGCACCGCATGTACTTGGGCACCGATGTGCGCGTGCCAGTGTTTTACACTTTGACCTTGGGCGGAGGCATTGGTGTGTTGCCGGCCGTGGATTTCTTGATCCTACTCTTCACCAAAGACATCGAGCGTTTTTACGGGCACGAAGGCGTGTTCCTGTGGACGGCCACAAAAAAACCGGCCGCACAGCGCTGAGGCTGGGGCCGGTTTTCGAAAGCGTTTGAGTGCGAATTACTTCACGCGCTTGATGCTGCAACCGATGGGACGGGTGCTGTCTTTCTTGATCTTCTTGCCGTTTGAAAGCGCCGTCATGGCGTCAGACAAGTAGTGTTCTTTGACCTCGTTGGCATTGCCCACGTTGTCGTCAATGGCGCCTTTGTACACGAGTTCCATGTCTTTGTTGAACAGGAATACGTGTGGGGTGGTCTTGGCACCGAAGGCATCGGCCAGTTTGCTTTCCTCATCAAGGACATAAGGAATGCCTTTGAGGCCGTGGTCTTTCGCGCGGGCGCGCATGTCTTGCAAGTTGTCACCGGCATCGCGACGGGCGGCGTTGCTGTTGACCAGCACCATGCCAACCCCGAGTTTGCTGGCTTCTTTGTGCACCGCAGGGTAGCGTCCTTCCCAGCCTTCAGTGCCGTTGCCGCCAACCACAAACGGGCAGGTGTTGCACGAGAATACAACGGCCAAGCCGTTTTCGCCCGCAAGGGAGGCCAAGGAGTGTTGGGCTCCGTCGATGCCGTCCATTTGGGCATCAAGCATGGGGGCTTTGGCGCCAATTTCAAGGGTTGCGTTGGGTTCGCTGGCCACAAATGAGCTGATGAGCAGAGCACCGGCGATGGCTGCGAGCGAGAGTGTCAGGGATTTCATTGGGATTGGGGTTTGGGTGTCAAACACCCCGAAGATAGTGGTTGTTCATCCCGAAGTTCTCGCAAGAAACGTGAAACCTTGGGGGTAGAAAAGACCAAAGGCCGTCCCGTTGGACCGGCCTTGAATGGTAAATGAAAACAATTAAACTATCTAATATCTCTACATGAGAACTTACACTTGGTTAAACGCATACTGAACGTACTTGGTTTCGAATTCGTCGAAGAAAATGGTAAATACATCGAAAAAGAGTGCGCGAAAAACTGCGTAAGAAGCTGAGAATCAGCGTCTTGGTCTGTGCGAAAAAATATTCTACGAAAATGAATATTTCCTCGCTAAATCAGAGAAATTCTAGGGCGAGCAAGATTCCAAACACCTCTGCAGGGGTCGGATTGCCTGATAGGGTGAGCACCACATCAAAGGGGAGTGTGGTGGTGCCTTTGTACACCTTGCCGTTTTGGTAGGTGTAGAGTTGGTCCATCATCATGGCGCTGTCACCGCGGTAGATGGCGCCGTTTTTCCAGGTGTAAATGATGTCGTCGGAGAAGTCGCTGTCGCCCGCCACCAAGGTGCCTTCTTTAAAGGTGTAAAGCAGGTCCATGTCTGAGCTGCTGTAGCCTTGGAAGATTTTTCCGGCGCGTACCGTCAGGATGGCATCGGGCCAGCTGTAGTTGGGTCCGGGGCAGATGTAACCGTTGGTGACGTTGGCCACCATATCGTGGTACACCATGCGGTCACCTTCATACACAAAGGTTTGTGCGAGGGTAGATGCCGTTACGCACAGGGCGGCGAACAGGGCCAGAGGCTTCATGTCCTGAAGGTACAACAACTAGTTCTTGCCCATGCCGCTCAATGCAGGTACGCTTGTAGGCTCAAACGGATCGGCTGCCGGCAACGAGGCAAGCGCTTGTCGGAGGTCGTCGATCAGGTCTTCGACGTGTTCCACCCCAATGCTAAGGCGGATGAGGTTTTCGTGGATGCCGTACAGCTCCTTTTCGTGGCCAGGTACGCCCGCGTGGGTCATGCTTGCGGGGTGTTCGGCCAGGGATTCTGTGGAGCCCAAGGATACCGCCAAGGTAAAAACGCGCAGGGCATTCAATACTGCAAATGCCTCGTTTCTACCGCCGGCTACCGTGAAGGCCAGCATGGAACCGCGTCCGTGCATTTGGGCTTGGGCAATGGCCTCCGCTTCGGGCAAGAGGTCTTGGGTCAGGGCGGAGTGGAGCTGTTGGACAGCAGGATGCTGGCGTAAGAAGGCCGCAACCGCTTCGGTGTTTTGTGCTTGGCGTTCGGTGCGCAGGTGTAAGGTTTCCATCGAGCGCATCAACATCCACGCGCTGTCCGGTGTGATGGTGCCGCCCAAGAAATGGCGGTAGCTGCGCACAGCGTCCACCACTGCCTGCTTGCCGGAGACCGCACCGGCCACCAAATCACTGTGGCCGCCGAGGTATTTGGTGGCCGAGTACAGCACCAGGTCTGCACCGCATTCCAGTGGACGTTGCATGACCGGTCCCAAGTAGGTGTTGTCTATATAGACATAAATGGGGTGTTCAGCCGTGCTGTGTTTGCGCGCAAAGTCTACCGCTGTGGCAATGCGGTGCAATTGCATCGTGGGGTTTGCCGGGGTCTCGAGGTAAACGATGCCGGGCAGTTCTCCGGTAGAGGTGTGCAAGGCTTCAAGTTGATCCAGTGAAGCAAGCGCGCGTGTACCAATGCCCCAAGTGGGCAGAATCTCACGCACGAAATGTTCGGTGCCGCCATACACAGGGTTGGCATACCAAACCGGGCGTTCGGGACCTGCTCCTGCAAGCAAAGCAGTGCTGATGGCGGCCATACCGCTGGCAAAGAGCGCAGAGCTGTCGGCTTGGTCCAAGGCGGCCAAGCGGGTTTCGGCAGCAGCAATCGTAGGATTGTGCAACCGGCTATAGATGTAGCCGGAGTCGGGAGCAGTCACGCCTGGTACGCCGTAGGCGGCTTCCATGTGGGCAGCGCCGTTTTCGGCAGAGGGGAAGGCAAAGGTAGATGCGCGGTGCAGCGCAGGTTTGACAGCGCCTTGGGCGTCTTGGGTGTGGTGTCCGGCGTGGACAGCACGGGTCTCAAAATGCTTCACAACAATACGTTTGGGTCTCTCCAAATATCACCAGATGTGTCTTTGATAGCTATAGACGCAATACGAATGTGTTGATTATGATGTGAAATAGATAGAAAATATTTGTATAATGCTCAAGAATCGCGTACCTACGAAACACTTGTGCCATGCAACTCGATGCTCTTGACCTGCGCCTACTGGATGCCCTCAGCGAAGATGGCCGCGCTTCCACCCAATCGCTCTGTGACCTGACGGGACTGAGCCGATCTGCCGTGTTTCATCGGGTCAAACGGCTGGAGCGCGACGGGGTCATCAAAGGCTACTGCGCTCGGTTGGACCGCAGCAAGCTGGGGTTGGAGATTCGGGCGTTTTGCAACGTATCGTTGCAGCAGCACGCAGCCGGGTTCTTGGAAGAATTTGAAGCGGCGATTGCCAACTTCCGGGAGGTGCGCTCGTGCTTCCACATTGCAGGTGCCTTTGACTACTTGCTCGAGGTGCAAGTGGTGGACATGGCTGGGTACCACACCTTTATTTCTAAGCGCCTCGCGGCCCTCAAAAACATCGGTAAGGTGGAAAGCATGTTTGTGATGCGTGACGTGGTGGATGCTCCGCCCGCGCCCGTTTCGCCGGTTTAGCCTCGGATGGCTGCAATGCCTGGGAGTGCTTTGCCCTCCAGGTATTCCAGCATGGCGCCGCCGCCGGTAGAGACGTAGCTCACCTTGTCGGCCAGGTTGAATTGGTTGATGGCCGCCACAGAGTCGCCACCGCCAATCAGGGTGAAGGTGCCGTTGTCTGCGGTGGCTTTGGCCAAGGTTTGCGCAACCGTGGCGGTACCGGTGGCAAAATTGGACATCTCAAACACCCCGAGTGGACCGTTCCACAAAATGGTACGGCTTTCGGCAATCAGGCCTTTTACGGTTTCGATCGATTGCGGTCCGGAGTCCAAGCCCATCCAGTTGTCAGGAATGGCGTCGATGGCGTGTACGGCGCGGTTGGCATCGTTGGAAAAGTCGTCTGCACACATGGCGTCGGTAGGAAGTATCAACCGTACGCCTGCAGCTTCGGCTTTGGCTGCCACTTCGCGGGCGGTGTCCAGCAGGTCGTCTTCCACCAAGCTGGTACCGATGGATCCGCCTGCGGCTTTGATGAACGTGTAGGCCATACCACCACCAATGAACAGGTTGTCCACTGCGTCCAGCAGCTTTTCGATGATGGTGAGTTTGCTGGAAACTTTCGCGCCGCCGATGATGGCGGTCACAGGCCTGTCGGCGCCGTGAAGCACCTTGTCAATGTTCTTGATCTCGCTTTCCATGATGGTGCCAAACATCTTCGCATGGGGGAAGAAGCGGGCCACCACCGCCGTAGAAGCGTGCTCGCGGTGCGCGGTGCCAAAGGCGTCGTTTACGTATACGTCGCCGTGCTCGGCGAGTTGACCGGCGAAGAATTCATCACCGGCGGTTTCTTCCTTGTGGAAGCGCACGTTTTCAAGCAGGCACACCTCGCCGTCTTGCAGGCTGCCGCTCACGGCCAAGGCCTCATCGCCCACCACTGCGGGAGCGAGTTTGACGCTTCGGCCCAGGAGTCCTTCGAGGGTGGGCACCACGTGGCGCATCGAGAACTTGTCCTCGGGTCCGCTTTTGGGACGGCCCAGGTGGCTCACCAACACGGCGCGGCCGCCGGTTTCTACAATGCGTTGGATGGTGGGCAATGCCGCGCGGATGCGGGTGTCGTCGGTCACCTCAAACTGGTCGTTGAGGGGCACGTTGAAGTCTACGCGTACCAAAACGCGTTTGCCTTGGAAGTCGGTGGTTGCAATGCTCATGACTGCGTGTTTTGCAACAGCGATCGCATGCTTACGCGCTTGCGTACGATGTCCGCTACGTCGGCCACGTTCACCCGTTCTTGGGTCATGGTGTCGCGTTCGCGGATGGTCACGGTGTTGTCTTCGAGGGTTTGGTGATCAACAGTGATGCAGTACGGAGTACCGATGGCGTCTTGACGGCGGTAGCGTCGGCCGATGGCGTCTTTTTCTTCGTACTGGCAGTTGAATTCGAATTGGAGATCGCGGAGGATTTCACGGGCCTTGTCTGGCAGGCCGTCTTTCTTCAGCAGGGGCAGGATGGCCACTTTCACCGGTGCCAGTGCAGGTGGAATGTTCAGCACCGTACGCTCAGAGCCGTCCTCCAGCTTCTCTTCGTTAAAGGCCGAGCTCAGTACGGCCAGGAACATGCGGTCCAGGCCAATCGAGGTTTCCACCACGTAAGGCACAAAGCTCTCCTTGGTTTCGGGGTGGAAGTAGCGGAGCTTCTTGCCCGAGAATTCTTCGTGTTGCCCCAAATCAAAGTCGGTGCGCGAGTGGATGCCCTCCAGCTCTTTGAAGCCCATAGGAAAGTTGAACTCGATGTCGGCTGCTGCGTCGGCGTAGTGCGCCAACTTGAGGTGGTCGTGGAAGCGGTAGTTGTCCTCGCCCAGGCCCAAGGCCTTGTGCCAGTTGATGCGGGCGTTTTTCCAGTACTCGTACCACTCGCCTTGCGAGCCGGGCTTGATGAAGAATTGCATCTCCATTTGCTCAAACTCACGCATGCGGAAGATGAACTGGCGCGCAATGATCTCGTTGCGGAACGCCTTGCCGATTTGCGCGATGCCAAACGGCAGTTTCATGCGTGCGGTCTTTTGCACGTTGAGGTAGTTCACGAAGATCCCCTGCGCGGTTTCGGGACGGAGGTAAATCACACCTGCGTCTCCGGATACAGCACCCAGTTCGGTTTTGAACATGAGGTTGAACTGGCGCACATCTGTCCAGTTCTTGCTGCCGGTGTCAGGATCGGCAATCTCCAGGTCCACAATCAAATCACGCACGGCCACCAAATCGTCGGCGTCCATGGCGGTTTTGAAGCGGCCGTTGATGTCGTCAATTTGAGCTTGACGACGCGTAACGTTCGGGTTGGTGCTGCGGAACTGCTCCTCATCAAAGTCGTCTCCAAAACGCTTCTTGGCTTTGGTAATGTCCTTGTTGATCTTGGCTTCGATCTTGGCCACGTGATCCTCGATGAGTACGTCGGCGCGGTAGCGCTTTTTGGAGTCCTTGTTGTCGATCAAAGGATCGTTGAAGGCGTCCACGTGCCCAGAGGCTTTCCAAGTGGTGGGGTGCATAAAGATGGAAGCGTCCAGACCCACGATGTTCTCGTGCATCTTGACCATGAAGTCCCACCAGTATTGCTTGATGTTGTTCTTGAGTTCAACACCCATTTGGCCGTAGTCGTACGCGGCGCTGAGTCCGTCGTAGATCTCGCTCGAAGGGAACACGAATCCGTATTCCTTGGCGTGGCTGATGACTTTTTTGAGCTTGTCGTCCTGCATAGCGGCGCAAAGGTAGGGAACCGCTTGGCTTCGCGCAGGGGTCTGGAGGGAGGAAAACCAGCAGGGGCGCAGGATGGGATAAAGGAAACGTGTGCGCGAAACACTTTACCGTTAAAATCGTGCCAAGAATTCGACTGAAAACCCACCCAAATTATCCCCATGCTATTCACAAAATCGCCGGAACGAACGGTTGGCGCGGGCTGTGGAGAGGACGGTGAATTCGGTGTTCAAAACTCGGTCGGAATGTGAATTGTTTTGGTTTGCCTCCGGCGCTCAAATTGACAATTTTTGTTGGGCACATGTCACCTCTGTTTGCGCCGACGCATCGGCCTGAAAACGACAGTTTTGACACCTCGTGCAAGCACCAAGAATCACCAACGAAGTAGGCTTCGAAGCAGAAATCTGCACAGAGTCACAACCGACTGAGCATGGATAACCTATCTCCAAAAAGCACTGACACTCTCGTCAACGAAGTGGCCAACGAGCCCATCCTGCAGGACAACCCTGATCGCTTCGTGCTGTTTCCCATTGAGCACGATGATATCTGGAAGTTCTACAAGAAATCGGAAGCCAGCTTCTGGACCGCTGAGGAGATTGACCTCGCTGCCGACCTCACCGATTGGGCCGAAAAGCTCAACGACGATGAGAAGCACTTCATCAAACACGTACTCGCATTCTTCGCGGCCAGTGACGGCATCGTGAACGAGAACCTCGCGGAGAACTTCCTCTCAGAAGTGCAGTACACCGAAGCCAAGTTCTTCTACGGCTTCCAGATCATGATGGAGAACATCCACTCGGAGACCTACTCCCTGTTGATCGACACCTACATCAAGGACAAAGCAGAAAAGAACTACCTCTTCAAAGCCATCGAGACCCTCGATTGCGTGAAGAAGAAGGCGGAATGGGCGCTGCGTTGGATTGAGAACGGTTCTTTCGCTGAGCGCATCATTGCATTCGCAGCTGTGGAAGGCATCTTCTTCTCAGGCAGCTTTTGCTCGATCTTTTGGCTCAAGAAGCGTGGCCTGATGCCAGGACTCAGCTTCAGCAACGAGCTGATTTCACGCGACGAAGGCCTGCACTGTGACTTTGCGTGCTTGCTGTACAACAACCACATTCAAAACAAGCTACCAAAAGAACAAGTCCGCGAGATCATCGAGGATGCGGTAGCCATTGAGAAGGAATTTGTAACCGATGCACTGCCCGTGCGCCTGATTGGCATGAACGCCGATCTGATGCAACAGTACATCGAGTTCGTGGCCGACCGCCTGTTGGTGGAACTCGGCAACGAGAAAATCTACAACGCGACCAACCCGTTTGATTTCATGGAGATGATTTCGCTGCAAGGCAAGACCAACTTCTTTGAAAAGCGCGTTGCAGAGTACCAGAAGTCAGGTGTGGCCAACAACTCGGCGGACCACTCCTTCAACCTGGACGCAGACTTTTAAGCACTTGCGCGGGAGCAATCCCAAGCATCAATTTTACCCTAAACACGTTCTATCAGACGACACGCTGCGGCGCTTTCACCGGCGCCGGGTAGGGAATCCCTCTCTGCCATTTTCTGACAAGAACGCACCTAGATAACCCACACTAAAACCCGGAGGAACACGGCATGTATGTATTAAAACGAGACGGTCGCAAAGAGGCAGTGAAATTTGACAAGATCACCGCCCGCATCAAGAAATTGTGCTACGGATTGAACGTAGCAGTAGATCCCACCAAGATTGCCATGAAGGTGATCGAAGGGGTGTACGACGGGGTAACCACCACCGAATTGGACAACCTGGCCGCAGAGATTGCAGCCACCAACACGGTGACCCACCCGGATTATGCATCGTTGGCATCGCGCATTGCGGTGAGCAACCTGCACAAGAACACCAAGAAGTCGTTCTCGCAAACCATGGTGGACCTCCACAACTACGTGGATCCGGTAACCAATGAGCGCGCGTCCCTCATTGCAGACGACGTGGCCCAGATCATCCAGGACCACGCCGAAACCCTCGACTCAACCATCATCTACGACCGTGACTTCAGCTTCGACTTCTTCGGGTTCAAGACCCTGGAGCGTTCGTACCTGCTGAAGACCAACGGTGCGGTGGCTGAGCGTCCACAACACATGTACATGCGTGTGGCCATCGGCATCCACAAGGAGGACATCGACAAGGCCGTAGAGACCTACAACGCCATGAGCGAGGGCTGGTTTACCCACGCGACTCCGACCCTGTTCAACGCAGGTACGCCTAAGCCGCAAATGTCTTCGTGCTTCCTGCTCACCATGAAGGAGGACAGCATCCCGGGCATCTACGACACCCTCAAGCAATGCTCGCAGATTTCGCAGAGCGCTGGCGGTATCGGTCTGAGCATCCACAACATCCGCGCGAAGGGCTCTTACATCAAGGGCACCAACGGCACGTCAAACGGCATCGTTCCAATGCTGCGCGTGTTCAACGACACTGCGCGTTACGTAGACCAAGGGGGCGGCAAGCGCAAGGGTTCGTTTGCCATCTACATGGAGCCTTGGCACGCCGACGTGTTCGACTTCCTCGACCTCAAGAAGAACCACGGTAAAGAAGAGCAACGTGCACGCGACCTTTTCTACGCCATGTGGATTCCAGATCTGTTTATGGAGCGTGTCCAGGCAGACGGAGATTGGACCATGATGTGTCCGAACGAATGCCCGGGCCTCTCGGATGTCTACGGCAAGGAGTTCGTAGAGCTCTACGAACGTTACGAGAAGGAAGGCCGCGGCCGCAGGACCATCAAAGCCCAAGAGCTCTGGTTCAAAATCTGCGAGTCGCAAATCGAGACCGGCACCCCGTACATGCTGTACAAGGATGCTGCCAACGAGAAGAGCAACCAAAAGAACCTCGGTACCATCAAGTCTTCGAACCTGTGTACCGAAATCATGGAGTACACCTCTCCCGATGAGGTAGCGGTGTGCAACCTGGCCAGCATCGCGCTGCCCAAGTTTGTGAAGGAAGACGGCACCTTCGACCACGACCGCCTCTTTGAGGTGTCGTACCAAGCGACCGTCAACCTCAACCGCATCATCGACCGCAACTACTATCCTGTTCCTGAGGCGCGCAACTCCAACATGCGTCACCGTCCCATTGGAATCGGTGTGCAAGGCCTGGCGGACACCTTCATTCTGATGCGTCATCCGTTTGACTCAGAGGAGGCCCGCACCTTGAACAAGGAGGTCTTCGAGACCATCTACTACGCCGCACTCACCGCGTCGAAAGACCAAGCAAAAGAAGAAGGGCACTACGAGTCGTTCCCAGGTTCTCCAGCATCGGAGGGCATCCTGCAGCACGACATGTGGAACGTGACCCCATCGGACCGCTGGGAGTGGGACCTGCTCAAAGAAGAGATCAAAGAGCACGGCCTGCGCAACTCGCTGCTGCTCGCACCGATGCCAACCGCATCGACTGCACAGATCTTGGGCAACAACGAGTGCTTCGAGCCCTACACCTCGAACATCTACACCCGCCGTACCCTGAGCGGCGAGTTCATCGTGGTCAACAAGCACCTGCTGCGCGACCTCAACAAACTCGGCCTCTGGAACGAGGAAATGAAGAACAAGCTGATCGCCGCCAACGGCAGCGTGCAGCACATCGACGAAGTGCCCGAGAACCTCAAGGAGCTGTACCGCACCGCTTGGGAGATCTCGCAGAAGTCAATCCTGGAGATGGCCGCCGACCGCGGTGCTTTCATCGACCAGTCGCAATCGCTGAACGTGTTCATGGAGAACGCCGATTTCAGCAAGCTGACCTCGATGCACTTTTACGGATGGAAGAAAGGCCTCAAGACCGGTATGTACTATCTGCGTACCAAAGCGGCCACCGACGCCATCAAGTTCACCGTCGAGAAAAAGTACAAGGAAGAACCAACCCAGGTGGCCAAAACCGCCGAGGAACGCGCCGAGCAGGAAGCCGTTATGGCTTGTAGCATCGAAAACGGACCGGACTGCGAAATGTGCGGTTCATGATCCAGCGCTAAAACGTTCTGATTTGGATGATGAAAACGGGCCGTCCCTTTTGGGGCGGCCTTTTTTTGTTCTAATTTCTCAGCCCCCTATCCATCCTGTTATGTTTCGATTGACCCTTTTGGCACTGTTGTTTCCCGCAATGGCCCTGGCCCAATCCCCCGAAGCGAGCGTGGTGCTCGAAGAAGTTGCCATCCCCGGCGATGTGGCTACCACCCTCGATGCCGCCCTTGGCGCACCTGCACGTACCTTCCGTTTGTATGCAGTGATTCCGGACAATTATGAACTCCAAATCGTCTTCGGTGACCAAACCGGCGACTTAGCGATCAACAGCACCGGTGGCTTTTACCAAGCCTTGCTTGGTGGCCCTACTGCTGAATTCATTGACCCCGATCAAGTGGCGCTCTTTCCTGAGCTCGGCTACGATTCGTGGTTGACCATTGGTGACGATGATGCCGATGGCAATATGTCGGTGCTCTACCCCTTTGAAGCCGTATTTACCGGCTGGGAGCTCGGAGGCGACCTGTTGATCAACGATTTGGTCGGCGGTGGCGTGTTCATTTCCACCTTCGGCATGAACCCCCAAAGCACGGGCGATGTGGACGGCAAAGTCCTTATTGCACAGTTCACTGTGGCCGGCGATGTGTTTGGCCAAGTGAACTTCCAAATCCGTCGCTTGAACCCGGACGGTTCCATTTACGATCCGCCCGGTGACGAGCTTTCGGAGACCGAGATCTTCTTGGACATGGCCTTCACCTCCATTCCCACACCTGCGGGTTGCGTCACCGACCTCAACGGCGACGACAAGACCGACACTTCGGACCTGTTGACCGTGGTGGGTGACTTTGGCTGTGTGACGCTTGACTGCGACGGCGACTTGAACGCGTCGGGCTCGGTAGACACCGAGGATGTGCTCATCCTGCTCGGCGCATTTGGGACCGATTGCGAGTGACGAATCATGGCGGATTGTGCGTATACTGCGCCAAAATAAGCGCAGTGTTGCCGGTCCACCTGTTTGTGGGTGACTTTCGTCAGGGTTGAAACTGACATTGGGGTGACAACCCCGCGCAATGCTCTGCGTTTTTTTGCTGAGTCATAACTGATTTGGTGTAAATGCAGGAACTGAAAGTCATCTCACTTTCGCATAAGCAAATTCCGCTGGAGGTCATTGGCCAATTCCACGTGGACGCTGAACGGGTAGACGCCATCCTGGCCGACATCCGACACCGCTACCTCATTGACGAGATTTTCTACCTGAGCACCTGCAACCGCATTGAGTTGGTGTTCGTGTTCAACGCCTACCTCTGTTCGGGGTTGAGCACGCAGTTGCTGCAGGAGTTTTTTCAAGGCGAGGCCGAAGCCTTTCCGGAGTCCATCAAATCAGCCCTCGAAATTCACCACGGCCTCGACGCCTTGCGCCACCTGATGCGCGTGGGCTCGTCGTTGGAATCCATGTTGGTGGGCGAGCAAGAGATCATTACCCAATTGCGCAAAGCGTATGAGACCAGCACCCAGCTTGGCCACACCGGCGACGTGCTACGTTTGGGCATGAAAAAGGTGGTGGAGACTGCCAAGAAGTGCTTCTCCAAAACCGGCATCTCTAGCAACCCTGTGAGCGTGGCGTTTTTGGCTTGGCAAAAGCTCAAGAACGCAGGCCTCAAACCAAAGGATCCGGTGGTACTTGTGGGCGCTGGCCAAACCATGGGCAACGTAGCGCGCTTCATGCGCAAGTTTGGTTGCACCGATGTGACGGTGGCCAACCGCTCGCTGGCAAACGCGCAGTCACTCGCCCAAAACTGGGAAGCCATTGCGTTGGAAGACTTGCCTACTGCGCAGCGAGCTATGCGCGCGTTGGTCGTGTGCACCGGGGCACAAGAGCCTGTGATCACCCCTGAAGTGTTCGACGCCCTTACCGGCGGTCAGCCCTTCGGCGGCGTGGTGGTCGATTTGGGTTTGCCGGCAGATGTGGATGCCTCCATACCAGCAAACCACCCACTCACCTACATTGACATGGTGGCCCTCAAACGCGAGGCTGACGCCAACGTGCAAAAGCGCCTGATGGAGGTCGACGCTTGCGAATCCATCATTGAACGCGGACTGGAAGAGTTTGAACTCAACTACCAGCACCGCCAAGTGGAAATCGCCATGCGCGAGATTCCCGCCAAGATCAAGGAAATCAAAGCCACTGCGCTCGGCGACATCTTCGCCCGTGACTTGGAGAACCTTGACGAACACAGCGTAGAGGTCCTGATCCGCATCTTGGATTACATGGAGAAGAAGTACATTTCGGTACCCATGAAAATGGCCCGCGAGGTCATCATGGACTCCGTCCAAAAAAACTGATTTGAACACCCCCATTGTGATTGGTTCGCGGGGCAGCCGATTGGCGCTCTGGCAAGCGAACCACGTGCAGTCTGTCTTGGCGGCACACGGCCATTCCTCCGAAATCAAGATCATCCAAACCCGCGGTGATCGGATCCAAGACCTGAGCTTTGACAAGCTCGAGGGCAAGGGCTTCTTCACCAAGGAAATCGAAGCCGCACTGCTGAGCGGTGAGATCGATTTGGCTGTTCACTCCCACAAAGACCTGGAAACCAGCCAGCCGGAGGGCTTGGGCATTGCGGCGGTCTCGGCCCGCGCTGACCACCGCGATGTGTTGGTGATTCGCGATGCAGTGTTGGATCCTGCCCAGCGCTGGGGATTGCCTGAGAACGCGCGCGTTGGTACAAGTTCTGCCCGCCGCAAAGGACAACTGCATTTTCACCGCCCAGACGTGCAGACCGTGGACATGCGTGGCAACGTGCCCACCCGCGTGCGCAAACTCTTTGATGAAGGCCTCGATGCCATTGTGCTTGCCAAAGCCGGCCTGGACCGCTTGGAGTTGGTGCCCGAAGATGCGCAGGTTGTGCCTTTGGACCCCGAAGCGTTTGTGCCTGCACCGGCGCAAGGAGCTTTGGCCATTCAAATCCGCGAAGGGGACGATGCCCTGCGCACTGTCCTCCAAGTGCTCAACGACGATACCGCCAAGGCCTGCACCGAACTCGAACGCGAAATACTCGCTGGTCTCGACGGGGGCTGCCAGCTTCCGTTTGGAGCCAGCGCCATCCAAGTGGGAGACCGTTTTGAATTGGACGTGGCTTATGCCCCAGAAGTCGATGCCCCGTTGCGCATGCTCCACTTATCGGGTACTGCGCAGGACCAACTGCCAAAACAAGCGCTGCATTGGTTGAAAGGTGGAGCGCATCCCACTCCGTCCGTGTACTTGTCACGTCACGCCAAAGACGCCGGCCATTTGCCGGGCATGTTTGAGCGTTGGTCCATTCCTTTTGAGGCCCAAAGTCAAATTGAGATCCGCACCGTAGAGAGCGCTTTGCCTCAAGGCCACTTCGATTGGGTGTTCTTCAGCTCGCGTAACGCGGTGGATGCCTTTTTTGCCCAGCATGTCCTCCAGCCGGGGCAAAAAGTAGGGGCAATTGGCCCGGGCACCGCACGCAAACTGAAGCGCCATTGCACCCCAGATTTCGTAGGGAGAGGGACCGAAACTGACCAAACCGCGCACGACTTTGCTGCGCATGTTGGAGACGCAAGCGTGCTGTTTGCCGTGGGCAACCGTTCGCGACGTACTGTGCAAGTTGCTTTGTCTGCCGAGCAAGTCACCGAGGTGATCGTCTACGAAACAGCACACGTACCCAAAGCCGTAGGAACACCCGAAATTGCAGTGTTTACCAGCCCTTCCAATGTGGAGGCCTTCGCCGAGGCCAATGCATTTGCCCCCGGCATAAAGGCGATCGCAGCGGGCCGTGCCACCGCCCAAGCACTGCAATCCAAAGGCGTGGAGCCCAGCACAGTGCTCACTTCGATGTCTTCCGCAGCCGTGGCCCGTGCAATTTTTACAGAAATGCTAGGTTTATAGTGGTGAACATGACTTTCTTCGCTCCATGCCCAAACACCTTTTCCTAGGCATAGCACTGCTGCTTGGACTGGTTTCCAACGCACAGATTTCCGCTCCGAAGTATTCCAACGAATTCCTCGCTATTGGTGTGGGCGCGCGCGCCTTGGCCATGTCGGGTTCTGTGGTGTCTTCCAACCAGGACCTGACCGCTGGGTACTGGAACCCCGCCGGGCTCACCGGCATTGCCCAAGACATGCAAGTGGGCTACATGCACGCCGACTACTTCGCCGGCATTGCCAAGTTTGACTACGCAGGCATCGCCAAGCGCATCGACGATGAAAGTGCAGCCTCGCTTAGCATCATGCGTTTCGGGGTGGACGACATCCCCAACACCCTCGATCTTTTGGACGCTGAGGGCAACATCGATTACGACCGCATCAGCGTCTTTTCTGCCAGTGACTATGCCTTTGTGTTCTCTTACGCGCGCCATTTGCCCGTGGAAGGCTTGACCTTGGGAGGTTCGGCCAAAGTGATTTACCGCCAGGTGGGCAGTTTTGCGCAAGCCTGGGGCTTTGGCTTGGATGCTGGCCTGCGCTACAAATGGCGCAATTGGGACCTGGGGCTCATGGCCCGCGACATCACCAGTACTTGGAACGCCTGGACCTTCAGCTTTGAAGAGGACGAGCTCCAAACCCTGCTGGTGACCGACAACATCTTACCTGAAAACAGCATTGAGCTCACACTGCCCCGCTTGATTTTCGCTGTCTCGCGCAAGTGGGAGTTTGAGAACCTCAGCGTGTTGGCCGAGGGCAACTTGGACGTGACCACCGACGGCCGCCGCAACGTGCTGGTGAGCGCCAATCCGTTCTCGATTGATCCGCACATGGGTGTGGAGATCGGGTACAAGAACCGCTTATTCTTGCGCGGGGGCGCCGGCAGCTTGCAGCAAGTGTATGCAGGGGTGGGCGAGGAGCAAAACTGGACCTTCCAGCCAAGTGCTGGCGTGGGTCTTGCGCTCAAAGGCCTCAAGCTGGATTACGCGCTGACCAACCTGGGTTTTGCAGGCGGGTCCAACTACACCAACATCTTCAGCGTGCGCTTCGACATCGTCAAGCGCGGCGAATCTTAAGCGATGAGCGACTGGCGTCGCTTCACCCAACTCTTTCCGAACACCAGGTACACCTGGTAGATCTGTAGGGCAAACAGGAAGATGGCAAACACCAGGTGGGTGGGTTGCATGAATTGTGGCATGTCTGCATAGGCCAAAATCACCCCAGTCAGCACTTCCAGTCCGAGTACGCCCATGATGCCCAATTGCAGGCGCCAACCCAGTCCTTTTTGCACCACTTGCCATGCGAGGTAGCCGTTGACCAGCAATACCACGATGCTGAACGACCGGTGAATCTTAAAGATCACCGGGAGTTGCTCAATCCACAGTTCACGCGCGAGCCCGGCTTCGTTCAGGTGGTCCACTGCCTCCCGCACTTGGGTGCCCATGAAGATTTGAGTCAGGGTGAGCACCACTCCTGTCAACAAAAGCGCATGCATCAGCGGGGTTGAAGACACGTAGTTGCGCTTGGACGCTTTGCGATGCACCAAGGCCAACAGTGCTACCAAGAGCACAGAGCCGGCCATGTGCAGGGTGATTTGCGCAGGAATCAGGTTGCCGTCCACCACCAATTTGCCCAGCCACGCAATCAGGCCCAAGACCACCATGGCCGACCCCATGAGCAGGAAGAACCCCGGTTTGCGTTTGCGCAAGAAATACAGGACTGACAAAAAGAAGGTGAGTGCAATCGGGATGCCCGCCGCCACGCCCGAGATACGGTTCAAGAACTCAATCCAGGTATGCACCGGGTTGTAGATGGCGTAGTCGTGCTTGTGGTACTTGGTCCAGTTGGCAGCATCAAAGCCTTGGCCGGTGGTGAAGTCTTGGTTGGCGGTCCAGAGTTCGCCCTGGTGGACGATCATCAGTCCGGCGTCAAACTCCTTTCCGCGGCCCCAGCTCACCTGTTCGGTGGTGGTGGGGGGGATCAGGTGACCAAAGCATTTGGGCCAATCTGGACATCCCATGCCCGAGCCTGTGGTACGCACCACACTGCCGGCGAGGATGACAAAAAAGACCAGACAAAGCGAGAGAAAGCAAGCGCGACGAAGGAGCGGAATCATGCACGTTAAATCTGGGTCAAAGGTACCTCAGAATGGGGGAAGGGCATAAAAAAAGCGGCCATTTACGGACCGCTTCCCGTACCATTCCTCACTCCTAATTCCAACGCTTTGAAATGCGGACAAAGGGCAGGCACGATTGCTTGTATTGCTTACTATGGTCTAGGACCAAGTATTCCATTAGACGAGAGTTTTGGAAAAAAGGTCACCGGATCATGGCCAAAAAATTCACTTCCTGCTCGGTGAGGTGGCGGTAGTGGCCCCGGGGAAGGTCTTTTTTGGTCAGTGGACCGATCTTCACGCGGTCCAGTTTGGTGATGGTGTAGCCGAACTGCTCGAACAGTCCGCGGACCGCGCGGTTGCGGCCGGTTTGAATCTCCACGCCTACCTGACGCGGGTCGTCGCCTGCGAATTCGATTTTGGAAGGCTTGACCATGCCGTCGCCATAGCGCACGCCTTCGAGCATGGTTTCGATGTGGGCGGTTTTGATCTTCTCCGCGCAGGTCACGTGGTAAAGCTGCACGGCACCTGCGGTGGGGTTGGACAGGCGGCGGATCAAGTCGCCATCGTTCGTGTACAGCACCAAGCCAACGGTCAGTCGGTCCATGCGACCCACCGGCACTACAGGCTCTTTGCACGCTCCGCGCAGCAGCTGGAAGGCGGTGCGTTGTTTGGTGGGATCGTCGGTGGCGATGGTATAGTTCTTGGGCTTGTTGAGCAGCACGTAACGCAGGTCGTTCATACGGATGGTTTGTCCGTCATACTGCACCTGGTCTTTGGCCGGATCCACACGGTAGCCGAAGTCCACCACAATTTCCCCGTTGACGCTGATGGCGCCGGCCTTGATCAGCACATCAGCTTCACGGCGAGAACAAACGCCACAACTGGAGATGTAGCGGTTCAGCCGCATTTTGCCGTCTTCCAACGGTTTGTTGGGGCGTGACGGGGCTCCGCTGCGTGGGCGGCCGGTGCGCGTGGTTTTCTTGGGACCGCCTTGTTTGGGTCCGCGTTTCGCGTTGGGCTTGCCCGACGAGCGTTTGCGTCGGCGATTGCTGTTGCTGAGGTTGGCCATAAATCGAGGGTGCAAAGATAGCCGAGTTTTTCCGCCTACAACATGGGGTAGAACGCATCGGGCAAGTGCGTGGTGCGCGTGCCGTAGCAGTTGTGCACCACAGACACCACGTCAAAGCGCACCGGCAGGTCGATTTCATACCGGTGCACGTAGGCGTCTGCAGCGCGGATAATGTTGCGGCGTTGGCTGCGGGTGAGGAACTCCCATGGCTCCCCAAATTGGGCGGTTTCGCGGGTTTTGACCTCCACCACCACCAGTTGACCGGCGTGGGTGCACACCAGGTCCAGCTCCAAGTGACGGTGACGCCAATTGGCGTGCAAGGTGGTGAAGCCTCGGGCCTCCAGATAGGTGCGGGCGGTGCGTTCTCCGTAGGCGCCCAATTCATCGCGGTGCATGCCCGAAGGTATTCCGGGATGCACGCGGTACCTTTGCGTCATGCAGAAGACTTTGTGGATGGTCGCGCTGGCACTGTGGATGGCAATTCCCACGACGGCGCAAGAGGTGTTGGAACGCGAATCCGGCTTCCAGCGCGCGGGCAAGTTTTGGTTCAAGTGGGGCTACAACCGGTCCTCGTACAACGATTCGGACATCCACTTCAAAGGCAAGGGCTACGACTTTACGCTGTACGACGTACGCGCCCACGACATGCCCGAACCGTTTGATGCCAAGATCTACCTGCACCCGCTCAAGTTGACCATCCCGCAATTCAACTGCCGTTTTGGGTTCTTCTTGAATGAGCGCCTGTCGGTATCCGCAGGCTGGGACCACATGAAGTATCGCTTGGCGTTTGACCAACCGCTGCGCATCAGCGGCACCATTGAACCTGGGGCCTCTGAATTTTATGCGGGCACATACAACCAGGACATCCTGTACATGACGCGGGACTTCCTACGCTACGAGCACAGCGACGGGTTCAACTTCGTGCGGATTGGCGCAGAGTACTTCCATCCCTTCTGGGCCAACAAAAAGCAAACGGTAGAGGCTTCGTTGAAAGTCGGAGGGTACGTAGGAGCCATGTTCCCGTGGACCGATGTGCGCCTGTTTGGCAACTACAGCCGCAACTGGATCCATTTGTCCGGTTACGGGTTCAGCACAGTTTCAGGCTGGCGCGTGGATTTCCTCAAGCACTTCTTCATCGAGGCGCAAGCACAGTACGGATGGTCGCATTTGTCGGATGTACTGCTCGAGGGCAACTCCGACGCACGCGCCGACCAAAAGATTGTCTTCTTTGAGCGCTCCTTGACCCTAGGCGGAACCTTCCGCTTGGGTGGATTGGGCGATCGCCTTATTTCAAACTGAGGCTGCTGGTGCCGATCAGGGCGCCGGCTTCATAGATCTTCACCACGTAATCGCCTTTGGGGAGTTCCTCACCTTCGGCCACGTTGTAGAAGAAGCACACGTCCATTTCTTCGCGCTGATAGTTGATGTTACGCACCACTGAGTAGGGCTGGGTTTCGCCGCCAAGGGTGGTGGTGGCTACACCGCTTTTTGTGGGCATCACTTGGTTTCCAGGGCCGATGATTTGCATGTACAACTCCTTATCGCCAACGGTAGCAATGGGGTTGGCGATGATGGTGAAGCACGACTTGATGAGTTCGGTTTTGCTGGCACGATCGGTTTCGCGCTGGGCGCCTGAACGTGAGAGCTTGATACCCTGACACGAAATCCCTGCGGTTTGCAACACCTGGCCTTGGCGAATGATTTCTTCGGAGGTCTGGAGGTCTTGTTGGGCGTTGTTGTAGTTGGACACCGCCACGTCGCGTTCGGCGGCAATCTGGTCGCGTTCGGCACGCAAGGCAATCGCGATCTGGTTGAGCGAGTCGATGTCGTGCACGTAGCCCTTCATGATCGAGCGCAAGGTCTCGGCTTCTTTGCGGGCTTTGCTGAGGCTGTATTTGTTGCTTTTCAGTTTGCTCTGCAGGTCAGCCACCATGTCTTGCTGGCCAGCGAGCTCGGCGCGCAGTACCATGTTGTCGGTTTCCATGGTGTCGTAGCGCAGGGCCATGATCTCGAGTTCCTGGATCAGGTTGTTGCGCTCGAGGTCCAGTTCTCCAATTTCTTGTTCTTGGATGTGGACTGTGTCTGAGGATTGCGAGAGTTTGTAGCCCAGGATGCTTACTGCAATGACCAGGGCGCCAATGGCTACGAGGTATGCCGTGTTTTTCATGACCGCTGAATTGGTGGTTCGAAAGTAGAGAGAATTTGGGGGCGCACACCGGCGAACCTGCCCGGTGTATTCACAACCCGCTTTTCACTCTCAACGCGGTACACGTAAGTTTCGTTTGTGGTTCACTGTTCTTTGGGGGATGCGTTGCTTGATCTGGGGTAAACGACCACCCAAGGGCAAAAAACGCATCCGTGCAGCAGCGCATGCCGGGCAGAGAAGATGGGAGCGGACGCAGTCAATTGAAGCCCTATGGTATCAGCGCTTCCAAACAGAAACCATGCGCGGGGGGTTACCAGCACATACGCTTTTCCACCCTGCCGTCTGCAAATAGCACAAAGTAGAGCAGCGGACCAGGCTGGTCACAGGCATCTGGTGCCAGTCGCACTCCTCGCAGGTCGAAGCGCATCAACTCTACCTGAGAAGGCGGGGACAGTTCACCTACCGATACATCAGGCTCGTCGCAGGCGTCCCCGATACCGTCTCCGTCAGAATCCAGCTGGTCTGGGTTTGCGACATCCACGCAGTTGTCAAACGGATCACAAACTTCATCCAAGTCGGTGTCGTTGATGCAGTTGCCGTCACAGTCATACCCCTGCTCAGTGGGGTAGGTGCACTGCAACTCGGGTTGATCGTCACCCGGGGATTCTGTGGCCAATGGATCGTAATTGCACGCCTCGGGGTCCATACAACCGACGATGCCCTCTTGAATTCCCGCCCAGAACGTGTCATTTTTTTCGAACCGGTACAGATGCTCGTCTTCGGCCCACACGATTTCCATGGCGACATTTCCTTCAGGCGTAACTTCTGTGACGACCGCGCCATGATCATTGAAACCCGTGATATTGCCCCAATTGATGAGCGTATTTCCGTTGGGGAGTCGCTGTACGTTGCCCATGGCTACGCCAAGAAGGGCATCTGGGTGAATATACTCCCACACCTTGTGCGCCTGCATGGTGGTCAAGTCCAATTCGTATTCCACCGCCCTTGAAACAGTTGTTCCGCCGGCATATTCTCCTCCAAATACACCATTGTCGAAGATCAGGTATCGGTTTGGGCCAGTTACCTGCACGCTGTGCTGCATGGTGAAGGGGTAATCGTCTACGAATTCAAATTGGTTCTCCAAGCTGCCCCACCGCCAGATGATGTCTCCAGTGACTGCGTCAATCTTCAAGATTTCACTCATGTGCCGATTGCTCATCACAATATTGCCATCTGTATCCCAAGCGACATCGTTGCAATGGAATACATCTAGTTGGTTGATTGTCAGATCGGCATGTGGCATGCTGGAGGGACTGATGTGGTCTAGCCCACGCCATTCAAACAGTAAGTTGCCATTCGGGTCAAGTTTCTGAATTACCAAGTCCATAGCCTCACAGAGAGGGTCGCCTCCGGTTACGACAGTATCCATGGCATAAATCACCGGATCGTATACAAACAGCAAGGCTGAGCTGTCTGGTGACAGGACAATGTCGTGGTAGTCTGCATAAAAGCCATCTCCTACCGGAGCAATGGTACTCGGTTCATTGAACAAGCTGTCTCGTACAAGCCAAGTACCAACACCGCGGTTGTGATAGGTGAGCATATTGTTACCGTTGACCTTAAAGTCCCAGCCTTCAAGGGGCCCCCAAACTTCGCTGAACAACACTTCACCTTCTGCAGACAAAATGTTGACCGGCTTGTAGGGCGTACCGATAGTGTTGAAATACATCTCGGCCGGATAGGCCTCGTCAGTCATGACCAAAATTTCGAAAGTGGGTTGGCTCCAAGCCAGTTGGGGGACCAAAAACCAGAACGAGAGGGCGAGAAGTCCGCGATTAGGCCAAGATGTCATGAGTTATTCTTTGATGATGACGCGCGTGTGTTGCCCAAATTCGGCCGACTTTACCGCCACAGTGTAGGCTCCCGCCGGTAATTGCTCAAGCGAAACAGAAATCGCTTCACCGGGCACGAATTTCTCCAACAACACCAAGGCCGATTGGGCATTGTAGACAGCCAACAACAGGTCACGTGAGCGCTGTTGACCAATGACCACTTGCAAGGTGTGCTGCACCGGGTTGGGGTAGACCGTCCAGTCCAGATCCACGGTGATTTCTTCCACACTGGTGTTGAGCGGACAACCGGTGGTGTCCGGGTCGAGTTCAATGTATCCCATTGGGGTGAGGTCCCAGCCTTCGAGTCCGGGGTAATCGGGCGTGTAGCGGCTGGCGCGCCAGAGGAAGTTAGCGTTGATGCCCAACTCGGTGCCTTGTGCCACGGGTGCACCTCCTTGGAGTGGCAGGCGGTATTCCCACACGATGTCGCCCTCGGGATTGATCTCAAAGCTGCGTCCCCAGCGGCCCACACCAATCAACGTATTGCCATTGGTCAGGCGTTGCATCGAGCTGAGGATGTTGGAATACATGTACACCGGATCGTCGGTGGTGTAGGTCCATTCTGGGGTGGTGGGACCCCAGGCGCCATCGGTGAGCGGGTACTCCCATTCGTAATCGTCGAAGGTGGCAAACCATTGCACCACTTCTGAAGAGTTGTCTGGAAGACGGTTGCTAAAGACCCCGAGCTTGCCGTAGTCCGGGTGGCCGGGAGGCAGTTCGCGGTCCAGCCAATGCACGTGGTGCTGGTAGTAGAGCAGTTGGTCTTCTTCGGTGCCTTGGTCGTAAGCGCGCGGGTTGCCCCAGCGGTAAATCAAGTCGCCTCCGCGTCCGGCAAAACCGCCTGAAGAAGTGGCTGCTTGCTCGGTGGTGGTGCTGTGATCGATGATCCAGATTTCGTTGAACGTGGGAATGCTCAAGGCAATCTGGTCCAGGTTGGCGTTGTAATCGATGGCATTGCAGTGCAGCCAGTCGCCCACGCTGTCGGGGGTGAAGTTGATGTTGATTTTGAACGGGTTGTCGCCCACCACGCCAAAGTTGTCTTGGGCCTCGTCAAAATCTTGTACCAAGTGGTCCCAGGCGTGCCATTCCCATACGATGTTGGCCTCCTCGCTGCCCACCGGCTCGATTTCATACACGACCTCGCTCCAGAGTTCGCCGTCGAGCAAGCGCTCGGGATCGGCGCCGTTGGCCAAGCAGTCGGTCTCAAAGTGACGCTCCCAAGCGATGGCCAGGATGTTGCCATTGGGCATCACCGAAAAATCATGATGAAAACGGTAAATCGAATCACTGAGGAAGTACTGCCAAGTGATGTTGTCATTCACATCGCGTATTTCCAGGCCTTCGCCGCCGCCGCCGGCATGGAACCACGCATTGCTCGAGGCGCCGTTGCCTATGGCTTTGTACAACAGGCCGTTTTCTCCTAAGAAGACTTGGTTGCCCGGGCCGTAGGTGTCGCCGTCCCAGAATTTACAGATGCGTCCGCAGTTGTCCAACAACCAGGTGTCTTGGTTGCCGGATTGGGGAAAGATGAGGTTGTACCCTTCCAGCACCTGCTCGGTATCATAGGCCATGAGCCCAACAGTGTTTTGGGCAAAAAGGAAAGTCGAGCAGGACAAGGCGAACAAAACCAGTCCGAGCGCATGCATAACACGGATCATTGTAGCATTGATTTGGTGTTCAAAGATACCATTTGCCCCGGATTTCATTTGGGCTAGCGGACCACCAAAGGCGCGCGGTGCCATTGGCCTTGGGTCAGGATTCCAACGGTGTAGACCCCGGCAGGCAAGCCGGAAATGTCTACGTGCTGCTTGCCGTTGAGTTGGTTTTCCTCGGTCAGTAGCAAGCGGCCATTGAGGTCACGGATGGCCAGGATTGGGCGAAGCTCCAAGGGCTGAGCAGCAGCGCAAAGAGGGTGAGTAGTGTGCGTGTATTCATGTAAATGGGCTGCGGATCTAGTTTACAATTGTCCCTGAACTAAGTGGTTTTCGAGCAAGAAAGTTGACTGCTCTGGTGCAAGTTCTTTTTGGACCTTGCAACCTTAGGGAAATACCTAAACAGAACACGCAACTGCGTTTCGGCATAGCCCAGATGTTAGAAGTAGGCACTGCTCTTTAAACGAGCCGAGGGACTTTGCAGTCAATGTGCAGAATTCCGAAGAAGTTCAAAACATGTTGTTTCTTCGTTGTCCAAGAGCGCAGGATTGGACTTGCGATCGGACAGACCATCAAACACCTTCCTATGATCTCCCTTCTTGTAATCCCTGCTCTGATCCTGATCATGGCAGTGGTGTTTTACAACCGTTTTGTGCGCATGCGCAACGAGGTGCGCAATGCGCTTGGCAACGTGGATGTTTACTTGAAAAAGCGTTACGACTTACTCCCGAACTTGATCAGTGTGGTGAAGAAGTATGCGGCGCACGAGAAAGAGCTGCTCAGTCAAATTACCGCCCTGCGGTCGCAAGCAGGATCACTCAAAAGTGCTGAGGATCGGCTTGCAAATGACAAGGAATTTACATCTGCTATGAAGGGATTCATGGTCAATGTGGAAGCATATCCCGACTTGAAGGCGAGTGAAAACTTTGGGTCATTGCAGCGGTCTTTGAATGAGTTGGAGGCCCAGCTGGCAGCTGCACGTCGGTCTTACAACGGTGCGGTGACCGACTACAACACGAGCACCCAAATGTTCCCGGGAAACTTGTTGGCCGGCATGTTTGGTTTTGGCAGTATTGACCTGATTGAAGTCAACGAGACTGAACGTCAGAATATAGATGTTGGCAGCCTGCTCTAAACCAAGGTTATGGCTACGAAGGAAGAACTGCAGGCCTGTTTGGTTGCACTTGAAACTGAGCGGAAGGAAGTCCAAAAAATGCACCTCATCCCGTTGCTGGGCTTGGTGATTGCAATAGCATTGAGTGCACTCGACTTACAAAAGTTTGGGGCTCTATTGGGGATTGGGGTTGCGGCTTATGGAGCGTGGACGATCGGAAAAAAAAAGTCGGCATACCGAAAAAGATACAAGTCTGAAATCGTCGGGCAGATCGTACAGAACTTCAATCCAGACTGGAAGTTTTTTCCGAATCGGGGCATTGGTCGCGACATGTTCCGCAAGAGTGGTTTATTCAAGAAAGGAGACCGGTACAGTGAAGAAGACCTGATTGAAGGTCAACTGGAATCTACAGCCTTTTTGTGTTCTGAGGTACACACAGAAGAACGCAAGCAAAGAAGGGTTTCTACCAAGAACGGAAGCAGGACCGAAACCACCTGGGAGACGATTTTTCAGGGCTTGTTTTTCCATGCGGATTGCAACAAACATTTCCAGGGGCATACCATCGTCATTCCTGATAAGTTGGAGAAATTTTTGGGCCGATTTGGGAATGCCCTCCAAAAGTTCCAACAGTCTATGCCGTTGGTCCGCATGGAAGACCCCAGATTTGAACGGGCATTTGCAGTGCATTCCACCAACGATCAAGAAGCACGCTATTTGATCACTCCGGCACTGATGGAAACCATGCTTTTATTGCGCTCCAAGTTGGGTACGGGAGTACGGTTTGCCTTTGTAGATGGCAGAATCTGTTGCGCAATCCCTTTAAACAGAAACCTGTTTGAGCCGAGGGTATGGAAATCAGGCGTGAACATGGACGATGTCGCACTGATGGAGCGCATGATTGCATTGAATTCGAAATTGATCGAATCCTTGGACCTCAATACGCGTATTTGGACCAAGGAGTGAGCGGCTTTATTTCAAGATTAGCGTGGTGTGGTGCCTTTGGCTAACGGTTAGGATTTCCAGCGTGTAAAAGCTGGTTCTCATGACACACGCGTCCACAGTTTCTTCAATGTCCACATCTACAAAAGGATACCATCGGTTGTACCCGTCCGAAAAGCCCCATCAGCGGACCTGTACACGTACCTGTTTACTTCCGCTGGAAGGGTGGTAAAAGCACAGCAGGTACGTTCCTGCGGCAAGGTGGTCGACCTCCAACTCCTGTTGGCCGGCGTCGATGGTGAGTTGAATGAGAATGCGTCCTTGGGCATCGCGGAGCTGGTAAGTGCTACCCACGGGGCCTTTGAGATGCATCCGTTTAAAAGCCGGATTCGGGAAGGCGGCGAAAGACGAGCTTCCCCGTTCGTCGATGGCGGTGATGAGGTACTCGCCTTCACTGATGCAGCCTTGGTCATCGATAATGACCCACACGACCTCTTGCGGTTCCAACACCGGAAACTCAGCTGTACCTACCTCGCCGTTCCAAGCATACGTGTATGGTGGGCTACCACCTTCGACCGCGAGCTCCAGAAAGCCCATTCCTGAGTCGTTGACTCCTTCGGTGATCAAGGAGCCGAGCAATTCGGGAGGTTCGGTGAGCGTAAAGGTACTGTCCAGTGCGCAGCCATTGGCATCGGTGAGGGAAAGGTAAACCGGTCCGGCCGGCAAATTCTCTGTGCCGGGGGTGACTGCAAGTTCGAAGGGGCCGTTGCCAGAAGGGGTGATCGCCAGCTGGCCGTTGGCGTCGCCAAAACACAGCGGCGCGGTTGCTACGATCTCCAATTGAAGGGGTAGGCGCTCGGGAACGTCGATGTCCTGCAGCACCACACAACCCCAGGGTGTGGCCACCTCCAAGGTCTGCACCCCGGCCATCAGGGGCGCAAAGTCGGGATTGAAGGCGGCAATGGCTGCGCTGTCGGGACCGGCCAAGGCTACTTGAGCGGTGGTGTCCGGATAGCACCCTGGCAGGGTGACCTCCAAGGTCCAATCGCCCTCGCCGTCCAGCAAGGTGAGGGGTTCCAATTCCATCACTTCGCCTCCGGGGAGCAGCACTTCTGCGGTGTAGACGCCGGCCTCACTCACCAAACGTTCTGCGCCAGTTGCCCCATCCGACCACACCACAGGATAACCAGGGTTGGGAGTCACAGCAAGCAAAACAGGCACTCCTGGACAAACCACTCCGGAGCCTTCAAACGCGATTGTTAGCTGCGGTGCCGTGCCTTGTTCTATGGTGGTAAGCTGGTTGGCGGGCAGTCCAAACCAGCGATCTACCGTGCCATTGGGCCATGCTACGCGCAGGTAGTCCACTTGCTGTGTGTCGTTCAGTCCAAAGTGTAACGTGTAACTGTTCTGGCTCAAGTACCCCGAGCCCACAGCGCTTGTTTGCAGCTGGCGGTGTTCGCCACTCCAAACTTCAACCCGGGCGCCTACGCCCATGCAATTTGGGCCCTCGCTGTGCAGTAGCACCTTCGTGAAATTGCGCGGGGGGTAATTGTTGAGCCATAGCTTGATTCCGGTGGGTGCTTCGCCCAATGTGACCAAATCCAGGCGTCCGTCGTTGTCAAAATCTCCGGTAGCCACGCTGTAGTTGGTGGACGATTCCGCTGCCGTAGGCGAGGAGGTCACCTCGTCAAAGGATCCTGCCAGTTGGTTGCGCAGCAAAGTGGTGCCACCGTATGCGTTTTGGCCGGGGTTGTGGTCGTGGCATACGGCCAAGTCTTGCCAACGGTCGTTGTCCCAGTCGCCCCAGACACTGCCCCAAGAAAAGCGGTTCAACTCGGCTTCCCACGCTCCTGCTTGCTCATTCACTCCTGTTCCGTTGTTGATATATAGCAGGTTGCCGTCTGCGACGTTGGTCACATAGAGGTCGTGTTTGCCGTCGTGGTTCGGATCGCCCACGGTGTTGCTCATGGCACAGATGTAGTCCGGAATGTTCCAGTCAAAAGTGACGTCCTCCAAACTGTCGTTGGAGGAGTTGAGAAACAAGGTGTTGGGATAGAGGATGCGGTCATTGATGACAAACAGGTCCAAGTGACCGTCATCATCCGCATCAAAAAACGTTGGCATGAACGAAGCGCGGATGCCATCGTCGGCTCCCCAGGATGCCGCCACTTCTTCAAAAGTGAAATCGCCGTTGCTCAGGTACAGGGCGTTCTCTGTTTCTTCAATGTCGTTGCCCGCGTAGTTGGCCACGTAGAGGTCCAAGTACCCGTCGGCGTTCACGTCGCCCCAACAGTGTCCGTAAGAGGGATCCGAGATGGTCCAAATCCCTGACCCCTCGGTCACATCCACGTAGGTGCCCGCATCGTTGCGAAAAAGTCGATTGGGAGCCAGGTAGCAGGTCACGAACACATCCAAGTCGTGGTCGTTGTCCACATCTACAAAGGACACCATCCGTGCTTCGGTGAGGGCGTCAAAGGCGTCGATTTCCTGAAATGTGCCGTCGGTGTTGTTTTGGAACAGGCGCACGGTTTCCGACGGGGTACAGATGGCCAAATCGTCCCAGCCGTCGAGGTTGAAGTCCACTGCGGTGATGCCCGATCCGTTGTACCCGTCCGAAAAGCCGCTCAGGCCAAAATCAGCCGTGGCGTCCACAAAGGATTGAGCGCTTGTGGTGGCCCAGCACAACGCTGTATACAGCGCAGCCAAGAGCACCCGTTGGCCAAGTGCGCGCAGCAAGGGAGTTGGCCTAGAGGGCATGAATAGGTTCTTTAGTATTGGTTAAGGTCGTGATTTTTGGTTGGAATCTTAGATAGAGTTGATCTGGCTGGTTAAGGATGTCACTACAACACGGGGCGATGGGTAGGGTGAGCGGTAGCTTATAAGATTCAGAAGGTTGTGGCCTTTCATCGCGGGGCGATGGGCAGAATTGGCGGTAGCTATTTGAGTTCGGAGAGTAGTAGCCTTTCATCACTGCGTGATGGGCAGGTTGGGCCTTGTTCTCTTGGGATTTTTGGGTGGTGATGGTCTGGAGGCAGTGCCTTTTGGCGGGCGTTGGGTGTTGGCAGAAGCCGGATGGGTAGTGGGTTGTTGGGGCAATTGGGGTGGACGAAACGTTGTTGGAGCCGGGGGATTACGCTTTGCGTGATCCGGGAGGGGGTGCACCAACAAGAAAGAAATCCCTACATCGCCTGTCGGCGCTGACCGGGCTTTTTCCTTTTTAGCCAGTCCCTCAAAGCCTTCGGCGTTTGGGGCCCGGCTAAAAAGAAAAAATCCCGGGAGCAAAGCTCACGGGATTTCTTTCTTGTTGAGGTCTGGAGCGGATTCGAACCGCTGTACATGGTTTTGCAGACCACTGCCTAACCGCTCGGCCACCAGACCCTTTTTCGAGGGGACGGCAAAAATAGTGAAAAGCCAGTCCCGGATGCAAATGGGTGCGGGAAAAATACGGGGGGAGACGGGGGAAGGTTTCAAATGGGGGGATTGGGGTCCAAGGGAGATGGATATGTGTGGATGGTGCGGCGGGGGAATTGATGTAGCTTGGTGGTCCAATCTCAATGCTATGAACCGAATTGTACTTGTGATGGGCGCCCTGCTGCTGGCAGTGGGAGGATGGGCCCAGTCGTATTCTGAAGATTTTGAAAGCTACACCCCGGGGGACTACATCTGTGAGTTGACCGATGAGTGGGTGACTTGGAGCGGGACCGAAGGCGGGACCGAGGATGCTCCGATTGTGACCGATTATGCGAACAGCGGGTCCAATTCCATTTATGTGAGCTCAACCAGTGCCAACGGGGGGCCGCAGGACATTGTGTTGGAGTTTGGTCAGTTGATCGACGAGGGCTTGTTCGAGATGGACATGTGGTTGTTGATCGAGGAAGGCAACGGTGCGTACTTCAACTTTCAAGGGGAAGAGGCCATCGGTACCACCTGGGCGCTGAACATGTTCCTCAACCAGAACGGCGACTTCAACATCACCGATTCCAGCAACGAGCCTGTGATGGGCTTCAGCTACCCGATTGGGGAGTGGTTCAAAGTGACCTACGTGATCAATTTCACGCTCAACAACTGGTCGGTGAAGATCAACGACTTGACCATTGGGGCGTTCAGCAACAGCGTCAACCAGATTGCCTCGCTCAACGTGTACCCGCTCAACAGTGCGGACTTTGGAGGCAACAACATGTGCAGCATGTACTTGGACGACATCAGCTGGGAGTTGTCTGATTTCGAGATCACCGGGTTGAACGGTGCGTTGACCAACGTGGAGCCCAATACCTCGGGCATCGCCGGGCAGCAACGCGACGTTTCTGTAGTGGTCAATAACTACGGGTTGGACGAGATCACCTCGTTCGACGTGACCGCCAGCTACAACGGCACCGATCAAACCGAAAACGTGACCGGCATCAACATGGCCTCTTTGGAGAGCATGGAGATCCAATTTGCCAACCCCATTACTTTGGTGGAAGGCTCAAATGATTTGACCATCACCCTGTCCAACGTGAACGGCGGTGAGGACGACAACGCGGTAGACAACACCTCTTCCATGACCCTTGATCCTGTGGTTCCGGCTCCGGGTCGATTGGTGATTGGTGAGGAAGGCACCGGTACGTGGTGCGGATGGTGCCCGCGTGGCGCTGTGGCGTTGGCACGTATGGAGGCCGATTACCACGATTTTTTTGCGGGCATTGCCGTGCACAACGGTGATCCGATGACCATTGATGCTTACGACGGTCCCTTCAGCTCGATTCACCTGACCGGTTACCCGGGTGCAGTGGTGGACCGGGGTGCGACCATTGATCCGCTGGGTTTTGAGCCTGGCTTCCTGGAACGCATCGTAGTGCCTGCGGCGGCGACTTTGGATGTTGCTGCCGAGGAGAATGCGACCACTGGTATGCTGGATGTGTCGGTGACTTACACCTTCCAAGAAGACATCAATGCCGACTGGCGTGTGGCCTGTGTGCTCAACGAGGATGGCGTGACCGGCACCAGCTCGGGCTATGCTCAATCGAACTACTACGCCGGCGGCGACAACGGTGAGATGGGTGGTTACGAGAACTTGCCTGGCACCGTTCCTGCGGCGGACATGGTGTACGACCACGTGGCGCGAGCCATCAGCCCGAGCTTCTTGGGTGGTCAAAACCTGCCGGGGACCATCACCGCTGGTGAGAGCTACACGTTCAACTTCAGCTTTGCCATGGACGCCGGTTGGAACACAGACGAGATGTACATCATCGGCATGCTGATCGAGGACAACGGCTCGGTCAACAACGGCGGTCGTGCCACTTATGATGAGGCGATCGCCGCCGACTTTGTGGCCGGTGAAGTGATCGTGGGCGTAGAGAACCTCTTGGGTCCAGACGACCTGCGCGTATTCCCTAACCCCGCGGTGGATCAATTGACCGTGCAGTTCGCACAGCCGGGCACCCAGCCTGTTCAGGTGCGCAACCTGCAAGGCCAAGTGGTGCTGCGTCAGGATGTGCGCTCGGGTGCACAGCTGGACGTTTCGGTATTGGCACCAGGCGTGTACGCAGTGGAGCTACCGGGTGAAACCGTGCGCTTTGTGAAAGAATAACCGGCTGGGCAGGGTGAAGTGACTACCTTCGTCCTGCGATGTCGGTCAAAAACACCATTCCAAATCTTCTCACCCTGGGCAACCTGTTGTCCGGGGTGTTTGGTATTGTGGCCCTCACCTGGCACGGCTATCCTGAGGTGGCCGCCGGATGCATCTTGCTGGGCGGGTTGTTTGATGTGTGTGACGGTGCGGTGGCGCGCCTGCTCAAGGCCTCTTCGCCCATCGGCGCACAACTCGATTCGCTTGCAGACTTGGTGACCTTTGGCGTGTTGCCAGGGCTCATTGCCTACACTTACATTCCGGTGACCGTGCACGGCTTGGGCCTGGACGGATGGTTGCCTGAGTGGATTCGCTACACGGCGTTTTTGATTCCTGCGGCCGGTGCGTGGCGCTTGGCTGTGTTCAACGTGACCGACAGCACTAGCTCCAAATTCAAAGGTCTGCCCATCCCGGCCAATGGGGTGTTTTGGGCGAGCATTCCGCTCATGCTGCTCGCCAGTACCGCCAACGAATTCTTTGGGATTCGCGCGGGGTACAGTGCGGCGGGGGCTGACTTCACCTTAAGAGACTACCGTGCGGTTCCCGAGGCGCCGACTTCGCTTTCCGAGCTGCAGACGATGTTGCCTCCGGCCAAGTTTGAGACGGCCGTAGACCCGTGGTGGGACCTGTTGAGCCACGGAAGCTTGGTGGCCTTTTTTGCCGTCTTGCTGTCGGTGTTGATGGTGAGCCGTGTGGAGCTGATGTCCTTCAAAATGAAGGCCGGAGAACGCCGTCCGTTGTGGATTTGGTTGGGCTTGTCGGCGGCGGTCGTTGCCACGACCTCAATCGTTTACCTCAACCCGTTTGCCGCCATTCCGATTGTGCTACTTTTGTACCTCGTTATTTCGATTGCGTCAACCCTTTTTTCGCGAAGCCGCCATGCAGTTCAAAGCTGAAATTGACATCATGCCCCTCGAGGCACTCCTCGATCCTCAAGGCAAAGCCGTATCCAACAACATGGGCAACATTGGTTTGCCGGAAATTTCAGGCGTGCGTATTGGCAAGCACGTCACCCTCCAGGTAGAGGCCGATACCCAAGCCGACGCCGAGAGCAAAGTGGACGATGCGTGCCGCAAGCTGCTGTGCAACATGATCATGGAGCGCTACAGCTTTGAAGTGACCGAAGCCTAATCGGCCGCCCTTCTTTTTCTTTCTGATGTTCTGAAATCCGCTCGGTTAGAGTGGAATGTTGCCGTGCTTCTTTTTGGGGAGCGTGGCGACCTTGTTTTCGAGCATTTTGAATGCGCGGATCAGCTTCTGACGGGTGTCCTCGGGCTTGATGACCTCGTCCACATACCCGCGTGCAGCAGCCAAGTACGGGTGGGCAAAGGCGTCGGCGTACTCTTGCTCCTTTTGTTTCCAAGTCGCTTCGGGGTCGGCGGACTCCTTGATGTCACCGCGGAAGATGATTTCGGCGGCTCCTTTGGCGCCCATCACCGCGATCTCGGCTGAGGGCCAAGCGTAGTTCATGTCAGCGCCGATGTGCTTGGAGTTCATCACGTCGTATGCGCCGCCGTACGCCTTGCGGGTAATGATGGTCACGCGTGGCACGGTGGCTTCACTGAAGGCGTAAAGCAGCTTGGCGCCGTTGGAGATGATGCCGTTCCACTCTTGGTCGGTACCGGGCAAGAAGCCAGGTACGTCTTCAAACACGAGCAAAGGAATGTTGAAGCTGTCGCAGAAGCGCACAAAGCGTGCGGCCTTGTTGGATGAGTTGATGTCCAATACACCCGCCAGGTAAGCGGGTTGGTTGGCCACCACACCGATGCTGCGTCCGCCCAAACGGCCAAAACCCACAACGATGTTCTCCGCGTAGGCTTTGTGCACCTCCAAGAAGGTGTCGCTGTCGAGCACTTCTGAGATGACTTCCTTGACGTCGTAAGGGACCGTGGCGTTTTCAGGCACCACCTCGTTGAGCTTGGGGCGCGACTCGTTAGACGGGTTGTAGTCCAGGTGAGGGGCGTCCTCCTCGCAGTTTTGCGGGAGGTAGCTCAGCAGTTGTTTGATGTGGTCGATGGCGGCAATGTCGTTGGCGCACGTGAAGTGCGTCACGCCCGACTTGGAGGCGTGGGTCGAGGCGCCACCGAGTTCTTCGCTGGTCACCTCTTCGTGGGTCACGGTTTTGACCACGTTGGGACCGGTCACAAACATGTAGCTCGAGCCTTCCACCATGGTGATGAAATCGGTGAGCGCGGGGCTGTATACGGCACCACCGGCACACGGGCCCATGATGGCGCTGAGCTGGGGCACCACGCCGCTGGCTTGCACGTTGCGGTAGAAGATGTCCGCATATCCGCCGAGCGAAACCACCCCTTCTTGGATGCGCGCGCCGCCTGAATCATTCAGGCCAATGACCGGAGCGCCGTTTTGCACGGCCAGCTCCATTACACGGCAGATTTTTTCGGCGTGGGCTTCGGCGAGTGAGCCGCCGAGTACGGTGAAGTCCTGCGAGAAGACGTATACCAGTCGGCCACCGATGGTGCCGTAACCGGTCACCACCCCGTCGCCGAGGAATTTCCTTTTGTCCAGTCCAAATTGGGTGCTGCGGTGGGTCACCAGCATGCCCAATTCTTCAAACGACCCATCGTCCAAGAGGAAGTGCAGACGCTCACGCGCGGTGAGTTTGCCTTTGCCGTGTTGGGCTTCGATGCGTTTTTCGCCGCCGCCGAGGCGGGCTTCGGCCTGCTTCTGGGCCAGGGTGTCAAACTTGGAGGACATGCGTTGGGATTTGCCCGGCTAAAATAGCAAGCCTTATTGGCGTATCAGGTACATCTTCCCGATCCCTTGTTGGAAGAGGGCATCGGCGTCCGATGCGCGCAGGTTCAGGTCGGTGCCGCCTTGGCGCGCAATCACGCGGTAGAGGTACACGCCTGTAGCCAAGGGGTCGCCAAACATGTCGGTACCGTCCCAAGCAAAATCAGTGATGTTGGGGCCGATGCGCAGCAAGCCCAATTCGTCCTGGGTGATCTCGCGCACCACTTTGCCGCTGATGGTAAAGATCTGGATGACCAATTCGTCTGGCACGGTTTCGCCGGTGAGGGTGAACACAAAGCGGGTAGAGGAGGTGAACGGATTGGGGTAGTTGAGCACTTGGGTGATGGCCGCTTCGGTCTCCACCTCAAACGAGATGCGGTAGTCCGGTCCGGCGGAGTTGCCACTGCGGTCTTCGGCTTGGACCACCAGTTGGTACATGCCGTCCTCTTCAAAGCGCGGGTTCCAATGGGCTTCCGCTCGGTTTTCGGAGCCGGTGGCCGGGATGAACTCCAGTTCCTCCTGGGCAAAGTACACCGGGTAAGATATGCCGGCAGGGGTTTGCACAAACAGCTTGAACCGGGAAGTGTCCTGCGGGGTGTCCATCAGCAGGTTGGCGTTGCCGTCACGCAGCAGGATGCGCACCTCAGGGGTGGGTGAAATGAGCTCGCCGTCCAAGATATGGCGGCCGTCAAAGCTCACGTCCAGCAGCGGATTTTCTTGGTCGGCGTCCACCGTGAAACTGCGGAAGGCGGTGTTGTTGAAGCGGTGCTGTTCGGGTTGGTCGGCGGTGCCCTCGGTGATGGGGTTGACCTCGAACCACCAGGTATAGGCGCCGCTGAGCAATTCGGTGTTGAACCACGCGGTGTCGGTGAGCTGTGCGCCTACGCGCAGGCTGTCCAGGCGACGGGTGATGGAAAGGGGCGTTTGGCCGTCGGGGCCTTCGATCCAATGGCGCACCAGCAGGCTGTCCATGGCGTGCGGTGAGGTGTTGGAGACCGCTACTGCAAATCCGATTTCAGCACCCGCTTCCACAGTGGTAGCGCTTTGGTAAGCGCCGGCGTTGGGGTTGACCGCGGCGTCGGGCAAGTGGTCGGCAGTGACTTGCCAGAAGATGGGTTGAGAGACAGCTGTGGCATTCGGATCCCAGAGCTCGGCCAGGAGTTGGACTTCGGTGGATTGGGCCAGTGGTGTGCTGAGGTTTTCGGGGTCGAGGGGAAGGTCCACCAGCGCGGCGGTAGAGGTGACGCCGTTGGCATCGCGACCGCGCACCACCACCCGCACCGAATCGGAATCTGCGGTATCAAACTCCCAAAAACCCAGGTCCCAGTTTTGCCCCACGCCCATCCACGGCGATGCCATCACCCCGCTGCCTGAGGAGCCGGTCAACGGCAATTGCAATTCAATCACATCGTCGATGGTGGTGCCCAACACTTCGGCGCTGGTCTCGGGGAAGCCTTTGCGCACGTAGCCGATGAACGGAATGCTGTCCGCACTTTGCCCAATCTGACCAAAGCCCAAATCTTGCATGAGCTCATAAAGCTCCGGAGCGTTGGCGTCCCAGGCGTCGTAATCGGTAAAGCCGTAGGTATAGAGCAACAGGTGGTTGCCGTCGGGGACTTGGTTTTCCAACAGGTCAACCAGCCCTTGCATTTCGGCGGATTGATTCATGCGGAAGATGAAGTACCGTTCCGGGCGGGCGCGCGCATTGCTGCAGGCCATATAGTTTCCAAAGTCGTAGTCCGGGTTGGCCCCGGCGTAATTGGTTTCCCACGGGAGCAGGGTCACACTGTCCAGCACGGCTACGTGGAAGGCGGGCGTGCCGGCGCAACCGGCGTAATCCATCACCTCCAGCCCGAGTTGGAAGTTGGTGTCCAACAGGTCAAACTGGGTAGAAGGATTGCCGTGCACTGTGCAGGTGAGGTCTGCGGTTTGGGTGGCGTAGGTGAGGGTGGTGCCGTCTGTGTCCAGGCCAGTGAGGCTGTTGGCGGCAAACTGGGAGGGCACATGCTGGCCAAAGCCACGTTCTCCTGTCGCAATGCGGAAGGAGCGCACACTCCAATCCGGGTCGCCTTGCACCGGTTCCAGCGAGGTGCGCCAGAAGTACGTGGTGCCGGGTTCCAAGGTTAGGATGGGATCCCAGTAAAAAAGACCACCGGTGACGTAGGTGATGTTTTGTTCCCAGACCGCGCCGGTGAACTCCGGGGTGTCGGAGATTTCCATGAGCAGGTTGCCGCCTTCAAAAAACGGATCGCCCGTGCCCACTACCAGGTATTCGGGCGGTTCGGGCAGGATGCTGTGGTCGTATGGGTAAGCCGGAAGCACGTTGGAAGCGCGCACAAAGAAGGGCCAATCGGTGACGGTGTTGTTGCCCGTGTCGTCCAGCTCGTCCACCAAGCTGGCGGGGAAATCTACGAAGACGTCAAGGCTGTTGTCGCCGGGGCCCAACAGGCGTTCTATAGGGAAGCGGAACACCGCAGTGTCGCGGAAGAAGACGCGGTCCAGCACGCGGGTCTGACTCATTTCCGAGCCGTCGGGCAGGGTGCGCACCACTTCCACGCCCACAGGTAGGTTGCGCGCTTGGCCCAGGTTGTCCACCACCACATACACGTCAAAGGAATCCAGTTGGGTGGTGATGGTCTCGGGCACAGTGTAGACCGAAGTGGGGGTGATGTCAAAATCAGGGTGCTCGCGGTGGTACAGGGTCAGGGACGGATCGCCATGCAGGCCAAAGGTGAGGGCAGTGTTGATGGCCAGGTTGACTGTGCCACCTCCTTCCACAGCCCCGGCGGCGGTTTTCATGGCGCGGCCAATGGTGGTGCCGTAGCTGTCGCGGAAGAGCTCGTCGTAAAAAGTTTGGGTCCAGATGTCGAGGTACCCGGGAATGCCCACGTCGCCCTTGGCAATGAAGCCGATCACTCCGGCATTGGCGGCGCGGGTAAAACGTTCAGAAGTGGAGTTGGCGTCTGCCAGGTGGATGTTTCCGGTGTAGCAACTGTTGCCGATCAGCAGTGGATAGCGTCCGGCGTTGTCGTAGTTGGAGGGGTCGTCAATGTTTTGGTCGAACCCTGTGGCCGAGGCGTGGCCAAAGAAGGTCATCAGCGCGCAGCCTTCGGAAATCAAGTCGGTGATGCTGTCGCCGAGTTGGAGTTGGATGGGGTCGGTGGTGTCCTTGTAGAACGCGCGGATGTCGGCCCCAAAGAGGCTGTCGCGGGCCACCCATTCATACGACTCCAAATAGGCTTGGAACAGCTGCTGTTCGTTGGCGTTGCCCCCGCCGCCAAAGTGCAGGATACGCTTTTGCCAAGATGCGGGTGGACTGCTTTCGAAGGCGATGACCTTGTCCAAGTAGTCCAGCACCTCCTCGGTGTTGCGCGCAGCGAGGCGGCCGGTGGGGATGGCAGGTTGGTATTGAGTGCCGTTGAGTCCGGCGGTAAAGATGATGTCGCTGGCGGGCCAGCCCCAAGTGGGCAGCAAGTTGAGCGCATCCACGTCCGGATTTTGGCGTCCGCCAAGCTGGTTGGAGACATTGGCCTCGTGCACGCTTTTGCCCAAGAGCAGCAAGTGTGCAGGGCCGTACTCCCCGTTTTGGATGAGGTAGTTCGCAAAGCGGCGGAAGGCCAGCGGGTGCTTGGAAACGCCGCCGCCAAATTGGTGGTACAGCTCCTCGGCAGAGGCCAAAATCACCGGTGTGCCCAACGACTCGCGGTAAAAGGCGTAGCTCTGTGCGGCCGGCATCAAGGCGTCCGGGGCGATGATCACAAATGCAGAATCCGGGGCGTTTTCAAAATCGGTAAACGTGCCTGTGCTGCTCACGGGCGTCAACGCTGTTGGGGCGGCGATGGCCCATTCCGGCACAAACCACAACGTAGCGCCGCCCCCCACCAGAGGCACCACCATCCGTGCCGAGCCGTCCACCACATCTACCTCCAGGCGGGTTTGCAGGTCCAGGCGCACCACGAACACTTCGTACCCGGTGCCGTCCCAACCGGGCACGTCCACGCGAGCTTCGGCCGTGCCGGGTGCGGCTTGCACGTCCATTTCCAACAGGCCTTCGGGGGCTTGCCACAGCCGCGGGTATCGCACCGCCACTGACACCACTGCTTGAAAGTCGGTGACCACGCCCAAGTCGTCCACGCTGCGGTGCCATATGGTAGTCGTGGGGCCGAGCGGGCCGCCAAGGGTGAAGTCCAGTTTGTTGGCGAGGTAGCCGTAGGAAGCGGTGTCCACCGCGGTGGTGCTTCCAGTACCCACTTGCAGGTGGTGGTTGGGATTGCCCGGCGCCAAAGAGGCACCTACCGAAACGGCGTGCACTTCAGCGTCCGGCATTCCGGGGCCGTCGAATGCGCCCGGGGTGGGCACAGGTGTGTTGAAGGTCTGCCCCAAGCCAAAACGGGGGGCACCCCAGCCTTCGCCCGATTCGTACCACGGCAAGGAAATGCCGTATTGGTCTTGGCGGCCGATGTGGTAGGAGGCGGTGTGTTGAACCGTGCTGGTGTGCCAGCCAAAGGGTTCGGGAGTGAGGGCGTCTGCGCCGGCAGCGGTTTGGGTGCCTGCGCGTTCGGGGATGCCCGGGTGCACCGCCAGGTAGTAAGTGGCCGTGTCGTTGAACAGGCTGTAGTCGGGGTGCAGGTGGTTTTCGGGGTTGTCGTAGACTTGGGCGTCCAGCCAACCGTCATTGTGGCGTCCGAGTAGCCAACAGCGGTCTTCGGGGCCAAAAGTGTTGTCGCCGCCATCGTCCATCCACAGGCGTTGTTGCAGGCCGCGGTGGTAGACTTTGATTTCATCGGACAGCACTGGCCCGGCGAGTACGCCTGCGTCCAACAGGTCCTGGTAGGTGAGTTCGACCACGCCATCTTCGGCCACCGGAAAGGACCAATAGGGCAGCGCTGGGTTGATCCAGTCGTTGCCGAATTGGGCGTGCGCCGCGCAAGCGAACACAATGCCGAGTACCAGGGTGGCCAGGTGCTTCACTCTCGCAAAGATAACCCCTGCACGGCCCCGGTGAATCACAGCCGCGAAAGGGCCTTCAACATTCCGGCATGGACTACGCGCAGCGGTGCAATTTTCTGACGCACTTCCCATTTTCAATTGGGGCCGAAAGGCGGTATCTTCGCCCGGCAATTTCAACCCCTGAACCATGCACCGCACGCATACTTGTGGAGAGCTCCGAATGGAGCACGTGAACCAGACAGTGACCCTCAGCGGATGGGTCCAACGCGCCCGTGACCTGGGCGGCATGACCTTCGTGGACCTGCGCGACCGTCACGGCATCACCCAGTTGGCCTTCAACATGGATACCAATGCCGAACTCTGTGAGGCCGCGCGCAAACTCGGGCGCGAGTATGTGATCAAAGTGCAAGGCACCGTGGCTGAGCGTTCCAGCAAGAACGCCAACATGCCTACCGGCGATATTGAAATTGTCATCACCGGATTGGAGGTGTTGAACGCGGCCAAGTTGCCGCCCTTCACCATCGAGGATGACACCGATGGCGGCGAGGAAATCCGCATGGAATACCGCTACTTGGACCTGCGCCGCGGCCCGCTTCGTGAAAACATGATGCTGCGTCACCGCCTGGCCCTGGAAACCCGCAAGTACTTGGACGGCGTGGATTTCGTAGAGGTGGAGACCCCTTACTTGATCAAGTCCACCCCAGAAGGTGCCCGCGATTTTGTGGTGCCCAGCCGCATGAACCCGGGTCAGTTCTACGCCCTGCCCCAGTCGCCCCAGACCTTTAAGCAATTGCTGATGGTCTCGGGCTACGACCGCTACTACCAAATCGTGCGCTGCTTCCGTGACGAAGACTTGCGCGCCGACCGCCAACCCGAGTTCACCCAGATCGACTGCGAGATGAGCTTTGTGGAGCAAGAAGACGTGCTGAACACCTTTGAAGGTTTGGTGCGTCACCTGCTCAAGACGGTCAAAAACGTGGAGCTCGGCGACTTCCCGCGCATGACCTACGACGAGGCCATGGAGAAATACGGTTCCGACAAGCCGGACTTGCGCTTTGGGATGGAGTTCGTGGACTTCTCACCCGTGGCCCAAAACAAAGGCTTCCAGGTCTTTGACAACTGCGAGGTGGTGCTGGGCATCGTGGCCGAAGGCTGCGCAGGCTACACGCGCAAGCAACTCGACAAACTCACCGATTGGGTCAAGCGCCCGCAAATCGGTGCCAAAGGATTGGTGTACTGCAAGGTGAACGAAGACGGCACCTTCAAGTCATCGGTCGACAAATTCTTTGATCAAGAGGCGCAGGCTGCATGGGCTGCACACGCCGCAGCCAAGCCTGGCGACTTGATCCTCATGCTGAGCGGCGATCTGGACAAGACCCGCAAAATGCTCAATGAACTGCGCTTGCACATGGGCTCCGAGCTCGGCCTGCGCGATCCGTACAACTACAAGCCGCTGTGGGTGGTGGACTTCCCGCTCCTGGAATGGGACGAGGACACCGAGCGCTACCACGCCATGCACCACCCGTTCACCTCGCCTAAGCTCGAACACATTCCACTGTTGGATACCGATCCCGCTGCGGTGCGCGCCGACGCGTACGACATGGTGCTCAACGGGGTTGAGATTGGCGGGGGTTCCATCCGAATCCACGACCGCGACACCCAGTCGCTCATGTTCGATCACCTCGGGTTTTCCAAAGAAGAGGCGCAAGGCCAGTTTGGCTTCCTGATGGATGCGTTTGAATACGGCGCACCTCCGCACGGTGGTTTGGCACTGGGCTTTGACCGACTGTGCGCACTGGTTGGCGGACAGGAGACCATTCGCGACTTCATTGCCTTCCCGAAAAACAACTCGGGCCGCGATGTGATGATCAATTCGCCTTCGCCGATTGACCAAGCGCAACTCGATGAACTCTTCTTGGACTCGACCGCTCCAGAAGGCGACGAGGCCTAGGAAAAATCTGTTGACAACACATTTTCACGATTGACCGGAACAGCAGCCCGCCGTTCCGGTTAATTTTGTACCACAAATTTTGAATCCATGTACCCTCCAGAACTGGTAGCTCCCATGAAAGACGAGCTCAAAACGCTCGGCTTCAACGAAATGGTCACCCCTGACCAAGTGGACGACACCCTGAAGCAATCAGGCACCACCCTGGTGGTGATCAATTCGGTGTGCGGTTGCGCCGCGGGCATGATGCGCCCCGGTGTTCGTGCATCGCTCGATAACACCAAACGTCCCGACAACCTCACCACCACCTTTGCAGGTGTGGACCGTGACGCCACCGACCAAGCGCGCAAATACATGTTGCCGTACCCGCCCTCTTCGCCCAGCATTGCGCTGTTCAAAGACGGCAAGTTGGTGCACATGATTGAGCGCCACCATATTGAGGGCCGCACCGCCGAAATGGTCGCGGACAACCTCAAGATGGCGTACGACGAGTACTGCTAATGATTTGATTACCGCACCAAGCGGTACACGTGGGCTCGAGCACCGCCCGAATGCACGTGCAAGAAATAAGCGCCGGCCGGCTGCGTGGTGAGATCCACCGCGCACGGGTCGGCGTTTTTGCTGCCCACAAGTACGGCACGCCCCGACAGGTCGAGTACTTGCCAGGTGGCTGTTTCGGTCCCGCCGAGTTGCCAGCGGGCAGGACCTGCTGGGGAAAGCGGCCACAAAGCGGCGGCTTCCACAATGCCTGTTGCAGGGTCTTCCACCACTTCGATCTCCTGATCAATGCCAGGGGCATCCACGGTTTGAATGTGGCCCAATGGAAAGTGCACCTCCAAGTGGTCAATCACAGTGTGGTCGCCAATGCCGATGTGCACGCTGCGGCTGTCCTGGCTGGCAAAGTTGCTGCCCAAAGTCGTGTAGCGGCGGAACACGTCCTCACCGCAATGCACTTCAATCCAGCTGCCCACCGCTTCGGTGCCGGAGGCGGTGCCGATGGGCAGTACCTCAATCCAGTGCCCGGTGGAGCCGGTGTTTTCAAAGAAGTAGGCCTCTGCGCCCATGTTGGTGACAATGAGGTCGGGCTTGCCGTCTTGGTTGAGGTCGCCGGTGGCTGCGCCCATGCCGGGGCGGTCGTCCAGTGGGAAGGCGGTTTCATCCAAGGTCCACACGTTGTCCTGTACGCTGTAGCAATCGTTGGACAGGTCTTCGCTGGGGCCCATGGCCGGTACGTAGAGGTCTTGATCGCCGTCGGCATCGAGGTCCACGAAGATGGCGCCCCAGGTGCCTTTGTTCACCGTCAAGCCGTAGTCCTCGGCCACCTCGGTAAAGGTCAGGTCTTGGTCGTTGATGAAGAAGGCGTTACCCGTAGGCGTGTTGGTCACGTAGATGTCCAAGTAGCCGTCCTGGTTGGTATCCACCAGGCTCACGCTCATGGCGTCCATTTCGTAGTCCGATTCGCTGGAGGCAGAGATGTCTGCAAAGGTGCCGTCGCCCAAGTTGCGGTAGCACTTGTTGCCGGTTTGCTTGTCGTTGGCCACATAGATGTCGGGCCAGGTGTCGTTGTCGATGTCCACAAAGCCCACCGCGAGTGCTGCGCCGTTGCCGTCGTACACTCCGCCTGCATCACCGATTTCAGTGAAGGTGCCGTCGCCGTTGTTGCGGTACAAGGGATTGGGTTGCCAGATGCCCGTAGGGGCGCGGTTGCCGATGTAGAGGTCGAGGTCGCCGTCTTTGTCGAGGTCACCAAAGGACGCGGTGTAGGAGTCGTAGTCCTCGTTCCAGAGTCCGGCTAATCCAGACACGTCGGTGTAATCATTGGTGCCGTCGCAGCGGAACAGTTGGTTGGGTGCCCCGGCGTTGACCACCAGGATGTCGCGGTCTCCGTCGTTGTCGTAGTCCACCACCAAGATGCATTTGGACTCGTGGTCGCTCTCCATCAACACGGGGTGGAAGTACTCCACAAAACCGCCGCCGGTGTTCTTCAGGATGCGGATGGGCAAACCGCTGCAGGTAGGCAGCAGGACGTCGTCCAGTCCGTCGCTGTTGAAGTCGGTGAAGGCCAATCCCGATGCTTTGCCGCATTCACCGTAGATGTGGGAAATGCCCAAGTCGGCGGCCACGTCCATAAACGATTGGGCAGAAACACCGGCCGAACAGGCCAGCAATAGACACGTCAAAAAGAGTCTCACGATCGTTGGAATTCCTGGGGAAGGGCACTGTCGATGACGGCAAACACTTCCTCCCGTAAAGCTACCAAATCGGCCTCGGTTTTGCCCGCTGTGGAGATGGGGGGATGCACGACGACCTTGGAGGCCTGCGGGCTGGCAGGTTCAAAGAAGCGCTGTGGATCCCGCAGGATGCGCCAGTTGGTTTGCCAGGTGACCGGAACAATGGGTACTTGCGCATCGATCGCGATTTTGAACGCCCCGTTTTTGAAACGGGCCATGCGCGGGTTGTCGCGCGGGATGGTGCCTTCGGGGTAGATGGCAACGGGTTCTCCGCGTTGCAGGGCTCGGCCGGCGCGGGCCAATGCACCGTAGGCTTTGCGGTAGTTGCCGCGGTGTACGGGGATGTCTTGGGTGCGGAAGAACAGTCCAAAGAGCGGCCACTTCAACAACTCTCCCTTGCCCATGAACAGGAAGTAATCGGTGAAGACCTGGTAAAAGAAAAACGTGTCGATGTAGGAGCTGTGGTTGGCGCAAATCACATACGGACCCTCGGGCAACGCAGCGCGAAAGTCAGCCTTCACCGGGCAACCCATGAGTGCCGAGAGCATGCGGCTCCAAGTTTTCTTCAGGGCAAATGCACGCGGGTAGCGCTCGGGCTTGGCCAGCAAGTAGCGGAACCGGGGGTACAGCACCAGCAGCGTGAGCCAGAACACCAGTCCGATCCACAGTTTATAGAGGAAGTATAGGGGGGCAAGAATAACCTTCACAACTGCGCTCCAAAGGTACGGCAGGTGCGGGCAAAAGCGTGTCAAGGGCATTCACAAAGTGAGCGCGGCCATCCACAAAGTCAAACGTACATGGGTTTGGAAGTGATGGGTGGAGAAAGGAGCTTTCGGGCGTTCGCTTCATGCGGGCAGCGAGGTGGAGGCGGGGGCGGCAGGGCCGGCAGCCCACGGGAGGGAACCTGGCGCCCGACAAACATTCTGCGGCAATCCTTGGGCGAGCACGCCCGCACCCACACCGCCCTTTCCTACTTTTGCCGCGACCGATCTAACCCTTATGGCACGCATCCTCACCGGCATCCAATCCACCGGCACCCCTCACCTCGGCAACTTGCTTGGCGCCATCGAACCCGCCATCCGCATGAGCCGTGAACCGGGCAACGAAAGCTTCCTGTTTATCGCCGACTTGCACTCGGTGACCCAAATCAAGGACGGCGAAGAACTGAGCGAAAACACCGCTGCAGTCGCCGCGGCGTGGCTCGCCTTTGGACTCGACACCGATCAGACTGTGTTTTACCGCCAGAGTGATGTGCCTGAATGTGCCGAACTCTCGTGGTACCTGAGCTGCTACTTTCCTTATCAGCGCCTGACCCTGGCCCACTCCTTTAAGGACAAAGCCGAGCGCTTGGAAGACGTGAATGCAGGCCTGTTCACCTACCCCATGCTCATGGCCGCGGACATCCTGTTGTACGACGCCGATTTTGTACCCGTGGGCAAAGACCAGTTGCAACACTTGGAGATGACCCGCCGTGTGGCCGGCAGCTTCAATCACTTGATGGGTAAGACCTTTGTGGAGCCGCAAGAGAAGATCCAGGAGTCCACCATGCTGATTCCGGGGACCGATGGGGAGAAGATGAGCAAGTCACGCGACAACACCCTCAACATCTTCCTGCCTGAAAAGCAGCTGAAAAAAGAGATCAACAAAAAGATCGTCACCGATGCTACGCCACTCGAGGATCCCAAAGAGCCTGAAGGCGCGGTGGTGTATGAACTCTACAAGTTGATTGCTACCGAAGAGCAGAGTGCTGAGCTGGCTGCCAAGCTCCGCGCAGGAGGCTACGGTTGGGGCCACGCCAAAAAGGATTTGCTCGAGGCCATCCTTACCCGCTTTGCTACCGAGCGCGAGCAGTTTGACCACTACATGGCCCACCGTGATGAGCTCGAGGCAGAGCTGCTCAAGGGCGCAGAAAAAGCCCGCAGTGTGGCACGCGAAGTCTTGAACCGCGTGCGCAGCAAAGTGGGCTTTAGCCAAATGTAAATCGGAACGTTTCTTAGATCTGAATGCTGCTCACCAAGTCGGTCACCGTGGGGTGATCGCTGCCGCCGATGGGCTCGATGGTGATGTTCAGACTTTCAGCATCCACCTTGAATTCGATGGGTGCGAAAGGCGCTTGGGTGGGATCGAGTACCCCCAAGTTGATCATTTCGCCGTGGACGTCTGCCCAGAGCTGGTAGCACTTGTCTGGAATGTCCGGCAGCCAGAGCACGTTCAGGAACGATTGCTCGGTCTCGCGGTTCCAGTAGGCTACAACGCCCAATCCGGGGGACTTGTCGGTGCCGCGGAGCAGAACTGTCTCCGTTTGTGGATGGTAGGCCACGGTTTGAACGGTCTGCTGGGATTGCAGGGAACCTCGGATGCTTGCCAACTCGCGGGCAATGGTCTCTTGCTGCTCCATGCTGGCGGCCAACTGGGTGCGCAATTCATTGTTCTGGTTGTACAGGTAGACCGCGGCAGCCACCGCAATCAATGCAGCCAAGGCTGCAGCTGCACTCATCCAATTCAAATTGCTGCCTCCTTGGACCGGAACCATGACAGGTTTGGGGTCGGGCTGTGGGGTTACCAAAGACGGTTCAGGCTCGGTTTGGCCCATCTGTGGGGCATCGTGTGCACCCAAGTCCCCCAATACAAAATCACGCAAGTCCGCAGGTGGGGCCTGGGAATAGGTGTTGCAAAATTGTTCTACGTCGCGCTGCATGCGCTCATACTCCGCTCGAACATCCGCGTCGGTCTCCAGCATGCGCTCGACCTTCGCCGCGTCTTCGGGCGTGGTCAACCCCAGGAGGTACTCCTCCAGCAGGCTTGATTCCAAGAATGTTTGTTTCTCCTCACTCATGTCAACATCGTCACTACAAGCAAAACCAGCAATTGTTGTTCGCCAAACACGTTTCTAAGCTCTCGGAGCGCAATTTTTAGTCGGGTCTTGACCGTACCGAGTGGAATTTCCAGCGCATCAGAGGCTTCCTGTTGGGTCATGCCTTTGAAAAAGAGCGCTTGAATCACGTCTTCGTTCTTCGGGTCCAGCCCAGCTACGAGCTCTGGAACATCGAGGTGTTCGGGTTTGAAACTGTTGCTTACCTCACTTACGGCCGAACTCGCCGTTTGGATTTTATGGTCCGAACGCACCTTGTTGGCGCGCAGGCGGTCGATGGCCGTGTTGCGCAAAATGCGCAGCAGCCAAGTAAACAATGTGGATGTGGTTGGGTCGTAATGGTCGGCGTGTTTCCACACCTTGACAAAGCCCTCCTGCATGACATCACGCGTAGCGGCCTCATCGGGCAGCATGCGTCGCAGTGTCCCATAAAGGGCATCTGCGTACCGGTCGTAAATCATCCCCATCGCGCGCTGATCGCGTTGGCCAAATAACCGGACGATATCTTGTTCTGACGGCTTCACTTCGGCCGTCAAGGTAGCGCTTTGCATACAGGAGCAACAGCCGGGTGGGAATTCGGTTCAAAAAGGGCTTAACATCTGTTGGCTTCCCACCGGAAATCCAAACCCGTTCCCAGCAGCGTAAGTGGGGCGAATCAAAAACAATCTTCATGAAAACCATCTGTTCAATGCTCCTGGCTGCGGCGCTGCTCGCAACCACTTCGGTCTCAGCCCAGTGTGGCGGCCACGCCAAGAAGTCTAACCACTACGCTTCGCAAGCGAGCTACACCCACGAGAAAACCTTGGTGGACGTGGCCGCCGGCAACGACCAGTTCTCAACCTTGGTCACTGCTTTGAAAACTGCGGGCTTGGTCGGCACCCTTGAAGGCGAAGGTCTCTTTACCGTGTTTGTCCCAGCCAACTCGGCCTTTGCAAAACTGGACGACGCCACCTTGGGCGCCTTGCTCCAGCCCGAAAACAAGGCCAAGCTCACCGAAATTCTGACCTACCATGTGGTGGCCGGGAATTTCAAGGCCAAGGATGTGATCAACGCGGTCAAAGCCTCGGGCGGCACCTTTAGCATCGAAACCGTCAGTGGCGGCAAGTTGGAAGTGACCGTCGAGGGCAACACAGTCTTGCTGACCGATGAAAACGGCGGCGTGTCGGCAGTGACCACCACCGACGTGGCCGCCAGCAACGGCACCATTCACGTGATCGACTCGGTAGTCTTGCCTGGATAAGTGACCGGTGTGAGAGAGAAAGGCGTCTGCCGAACTCGAGAACCAAAAGCCTTCTGCAACCGCGGAAGGCTTTTTTTGTTCCACCTTTGCCCGCACACTCCGCCATGAAGTTTCAACAACGACTCAACCGCTATTTGCTGGGCGTGGCCTTGGGCCTGATCCTGGTGTTTGTCATGTTCAACGGCCGCGACTGGCTGGGCTGGTTGCCACAGAACCAAGTGCGCAAGCGCATCGCTGCCGCCGAACTCAGCTGGAACGACCAGAATTTCTGCAAGCTCCAGTGCTACGGCTTTTCAAACGCATCTTTGGTCGAAATGGCCCAAAACAGCGACGTGCTGTTCAGCGAAAGCCAAGTGGACAACGCGCCCAAGGAATACCAGCTGGAGCATTTGGAAAACGGAGTCACCACCCGTTTGCGCTTCAAGTTTTTGCCCATCGGCACCAACGTCAAGCCGCCCGTAGAGGTGATTGGCGTGGAGCAAACCGGAAGCGGCATAACCTGCGACTGCCCTTAACGGCTATTGCCCGTCGGGGGTCACCACCAACCGGAGTTGTTGGAAGTCGCTGCCCAAATTGCAGCTGATATTGAGGATGTATACCCCCGCCCGCATGTCCGACACATCAAACCGCACCACCCCTTCAAACGAGGTGAATTCCGGATAGGCGGCAATGCGTCCGCTGCTGTCCACCATTTCAATGCCGTCGATGGTAATGCCCACGCCGGATTGGAGGATGACTTCGCCTTTGGCAGGATTGGGGTGTGCGATCAGCGGCAACTTTTCTGAGGTGGCATTGGGGTCTGAGATCAGGCGGTAGAGCCCCAGGGTGGTCATGAAGTACACCTCGCCGCCACGGTCCTCGGCAAAGCCAAAGCGGTTCTCTTGCCATTGGATGAATCCGCCGGGCACTTCTACCCAGCAGGGCTTGCGCACCCAGCCGTCAGCGGTCTCGGTGATGATCCAGAATTTCTCGTCGTAGAATCCGCAGAAATCACTGTAGAGGTAGTGGCCGTAAAGGGTGGGGATCTCGGTGCCGCGGTACATGACGCCCCCAACGGTTGCACATTCGCCGTCATCGTGGGGATAGGCGTGGATAGGGGAGATGGTGGCGTTGTCGGGGTCGCAGTCTACCGTTGGGTTGTAGCACATGGGGCCTTCCAACAGGCGCCAGCCGTAGTTGCCGCCGCCTTCAAAACCCGCAGGTTCTTTGTTGATCTCTTCCCAATCGACCTCGCCCACATCGGCAATGAACAGGTCTCCGGTGAGGCGGTCAAAGTTGAAGCGCCAGGGGTTGCGCCAGCCGTAAGACCAGATTTCATCCAAGGCGTCCGGATTGCCCACGAAGGGGTTGTCTTCGGGAATGGTGTAGGGCTCCATGCCGTGCGCGTTGATGCGCAGGAGTTTGCCCAGGAAGGTTTGCAAGTCTTGTCCGTTACCGACTTCTCCGTGGTCGTCGCCGCCGCTGTTTCCACCTTGTTGGCCGTTGCCGGTACTGCCGCCGTCTCCACAGGACACGTACAAGTACCCGTCCGGACCAAAAGCGAGTTTGCCGCCGTTGTGTCCGGGTTCGGGATCATCGCCTTCGTCAAACTCCAAGAGTTCGTACCAGGTGGAAGTGTCGGCCACATCGGGGTTGCCGGGATCCACTTGGAAACAAACAATGCGTTGCTCGATTTCGTCCCCGGTGCCGTCGGGGCGGGTGCCGTTGTAGCACACGTAGAAATAGCCGTTGTTGGCGTAGTCCGGGTCGAAAGCCATGCCGTTGATGCCTTGCTCAGAGTTGGTGCCAAAGTTCAGGATGTTCAGCCCGGTTTCGCTGAGGTCCAGAAAGGAACCTTCTTGCAATTCGCCGTCCACCAGGATGTCCACCTTGCCAAAGTGGCCCACGATGAACAACCGGTCGTCGTCGTCCATGGGGGTGTGGACCAAATCAATGGGCCATTCGTAGTTCAGCACCCGGTCGGCGAGCAGGGTGTCGGGCTGGGCCCAGGCTGGGAACGCAAGGGTGGTCAGCAGAAAAAGCAGGCAAAATGGAATCCTTCTCATGCGAATCAAAAGTGGTTTCGGCATCCAATTGTTTCTTTTGCAAAGAAAGCCAACGACTCAAAGTCCTGTTCATGCGCAAACGTGGAGTTGCCCTCGTCTTATTCACCGCAGGAATCCTGTTCCTGTCGCTCACCGATTCGCCCAGAGAAAACGGCTGCGCTGCCGACCGCACGCCCGAAGAACTCAGTGAGTTTGAAGGGGAGTGGTTTGTAGGCTCGGGCAAATGCGTCAACTGCCACAACACCAGCGTGGACGGTGAAGACCAGGTGGATGCCGATGGCAACGACGTGAGCACCATCAACGACTGGATGGGCACCATCATGGCCAACTCGGCGCGCGATCCGTTTTGGAAAGCCAAGGTGAGCCACGAAGGCCTGGTCAACCCCGACTACGTGGCCGAGATCGAAGAAACCTGCACCCGTTGCCATGCCCCCATGGGTCATTACGAAATGGAACTCACCACCGGCGAGGCCTTTTTGATGGAACACCTCGAGACCGACGAGCTCGGCCAAGACGGGGTGGGCTGCATCGGTTGCCACGCCATTGCTGACGTGCCCGAGCTCGGCAACCTCAACACCGGCGAGATTCCTTACAACGACGATCACGCGGCTTACGGCGGATTCATCAACCCTTGGGACGGCTTGATGAGCGGCCAAACCGGCTTCAGCCCGGCCTACAGCGAGCACGTGCGCGAGTCGGAACTGTGCGCGTCCTGCCACAGCCTGTTCACCCACACCTTTGTGGACGGCGCCCCCACCGAAAACACCTTCTTCGAGCAAGCCACCTACCACGAGTGGGTCAATTCCGCCTACCCCGACCAGGGCACCGAATGCCAAACCTGCCACATGCCGCTGGTCGAAGGCGGAGCGGTGGCGGCGAGCTTGCCTACCTGGCTGTTCCCGCAACAACCTTACGCGAAACACCACTTGGTGGGAGGCAACACTTACATGCTGCGCCTCTTCCAGGAATTCAAGGATGAACTCGATTTGCCCGCCACCCAAGAGCAGTTGACCCTAGCGGAGGAGCGCACGCGCGAGCAACTCCAGCAACAAACCCTGGACCTGACCCTGAGCAAAATCGACCACGTCGAAGACACGCTCACCTTTGAGCTGGAGCTGTGGAACAAGGCCGGGCACAAGTTCCCTTCGGGGTATCCCGCACGCATCGCTTGGGTGCATTTCCGATTGGAAGATGTGGACGGGAATGTCCTCTTTGAGCAAGGCCTGTTGGACGAAGAGTTCAACCTGATCGGCCGCGACCTTCCCTACGAGCCCCACCACGAAGTCATCCGAAACGAAGACGAAGTGCAGGTGTACGAGATGGTTTTGGGCGACAACGATGGGCTGGCGACCACTGTGCTGGAGAATGCCGCGTACCCCTTGAAAGACAACCGCTTGGTGCCTGAGGGCTTCAGCACGACGCACTACGCGTACGACACCACCTTGGTGGCCGGTCTGGCCGTCGCCGACCTCAACTTCAACGCTGCAGACGGCACCGAAGGGTCAGGGTCGGACCAGGTTACCTACCGAATCGCACTCGACGGCTACGAAGGAGAAGTGGTGGCCCAGGCCAACGTCTTCTACCAAAGTGTTCCGCCGCGTTGGTTGGAGGAGATGTTCACGTATGACTCTGCGCCCATCAACACCTTCAAGGACATGTACGCAGCCGTGGATCCCGAGCCAGAGCTGATCGCGTCGGTCACCTTGGACACCACCACAGGCGTGGATGAGATCCCGGAAGATTTTGCGCTGCAGATCGGTCCCAACCCGGCCAACGGGTGGGTGCGCGTGCAGTGCTCCGAGGAAATCAAACAGATCCGCACCTACACCTCAGACGGCAAGTTGCTCTTGGACCAGCCTTGGATGGTGCGGAGTGGGTGGTTGGAATTGCCAGACATTACCGGCGTGGTGCTGGTGGAGGTACGCACCGACTACGGCGTACGCATTGAGCGCATCCTGGTGCGCTAACCCCGATTATTTCTTGGCTTTGCGGCGTTTGCGCTCGTCTTGGATGAGCTGCAACTCGCGTCCGGTTTGCCCGGCCACCGAAGTATTCTCCTCGGCACGGCGGATGAGGTAGGGCACCACCTCGCGGATGGGGCCGTACGGCACGTACTTGGCCACGTTGAAGCCTTCGGCTGCCAAGTTGAAGGAGATGTGGTCGCTCATGCCCAACAGCTGCGCAAAGTACACGCGGGGATCGGCTTTGGTGATGCCGTGCTGGGCCATGAGTTCGGTCATGTACAGGCTGGATACCTCGTTGTGGGTGCCCACGCACACGCCCATGCGGTCGATGTTTTCGGCGCAGACCTTCAGGGCGAGGTCAAAGTCTTGGTCGGTGGCGGCTTTGTTGGGCTGGATGGGGGAGGTGTAGCGCAGGGCTTCAGCGCGGTCACGCTCTTTTTCCATGTAGGCCCCACGCACCAGTTTGGCGCCCAAGTGGAAGCCTTCTTCCTGCGCGTAGGCCAGGTTTTGATTCAGGAAGTCCAAGCGATCGTGGCGGTACAGTTGGTAGGTGTTGAATACCACCACACGCTCGCGGTTGTAGCGGCGCATCATTTCCAAGGCCACTTCGTCGATGGCGTCTTGGATCCAACTTTCCTCGGCGTCAATGAGCACGTATGTGCCCCCGTCTGCGGCGCGTTTGCAAATGGCATTCACGCGGTCGGTTACCATTTTGAACTCGGCCACCTCGGAGGCTTCGAGCAAGGTGCAGGCGTTTACTTTTTGGAGCAAAGCGTGGCGCGCAATCCCCGAGATTTTGAATACGCAAAACGGAATGTGGCTGTTGCCCGCGGCCGCATCTGCGGTGTGCAGGATTTCCTGGAAGGTGCGTTCGAAATCCTCGTCAGACTCCTTGCCCTCCACACTGAAATCCAAGATGGTGCCGATGCCGTATTGGTTGAGCTCCTGTGCGGTGGATTGGCAGGATTCGATGTCCTCGCCGCCGCAGAAGTGTTCGAAGACGTTCCAGCGCATGGCCCAGCCAACGGGAATGCGCAGGGTGAGAGCCACGTTGATGAGCGCCTTGCCCACCTTTACCATCCACGGGTAGGCGATGAGCTTGAACATCCAGTACGCCTTGGCCAGCGCACCGTCGGACTTGTGCCGAAAGGCGATCTCGGTATTGTCGAAGGTGTTGGGTGTCATGTTGGGGTGGGCAAATATAATTGAGGTGGGGGTGTGAGGATTCACTTGGCGCAACATCTGCGTATCTTGTGACTGCTTAAGACTGACCCATGCGATTTTTGTTCTGTTTGCTCGTTGTGCTTTCTCCCCTTTTCGGGTTTTCTCAACTCTCCGGCGACTACACCATCGGAGGCACCGATCCCGATTACCTCACCTTCACCGAAGCCTGTGCTGCTGTGAGCAGCGAAGGACTCGATGGAGCCGTCACCTTCCACGCTCGCCCCGGTACGTACAATGAGGTCTTCAACTTGGCCTACATCTTCTCCCCAACCCCAGAAACCCCACTCACCTTCCGTTCAGAAACCGGCAATGCCGAAGATGTGATCATCACCGGAACTCCTGCTGGATCGGGCAGTTGGCATGTCTTCCAAGCCAACTTGGTCTACAACCTGATTCTGGAACACCTCACCTTTGAAACCGATTCCGACCCAGGCATTCCCTTGGACATTCGCAGTTGTCCCAACATTACCATTCGCCATTGCAATTTCAGTGCGCCCAATTACTTGGACAACTGCTGCGGTGCGCCGTACAACCGCTCCTGCATCGATGTGGATCCGTTGGACAACGTCTACATCCAGCATTGCAACTTCCAAGGCGGAGGCAACGGCATCCACATCGACGACGACTTTGGCGAGACCGAGCTCTGCTTGATCGAGGGCAATACCTTTTTGGATTGTGAGGTGATTGGGGTGAGCGTGTTTGACACCGAGCACGTGGTCATCCGCGACAACTACTTTGAGACCACCGACGCGGGCAACTCTTACGGGTTCTACGGCGTGTCGATCACCGCCAGTTCGGATTCCATTGTGGTGGAGGGCAACGATTTTTTCCTCGAGTCCGGCAGCGAAGCCATCCGCATGCTGCAATCCGACGGCAGCGACACCGAACCCTCGGTCATCTCCAACAACGAGATCACCATCATCAACAATGCCTATTTGGTGCCGGACATCGCCATCAGCTTCTCTGCGTGCGACTACCTGGACATCCACCACAACAGCATTTACATGGACCTTGGTGGGTACGACGAGGACGCCGTGTTCTACCACGAATACACGGGCGCGGCCAATACCTCGGCCACCAACATCCGCATCCGCAACAATGCCATTTGGGTGGATACCGATGTAGCGGTCTATGACTTGGACCAGCTCGATTGCTTGACCGCGTGCGACCATAACGTGATTCACCAAGCGGGCATCTCTGACTTGGCTGCGCGGATTGGTCAATCAGGCGATGAGTACGGTTCGGTGGCTGCTTGGACCTCGTTCAGCGGCTGGGACGCGAATACCCTGACCGATGACCCGTTGTTCCGATCACCTCAAAACTTGGAGTCGTGCAACACCGCATTGATGGAGGCTGCGCTGCCTTTGGGTGTGACCCAAGATGTGTCGGGCTGGGCGCGCGACATGGTCGCCCCGGACATCGGCTCCCATGAGTTCTACGGAAACCCGTGCCCTGCGGACCGCACCGGCGATGGACAGATCAATTCTGAAGACATCCTTACGCTGCTGGGCGCTTACGGATGCGCGTTGGCCTGCGATCAAGACTTGGACTACGACTGCGAGGTGGGCGCTGCGGATTTGTTGATTTTGCTCGGCGCGTTCAACACCACATGCGGGGAGTAGAGCCGTGTAGAAACGGGTATACCCGGGTATAAACGCTTCGCTCCCGGATAAATCGAAGTTTGTGTTGAAGTTTTGCAGTAGGGGGATGGCCCAGCCCCCAAGGGTGGGGGTACGCGCGAACGCGATCTTTGTTGATCTGTCCACCCTCACCCCACTCGCCCTGCGGCCAATTCAATTTCGATTCCGAACTTCCGGCTCCCAAACCCAACCCCCATGCAACTCGACGCAGTACGCGCGGCCCTCGGGCCCCATAAAGACCGATTCTTGAATGAACTGATGGACTTGCTCCGCATCCCGTCCATCTCTGCCGACCCTGCCTGCGCGGGCGATGTGCGCAAAACCGCAGAAGCCGTAGCCGATCACCTTAAGGCCGCAGGTGCGGACAATGTGCAACTGTGCGAGACCCCCGGGTACCCCATCGTATACGGCGAGAAGATTGTGGACCCTAGCCTGCCTACCGTACTGGTGTATGGCCACTACGATGTGCAGCCGCCGGATCCCATGGATCTGTGGGAGAGCGGCCCGTTTGAGCCCGTCATCAAGAAAACCGACCTCCACCCCGAGGGTGCCATTTTTGCCCGCGGTGCGTGCGACGATAAGGGCCAATTCTTCATGCATGTGAAGGCCTTTGAGCTGATGAACAACGGTGTGGGCATGCCCTGCAACGCCAAGTTCATGATCGAAGGGGAAGAGGAAGTGGGCTCGGCCAACCTCGACGGCTTTTTGGAGAAGTACAAAGACATGCTCAAGGCCGATGTGGTCTTGGTGAGCGATACCGGCATCATTGCCAACGACGTGCCTTCGGTGTGTACGGGCCTGCGCGGCTTGGCGTATACCGAAGTGGAAGTGGTCGGCCCGAACCGCGACCTGCACTCAGGTTTGTACGGCGGTGGCGTGCCCAACCCGCTCAACATCCTGGCCGAGATGATCGGTAAGCTCAAGGACGACAACCAGCGCATCACCGTAGACGGGTTCTACGACGGCGTTGTCGAATACACTGCTGAGCAGCGCGCGGCCATGGCAGAAGCGCCGTTTAGCCAAGACGCCTTCAAAGCCAGCATCGATATTTCAGATGTGGAAGGCGAGGCCGGTTACACTGTGCCTGAGCGCATGAGTATCCGTCCAACCTTGGACGTGAACGGCATGTGGGGAGGCTACACGGGAGAAGGCGCCAAGACGGTGATTCCTTCGTGGGCCAAGGCCAAGATTTCGATGCGATTGGTACCCGGGCAGGACCCGCACGACATCACCGAAAAGTTCCGCGCCTACATGGAGAAGATTGCGCCAAACAGCGTGAAGGTAACCGTGACCGACATGCACGGTGGCCAGCCGTACGTGACCCCTTCAGACTTTACCGGATTCAAAGCCGCTTCGGCCGCCATGGAAGAGACCTTTGGACGCCAGCCCATTCCCGTGCACAGCGGGGGAAGTATTCCGATTTGTTCGTCGTTTGAGAAGATCCTCGGACTCAAGACCGTGCTCATGGGCTTCGGCTTGGATTCAGACGCGATCCACTCGCCCAACGAGCACTACGGGGTGTTCAATTACTTCCGCGGCATCGAGACCATTCCACTCTTCTACAAGCACTTTGCCGCACTCAAGGCATGATGCTTGCCGTTGAAGCATAAACGCATCGTCATGAAACCAGCCCGCATCCTGCACCTGACCCTAGTGTTTTTCCTGGCCGTGAGCCTCTCTTCGTGCTCCTTGTACGAGGACGTGGACGTGATTGAAGTCCAAAACGTGGACGTCAAAGAGTTCAGCAAGGACATCATCGCCGCCGACATCTTCCTCAAGATCGACAACCCGAACTTCTACAAGATCAAGCTCACCGAGAGCGACATCGACTTGTACATGAACGGCAAGAAGATGGGCAAACTCCACCTGCGCGAACCGCTGGAGCTGCCCAAAAAGGAAGTGAGCGTGCAGGCCCTGCGCATGACTGCGGACATCTCTGATATGAGCGGAGATTTCCTGGCCAACACCTTGACGCTGCTGTTTGCCAAATCAGTAGAGCTGAAGGCTGAAGGCTTCGTGCGTGGCAAGGCCATGGGCATTGGACGCAAGGTCAAGGTCGATTTCAAAACCGACATCGCCACCGACGAGATCAAGTTCTAAGCGGCCCCAGAGGACCGTAGACTTTGTTGTACGCCAACTGCGAGGCCGCCAGTGAACGGTGGTCTTCCGCAAGTTGGCGTGCGCGTGTTTTGGCGCCAGGGCCGTCTTCGGCCAGGAGTTGTGCCATGGCCCTGCAAGCACCTCTAAAATCCACCCCTTCGATCACTACGCCTGCACGATGGGTGGCAATGAGCTCGGAGTCGTCTGAGATGCCGGGAGGAATCATCACCGGCAAACCACTCGCCCAATATTCGGCGTCCTTGATGGAGGTAGAGTAGCGCTGGGAGGGGACGGGGGCTTTGGGGTTCAGCGCAAAGTCGGCGGCGGCCAGCAGAGCAGGCATTTCGTCGGGTGAAGCGTGGTGGATCCACAGGTGGTCCAAATGCACGCCAGCTTCTGAGGCCAAGGCATGCACCTCGTGCTCGGGAAGATCAGTCAACAATGCCCACTTCAGTCCACCGGGCCAATGTTGCATGCTGGTGGCCATCAGCGCAAAGACTTCCTCTTTCCAGTAGATGCCCCCGAGTTTGCCAGCGTACACGGCCAGGGTGTGATCTCCTTTCCAAGCGGCCAAGTCAGGGTGCACAGAGGTGTCCGGATGGAACCGTTCTAAGTCCACGGGCGCTGGGCGAGGCACCAGCAGACTCGGCGCTGCGCCAAAGGTGCGCTTGGCGTAGTCTTCCATGGCTGCGGTAGTGGCCAGCGCTGCGGTGGCGTGATGCGCTTGCCGTTTCTCGGAGGCGAACAGCCATTTGAACGCCCGACCGTTCCGAGGCCAAGTGCCGTTTTCGACCATGACCTCTGCGTGCGGTTCGTAGCTGTCCAGCACCAACGGGATGCGCAGCAGCTTTGAAAGCGGTTCGCCGATGAACCCGATTGGCGTTCCAAAGGCATGGATGACCTCCACGTTGTGCTTTCGGCAGGCGTGCACGAGCACGGCAAAGTCTTTGGCCCAGCGTAGCGCTGCACCCGCACCAAAGGGCTTGTAGTCCAGCGGCAGCCAAGTAATGTGCTGTTCCCGCAGAGTCTGGTGGGCTTCCGAGCGCTCTGCCTCGGTCATGGGGTACGTCGCTTTTTCCTGGGTGACCAGCACCACTTGGGTGTTGGGGCCTGCGGCTTGCTGCAACATGCGCACATGCGGCAAGGTGGCCACTTGTACAAGCGGGCCAGCAAAACTCCAAGATGTCATCGCGAGAACCGTCACAGCGCGCAAGATGCAACGAATCAGAACAGGGTGCCTTGTGTGCCCGGATCGCCTTCGTCTTTGGAACGCTTTCGCGCGCGTGATTCGCCCATGCCAAACAGCTCGATTTCGGTGTAGAGCTCGTAGGTGTATTCGGGGAAGATGCGCTGGCCGATGGGCTCGAGCAGGCTTACGCCATTGGTATGGGGGTTTTTGATGTCAGTCGCAATGGGATACGCGTTGAGCTTGCGTCCGTCCAAGGGCTTGAGCATGGAGGTCACCTCCGCTAAAGGCAAATCTGAATCGATCCAAAACCGCTCGTCGTCCCGCTCCAAGATCACTGGGCTGCGGTGGTGCCCAATGGCCGCTGTGGCGGTATTGGAGGGCGCGGTGATGATGGCAAACGAAGACACGATCTCACCGGTGTCAGGCAGCACCCATTCGTCCCAGATCCCTGCAAACGCAAAAGGACGCTCCCCATCAGAGCGGTACATGACATAGGGTTTGCTCAGGCGCTCTTTTTCAGGCCCTTCGATGAAGGCATCGGCCGGTACCAAGCACCGCCGCTTGCGGATGGAGCTGCGAAACATCGGTTTGTTGACGATGCCCATGGCGCCCGAATACTGCGGGTCGTTGGCCTTGTTGTGGTCGCCCTCGCTGCGCGCGTTGACCATGTACACCTGCTTTTTGGCCCACGAAGGCGTGAATCCAAACTGGAAGAACTGCAGCTCACCCGGCTTTTCGTTGGTGATCACCGGCGCGGTGTTCCCATGGCTCACGTTGGTGTTGGGGGTGAACAGCTCTGGGGTAGGCGCTTGGACGTTGAAGCGCTTTTCGAGGGTTTTGACTTTGGTGACTGAGACGTAGCGGCCGCACATAGCAGGGAAGGTACAACAGCGCTGAAAATACTTCGTCCGCGCAGGTTCCCTCCCGTGGGCCGCCGGCCCCGCCGCCCCCGCCTCCACCTCCTGATGCTTGTCTTTCGAGCAAACAACACGTGAAAGGTCCAGCTCCACCCACTCGCATCCAAACCACCCCCGCATCGACTTTGTGAATGGCCAGTCTCACTTTGTGAATGCCCTTGACAAAAAAAAGCCGCCCCCATCAAGGAGCGGCTTCATGTCAAAAGCACACCAGCGCCTGAATCGATGCAGGCGTCTGCGGCCAAATGGCTTCGGGTCTGAATCTCAAGATCCCATCCCAAAACCGGTCGCGATGGTGTCAGCCTTTCAAGCGCAGTGCCAGAGTGGGATTCAAAATGTTATCGGTTTCCTAAAACTTCAATCGTGGTGGTAGGGCTCGCCTTTGAGGATACTCTGCGCGCGGTAGAGCTGTTCGAGGGCAATCACGCGCACCATCTGGTGGGAGAACGTCATGGGCGAGAGCGAGAGCTTGCCGTTGGCGCGTTTGTACAGTTCTGGACTGAAGCCGTACGCCCCGCCAATGATCAGCACCAGCCTGCGGGTGCCGCCTAGCATGTGTTTTTCAAAGAAGCCGGCCAGTTCTCGCGAGGTGCGTAGTTTACCGCCTTCGTCCAACAGGATCACGTGGTCGGTGTTGTCGAGTTTGGCCAAAAAGGCCTTTCCTTCGGCTTCTTTGAGCGGGTCGTTGCCCAGTTTGCGTGCGTTCTTCACGTCGGGCAACTCTTGGTATTCAAAGGGCAAATAGTGGGGCAGGCGCTTCAGGTACACCTCCATTCCGGAGCGTATCCAGGCCTCTTGGGTCTTCCCGATGGACAACAACAAACACTTCACAAGCAGCGATTTGAATTGCTAAATTTGGGAAAACCCCGGTGCGCTCCACCTGCAGTTTGGCAAGAGTTTTGCGCTATACCGATCAAATTGAGATGGGTCATGAAATATTTGGGAATTGCTTTTGCGCTGCTGCTAGGCACGGCGCTGAGCGCACAATCAGACATCACCGCCGGGGTTTCTCAGGCGCTGCAGAACGGCAATGCCGCTAAGCTCGCCAGCTACTTCGGCCCGAATGTAGACATCACTGTTTTGGGCGAGGAAGGCACCATGTCGCCGGCCGCCGCTCAAAAAACCTTGGACAATTTCTTCCGCGGCCACGCCCCGAAGAGCTTCAAGATCATGCACAAGGGTACCTCCAAGTTGGACGACCATTACCGCATTGGCGATTTGGTCTGTGCCGACGGAACCTACCGCGTGACCTTCTTCATGCACCGCACCGACGCGGGCATGCAGGTCAAGCAGCTGCGGATCGAGTCCTTTCAAGAAGACGACTTCTAGCCCCCAGATTTGGGATCGAAAGCGCCACCGATGAGTGGCGCTTTTTTTTGGCCCACCCCACGCGGAATCCGTTACTTTGAGGGCATGGATTGGGACCTGACTACCTGGATCAAAACCGTCCTCACCGAGGACATCGCCGACGGTGACCACACCACCTTGGCCACCATCCCGGCCGACCGCACCGGCAGCGCGCGCTTGCTGGTGAAGGAAAGAGGCATTGTAGCCGGCGTGGAAGTGGCCCGTCAAATCTTCGAAATCTTCGACCCCTCGCTCGAGTTTGAGCAACTCATGCATGACGGGGATGAGGTGGATCCAGGAGACATTGTGTTCCATGTGCACGGCTCCAGCCGTTCGCTGTTGACCATTGAACGCACTGTGCTCAACATCATGCAGCGCATGAGCGGCATCGCCACCAAAACCAACCTCATTGTGGACATCATCAAGGGCACCGGAGCCCGCCTGTTGGACACTCGCAAAACCACACCCGGTATGCGCTTTTTGGAGAAGCAAGCCGTGGTGATTGGCGGTGGCACCAACCACCGCTTTGGGTTGTACGACATGATGATGATCAAGGACAACCACAACGACCACGCCGGGGGCATCACAGCCGCCATCGGTCGCGCCAAAGCCTACCAGCAGGAAAAGGGCATCAACATCCCCATTGAGGTGGAAGCACGTGATGCCGAAGAAGTCCGGGAGATCCTGGCCGCCGGTCCGGTGGACCGCATCATGCTCGACAACTTCACCCCAGAAGCCATCCGCGCCATCCTCCCCGAAATCGGAGACCAGGCCGAGACCGAAGCTTCCGGAGGAATTACGGAAGCCACCATCCGTTCCTACGCCGAAACCGGCGTGGATTTCATTTCCGTGGGCGCACTCACCCACAGCGTCAAGTCGCTTGATTTGAGCCTCAAAGCCATCCATGCATGATCCAGCGGTTGTTGGACTGGTTCCGCAATCTGAGCTGGGTGCAGGCCGTGGTGGCCTTCGCCAAACGCTTGCGTCCGTGGGGGTTTGAAGGCCTCTCGCTTTACTACGTAAGCGTTTTTTTTGTCGAGGGGCTGCAAAAAGGCGGGATTTCCACCCGCGCGGCGGCCATCTCCTTTCGCCTGTTTTTGGCGGTGTTTCCGGTGATCATTTTGTTGATCTCCTTGATCCCTTACGTGCCGGTCGACAACTTCCAGGAGAACCTGTTCGCAGGACTGGAAGGGCTCATGCCGGGAGACAGTTTTGGCCTGTTTGAAGCCACCCTGGAAGACCTCATGTACCACAAGTACAACTCGGTGGTGAGCTTTGGATTTGTGCTGTTGATCTTCTACGCCTCCAACTCAGTGAATGCCATTTTGATGGGGCTCAACGGCTCGTACAATTTGGTCCAGAAGGGCAACCCGGTGTTCATCCGGTTGGCCAGCATTGCGCTGCTTTTTTTATTGGGACTCTTCTTGGTGTTGGCCGTAGTGTTGATCGCCCTTTCGGGGTGGTTCTTTGATTGGTTGATTGCCCGGGAGTACCTGACCAACGAAGTGACCGTCATCCTGCTCGAGCTGGCCAAGTGGGTCATTGCTGTGGCCTTGGTTTACTTCTCGATCAGCATCATCTACAACACGGGAAATTTCCGCAAGAAGCGCTGGAAGTGGTTCAGCGCAGGCGCCAGTTTTTCGACCTTGTTTTTCATTCTGGCATCGCTCTTGTTTGCATGGTTCGTGAACAATTTTGCCAGTTACAACCGTTTGTATGGTTCCTTGGGCACCTTGATGGTGTTGCTGATTTGGGTTAACTTCAACAGCCTGATCTTGTTGTTGGGCTTTGAGCTCAACACCAGCATCCATCGCGCCCGCCGGGACGCCGAACGACAGAATTTGATTCCCCCACGATGAAAAAAATCGCATTCCTCCTCGCAGGCCTCTTTGTGGCCACTTTGATCCAAGCCCAATCGGTAGAAGGCCGCTGGAAAACCATTGACGACGAAACCGGCAAGGCCAAGTCCATTGTCGAGATCTACAAAAAAGACGGCAAGCTGTACGGCCGCATCGTTGAGCTCTTCCGCGAGCCCAACGAAGACCAAGATCCGGTTTGCAAGGAGTGCGAAGGCGCCAAGCACAACCAAAAGATCAAAGGCATGGTGATCATCGAAGGCATGATCTTCGACGCCGATGACAACGAGTGGGACGACGGCACCATCCTTGATCCCAAAAACGGGACGGTGTACGACTGCAAACTGTGGTTGGACGAGGACAACTCCAACCAACTCAAAGTCCGTGGATACGTAGCTTTCTTCTTCCGAACCCAGACCTGGGTGCGGGTATCATGATCGGCGCAGCAGTTTGTTGACCAGCAGTTGCCCGTCTTCTGAAATTTCCAAGTAAAGCGCGGTGGCCACCACCACCGCCAACAACCCGCCGCTCTTGAGCAAAATGGCCCAAAATGGCATGCCCTCCAACGGGTGCCAGCCGTGCAGGGCCGCCGCAGGAATGGTGGTGAGCAGGAGTGCTGCTACCAGGTTGCGGCTGAACATGTGCATGCCGTGCTTTTGACGCACGTACACCACCTTGGCTGCGTTGTAGATCACAAATGAACCCGCGGTACCGAGCGCCGCTCCCTCCATACCCAAATCAAACCAGTCGGGCGACATGCAGAAGTAGTTGGACACCACCGTCAGCGCAAAGAACCCGAGGTTCAACACAAAGTTGGCCCGGTACCATTTGCTGAATTGGATCAGCGCGCCCGCGGCACCCGAAATCAGGTACACCAGGCGAGAAATCCCAATAAACAGCACCACCCATTTGCCCCCGGCATAGCGCTCGGGCAGCAGCAGCATGACCTCGTCGATGCTGGCCCAGGTGCACCCAAAAATTAGTCCGCCCACCAGCACTTGATTCAGAGCGGATTTGGTGTAGAGGGTCTGCATCTCGGTGCGGTCCTGCGCGTGAATCGCCTTGGCCATGAGCGGGTTGACAATGGCCGAGATGGCCTTTTGCGGAATCATGGCCACCGCCGCGATGTAAAAGGCCAGGTTGTATGCCTCCACCTTTGATAGACTGAGCAGGATGGCCATCATCACAAAATCGGTGCGGTGCACGATCACCGCAATGCCGCGGTCCAATACCGAGAACAAGCCGTAACTCACCAATTCACCCAAGGGCAGTCCGTTCCACTGGAGCGAAGGACTCAAGCCCCGTTGAACCGCCAGTCCTCCCAAGATCATCGTGCTGATCACATAACTGCCCGTGTACAACCAAAGGAGCCAGGTGTAGTCGATCCACCCCATCAAATAAGCAAAGGCTGCGGCGAGGTAGGTGGTCTTCAGGAAGGTCTCTTGCACAAACTGGGTGATGGTGGTGCTCAAGCGCGCCCATAAAAATCCGGTGAACCCGACATTGAGCGTCATGCACGCAAACAGGATAAACAGCAGTCCGATGTGGTCGCGCATCTTGGCCGCATCGCCATCCTGAAAAAAGCTGAGGAACCACTCCTTGCCCAGCAGCAAACAGCCTCCCAGAGCGGCGATGCCCAGCAGCAGCATGCTGAAGCTGAACCCCTGCAGTGCACGGGATTGCGCGGGTTCGTCCTTGTAGCGCGGCATAAAGCGCATCAAGGTGTTGGGGGTGCCGAGGTTGAGCAGTTGGGCAAAGATCAGTGCCCAAGAGGTCAGCACGATGATCACGCCCCAGCGGCCGTCTTGTTCGGCAAACGCTTGTGGCAGCACTACCACAGTGTTTACCGCACCGGCCACAGTGCCGAGCAAGATGTGTACGGCGTTGAAGCTCGCTTGGCGCGTTACCAGTCCCAGGCGTTTGGCTGCGCTCATCGCACCAGGGATTTCAGGTGATCTAAGAACTCGCGCTGGCGGCGTTCCAAGGGGAATTCGGTGGCAATGCGCTGCTCAGGACGTTCGGTGCCAGGCAGGCCTTGGGTGTGTGCTTTGGTCAGAAGGGCCTCGAGTTGATCGGCAGACTTGCGCTCCAACACGTACCCGGTGGTTCCGATGATGTCTGGAATGGCCGCAACCGCACTGCCAATGGGAATGCACCCGCTTTGCATGGCTTCACACAGCGCGTTGGGGAAGCCCTCAAACATGCTCAGTTGCAAGTAGAACGCGTGGCGGTTGTAGACTTCTAGCAAGTCCTGTTGGGGCATGGGGGGAATCACGTGTACGTTGGCCGGTACAGCTTCCAAATCGGGAAAAGCGGTTACCAAGGTGAAGGTGAGCTCCGGACGGCGGCGGGCCACCTCCAAAATCAAGTCGATGCCCTTGCGGTAGAATCCGGCCTCGCCGAGTTTGACCGCAACAGTCAAAAAGTGTTTGGGACGATCCTCAACCGGAGTGGTGACCTGCCAGCGGTCGCCGTCGTAGCCGTTGACCATCTCCACCACGCGGGTTTTGATGCCGGGCACAAACGCGCGAAAACCTTGCTGGGGAAACTCCACAGCCTCGTATTGGTAGCTGCTGCGTTCGAGTGAACGGTGCACGGGCAACACCAAATCCGCGCGGCGGTAGCTGACCGATGCGAACCAGCGCAAGGGCCATTTGCAGAAGTGTCCGTAGCCGATTTCCGGAAGGCGCGCGGCATCGGTGCCAATGGCGATGATGACGTTGCGGCAACCCAACACCGGGCGCAGCACACAGGCTAAAAACGATACGTATCCCGCACTCTGGTGTACGTACACTTTCACCTTGCCCCGCTGACGCAGCAGGTCCACAAACTGCCGGGCAAACGCCACCGGCAATCGCCACTTGGGCCGCGCGTCAAAAGGCATGCGCAGCACCGTGTACTCGGATTCCAAAATGCGGATGTCGCGTTCCACGAAGGTGGCCAGGTTGTCGTACACCATGCCCACTGTGGGCTGCTTCGAGGGGGGTGAGGCCATGAGCCGAAAGGGAAAATTTCCGTTCTTCCGCGCAAATTACGGCATTCCTCACCGTCCATGCAGCGTCCTATCTCCTGTCTCATCGCCAATGCGGTTCCGGTCAACGGAGGCGACGCTGCCTTGCTCTTTGCGTTGTACGAAGGGCTTGTGGAGCGCGGAGTGGTCGTAGAGGTGGCCAGTTACCATTTTCAAACCACCCAATCCCTCTACCCGGAATTGCCGCTTACTCCTGAGGGCGTGCAAGGGTGGATCTACCGCAAACTTCCGCCGTTGCGCTTTTTGTTGGAGCGTTTCACGCCTCGGATGCGTCCGGCGTACCGCAAGGCTGACATTGTGTTGGGCTGCCCAGGAGGGTATTTCAATAGCTATTACGGCATCCGCGGTCACGTCCTCAAGCTGCGAACAGCAGCCAGAATGGGTAAGAAAGTCGGGGTGTACAGCCAGTCGTTTGGCCCGCTGGAAGGGAGCGACTTGGCGTTGTTCAAGGCCCAAAAGCACCATCTGGGGCTGCTCTTGGCCCGCGACGCGCACTCCGAACAAAGTCTGGCTGAATGGCAGGTGGGTCCGCAGCAAGTCATGCGCACCAACGACGCGGCCTTTTTGCTCAAACCCCTGCCCCCTCTGCCCGCTAAAGGAACCGTCGCCATAAGCGTCCGCCGCTGGAGCCACGACGCACGCAGCGCCGATCAATTCAAACAGCTCATCCTGAGCCTTGCGCGGGAGGTGCACGAAGCTGACCTTAAGGTGCATTTCCTCAGCACCTGCCAAGGCGTGCCCGGATACGTGGACGATTCCGCTTTGGCTGCGGAGTTTGCTGAAGAATTGGCGCAAGAAGGGATCGCTGCAACTGTGGACCGCGAGTTCCATCGCATGCAGGATTTGCGTGAGCAGTTGCGCAGCTTCGATTATGTCATCGGTACGCGCCTGCATTTTTGCATTCTGGCTTTGATGAGCGGTACGCCCGCGCTCAACATTTCCTACGAGCGCAAGGGCAAGGAGTGCTACGACTATTTGGGCATGCCCGAGTTTTCGATCGATTACAATGCCCCTGTAGAAATCGGCAACGCCGCCCACCAAGCCTTGGTAGACCAGCTGGACGGCGTGCGTCAAAGGGTGGTGTCTGCTGTGGACCGGCAACATCGCCAGGCCCACACATATCTCGATCAGGCTTTGGCCTTGCTTACCGGGAGTCCCAAGTAAGTCGCCACATGGTCCATGATGCGTTCGGTGGATTTGCCGTCCCAGTGTTGTGGGATCTGGCCCGTCTTTTCGCTGGCGCTGGCAATTTTGCTCAAGACGACATCGGCGTCCAATTCCACCAGTTCGTTGGTACCTACCGTGCAGGTCACTGGGCGTTCAGTGTTTTCACGCAGGGTGAAGCACGGCACCTGACGGAAGGTGGATTCTTCTTGGATGCCCCCTGAATCGGTCAGGATGAAGGACGCGTCGCGGATGAGTTTTTGGAAGGCGTAGTAATCCAACGGCTCGGTCAGAATCAGGCCTGGGGTGGCCTTGAACTCTTCCCATTTGCCAAAGGACTCAAACTTGGCCTTGGTGCGCGGGTGGATGGGGAACACCAGCGGACGTTCTTCGGTCACGCCCTCCACCACACGGGTGATGAAATCCAGGCCGCCCGGGTTGTCCACCGTGGCCGGGCGGTGCATGGTCATCAGGGCGAAGTTGCCGGCGGTGACCCCGCATTTTTCCAAGATGTCTGAAGCGTCGATTTGTGGCTCAAAGGCCACCAGGGTATCGATCATCGTGTTGCCCACCAAGTAGGCGTGGTCCATGGACTTGCCCTCGGTCTTGAGGTTGTCCATGCCGCTCTGCTCGGTCACAAAGAACAGGTCCGAGATCTCATCGGTGAGCAGGCGGTTGATTTCTTCGGGCATGCCGCGGTCAAAGCTGCGCAGGCCACTTTCGAGGTGGGCGAGTGGAATGCCCATTTTGTTGCACGCGATGGCCGCTGCCAGGGTCGAGTTTACGTCGCCTGGGGTGATCACCATGTGGGGCTCGTAGGCGTCCATGAGCTCGGCGAGCTTGGTCACCATCTCGCCCACTTGGGCCGCGGGGGTTCGTGCCTCAAGAGACAAGAAGAAGTCCGGTTGCAAGTTGAACTGTTCAAAAAACACCGACGACATAAAACGGTCGTAGTGCTGTCCGGTGTGCACGATGCGTACCTCCAGGTCGCCACGTTCGGCGGCCACCCGGCGGAACTGGGTGATCTTGATGAAGTTGGGTCGGGTACCGACCGAAATGAGCACGCGTTTCATGTTCGCGGATTTGGGTGGACGGTGCCCAACGGCTGCTTGCTGTTCGGGCGCTCCAGAAGCGGCAAGATGGATGAATTCATGTCAATTTCAGGTGAATCGGGGATAAAGATTCATCAATGAGTTGTGACCCGGGGGCAGAGAACGTCCCAAGCGCGCGTCAGATGCGGCCACAAACCGCCGTGAGCACCCCAGAGAGCCGGGCAGTCAAGGCCACACGACTGTAGCGTTCCAAGCCGTGTGTAGGAGGAGGGGTTTGGCCGCTTTGGAAAGCGAGGAAGGCCTCGAGTACGGCTTTTTTGGTGCCAGGTACGTTATCAAAACCCACAACTGTGCCCGCGCCGGCGTCTCGCACCATGGCGGCCAAGTCTCCATCAGGAGGGCATACTGCCAGGATGGGGCGCTTGGCCGAGAAGTATTCAAACACTTTCCCGGGAATGATCCACTTGGCCGTCGGCGCCTGGTTGGCCACGAGAAGTAGCATGCGGCTGCTGGCCTGGAAGGCGCCAATCTCGGCGTGAGGGATGTAGTCGTGCACGTCCAAATGCGACTCCAACCCGTGTGCGGCAATGTCCTTGCGGACCGACACATCCACCTTTCCGGCGAGCTTGATGCGCAGGGCCTCGCCCAACTCAGGACAGGAGGACTTGAGTTCTTGCAATGCTTGCCAGAGGGCCTTGGGGTTCCTCGCCGGTGAAAACGAGCCCACATGCGCCAAGGTGAATTGCGCATCGAGTGCAGGTGCTTCAGTGGGCACATCTGCCGGGTCGTACCCGTTGGTGATGACTTCTACCTGCTTGGGGACGGCGTGCTGGTAAAACAGGGTTTGCATCGAGGGCCACGCGCCGGTCACCACATCGGCCCCTTCAAGCACCTCGCGTTCTTGACGGTGGTGCTTGCGGTCCGCGTAGCGGGTCAAATGCAGGTCGTGGTAAAAGTCGATTTGGGTCCACGGATCGCGGAAGTCCGCCACCCAAGGCAGGCCCGTGGCGCGCTTGACACCCAAGGCGATGCGGTGCATGCTGTGGGGCGGTCCAGTAGAGACGATGGCGTCCACAGGGTGCTCGGAGATATACTGCTTCAAAAACGCAATGCTAGGCTTGATCCACCACTTGCGCGCGTCGGGAATGAACAGGTTGCCCCGCACCCAACGCGATAGGTTTTCGGTGCGTTTGGGGCGCTCAGATTCGGTGAGAAAGCCCGTGTTGATCTTCTCGCCTTTGCCTGCGCCCACCACTTTGCGGTAGTAGTCGTAAGGTTCGCGGATGGGTTGGCGGATCACTTCTGCTTCGGCAGGAACATCGGCCAACAAGCTGGGGTCTTCACTCGGGAATTCCGGATTGGAAGGGGTGTAGATGACCGGTTGCCACCCGTGCTCGGGCAGGTACTTGGCAAATTTGAGCCAACGCTGCACTCCGGCGCCCCCGCTGGGCGGCCAGTAGTAGGTGATGATCAGCACGCGTTTGAGCTCGGCCATGTCGGCAAATGTAGGTCACGGGGTGCAGAAGGCGCAGAAGTCACTGTCGAGGGCGTGTTGCCAGGTATATTCCGGATCCAGCATTGTGCCGATCAGGGTGGCGAGCACGGTTTTGAACTCCTCAATCTGTTCTTCGGTGAACGGTTCGCCTGGGCCTTCTTTTTGCCCGGCTTGGAACCACTTGGAAATCTGCTTGATGCTGATCATCCCCGAAATCACCGGCATGCCATTGAGCCAGGTCTTGCCTTCCACCAGCAGGTGGTACACCAACAGTTGACGGGCCTTGTCCCGGTCTTGCTTGGCCAATGCTTCGGGCCCTCTCCAACGCAGTTTCACGTTGTCTACTGAACCGGTTTTGTAGTCGATGATGCGCACCTGTCCGTTCACGCGGTCAATGCGGTCCACGGTGCCGCGCAATACCAATTCACCCACGGCGCTGCCTTCGGGCAGTTGTACCGTCACTTGGAACTGCTTTTCCAAGAACAGGATTTCAGGCACGTGTTCGCGTGCATTGCGCTTCTCGGCTTGGAGGAACTGCTTCACGTATGCCTCGGCGGTCTCCAAGGTCAGGCGGTTGATGCCGGTCTGCATGTCGGGCAAACGCACCGGTTTGTTCGGGTCTTCGGGCACGGCCAATCGGCGGGTGCGCATTTGGGCGAAGACCTGCGGCAAGGCCTCCAAACAGGTGTCAATGAAGGCCGGAGTGAGGCGGATGTTGAGGGGAGCATCGCGCTTGGGATCGGCCGGTTCTCCGCCCAGGTAAAGGTGCTCGAGTGCGCCGTGCACCAAGGTGCCAAACAAGGCTTGGTCCACCCCTTCGTTGACCTCGTCGGGTTCGCGGAACCCGAGGATGTACTTGAAGTAGAAGTCCAGCGGACACCGCACAAAGGTATTCATGGCCGAGGGCGAGAGTCCGTTTTGCAGCAATTGCGTCACAGCCGGGGCAATGGCCGGATCGTGGCCCGGGACGTTCCAAACATGCTGTTCCCCAGCGGGCAAGGCGTTTTGCCAATGTTGTGGCGTGAAGGTCGTGTCGAGCAGGGCTTCGAGCTGGCCGAGGTAGCGCGTGCGCTCGGTGCTGCCGAAGGCTTCAGATTGCTCGGCGTAAATGAAGTCTACTTGCTTGGCGTCGGTCAGCAAACGGAAGAAGTAGTAGGCGTAAATCGCGTCGCGCTCGTGGCGTACGGGGAGGCCAAAGTGGTGCTTGAGGTCGTAGGGTATGAAGCTGTTTTGCACCGGGGTACGCGGCATGTGGCCTTCGTTGGCGCCAATCACCACCAGCCGTTCAAAACCCAGGGTGCGCGTTTCGAGCATCCCCATCACTTGCAAGCCGTTGAGGGGTTCTCCTCGGAAGTCGAGTTGCTCTTGGCCGGCCAGGCGTCGCCAGAGGTTCCAGAACGCCGCTTCGCCCAGTGGGGTGTCTTGGTCCAGCCCGGCGCTCCAGGTCTGCAATGCGGTGAGGCTGCGGTGGGTGCGGAACACCATCTCCAACAACCAGGGGTGATGTTCCAGTGGCACACGCAGCGCGTCCAACACTTCCAGCAGGAGCGCGCAAGTGGTTTGCGGCGAGGTGTATCGCTGGGTCAACAGGCGGCACATGGCCCCGATCACCGGCGCGTCCATTTGGGTTTGGAGCTCGGTTGTCGGCAGGTACGCGTGGTTGTTGTCTCGCAGGTTGCCCAGCAATGCGTTGATGGCCTCGGTGTGGTCGGAAAGGGCGGTTACCAACGCTGGGTGACGCAACAGACTCCGCAAGTCTTGGTGCCAAATTCCTTGGCCTCGCATGCGGATTTGGGCGCTGTGCAGCAGGTGGATCAGGTCGTACACCGGCGTCCAGCGCAAGGCGTAACCAAGGGTGAGGTTGTAGGGCAAGGGGGACTCAGAGTCGCCAAGCGGGGGCAGGCTTTCCAGTACCGGAATGAGCAAACTCTCGTCGCCCAAGACCACTGCGGTTTTGGACAGTTCCTCGGGTGGGATGGACGCCAAGAGTGAGGCGAGTACTTTGGGCTGCGCAGCACGGCTCGCGGTGGTGTGCAGGTGGATGCCATCGGCTTCGAGTGCCCAGCGCTTGGGCAATTCAAGTGCACCGTGGCGTTGGGCAAAGCGGCGCAGGAAGAGTCCGGCCTCGTTGACCTCGGGGTCCACAAACGTGGGATCTGCATCCCACAGCAGGGTGGCTCGTCCCCGTTGTTGGAGCCCAAACAGCACAGCTTCCTCCGAAGCACTCAGGGCGTTGAAGCCCAAAAAGTAGGCGTGCTCATATGGCCAGTCGGGAGTGTCGAGGCGGGTCTCGTAGCGGTCGGCGGCTTCGCGGTTGACCAGGCCGTTGTAGCCGGCTCCTTCGGCGTAGAGGTGGGCACGCAAGGCCGTGTAAAAGCGCCCCATGCTCTCCCATTGGACCTGGAAGCGCTCTTGCCCTTCGCTCAGCGGGTCCAGGTGAAAACTCCACGCGTCGATCTCGGTGAAGCTGGCCAGGTTGCGGAACACGTCGTCGCCGTGCAGGCCGTAGTTGTCGATTTCGTTGAAGTCCGCCAGCACCGTGGGCGCCCAAGTGAGAAAGGCATCCAGCGGTTCGGGGTCTTCCACGGTGTCGCGGTAAATGCGGTAACTGGTCAGCCACAGTTCCATGGCGTCCATCCGGCGAAATCCGCTGAGGCGTTCGGTGGCCTCTTGGATGGTGAACATGGCCGGACTCCAAGTGGTGCGCGTGAGCCGCTGGGCCAATAAATCGCGCAAGAACACCATGGGACGTTGGCCGGGCAGCACTAGGGCTACACGGTCAAGCTGGTCGCCGTGGCGGTCGAGCAATTGGGAAACGGCCTGTTCTAAGAAGGAATGCACAGCAGCGGTTTGGGCTGCTCAAGATGCCGATTATTTGTCCTCGTTGTCCAACCTGAAGCCGCGAGATACGAACCGCATGAATGCCTTCCAGTCCTCTTTGTTGGTCAGCGCCTTGCGCACCTCACGCCACGTGGCACCCGGGGTGGCTTTTTCCACCTCTTCTTGATTGATTTCGCGCTGGATGTTGCGCGGTTGGGGAGGTTCGGGCAAGGTGATGCCGCTGTCGTCCAGCAAGTGGTTCAGGGCGTCGGCTTGCTTGAACCGCTCCTGGGCCTTTTGCATGTAACCGAGTTGCTCTTCGAGCAGCCCCAAGTTGTTGAGGGCAATGGCGTCGTCGGGGTCGAGTTCCACGGCCTTTTGGTAATCGGCAATGGCGCCGTCGATGTCCTTGAGGGCACTTTTGAGGTAGGCCCGACTCGCGTAGCGGTAGCTGTAATCAGGTTGGAGTTGTACGGCGTAGTCCAAGTCCGCCAAAGCATCGCGCTTGCGGCCCTGGTGGAAGTAACACACCGCCCGGTCGTTGAAGATGTCGGGGTTGTTGGGCGCTTCGGTCAACGCTTTGTTGTACCATTCGGCGGCTTCGAGCAATTGCCCTGCGGCCATGGCCTTTTCGGCTTGCGCCTGATATTTGTACGGAACTCCGCTCATGATGGACAAAAGTAACAACCCCGCCTTCCCGTTGTTTCGCAAATACCCGGGCGATCGCTCGTGGTTTGTGATCCAGTCTCCCACTGCCATGACCGAATACCAACAGCTCGGTTCGCGCGTGCTGGTGTACGAGGTGGAAGCCAAAATCTTGCCCGACCGCGTCCTGATCCAAGATGCGATGGACTGCAAGGACGGGCGCTGGGAAGTGACCGATGCCGCAGCGTTTGAAGCCTGGCGTGCACAGTTCACAACCGGTTCTTAAGCGAATTCTGAAAACCCCGCCCACCGCCCCCTGTGCAGCGTAAGTTTGTGGTATGCACACCCACGCCAACCTTCAACCGTTCAACACCTTTGGCATCCAGGCCCAAGCCGCACAACTGGCCGAGGCCCAAAGCGTCGACGAAATGCGCGCGCTCATCCACGCCCACGGCATTCCTGATTTGGTGCTGGGTGGCGGGTCCAATGTGCTGCTGCGTGGAGATGTGGACGGTTTTGTGCTGGTCAATCGTATTCCCGGGATCGAAGTGGTCAAACAAGAAGGGGACCTGGTCCGCGTCCGCGCAGGCGGAGGGGTGGTGTGGCACGACTTTGTGCTGCATTGCATTGCCCAAGGCTGGGCCGGGGTCGAAAACCTGTCGCTGATTCCGGGCAGCGTGGGCGCGGCGCCCATGCAAAACATCGGGGCGTACGGGGTGGAGATTAAAGACGTATTCCACCAGCTGGAAGCGCTCCACATCGCCTCAGGCGAGGTCCAGACCTTCAACCACGCCGATTGTCAATTCGGCTACCGGGAGTCGGTGTTCAAGCGGGCACTCAAGGGGCAGCACATCATCACCCACGTAGAGTTCGACTTGTCGCTCACCCCAACTTTCCACACCGAGTACGGCGCCATTCGAAACGAATTGGAAGCCATGGAGGTGACCGAGCTCAGCATACGTGCCATCAGCGATGCGGTGATTCGCATCCGCCAATTCAAGCTGCCGGATCCTGCCCAAATCGGCAATGCGGGGTCGTTTTTCAAAAACCCGGTGGTGCCCACTGTGGAGTACGAGCGCATCCGCGAAGCACATCCCAACGTGGTGGCCTACCCGGCCGGAGAAGGACACATGAAACTGGCTGCCGGATGGCTGATCGATCAAGCCGGATGGAAAGGGCATTTGCGCGGCAATCACGGGGTACACGACCGCCAAGCCTTGGTGTTGGTGAACCACGGAGGTGCCCAAGGCCAAGACATCTGGCAACTTTCCGAAGACATTCTACAAGACGTGCAGGCCCGCTATGGCGTCACCCTCGAACGCGAGGTGAACATCATTGGATGATCACCCGCCCGCGCCACACGCCACGAGGGCTTTGGGCCACTACATGGTAGGTGCCTTGGGCTACTTCTAACGTCACATCCACATTGCTTTGCCCTTTCAGGGTTGAAACGTACACGCGTTTGCCATCGGCGGCATACACCGCCACCTGTTCCAAGGCCTCGCTCCCAGCAGACAGGCTGAAGCTGCCCGTGTTGGGGTTGGGGAACAGCGCAATCTGCAGCCCCTCCAACTCGTCCACGTTGGTTTCGGTCACGTCCTGGTCGCACCCGTCGATCACGATGGTGTCTGAGGTAAAGCAGGGCACCGTAGCGGTCACCGTGTATGCACCGCCCTCGAAAACGGTGTAAGTCGGACCAGTGGTGCCGTCTTGCCAAGTGTAATCGCTGTAGCCGCTGCCGGCGTCGAGTACGATCACCGTACCCTCGCACAAATCGGCATCGGGAGCCAAGTTGATGGGGGAGACAAAGTCCTCGGTCACCGTCACGCTGTCGGTGGCCGTGCAGGAAGGCGTGGTCACGGTCACCGAGAAGGTGCCAACGCCGTCGGGCACAATCGATGAAGTGGTCTCCCCGGTGCTCCAGAGGTAGTCCAAGAACCCTTCGCCGGCATCGATTACCGGTTCGCCGCCGCCAGCGCACTGGCCAAAGTCAGGACCCAATTCCAGGCCCGATGCGGGGCCTACGGTGACTTCCAGCATGTCGGTGGCCTCGCCGCAACTGGTTTCAATCAAGGCGGTCAGGACAGCTGTCCCTTCTTGGCCAAAGGTGACTTCCACCACGCCGTTTTCGAGCTCCTCCACCGTGGCACCCTCGGGCATCCAGGTGATCAGGTCGGCAATGCAGGCGTGTCCGTAAATGCTGTACTCCACGGTTTGCCCGGCACACACCGAAGCGGGCCCGTCGATGAAAATCGTCTTGCCCGCCACATACGCGTGGAAGTAGTTGCCAAAGGAGTTGATCAGGGCTCCGGCATTGTCCCATTGGGTTTCCAGGGTGGAGAGTTCTGCGGGCAGGTTGGGGTTGATGATGCGCGCAATGTCGTTGGTGAAGACATCTTCCACATAGATGTTTCCGTCGGGGGCCCGTTGGGGGTAGAAGTACACTGGTAGTCCTGTGATGGGGTATGTGTAGGCTTGTGCCAAAGGATCGGCCGGATCAAATGTCTCGAGATCCACTTGGTACACCTCGGTGGTGAAGACCCCAGCAAAGAGGTAGAGGTATCGCCCGTTGGCACTGGTTTCCCAGCCCACAAGGTCGGGTACCGCGGCCATGTTGATGTTGTCGGTGAGGGTGCCGGTACTGGCATCAAAGTCCAAGATGCGGTTTCCGTGTACAATCCGGTCTCCGCGTGAGGTCACCGTCAATGGCAGGCTGAAGATCACCTCGTTTTCCAGCGCAGAGACCACCGGGGTATCGGACACCCCCTCTGCCGTCACTTCCCAGGCTTGATATACCGAGGTGTTTTGATTGTAGGTCACCAGCCAGAAGTCCACCAAATTGCAGTGACGGATGGCGGTAACGGCCTCTTGGCCGGTTTCTGCGATGAAGATGTTTTTCTCGGTAACATCTCCGAATCCCCCGTCCAAACTCAAGTCCACTACATGGTACGTGAGGCCGTTGGAGAATTGGGATTGTTCGGCAGCTGTGAACAGGTAGTATTCGGTGTCAGACCCCGGTTTTTCCACGAACAGAGCGCCGTAGTGGGCCGAGGTGCCTCCCGCGAGGTCTGCACCGTTGGGCATCACCTCAAAGTTGCGATTGAGCACTTGCGCCCCGGTGGACAGCATCAGCAAATTGCCATTGGGGTCACACACGTTGGCCTTGCAGTGAGCGGCCGGCACCGTCAGGTTGTTGTCGGCAATGGTGAAGGCGGGATTCTGGTTGAAATCGATGCCGTAGTTGTCGCCAAAGGCGTTGTAGTGGAACCACAGGTTGGCCTCCTTTCCTGTGGTGCAGGTACCCACCGTCACAAACAGGGGGGCACTGAATACAGAGCAGTTGTCTGCGGTGGCCTCCAGGGTGATTGTAAACCCGCCGGTTTCTTCAAAGGTGAAGGCGAAGTCTTCTGTGGTGAGCACCGGTTCGTTGTCGATGTACCAGGTGTAGGTGTCGGCGCCAGAGGAGAGGTTGTCCAGTTCCAGCTCACCTCCAACCGGGATTTGTGTTTGGTCAAACCCGATAAGTGCTTCGATGGTGCAGGAGGCCACAACTTCATAGGCCAACACCTGGGTGCAGCCCGGGTCTGCGTTGTTGAGCACCAGTTCAACCAAGTAGGTCCCCTGGACTTCGGGTTCGAAGGTGAAGGTTTCGCCGCTACCGGCGTTCTCCCCGTCTACCTGCCATGTGGCCGAAGTAAAGTTCGTGCTCGCGTTGAGAAACACTACGTTGCCGCCGACTTCGAACTCCAAGCCTGTGTTGGTGGACATGGCCTCAATGGGATCCTCGCAGGGGGGGCTGCATTGCATCCCGTCGAGTAACGTGGCGCGCAATTCCACGATGGTTGCGCGCATGCGTTCCACTTGGCCTTCGGTGAACCGCTCAAAGCAGGCCAGGTTGCTGTAGTCCATGAAGTTGGTCTGGAAATCCTGCTGGTCGCCCAGACCACCTTCGGAAATCGGTCTGAAGGGGTTGTTGGTACTCAGGTCGTCCTCGTCGGTGTCGCAGGAGTTGGTGCCGTCGTTGCAGAAAATCGTGTAAACATCTTGGTCGGGAGGGGTGTCGCACACGCGGTCGCCGCTGGAGAGGCAGTCGTCGTTGGGGCATCCGTCTTGGAAGGTGTGGTACAGCCCCAGGTAGTGCCCGCATTCGTGGATGTGCACGGTGCTGCCCACTTCGTTGCCACCAAAGGTGCCGGCTTCCACCACAACGCCATCGGTGGCCGAACCGTGCGCGTCAGGGAACGTTGCAAAGCCCACCACGCCTGCATTGGAAGGCTCGCGCGTGATTTCGCCGACCACCCAAATGTTGAGGTACTGCTCCGAGTCCCAGTAGCTGAGGGCTTTGAGGTCGGCTTCTTGGGAGGGCACCAGCATGTCGGTCAGCGCAGACTCCACACGGTTGATGCCGGTGGTGAAGTTGTCTTCAGGGTCGCGCGCCGCCAAACAGAACTCGATGTTGGAGGTGACCCCGTCGCCGTCTTGGTAAAAGCCCAGGTTGGCAAAGGCGTCGTTCAAGTGGTCGATGGCGTCAAACACTTGGCTGTCGGGAATGTCCTCAGGACCGTTTTGGTGGATGATGTGCACCACCACCGGAACGGTCAACACCTCTCCGTCGCGCGTGGCGCCGTCTACAATGCGGTCCAGCAGGCGTTGGTTGGCCTCCGATTCTTGGAACTGGTCTCCGGGGTGGGTGTGCTTCAGGGCGTGCAGGGCATCGAACCCGCAATACGATTGGGCCGAGGCGGTCACAGTCAGGACCACCAGCAGCAAAGTCAATAGGCGTGCCATGGCGTTCAATTAGGCGGCGGGGAAACAGGGAGAAGTTACCGCTTTTTTGCAGTACCTGTTTTCCTCCTTGCAGTCACAACTGAACACGCAGGTAGGTTCAAAAGGGTTGCTGCACATGTTCTCAAATCCGGAAAAGCTGGGGCTTCAGATTTAAACGGCGGTGGACGGGTACAAAATTTCTTACCGTTTGCTGAACAAGCGCGGGGGGACCGTGTTTATCTCTGTGTATTTTCCTCACAACCCCTCAGTGGTTGTAAGATATTTAAGATGATGGGCCGGCGAAGTTGAGTAACCGTGCCTTTCGCAAGTGCTAGTTAAGAGGCGTCGGAAGCGGGAACCGACGCCTCGCTTTTTTACCCCCTTTTTTCTTCTACTTCGATGCGGTGGCTTGTTCAAATGCATGTGCCCAGAACGCCGCACCTGCGCTGCGCTCGTAGGGCGAAGTGTGTGGCGGAGGCGAGCCTTGTTTGTCCTTCCAAGCCAAGTGTAGTTCGCCGATCCAAGCGTTCCAGGAGGCGCTGCTTCCTTCCAAGAACACCTCACCGTTGGGTGCGGCCGCTACCAACTCCACGACATCCATGTTAGGATCTCGCGACAGCACCGCAGTGGGCGTACCGCTGGCCAAGTACTCGTAAATCTTTCCCGAGACCACCCCAGGCAAACCCGGCCAAGTGGGGTAGAGCAGCACTTGTGCACTGCGCATGAGCGTCAATGCATCGGCCCGCGAGGACCGTCCCGTAATGCGCAAGCGATCCGGAGCAAGCCCAGTCGACGACCATTGGAAACGCAAGGCCTTTTCGCGCTCAGGGTCGGTGGCGCCGAGCCAATGCAGTTGCCACTGCACGTCTTGGGGCAGGCCCTGCAGGAGCTCCAGCATGAGGGCGGTGTCCTGGTCGGCATAGAGGGTGCCCACGTAGGCCAACGTGAACCGCTTTGGTCTCACCGGGGCAATGCCATCGAACAAGTCGGGTTCCACGCCGTTGCGCACTGTGATGGCGGGCCGGTCCAGAAATCCCTCTAGAAAGGCGGCTAGCGGGGGAGAAACGGTGCTCACCACCGCGGCACGTTTCAACCATTTTTTCCAAGAGCGGCGCACAAATCGGTCGCGCAAGCGGGCTGCTGGGCCTCCTTCTACGTGACCTATTTCTGCGGTTGGGCTCCACAGGTCGCGCAGATCGGCGCAGAACGGCAGGCCGCGTTGACGGGCAAAACGGTAGCCCAATTCCAAGTGGTGGTGTGGATTGAATTCGGCCAGAACGCCGTCCAACGGCCCCAGTGTACTTCCGTGTTCGGCCAAGAAACGTGCATAGGCCTTGCGGCTGGCGGGCATCAAGCCGCCCAAGTCAAAACGTCCGCGATACAGGTGGCTCAAGGTTTGAAACGAGGTGGCCGTGTAAGGGCGCGCCTCAGGAGGGAGGGGAAGGTAGATCACAGTGTGATCCGGATGGGTTTCGACGCGGTGTTCGGTGCCCCGGCGGATCTGCCAATCCCATTCGGAATCGCCGGTGCGTTGCCAGTCGTGGGTGACCACCACCGGGTGGATGCTGTGCGCGGGCAGGTGGCGCACAAACCCAACCGCACGCTGGGTGGCAATGCTGTTCAAGGGTGTGTAGTGGTAGGAAAGCAGGAGCAGGCGCTTCATGGGGCAACGGGTCCGGTTAGGGCTTGAGCACGTGGGCCAGCAGTAAACATACTCCGATTGCGACACATGACTCCAACAACACGCGCCACACGCGGTACTTGATCAGGGCAAATATGCGCTGGTTCAACGCGGCGTAAGTCACGGCGTTCACCACCGAGTACAGCCACATGAGTTCCACGAAGGTCAACTCCCAAAACAGGCCGGGCAGCAGGGCTAGCAGGCGCGCGATGAAGAGCCCCACTTGGAACCGAAAGACTTCGTTTTCCTTGCGTATGATGTTGATCACTGGCGAAAGCGGCGAGGACACCAAGCGGAAGAAATAGAACACGGCCAACACCTCAGCCGCCTGCCCGGAAGTGCGCCAAGGCTCGCCAAACGCGAACACGTACACGGGCTCGCCCAACGCGTAGAGCACACCCATGCCGATGGCCACCGGCCAAAGCAAGTTGCGGAACAGTTTGAAGGTGAGCGGGCCCAGTTCGTCGGGGCGTTGGTCCACCAATTCTGCGGCCTTGTTCATGTACACCGGGGTGACGGCGCCCGCAATCAAACGCATGGGAATTTCCAACAGCAGCAGCGAGAAGGTGTAAAACCCGACGGCTTCCACCTCGTCCAGCACAATGGGCAGCAGCAAAACCGGAATGTAGCTGGAGCCGACATTCAGCAAGTTGCCCCATAAGGTGAAGCGCGGATAGTCAGCGTAGTCGGCTGCCGCTTGACGCCGAGACGCACGGGTGGAGCGGGTGAGCAGCCGTTCAAGCGCATTGGGTACCACCCAACGCAAGTACACGCCAATACGCAGCACGTAAGTCAGAGCGGTGGTCAGAATGTGGCCGTCTGCGGTAGGTGAGATGCCCAGGCCGTACCCGACATTGAATCCCTTGCTCACCAGCATGGTGGGCACGCTCCACAGACTTTGGCGTTTGAAAGCCTTGTCGCGGATGGACCAATCCATCATCACCCGGTCCACCACAAACAGCAGCAACAGCGGGCCCAGCAAGAGCCACCAATATCCTAAGGGAGATGTAGACTCATTGCTTACGAGCCAGTCGATACTGAAGAAGGTCACGGCCGTCACCACCACACTGAACAGCAGCCCAATGCGCAAGGTGATGCTCATCAAACCTCGGAAGGCGGTCTCTGACTTGGGCAACACAAAGGCCTGGTTGTAGCCGAGGGTTGCGGCGGTACCCAGAACCACCAACACCGCGTTGAACACACCAAACAGCCCATACGCCTCAGGGTCGTAGATACGACTCAGTAGCGGCATGAACAGAAACTGGATGGCCATGCCACCGGCAGAGGCGGTAAACATGAAGGCCACGTTCTGTGCGAAACTGCCCGGGGTGCGGACGATTTGACGGAGGTTTTTGATCATTCCGAGGAATCAGGATTCAGACAAAGGTGCAAAAGTCGGCCGGGGGCTTACGCTGCGGGTTGGCCTTGCGCGCGATTTTGCGGTAATTTGACTCCATGCGTGCAGCACTCTTGATGGGCCTGTGTTGTCTGTTTGCCTTGGCAGGACGGTCCCAATTTCGCCCCGATGACTTGGAAGGACTGGCCCTTTGGCTGCGTTCGGACACCTTGGTAACTGCCTCAGACGCGGGCAAGGTCAACGTGTGGGGCAACGCCGCGGGTGGGGAAGGCGCCACCCAAACCGCCGGAAGTCTGGCTCCCAACATTTTTGAGGATGTGCTGGCGGGCTACCCTTCCATCCGCTTCAGCGGCGGCAACGACTTCATGTACTTCCCCGACCAAGACAACATCCACACCGTGTTTGTGGTGTGCGCCGAGATGGAGGACGTCACCGGCGACTTCCGTCCGGTCTTGGGCCACAGCGCCGTCTTTGATTTTCACCGCGGGCCTGATGATCTGATTTGGCACCCTGAGTTCGCCCACCCAGGCATCTTGGAAGGCACCACACGACTGAACTTCACCGAAATCGACGGGACGACCACCACTTATCCGCATGCTCCCTCCTTGTTGTCGCTTCAGAGCGAGGAACCCCTGCGAGCCAACCAGCTCAGCGTAGATCGCAACCTGTTTGTGCGCGTGTGGGGTGGGGATTGGTTCGAACTCATCGTCTACGACTGGGTGCTGTCCGAGGAGGAAGTGGCCCAAGTGGAGAACTACCTGGCCGACCGCTACATGCCGGCGTTTACCCCGCTGGAGGATGTGATCACCTTCAGCTTTTGCGATTCCACGATTTGTGCGCCCGACGGCTTTGCGGAGTACTTGTGGAACGGCCAACCCGGCGACCAGTGTTACACCACCACCGACAGCGAAGCGCTTTCCCTGACGGTGATCGACGACTTTGGCCGCGCCTCCGGGCAGACCATCAATGTGACCTACCCCGGCGTCCCTTTGCCCGAGTCCCCCACCATTTGTAGCGGCGAAACCTTGCTGTTGGAATCGGGATTGGACACCGACACCTACACCGTGGCCTGGTTGGACGATTCTCCTGAAACCTCCCAAGTGGCCGACGAAACCGGCACCTACGGCTACACCGCTACCGATGTGCTGGGCTGCAGCGTGACCCGTTCCACCTTTGTGGATGTGGACGACTTTGGCCTGCTCGACGCGCTGCCGGATACTACCTCGCTCTGCGCCGGAAACACCTTGACCTCAGACGTCCTGGATTTCACCGCCCTGGATGCCATCTGGGACGGCGAGGCGGGCCCACCCGCCCTCCCCGTCTTCTCCAGCACATGGCATGTCCTGGAGGTCATCAACCCCAACGGCTGCCTGCTTCAAGACTCCACCTACGCCGATATCCTGGGCGTAGCACCCACCCCGATCGCTGCCACCGATGCCGGTTGCCAGGGCGACCCGGTGACCTTCACCGACCAGAGCACCGGCGATAGCCCCATGGCGGCTTGGGTGTGGACGGTCAATGGCGAGCAGGTATCCACCGAAGCCAGCTTTGAAGTGCCGGTGGACCTCTTTGGCGATGTGGCCTTTGGGCTGACGGTGACCACCGAAGCGGGGTGCACAGCTAGCATGGATTCCACGGTCAACGTGCGGGCCAATCCTGTGATTGATTTGGGCTTGCCCCAAGTCTGTCGCGGTGTGGATTTTGCGCTTCAGCCCTTGGTGGTGGTGCCCGGCGGCGAAGTCGGACCTATCTATTGGGATGTCGCAGGCACTTTACTTCAACAAGACGTTTACTTGGGCAGCTTGGGCGAGGCCGGCCCTGCCAATATCTCCTTGCAGGTATACAGCACTTTCGGTTGCAGCACCACGTTGGATACGTTGGTGGACGTGTTGCCCGCGCCTGAGCTCAATTTCGTCGTGCCCAATCCTCGCTGTGAAGGCGCACTGCTCGAATTCAACAGCAACGTGAACTGCCAAGGATGCGAGGGCGACCTGACTTACAACTGGGATTTTGGCGACGGTACCTTTTCCAGCCAAGAGGGTCCCACACACTTTTACATTCAAGCGGACATTTACGAAGTGGTCTTTTCTGCAGCCACAGAAAACGGCTGCTTGTCCACCACCAACGACAACTTGGTCGTGTCGCCCTACCCTGAAGAGGTGAGCTACGCCTCCCAGCAGTTGTGCAGTGGCACCGATGTGGTCTTCACCAATACCACGCCGCTTGGCAGCGGATCCACCTCTTACGAGTGGTCCATTCTTGGTGCCAACGGCGGATGGTCCGGTGGGTCCACATACACGGTTGAGTTTCCAGCTGGGGGCACCTATACGCTCACGCAAACCGTGGCCTACAACGGGTGCGCCACCTCGGTTACGAGCACCTTGGAGGTCACCGAAGGCCCGGATCCCACTTTTGTAATGGAGGCCATTGAGGCCCCGAACACCTATACGTTGGCGCCGGTTGAAACCGAAGGCATCCACCAGTGGACCATCGACGGCAACGACCCCCTCTTCACTTTGCAGCCTACCTGGACGTTTGAAAATTCGGATGCCGTGGATGTGTGGCACCAAATCGAGGCAGAGACCGGGTGCATTGGCAGTGCGGAATTGACCCTGACCCCCGACTCCATCGTCACCAACCTGGTCGCCAATGCTGTGTTTGCCACGCCCAACGGTGTGGGCCAGCAAGTGGTGGACGTGCAAGTGGCCAACGCGTCGTCGCATCCGGTGTACCGCATCCGCGTGCAGTTGGGCACCGATGGCGATGCGGGGTTGGAGGAAGAGGTCGCTGTGAACATCCCTGCGGGGGAAGCTGCCGTGGTGCGCCTGGCGCAATTGCTGCCCGGTGATTATGGCGGCATGGTGTGCGCTACGGTCAACCTTGTGCAAACCGCTCAATTGGCGGAAACCAACCTAGAAGACAACCGCACTTGCAATGCCGCAGACGGCCAAACCGATTTGCTCAGCTTGCCCTATCCCAACCCGGCCACTGATGTGCTCCACCTGGACGTCGTGCTCGACACCGACGCCTCGGAATTCAGCGCACTCTTGATCGACGGCGCTGGCCGCGAGGTGCGCGAATGGGAAGGCGCGCTCAATGCTGGGCACCACCAGTTGACCCTGGATTTGCAGGGCATACAAAGCGGACAGTACACCCTCTTGGTGCGCCGGTTTGATGAAGTGTGGGAAGCGGTGACCGTGCTGGTAGCCCGGCCCGGGGAATGACCCTTACTCGAAGTACTTCATGACGTTGTGACCGCCCTCCATCAGGTACTGGTCACGCTTGAACAGCGCCAGGTCTGATTGGACCATGTCGGCCACAAGTGCCTTGAGGTCGTGGGTGGGTTCCCAGCCGAGTTCTTCCTTGGCTTTGGTGGGATCGCCGATGAGCAGTTCTACCTCCGCTGGACGGAAGTAGCGGGGGTCCACTTCAATCACGCATTCGCCGTTGTCAGTGCGGTAGCCTTTTTCGTCCACGCCCTCGCCCTTCCATTCGAGTTGGATGCCGAGTTCGCCGAAGGCCAAATCACAGAAGTCACGCACCGAGTGCATCACCCCGGTGGCCAACACGTAGTCTTCGGCCACGTCTGCCTGGAGCATGCGCCACATGCCTTCGACGTAATCCTTGGCGTGACCCCAATCGCGTTGGGCGTCCAGGTTGCCGAGGTACAGCTTCTTCTCCAAACCAAGGGAAATCTTGGCGGCGGCACGGGTGATTTTACGGGTCACAAACGTTTCCCCGCGGATGGGGCTCTCGTGGTTGAACAGGATGCCGTTGCAGGCGTAGTATCCGTAGGCCTCACGGTAATTCTTGGTGATCCAGAACGCGTAGAGCTTGGCCACCCCGTAAGGGCTGCGCGGGTAGAACGGCGTGGTTTCCTTTTGGGGAATCTCCTGCACCTTTCCGTAGAGCTCTGAGGTAGACGCTTGGTAAAAGCGGGTCTTTTCGCCCAGGCCGCAAATGCGCATGGCCTCCAGCAAACGCAGGGTGCCGATGGCGTCCGCGTTAGCGGTGTACTCCGGGGTGTCAAACGAGACTTGCACGTGGCTTTGGGCCGCCAGGTTGTAGATCTCGTCCGGCTCGATTTCTTGCACCAATCGGATGAGGTTGGTGGAGTCGGTCAGATCGCCGTAGTGGAGCTTGAACTTGACGTCGTTTTCGTGCTGGTCTTTGTAAAGGTGGTCCACACGATCGGTGTTGAACATCGAGGTGCGACGTTTCAGACCGTGTACTTCATACCCTTTCTTCAGCAGCAGTTCTGCCAAGTAGGCGCCGTCTTGTCCGGTAACGCCTGTGATCAGTGCTTTCTTTGCGCTCATGGCGGCAAAGGTAGCCGAAATCAAACGCGGAAAAAATGCCGCCTAGGAGAACTGCAACTGACTGAGGTGCTTGTAGATGCCCTCGTCCAAAGCCACCAACTCGTCGTGGGTGCCGCGTTCCTTCAGTACCCCTTTCTCCAAGACCAGAATTTGATCGGCGCCTCGGATGGTGCTCAGGCGGTGGGCAATCACGATGCTTGTGCGGCCTTCCATGAGTTTGTCCAAGGCGTCTTGTACCAAACGCTCGCTTTCAGAATCCAGCGAGCTGGTGGCCTCGTCCAAAATCAAGATGGTCGGGTTTTTCAGGACGGCTCGGGCAATGGCAATACGCTGGCGTTGACCTCCGGAGAGTTGCACCCCGCGCTCGCCCACCAACGTGTCGTAGCCTTCGGGGAACCCGAGGATGAAGTCGTGTGCGTTGGCTTGTTTGGCCGCCGCTTCGATCTCTTCGTTGGTGGCGTCGGGCTTGCCGTAGGCGATGTTCTCGCGGATGGAACCCCCAAACAACAGCACTTCTTGAGGCACGATGGCCATGTGGTCGCGCAGCTCGCTGAGGTCGTACTCCGAGGCAGGTTTGTTGTCAAACAAGATGCTGCCTGATTCGGCTTTGTAGAATTGCAGGATCAGCGCGGTGATGGTGGATTTTCCGGATCCAGAAGGACCTACAATGGCCACCTGTTGGCCGGGGTGTACCTCAAAGCTGACATCCTTGAGCACGTGTACATCCGGACGCGTAGGGTAGCGGAAGTTGAGGTCTTGCACCACCAAATCGCCGCTGAGGAAGCGCTCTACTTTGTGCTCGCGGTCACGTTGGACTTCTTCGCGGGGCTCTTCGGCCAAATCCATCACGCGCTCGGTGGCGCCGATGGCCTTGAGCAGGCTAGTGACAAATTCCGCCAGTCCGCCGATCGAGAAGCCAATGGTCATGGCCAACATCACCGAGGCAAAGAATTCCCCGTAGGTCAATTCGCCGGCCTGGACCATGGCCATGGCGTACCAGAATACCCCGGAAATCGCCCCAAACATGGCCGCAATGATGAACGCCGCGAAAATGCCACGCCACACGCCCAGCTTTACGCCAAACTTGCGAATTTCATCCACCGATGCGCCAAAGCGCTTGTTCTCCAAATGCTCGTTGGTAAAGGCCTTTACGTTGATGATGCCGGTCACCACTTCACTCACGATATTGGTGCTTTTGGCTACCTGGTCCTGCATGCCTCGCGAAAGCGTGCGGATGCGACGTCCAAAAATCACCGCAGCCACCGCCATAACAGGAACCACGCCAAGCAAGGTGAACGTCAATTTTGGCGACAGGGCAAACAGCACCACGATCGACCCGATGATGATCAGCACTTGGCGGATGATCTCACTCAGGGTGGTGGTAAACGCGTCTTGAATTTGGGTGATGTCCGAGGCCATGCGGCTGTTGAGCTCTCCGCTGGAATTTTCAGCAAAGAAGGTCATGGGCAGACTGATCAGGTTGCGGAACACGGCCTTGCGCACATCGGCCAAGGTGTGTTCGGTCACCCATATAAAAAGATAAACCCTGGCGTAAGAGACCACGGCTTGAAAGACCAGCAGCCCAAGCAAGGCCAGACCAATGTCGTTCAGCTCCAGGCCAAAGGGCACTTCAACCTCTACGTTTTCCTGGATGCCGGTGGAGTCCACCAAGTAGCGGATCAGCAGGGTAAAGACCAGGAACACAATGCTGGTCAGGAACAACAGCACCATGCCAAAGATGTAGCGTCCACGGTAGGGGCGCATGTAGGCAAAAATGCGGCGGGCGCGGCGGTACGCGTCCCGGTTGAATTTGGGTTTTTCTTCTTGCTCAGCCACGTGGCGAGGGGATTGGTGGTCCAAAGGTAGACCCTTCCAAGGCGGTCATCTCCAAATGTTTCCGAATTTTGACCGGACCGTGACGCGACAAAAAGTCGTGCCGGGCCCTTGTGATTCCTAAGGAAAGTCCTATTTTTGCGCTCCCCTTTGATAGGGCCAATTGATTTAGACCATGAAACGCACGTTCCAACCTTCGAACCGCAAACGTCGCAACAAGCACGGATTCCGCTCACGCATGGAGACCAAAAACGGTCGCCGTGTATTGTCTTCTCGCCGCCGCAAAGGCCGTAAGAAATTGTCTGTGAGCGACGAGCGTCGTCACAAAGGCTACGTACGCTAGAACAGCGTAGCGCGCTTTAAGATATTCCAACCCTCTCTGGTTTCCAGAGGGGGTTTTTTCGTGCCTGCTTTTTTGGGTCAGTCCAGCGGTTGGTAGGCCGGGTTGATCAAGAAGGTAGAGTCGGTCAGCGTGTGCAAGAAGGCCAAGAGCTGGCCTTGTTGGGCGGCATCCAGGCCGAGCGGTTGGATGCGTGGATCTTGATTGGCATGGCCCACGCCGCCCGCATTGAAATGGGCGATGACTTCCTCCAAGGTGGCGAGTGAACCGTCGTGCATATAGGGCGCAGTGAGCGCCACGTTGCGCAGCGAAGGCGTCTTGAACTTACCGCCGTCCTCCGGATTGGTGGTGACCAGTTGACGGCCCAGGTCTGGGTAGTCGGCATACAAGCCCACGTTGGCGTAGTCAAAGTTGGTTTGGAATACCCCGCTGTGGCAACTGGCACATTGGGTGGCCTCGCTGGTAAAGAGGTCCAATCCGGCTTGTTCTTCGGCGGTGAAGGTGCTCAGGCCCAATTGTACCCGGTCGTACTTGGAGTTGCCGCTGATCAAGGTGCGTTGGAATGCGGCCAATGCGCGCGTGATGACAAAGCTGTCAAAGTCGCGGCCATAGGCCACCTCGCTCAGGCGGGTGTACACCGGGTCTTGCCCAAGTGCGGCCACGGCTTCGGGGTCGTTGAAGTCCAATTCGTTTTCGTCGTGTAAGGGGACCAGGACTTGCAACTCCAGGCTCGGCACGCCTCCGTCGGCATTCAGCGCGGGCGCATAGCCCGCGTTGCCTAGGGAAGGGGCGTTACGGTCTCCTGCTAATCCGTCTACGCCAAAGCTCACCGGGGTCACGTCGGCAAAGGCTTGGGCGGGCAAATGGCAGCTGGCACAGGAAACGGTGCCGGTGCGGCTCAAACGCGTGTCAAAAAACAAGTGGCGTCCAAGGACGACGCGTTTTTCGGTGAGGGCATTCGCTTCGGGGACAGGAAGCGCGGGAAAGTGATCCGGAACGGCAACGTCCACCGCACGATCCACAGGCAGCACCAAGCTCTGGTGATCGGGTTTACACCCCCACCAACTTCCTGCCAATACGAGCAGTGTAGCTATGGTCCAGCGTTCAATGCGCATGCATCAATGGTACAGGCTTTTGGGCAAAATCACCCTGCCAGAAACAAAAAACGTCCCCATATGGAGGCGTTTTCAAAAGGTATAAGCGGTGCTTACTTGGTAGCAGCCCACTTGCGGATTTCGTTGCGGAACTGCTCATCGGCAGCATCGGTCCACTTGTAGTTGTCGCGGATGTGTGCCATGGTGTCCTTTTCGATATCGGTGTAAGACGCGCCATCTTTCACAGCATCGAGCAGCTGGCCAGCATGTCTTTCACCTTGTCCATCATGCCATCTGAGTCCAAGCCGAGGAAGTTCATCACTTTGGCTTCGGAGAGCAGGTTGGCGGCCATTCCTTGGAGGCTGCCGAGGCGTTTTCGCGCATGATGTATTGGTTGTGGCCTCAGTGCCCTCCAACAGTCGAAACATAACCCTGCATTAACCTCCGAGGTACAGGCACAGGGTCATCCACATGTCCGCATGCTTTTCGGTGAAGAGCTCGTGGCGCACCATGCCTCCGTGCTTGAGCAAGAAGATGTGGTCTTGCTCTTCGGTGCTGTAGGCCATCTCCTCGCGGAAGTCGACGTCGGTCCCGTAGATCTTGAACAGGGCTTCTTTGGCCGACCAAATGCGCGTCAGCAGGCCCAAAGGGTCGGGGGCGATGTCAGCAGCTTCGAGCTCGTCGGCCCGGCAGAACTTGGTGCGGATGCGGTTGAGTTGAGGCGTGGGCGATTGGATGTCGAGGCCCACGGGCAAATCGCTGGTGACCATACCGATGTACTCCTCGCAATGCGAGAGGGTGATGTGCCCGGTTGGCAAGATGGGCTTGCCGGTTTCGGCATAGGTCAGTTCAAGCGCAGTGGGGTGGGTGCGCAGCAAGTATTGCAGCCCCAACCATTCGCGCTTGCGCTTGCCGAGTTTGATGACGGCGTGCTTCTCGGCATCGCCTTCGCGGGCAAAGCGGGCTTGCAAGTCTTCGAAGGACTCGGTGGTGCGCCACAGACGCAAGGTGGTGTTACCCGGGAAGTGGTATGCTGCAACTTGGGGCATGGTGCAAATGTAGGCGGTAGGCCACAGGGCGTGTCAAGGTCATCCACAAAGCGGGCTCCACCATCCACAAAGTCAAGTGGGGGGTGGCTGGGAAATGTGGGGTGAGGCTGGGAACTTTCCGGCGTCGAACGTCGAGAGACAGACGGCTGGTGAGTGGTGGTGGGGGCGAGGGGCCGAGGCCCGCGGGGGGGACCCTCGCGCAAACCGGACGCGGGCCAGTGCAGTTTTCGACAACAGGCCGAACACACCCCATTCACATCTGTTACATCCCAAAACCAAGGCCTTCCCCCAAGGAAAACCTATCTTTGCACCGCTTTTCCTGTGAAGAGCGAAACATTTACATCCACGTTCATGACGACTCAAGTGGCAACTTCTACAGACTACAAAGTCAAAGACATGACCCTCGCGGACTTCGGCCGCAAGGAGATCATCCTCGCCGAGGCAGAGATGCCCGGCTTGATGGCACTGCGCGAAGAATTCGGCGCTAGCAAACCCCTCAAAGGCGCCCGCGTTGCTGGATGCCTGCACATGACCATTCAAACCGCAGTACTCATCGAGACCCTCGTGGAACTCGGTGCTGACGTTCGCTGGTCTTCGTGCAACATCTTCTCAACCCAGGATCACGCTGCTGCGGCCATCGCTGCTGCGGGCGTTCCCGTGTTCGCATGGAAAGGCCTGACCGAAGAAGAGTACGAGTGGTGCATTGAGCAAACCCTCATGTTCGGCGACGAGCCCCTCAACATGATCCTCGACGACGGCGGTGACCTCACCAACGTCATCCTCGACAAACACCCAGAAATGGCTGCGGGCATCCGCGGTATCTCTGAAGAAACCACCACCGGTGTACTGCGTCTGTACGAGCGCGAGAAAAACGGCACCCTGCCGATGCCCGCGATCAACGTAAACGACTCGGTAACCAAGTCGAAGTTCGACAACAAGTATGGCTGCCGCGAGAGCTGTGTAGATGCGATCCGTCGCGCTACCGACGTGATGATGGCAGGTAAAGTGGCTGTTGTAGCAGGCTTTGGTGATGTAGGTAAAGGCTCGGCTGAGTCGCTCCGCAACGCCGGCTGCCGCGTAATCGTGACCGAAATCGATCCGATTTGCGCCCTGCAAGCTGCCATGGAAGGCTTCCAAGTGATGAAGATGGACGACGCGGTAAAACATGCCGACATCGTAGTTACCGCCACCGGTAACAAAGACATCATCACCGGCCGTCACTTCGAAAACATGAAGGACAAAGCCATCGTGTGTAACATCGGCCACTTCGACAACGAGATCGACGTAGCTTGGTTGAACGACAACCACGGCAACACCAAGGATACGGTCAAGCCCCAGGTGGATATGTACAACGTGAACGGCAACGACATCATCTTGCTGGCCGAAGGCCGTCTGGTGAACTTGGGCTGTGCTACTGGTCACCCATCGTTCGTGATGTCCAACTCCTTCACCAACCAAACCATGGCTCAAATCGAGCTCTGGAACAACGCCTCAGCTTACGAGAACAAAGTGTACACGCTGCCCATGCACCTCGACGAGAAGGTGGCGCGTTTGCACCTCGCCAAAATCGGCGTAGAGCTCGAAGAACTGTCTGCTGAACAAGCCGAGTACATCGGTGTGAAAGTAGAAGGTCCTTACAAGCCCGAGACTTACCGTTACTGATCCGCACACTGTGCGTCAAACAAAAAGCCCCGCTTCGGCGGGGCTTTTTTTATGTCTTGAAATGCGGGGTCAGTTAAACACCCGCAGGTACGGATCGTTGAATGAGGTGCGGTACTGCTTGAGCGGCTGGTTGGCCGGCGCAGTCACCACCGAACCGTCGATGATTAACCACTGCGAGTCCGAACACGGGTCGTCCAGGATCACGCCGTCATCGGCCACGGTTACGGCACACCCGGCTTGGATGTCGTAGGTGGCGTGGCGATCAAGCGCCGTGAATTCGTCTTGGGAATTGCGGTAGATGATGATGCCGCGTGAGCCGCCAGTAGCGTACAGCCATCCGGTAGGGGCAGCCAGGTCAAAAAAGGCGGGTTCGTTGACGTTGATTTGAAAATCCACCGAAACCAAGGGTACCTCCGAGGTCGTATCGCGGCAGGCGGTCAACAGCAAAGCGGCCAGGGCCGAAAACAGGAATGCGGTTCTCATGGGTTGCTCTAATTGGCTCACACAAAAGGTGAGGGTTTGGGTTTGCCTGCAATGAAGTCCTTGAGGTAGAAGGGCTCAAAGTAGGCCACGTCTTCAAAACGCGCGGCGGCGTAGGTGTGTTGCATGCGCGCGTGCATGTGGCGCGCTTCTGGAAAGCGTTCTGCAAAACTCCAGCCTTCGCGGCCGAGCAGATCAGCGCATTTGAGCGCGCCGTCGCCGCAGAAATGTACGGTACGCCCGTGCAGGTGGTCAAACGCGCCGTCTTCCACTACCAACGCACGCAAGGTGTCGGTAGCTGAGTCTTGTTCATAGGATTGGGTGTACACCTCCATGCGTCGGGCATCGAGCATGCCCACAATTACCTCAGCGGATTCACCGTCGGCGCGTGCACCGTCAGCCAGTACTTCCAGTGATGTGCAGGTGAGCAGCGGGGTGTTCCAGGCGTAGGCCAACCCTTTGGCGGTGCTCACGCCAATGCGCAGGCCGGTGAAGGAGCCGGGGCCTTTTGCTACGGCCACTGCGTCCAGATCACGGGCGGTCAGTCCGGCCTCGTCCAATACCTCTTGGATCAGCACATGGAGCTTTTCGGCGTGGCTATAGCCTGCTTCACGATGGTTGCGGCACGCCCGCACGCCATCGGCAGTGCTCAGGGCTACCGAACACATCTTGGTGCTGGTTTCCAAACAGAGGATGGAGGCCATTAGTCTTCCTGTTCTTCGGAGTCTTTGTCGCGGTCTCGTCCGCCCGAGAACTCCACTTCGGTGCCGTCCGAAAGGTTTTTGGAAACTTCTACGTAAGGGCCAGTCACCACTTCCTCGCCTTCTTCCAATCCGCTGAGGATTTGGATGTGTCGGCTGTCTTGGACACCGGTTTCCAGCACGCGCATGTCCACAACGCCCTTGGCCTTGTTGGCTACAAAGGCGACTACAAAGGGCTCGATGTCTTCTCCGGTGGCTTCGGCCTCGCGGCGTGCTTTGAAGCGGGCCATGGCATCGCTGCCCAAGGTGTCTTGGCGGGTGCTGATGGCGCGGATGGGCACGGTGACTACGTCGGTGGCGCGTTCGGTTTCCACCTCTACAGTGGCGCTCATGCCTGGGCGGAAGGGAACGCACAAACTGCTGTCACCTGGACACAGGTGGTTGTACGACTCGGCCAGGATGCGAATCTTGACCGAGAAGTTGGTCACTTGGTCCATGCTTAGGGCCATGCCGTTGAGCGAGTTGAGCGCTGTGTTGCCGATTTCGGTCACCACGCCTTTGAACACTTCGTCTTGGTAGGCGTCCACTTCAACGGTGGCGGTGTCGCCTAACGCCACGCGTACAATGTCGCTTTCGTTGACCTCCACATTCACTTCCATGAGCCCCAGCTGGGATATCTTCATGATGGTTTCACCGGCCATCATTTGGTTGCCAAGTACAGTCTCACCGACTTCCTTGGTCAGTGCTGTAACGGTGCCGTCTTGCGGCGCCACAATGGTGGTACGGCGCAGGTTGTCTTGGGCTTCCTTGAGTGTGGCTTGTGAGCTCTGGATGGCAAACTCAGCGCTCATCACGCTTTGGTCGGCGGCTTCCACTTCGGCTTGCGCCACTTGGAAGGACGATTGGGCGTTGTCCCATTCGCTTTGGGAGATGGCGCCTTGGTTGAAGAGCTTTTCGCTGCGGGCGAAGTTGAGCTCCTGCACTTGAAACTGGGCACGAGCCTGCGCACCTCTGGCCTTGGCATTGGCCAGGTTGGAACGCGAGGTGTTCAGCGCGGCCATGCCCCGGTTGACCGCCGCCTCGTAGAGGTCGGGGTTGATTTGGAGCAGCAAGTCGCCTTTGCGCACCAGGTCGCCTTCTTTGACCGGTAGGTCAATGATCTGTCCCGAGACTTCCGAGGTGATTTTGACCTCAGTTTCGGGTTGGATTTTGCCGCTGGCGCTGACGGTTTCCACCAGAGTGCGGCGTTCCACCTGTTCGGTGGTCAGCGAGGTTTTTTTCTGGCCGCAACTCCCCAGAACCAGGGCAGCGGCCGCAAGCAGAGCGTAGCGTTTCATGCGGGCGTGATTACTGCAAGTTAATGGGTTGGCCCATGTAAAAGTCGAGCACCTTCGCTTTGAAGATGTAGTCGTAGCGGCTGCGCAGGAAGTCGGCCTGAGCGTTGTCGCGGCGGATGCGCGCAGCGTTGTAGTCCACCACGTTGGACACCCCTTCTTCAAAACGCACCTCGGCATATTCGAAGGCGGTTTGGCTGGCGCCGAGTGCTTTTTCAGCTGCAGCCATGGTTTTGCGTGCGGCGCGGGCATCCGCGTAGGCGCGTTCCACGTCCTGAGACAAGGTTTGACGTTGCTGCTCTAGGTTCAGTGCTGCGGATTGCAACCCGATTTCTGCGCGCTGGATTTGGCTGCGCACTTGGAAGCGGTTGAAAATCGGCACTTGCAACGAGAAGAACAGCGATTGGTTCAGGTTGTCAGAGAACTGGTCGGCAAACGGCTTGGTCTCAAACTCGTTGAAGGTGAATTGCGCGCTGTACACTTCTTCGCCACTGGCGGTGGCCCCAATCAAGAAGGTTTCCAGCACCGGGTCACCCACGCCTACTTGACGTGCTCCCGAATATCCAGTTCCGTAGCTGTAGTTCACAAACAGCGAAGGGTAGCGGCCCGATTTGGCCATGGCCATGCCGTACTCGGCACTGAGCACGCCGGTTTCTGCGCTGCGGATTTGGGGGAAGTTCTGTACGGCGTACGATACGGCAGCGGTTGCGTCTGGCAAGAGCTGCACATCGCCCAAGGCATCCAGGTCGGGGCGCGCGATTTCAAACTGCTCGGCTTCCTGCGGGGTGAGTTGCAAGAGCTGGGTCAGGTTCAGGTAGGCGAGTTGGACTTGGTTTTCGCTTTGGATCATGTTGGCCTCGTCCAAGTAGAGTTGGGCCTCAATGTCAGCCAGGTTGCCTTCGGGCAGCTGGCCGGCCTCGACCAGGGTGCGGATGCGGTTCACTTGCTGCTGCGAGGCGTTTACGTTGGCCTTGGACACGTTGTAGAACTCCTCGTTGAGCAGGATGGTCAAATACGCGGTGGCCACGGTCAACGCCATGGCGTTTTGGGAGGTGGCCAAATCGGCCTGGCTGCGCGCAAACTCGGCATCGCTCTGGCGAATGGTGTTGAGCGTGCGGAGCCCATTGAACAGGGTCATGCCGGTGCTCAATCCAAAGTTGTTGCTCTGGATGCGTTCGGTGGCGAAGGTGTTGGTGAACGGGTCAATGGTCTGGCCCCAGTTGTAACCGTGGGACGCCTGGCCGTTCAAGTTGGGCAGGGTTTGCCCACGGGCTTCGGTCATGCCGATTTCTGCGGTTTGTACGCCGAGTGCGGCCTGGCGGATGGTCAGGTTGTGTTCGAAGGCGTGTTCGACACATTTGCGGAGGTCCCATGGCTCTTGTGCTGCGGCGGTCAGGGTCGCGCCAAGCAGGCAGGCCAAGGCAAATAGACGGGTCATGATTGGGAATTTGCGCTGAAGCAAACATAACAAACGGGCAGCGCGCGAATACGTGCTGCCCGTTCAAATACTGTTAATCGGCTGGGGGGAGCCTACAGGCCTACCACCTCAATTTCAATGCGTCGGTTGGCTTCGTGTTCCCAATCGGTTTTGGGCTTGGGAAAGAGCATTTCGGTATTGCCCGCGCCTTTGGCTTCGAGTCGTTCCTTATCAATGCCCTGTGAAACCAGGTAATCCACGATGGTTTTGGCCCGCATGGTGGAGGCCTTGTTGTAGAATTTCTGAGACTTGTTGTTCTCGGGTCCGTTGACGTGGCCGATCACTGCAATCTTCACCGTGGGGTTCAGGGTCATCCAATCGATAAGTTCCTGGAGGGTGGGCTTGGATTTGTGGTAGATCTCGGTTTTGTCGCCGAGGAACGTGATGTCGCGGATGTCTGTCTTGAGTCCCATCGCAATGGGCTTGAGCTCTACGGCTTGCTCGTGGGTCTGGGCTTCAGACGGCCAGAATTTGGCGTTGTAATACATGAAGCCCTTTTCCACACAACTCACGGTGTAGAGCCGGTAATTCTTGATCTCGAAGGTGGTGTCGGCCACGGCTTCGAGTTCTACGGTTTTTAGGGGGTTGAGTCCTTTGATCAGCACGTCGGCATTGACCGGTTCCATGGTGGACGCGTCGGTCACACTCAGGTGCATTTCCTGGCGTACCACATAGGGCTCGTTTTCGCTGATGCGGCGTTCTTGGGTGAACTGGGCCGAGGCCGAAGCACACAGGGCCATCAGCAGGATGCTTGATGCCAGATGTTTCATCGATATAAGGCGGTTTTCTACAGGTTACGCAAACCTCTGAAAAAGGTTTACGTGTGGATGTAAGTCTCCGCCTGAGGGTGCAGAAACTATGCCGAAGCGCCGGTGTCGGTGCCCGCTGACATTTGGCGGTGGCGCCAGAATGCAAAGGCGCCAATGCCCAACAGCAAGTAAGGAATGCCCATCAAATAGAGGATCCCGTTGTTGAGGCCGCGGCCAATGCCAGCATCCACGGTTTCGCTCGCGCTTTCGGCGTTGAGCTTACACATGGCGCATTGGGCGTCTGCGGGAACAGTCAGAGTCAGGGCAAGTGCGAGGGCGAGGAGAGTTGTAATTCGCTTCATGTTTCAAAGGTAGTTCAGAAGCCGTAGTACGGACGGATCATGAAGTACACAATCACCCCTGTGGCGGTCACATACAACCAAATCGGCAGGGTGAGCTTGGCGAGCTTGCGGTGCTTTTCCACCTTCATGCTGATGCCGCGCACAAACGTGTGCAGTACCAGGGGCACAATGATGCCGCTGAGTACAATGTGCGAGTTGAGGATGATCAAGTACAACGTGCGGTTGGGCGCGTCTTTGGGGTAGCGCGCTTCTTCGTGGGTGATGTGGTACCCCACGTAGCTCAGCAGAAACAGCACGCTCAGCACCATGGCGGCCATGATCAACTGGCGGTGCAGCTTGATGTTCTTGAGCTTGATGGCCACCAGTGATGCAATCAACACAAAGAAGGTGGTGCCATTGATGGCAGCGTTGAAGGTGGGCAGGCTGTCGAAAAAGCCTTTCATGCCTTCGGGCAAGGGAATGGCAGGGACCATTTGCATGGCGGTCACAGCGCCGGCCAGGAGAATCGAAACAACGATGATCCAACGGCGGTTTTTTCGGGTGTCGTAATCCCGGACGGTTGAAGTGCTCATGGTGCGTGGCTCAAAAGGTGTTGAATGTCTTCAAAAAGCGCATCTACCGATGCGGTAGAGGTGCCGTCGTAATACCCGCGAATATGTCCTGCCCGGTCGATCAGCGCAAACTGGTCGGTGTGGAAGAACCCTCCGGCCGCGGTGTCCGAAGGAAAGGCGGTCAGCAGGTATCCATGTTCAGCCTGTTTGTAAAGCAGTTCGGGCGCACCGGTTACAAAGTGCCAGTGGTCGAGGTCGGCGCCAATCCGATCCGCGTAAGCCGCGAGCGCTTCCAAGGTGTCGCGCGCGGGGTCCACGGTATGGGACAAGAGCTTCACTTCTCCCAACAACCCTGCGCTGCGCAGGTTCTCTTGCAAGCGTGCCATCTGCGAGCTCATGATGGGGCAAATGCTCGGGCAGTTCGAGAAAAAGAAATCGGTCACATACACGTGCCCGTCGTAGTCGTGGTGGGTGACCTCTTGGCCTTCTTGGTTGGTGAAGGCAAACTTGGGGATGGTGTAATGCACGGTATCTGCTGTTCCATTGTCATCGCGGAACACATCGTGTGGCCCCAGGTAGGGCAGAGGAGGGCGCGTGTTGCATGCCGCCAACAGGACTACCAAGGCGGCAAAAACAAGGGCAAAGGCGTATTTAGTCGTTCCCAGATTCATGGCGGCGCACATCCATTTCCTTCTTGAGTAGCGCAATGTCCTCGCGCGCTTTCTTCATCTGATCGGTGCCGTATTGTGAGTCCCAGCTTGGGCGGTACTTGCCGCGTAGGTGTCCGTTTTCGTCCACCAACCACAAGACAGCACTTTCTTCCACAGACTCAATCATGAACCCTTCTGCACGGAGTTGCGCGATGGAGGTGCTATCACCTGTGAGGTATTGCCACTTGTTGCTGACAAAATCGTACTGCTCATTCTTGTCCACCTGCTCGATGAACGTGCTGAGCTTTTCGGGCGTGTCGGTGGCGGGATCGTTGGTGATGAACACCAGCTCGATGTCCTCCTCTCCGCGGTACTTGAAGTGCACCGGCGCACAGGCCTTCACCGCCACATTGATGTAGTCTGACTCTGAGGAGATGAACATCGCCAAGTAGGTTTTGCCTTTGAGCTGCTCGGAGCCGTAAGGCTGGCCCAAGTGGTTGGTCAGGGTGTAGGAAGGAAGTGTGTAGAACGCCATGTCGGTGGTCACGCCTTCGCGCGAAACAATGACGTGGTCCACCTCGTCGTCAATGCCCGACATATCGTCGGTAGAATCGCGGAGCACCACGGTCACCACTTCATCGGGCCCGTAATACGGCAAGGTGTTGAAATGGTGAATGGCCCCTTTGGTAAAGATCAGGATCCACAAAAAGGGCAACAAAAAAAGTACACCCACCAGTAGGATGTACTTTCCAAGATTGTTGTTCTGTTTGATCATGCTATTCAGTAGCCTCGATGTGCGCATCGGGAACATCAGGCGTGCGCATGTCCAATGTGCGGCTGGCCTCGGTGAGTCCAATGAAGATGAGGTAAGCAATAAACAGTGCATACGGCCCGAGGATCACCCATTTGAGGTTTTTTCGCTCGTCACCGAGGTGCATAAATACCAGAACGATGTACGCGGCCTTGATCAGGGTCAAGATGATGAAGCCCATTTTTATGGCTTCCCACGTAAAGGTGTCCGAACGCTTGAAGATGATACCCATCACCACCTCTACGGCAGTAATCAGGGTCAACAGCACGGTTACCTTCCAAATGTTTTTGCGAATCTCCACACCGTGCGCCTCATCGTGGTGGGCGTCCAGGGAGTATTGGTCGTTGACAATCAGATCGTCTCTTTCCATGATTTCAGAATGCGGGGTGGGAAAATCAGATGAGGTAGAAGAAGGTAAATACGAACACCCATACCAGGTCTACAAAGTGCCAGTAGAGGCCCACTTTCTCTACCATCTCGTAGTGGCCTCGGCGCTCAAAGACACCGCGGTACGCCATCAGGAAAATGATGATGTTAATCACCACACCTGAGAACACGTGGAAACCGTGGAATCCAGTCACAAAGAAGAAGAACTGGGCGTATTGCGTAGGACCGTACTCGTTGGCCGACAAGGTGGCACCGAACACCGAAGCGTTTTGGGTCAAGTTGGTGACGTCGTACAATTTGGCAATCTGCGCTGCGTCGGTTTCGCTGTCCAGCTCAATGCGGTTCTCGATGTACTTGTTCAGCATCAGGTCTGCTGGCATGGCGTGTGCCAAGAAGATCTTGTTGCCTGCGTGTTCTTGCTCAGCTGCGTATTCCAAAGCAGCGTGCACCGAAGACTGTCCGGTCACGCTCAGAAGTTTGGCCTCATCGATGCCCAAGTGCTCGAGTTCCGTGAGTATGTGCGCGGTGTGCGCGTCGTGTGAAGCTTCGCCGTGGCCGGCTGCGTAGGCGGCGTCGTCGTCGCCGTGCTCGCCGTGGTTGTCGGCGGCGTGGTCGTTGCCATGGGCATCTGCTTCGCCGTGGGCGTGGTCGTTGTGGCCGTGGCCATCAGCATTGTGGCCGTAGGCATCGTGGAAGAAGCCGTGCACCAAGTAATGCTCCATGGCGTGACCAAAGTCACCGCTAGTGTATACAGCCTCGTTGGCAGCAACCGTGTACTCGATTTGGGCTTCGTTGCCGTCTTCGTCCTCACCGGTGTAGGTGATGGTCACGGGGCTGTTGACTTGGAAGTAGCCGCCTGAACCGTGGATGAAGTGGCTCCACTCCCAGGCCTGTGAGCCCAAGAAGAAGAAACCGCCGATGATGGTGTAACCCATCCACTTGAGGACGCCTTTCTTGTCGTTGCGGTGTCCGGCCTCTACAGCCAGTACCATGGTCACCGAAGAAACGATGAGGATGAAGGTCATGAGCGCCACGTAGGCCAGTGGCAGACCGTTACCCAGGATTGGGAAGGACTCAAATACTTGTTCGCCGATCGGCCAGGTCTCGGTCACTTCCGCGCGGGAAACGCCGTATGCGGTCAACAGTCCTCCGAATGTCAGTGCATCTGACACCAGAAAGAACCACATCATCATTTTGCCGTAGCTGACGCTGAATGGTGAGCGTCCACCGCCCCACAATTCTTCTTTGGAAATCGCTTTAGAAGCCTCGCCTCCCATGGTTCGTTAAAATTTGCTGCAATGTTAGTGAAATACGAACAAAAACAAGAAGAGATACACCCACAGGATGCCCATGAAATGCCAGTACATGCCGTTGACATACAGGCTGATGGAGTTATCGGCAGTGATACGGTTGAGCCTGATTCGTATTCCGTTGACAATCAGGTAAATGAGTCCCAGAAGCAAGTGCACCACGTGGGCAAACAGCAACACAAACACCATGCTGGACGACAAATTACTCTGCGCGCGGATGTCATCGGTCACCGGCTCGGTACGCAGGTTGTCTGAGGCAAAGTAGTATTCGCCCTTGTCCAGCACCAAGCGGTTTTCCTTGGTGCCCTTGTAAATGAAGAAGTCCACGCCGTACTCGCCTTGGATCTCATCGATGTTGTTCCAAGTGGTCTTTTCGCCGGCTTCGGTCACGGTTTGGGTCACGCCCATGCCACGTTCGCTGAGGTAGTTCCACGCGCTCCATTGGGTGGCGGTAAACCCGATGCCCAGGGCAAAGGTGGCGGCCACCATTGCGAATGCCGGCTTTTGCTTGCCGCCCTTGACCAAGCGGTGGGCCAGGAAAATGGTCAGCGAGCTCAGGCCCAAGAAGACTAGGCTCATCCACATGGAGGTAGGTGGGGTGATGTGCACCCAGTAACTGCCGCCGTACATCACCAGCATGGCGGAGGTGAATCCACCAAACAGCATGACAATGGCGAAGATGATGAAGTACATCAACATCTTTTTGGTGCGGACTTTTACCGCGGGGTCATACCCTTCGAAAACATCTTGTTTGCGGGGTGCTTCTTCCGCCTCCGGGGCGGTGACTGCGTGGTCGCTCATGGCGTGGGTCGATTTTTATGCAAATACGTACACCAACTGCACCAGCGGGAGGTACAAGAAGGAAGCAAACATCAATTGCTTGGCATGTTTAACATCCCGGTAGCGGAAGAGTTTCCACGCATACCAGGCAAATACAGCTCCGGAGGCCAGAACCAAGCCTGCGCCTACGTGCCCTATGATGGGCGCTTCAGCCGGGAACACCCATGGCATAAGGCTGACCGGGATCAAAAGCAACGTGTAACACAAAATGATGAATGCCGATTTGGAGGTGCGCCCTTCTGCAAACGGGAGCAAGTGGTACCCGGCGCGGGCGTAATCTTCCTGCGCCACCCAGGCGATGGCCCAGAAATGGGGGAACTGCCACACGAACTGCATGGCAAACAAACTGCCGGGCTCAATGCCAAAGTCGCCCGTGCATGCCACGTAACCCAACATGGGAGGAATCGCGCCGGGGAATGCCCCCACAAACACCGCCATTGAGCTGTGTTTTTTCATGGGGGTGTAGAGGAAGACGTACATGAACAGGGCCAGGGTGCCCAAGACGCCGCTCAAGAAATTCAACCCCCAACCCAGCAGCGCAATGCCCAAGATTCCGGCAATGGTGGAAATCACAGTGGCTTGCAGCGGCGAAAGCACGCCGGTGGGAATGGGACGGTTGCGGGTGCGCTCCATCAATTTGTCGATGTCGCGTTCCCACACTTGATTGAGTCCGTTGGATGCGCCGGTGAGCAGGAACCCGCCCAAGCACAGGATGCCGAGTGCACGCCAGTCCACCACAGCGGTGGCAGTGAAGTACCCAAACACACTGGAAAGCACCACCAATGTTGCCAAGCGGAGCTTGAACAGGGCTGGAATCGCGCGGAGCTGATCCATGCGGGTGCTGGTGTTGGAGCCGTATTTCACGTCGTCTACCACAGGCATATCGGGGGCAAAAATACACCACATAAACAGGCCAGCGGGTGCCTTTGATCACAAAAAGCCCGTGCGCTAACGAAAATCAGAAATCGCGGGTGGTGGGCAGCAGGCCTCGGGTGAGTCCTACCCAGAAAAAGGTTTCACGCGTGGTACGCAGGTCGTTGCCCTCGAATCGGAAGGCCACGCTGGCCGTGAGCTTGGTTTGCTGCTCGGGAAAAGCCAAAAAGTGGCCGTGCAACGCGGCGTAATGGAACGTGGACTTCAGCCCTTGTGCCAAGGTGTTGAAGTGCGTGCGCAACGGCGACTCGTAACTGCGGTAGATGTTTCCGCCGTAGTTGTCTCCATCGCGGTCACGGCCGTAAATGGCCCAGAGGTACTCGCCACTGAGGGTGAGGCGGTCGCGTTCAAAACGCAGCAAGGTGACCCACTCCAAAAAGTTGGTGCCCAAGGGGTGGGCCAAGCTTTGGCTCAGGTGGCCGTAATTCTGCAACACACTTCCATGGGTGTAGGTGAAGGGGCGCACCACATTCACCTCTGTTTGGAGCGACACTCCGGATTCCACAGGGCTCAGGCTGTACCCGATTTGCCCGCCGAATTTGTTGGCCCACCAACCGCTGCGGTCACGGACTTCGGCCAGCAAGAACTCATCGATCAACACTTGGCCATAAAAGGTGCTGTGCTCAGAGGCACGCCAGCGCCAGGTCATGGCCAGCAGCACGTTGTCTGCAGACCCTTGTGCAAACTCAATGGGGCGGTAAAACGCAATGGGATTGAGGTAGTTCAGCTCCAAACCGCGGTCACTCAGGGTGTCGCGCGCTTGCCAGGTGACCATCTCGTAAAAGCCGAGGCTGAAGTACTTGGTGACGTTCCAATCCAGGGCATGGGCCGCCAGGAATTTGCCCTGCATTTCGCCGTTGCCGTCGAGGTTGTACTCGCGCAGGTAGGCCCAGAGGTTGACGTATTTGAGGTGCCAACCGGTGGTTTCCAAGCGCAGGTAGGAGTAGGGTGCGGTGTTGTTGCTCAGGATGAGCGAGCGATGCCCGTCGCCCCAAAAGTGCTTGCCGTGCCCGGCTTCGGCGTAGAAGTTCTTGCTCAGGTTCCAGCCCAAGTACCCGGTGAGGTAAGGGGCAATGACCACGTCGCCGTTGTGCTCGGCGCGGCCGATGCCTGGCAGGATACCCGTTGCGCTTACGATGCTGTCCAGGTAAGCGGGCAGCACTTCAGCTTGGCCGGCCACGGTGGCCGAGAGCACCAGTTTGTTGTTCCAGTTTTGATCGGCGCGCACACCCACTTGGGCCAAGCCCAGTCCGCGGGTGGTTGTGCTCAGCGATGCGCCGCCTCCGGTGGCACCCAGCACTTGGGTGTGCAAGCCCGATTCCATCATCTCCGGTTGGGAGAACCGGAGGTAGGTAAACGGATGCGTCGGATCCAAGGGTTGCATGGACGCATGCAGGATGTTGCCACCGTCGTAGGACCGGATGCGCAACGAGTCAGGGCCATTCAGGGCAAAACGGGGCACCCAGTTTTGGGCGTTTGCCGCTGCGGTGAGCAGCATCAAGCTCAGGAACCACGCAGCTCTCATGCGGCCTGTTTGTCTTTGATCAGAAACAGTACAACAGGCGCCAACACGGCAGCCGCCCCCACAATCAGGAACGATACGTTCGGGCTTTCCTTGGGCATGAATAAGGTCAACATGAGCATGAACAAGGTGTAGAGGTACACCACGATGACGGTGCGTTTGTGCCCCAACCCCAAGCGCATCAATTTGTGATGGATGTGGTTGCGGTCAGCACTGAAGGGCGAGCGGCCTTGCAACGCGCGGTAAGTGAAAATGCGCAAGGTATCTACCAGCGGGTAGGCCAACAAGGCCATGGCCACCACGGGCTTGCTGACCCCTTCCACCACTTCGGGCATACGGTCCTTGGGGAATTCGATCAGTTTGATGGCCAGCACACACAGCACGGCCCCTATCAACAGGGACCCCGAGTCTCCCATAAAGATCCTCGCGGGGTTGAAGTTGAAGACCAAAAATCCGAGCAGCGATCCTCCCAAAGCCATGGCAAGCAAGGCCAAAGGCGCGTCTCCTGTGAGGTAAAACCAAAAGGCAAAGCCCATGGAAGAAATCAGTCCTACCCCTCCGGCCAATCCGTCTACCCCGTCGATCAGGTTGATGGCGTTCACAATCACGATGTACACAAACACCGTAAAGCCCATGCTCAGCCAGTACGGGATCTCATTCAGTCCAAACAGGCCCCAGAATTGGGTGATGCGGATGTCGGCCTGCACCACCATGATGAAGGCCACGATGAGGTGTATGCCCAGTTTTTTCAAAGGTGAGACACCGGTGATGTCGTCCTTCAACCCCAAGAAAAACAGGATGAACAGACAGGCCACCAGGTATTTGAACTCGTCCAGCGCACTCAGCACGTTGTAGTTGGTGCCGATGGCCGTGGCGTCTTTCGAAGGAAACCACAGGCAGTAAGCCACAATGGTGCCGGCGAAAATCAGGATGCCTCCGATGGTAGGGATGCTGCTGCGGTGAAGCTTGCGCTCTTCCCTCGGCTCGTCGACCAGGTGCTTGATCTTCGCCACCTTGATCAGCGCGGGCATCGCAAGCAAGACGATGCCAAACGCAGTAGCAAATCCGAACAACATATCAGTCAACACAGTGAAGGCGATTTTGGTCTATTCAAAAATAGCATCCTCAGGCAGTTGGGAGACGTTGAAGCCCATGAACTCGGGATAACCTGCCCGTTAAAAGTCGGTGTAGTGGTTCCAGAGGGCGGTTTTCCAGCGGATCCACGTCCAGTTGGCCACCTCCACTTGTGGGCCAACAGTTTGGTCGCGGTACTGGTAGCCCAAGGCCACTTGCATGTTGGTCACCGGATTCAGCATTACCCCGAGTTGCACGCTGGTGGTGGTGCTGCGCGAGATGAAGGGTGAGGTGGTGAAGCCTTGATCGGTGGCTCCGGGGAAGATGTTCCCGCTTGCGGTCAGATCGCGGTCCAAGTAATGCTGGCGCACGTCTACAAACCAGCGTTTGTACTGGTAGTACAGTCCCAAGATCAGTTCGTCAAAGTGGGTGCCGGAGGGGTGGGCCAATGGCTGGTTGAAGTGTGAGTACTCTTGGTGCCACGCCGGGTGCGTGTAAAGCCCTTCGGAAGCAAAGTTGTACTCGGCTTGCAGGTGGAGGCGGGGCACGAGCACATCAAAAAACTTGGCGCCCACTTGGTAGCCGTAGCGCCCTTCAGCTGGCCCGTCGGTCACAAACTGACCGTACAGCCAACCACCAAAAGGCAAGGTGTAGCGCAGGTTGACGCCTGCCACCACATGGGCCACATCGTCAAAGCCTTTGCCTACGATGCCTGTTCCCAATACTGGAAGCAGGCTCTCGGGTGCAATCGGTTGGGTGCCTTGTGCGCTGTCCCAACGTTGCCAGGTTACCGATTCAAACAGGCCTATCTCCAACTCAGGTACAGGGATGTAGCTGAGGTAGGCCATGCTCAGCGCTTTGCGGCGGAACAAGCTCTCGGGCACATCGCCGCGGGGCAGGCGTTCCAGGGTTTGCAGCCCGGCGTACATCCAGGTGTACTGGAGTTTGTCGCTGAGGGCGTATGCGGTACCGCGCAGGAAAGGGTAGTTGAAGGCTGCATCGCTCAGCAGCATCGAGCGGTAACCGTGTCCGATAAAATGCTTGCTGTGACCGGCTTGGAGTTGCAGCCATTCGGCGGCCTTCCAGCTGATCCAGCCGTAGCTCTGGTTGTAGTCCAACTTGCGTCCTTCCACGCGTTTGAATCGCCCTTGCCCGGGAATCACCCCCAATGAATCGGCCTGGTCAAACAGCCATTGCGGGTAGGCCATTTGGGTCTCGTACAGCATGGACTGGAAGGAGACGTTGGTGCCAATGTCGCCTTGCAACAAGGCGCCACGGGTGTTGGTGGCGGGGATGTTGAAGTTGCGGAAGTTCAGGTTCAGCGTGTCGCTCCAGTCGTGGTTGGGGCCCAAATCAAACAAGGGGTCCAGGGTCAGCTGAAAGCCGTCGTCGTTGATGGAGACAAAGTGCTCGCGCAGCATTTTGGACCCAAACAGGTAGTAGTACTTGCGGTCGGGCACCAGGTACTCCCCGTCGCTAGCGGCGCCCACGCGGCTTTCGAGCAAGGGACGCAGCGCGCTGTGCACGGCGGTGCTGTCGTTCTGCACCAGCTGGCGCTCGATTTCAAAGGTGCGCTGGCGGTTGAGCCACAAGTTTTTCTGCTGGGCAAAGGCGCCGGTCACCAAGACCGCAAGCAAGCATGTCAGCAGCAGTCGCTTCATGCCAGTGTGGGGTACAGTTGGAGGAAATCTTGGTAGACCTTTTCGATTCCTTCGCGCAGGTCAATGCGGTGCTTCCAGCCCAGGTCATGGATGCGGCCGACGTTCATCAGCTTGCGCGGGGTGCCGTCGGGCTTGTCGGTGTTCCACACGATCTCGCCTTGGTAGCCCACAATCTCGGCAATGGTCTCGGCGAGCTCCTTGATGGTGACGTCGGTACCGGTGCCTACGTTCACAAACGGCTTGTCGTCGTAGTTGTCCATCAGGAACACGCAAGCTTCCGCCAAATCGTCCACGTGGAGGAATTCACGCATGGGGCTGCCGGTGCCCCAGCATTCGACTGTGGGCGAACCCGCCTCCTTGGCCTCGTGAAACTTGCGCAGCAAAGCCGGCAACACGTGGCTGGTTTGCAGGTCGTAGTTGTCGTTGGGTCCGTACAGGTTGGTAGGCATGGCCGAAATGAAGTTCGACCCGTATTGGTCGCGGTAGCTCTCGCACAGCTTGATGCCGGCGATTTTGGCAATCGCGTAAGGTTCGTTGGTGGGTTCCAGGCTGCCGGTGAGCAAGCTGTTCTCGGTCAAGGGCTGCTCAGCGAGCTTGGGGTAGATGCAGGAAGAGCCCAAGAACAGCATCTTCTTGACCCCTGTAATGTGTGCCGCGTGGGTCACGTTGGCCGCGATCATCAGGTTGTTGTACAGGAACTCTGCACGGTAGGTGTTGTTGGCCAAAATGCCTCCCACCTTGGCCGCTGCCATGAAGACGTAGTCCGGTTTTTCCTGCTCAAAAAAGGCCTGGGTTTGCCCCTGGTCCATCAGGTCCACTTCCGAAGAACGGCGGACGATGAGGTTGGTGTAGCCTTGGGCCTCAAGCAAGCGGAGAATGGCACTCCCCACCATGCCGCGGTGCCCTGCGATGAAGATACGATCGTTGCGGTTCACGGGTGCAAAGATGCCACTTTCACCGCATTGGCCGAGTGAAGCGATTTGTGAGAGTGAAAAGTGAAAAGTGAAGAGTGAAAAGTGTCAAGGGGGTGCAAGTGGAAGTGCAAGCGGTTAGTGCAAGGATGGTAGAAGGTTGAAGGGGCTGCTTTTCCTCCAACTGGTGGTTTCGAGTGTGCTCGAGGCCGAGCAGGACCTCGCCAGTTGCAAAGTGCCCAAAGGAGATGTTAAGGTTGGGCTGTGGGTGGGATGATCGGTTACTTTTCGGGAATGACTCGCACCTTTCTCCTTCTGCCTTTACTTCTGATTGCGGCGTGTTATGCTGCTCCCAAGTCCGCTGTTGATGTTTCTGAAACGCCTGCTGCTGAGGCAAAAGCAGGCGGTGATGATCGGCAAGTGGCGGATTTTCCGTTGGGACCGGTGGAGGATGCGGACGGGAATTTGTGGTTGGGCTCGGTGAGCAGTGGGGCGATGATGTGGAACGGGGAGACCTTGCGCTACTTCCACGCCAGCGACGGCTTGGTGGGCGATCGGGTGACCGGTTTGACCTTGGATCCTGAGGGCACGTTTTGGTTGGTTTCGGCGGGGCTGGACATGGGCCAGGCGTCCGCATTGATGACTTGGGACGGAAAGGCCTTGCAGCGCGCAACGCATCCCACCGGATTTCCTCGAAATCCAACCCGCCCCATGTTTGATGCTGATGGCGCAATGTGGGTGCAATCCGAAGGGACGTTCTACCGCGAAGAGGGTGGTATCTTCGAAGCCTTCTCACTTCCGGAACCAAGCTTGCCACCCACCAATAACACCGGCTACGAACCCATGAATATGCGTCAAATGCGCAGCGGTGATTTGTGGTTCGCGACCTCTGATCAAGGGGCGTACCGCTGGGACGGTGAGGCCTTCTACCAACTCACCACCGACGATGGTTTGCCTACAAACAACGTCTCGCTCCACCTCGAAGACCAACACGGCAACCTGTGGCTCAGCTGCTTCCACTGGCACTTGGATCAAAACGACAAGCGCGGCGCCCTCTGCATGTGGGACGGCGAAACAGTCACCACCTTCCCCGAAGTGCTAGGACTCACCCAAAATGAAATCTACTCTGTCTACGAGGATCGCAACGGCCACATCTGGATTTGCGCCACGGGTTATGCAGTCTACCGATACGACGGCACTACCTTCACCTCCTACACCCAACTCAGCCCCGAAAACCCGGACTTCAACTTTGGCTGCAACTCCATCTACCAAGACCGCAAAGGCCGCATGTGGTTCGGCTTTGCCGGTGGCCTCTTCCGACTGGAGGGAGACACCTTCGTCAACGTCACGCGCGGCGGACCGTGGGAATGACTGGAGTGGTTAGTGGAAGCACAAGTGGAAGTGCAAGGGTTTAGTGCAAGATGGGTAGGTGGGCCATGGAGGAGTTGTCATCCAGTCAGGTGCGCCAACCGCACTGCGCTTGCCCCCGCAAGCACGCCACACTTCTCACTCTTCACTTTTCACGTTTAACTCCCCCTTGCACTAACCGCTTGCACTTCCACTAAACCCTGAACCTATCCAGAAGCTCGTACGTCCAGCGCGTCTCTCAGTCCGTTGCCCACCAACATAAACGCCAACACCAACGCCATGATCATGACGCCAGGGATAAAGGCCAGGTAGGCCAGGTCTGTGGTGATGTAGCTGTAGTGTTCCTTGATCATGTTGCCCCAGGACGGGGTGGGGATTTGAGCGCCGATGCCCAGGAACGAGAGGCCGGCCTCGATCAGGATGGCGCTGGCGAAGTTGGCGGCGGAGATTACGATGACCGGTCCCCACACACCCGGGAGCAAATGCCCAAACAGGATGCGGAGGTGGCCGTAGCCCAGCACCCGGGCAGCTTGTGCGTACTCGCGTTCGCGCAGCGAGAGGATTTGACCGCGCACCACTCGTGCGACCTCTACCCACATGGTGAGTCCCACCGCGATGAAGACTTTTTCGAAGCCCTTGCCAAAGGCTAAGACCATGGCCAATACGAGCAGCAGCGTCGGCACCGACCAAATCACGTTGATCAACCACATAATGCTGCGGTCCACCCAGCCGCCAAAGTACCCGGCCAGTGCGCCGAACACCACGCCAATAAGCAGACTGATGCCCACGGCAATAAGCCCAACGCTGAGGCTGATGAGGGTGCCGGCCATGAGTCGACTGAGCAGGTCGCGCCCGAATTTGTCGGTGCCCAGCAGGAAGCGGCGCGAAACAGGCGCAGGGGCGTAAAGCTGATCGGCGGAATAGAAGGCTTTGTCTTCAGAGCCGTATAGGGTGCAGGCCAGTCCGCCGTCCTTAGCGGTGGCGGTTTGAATGGCTATTTCAGTGTAGGGCTCCGGGGCGCCGTAGTGGGCGAGGGTTTCCCAAAAAGAGGCCGGGGTAAAGTTGGGTTTGTGCAAGCGCACCACCTCCACGGTAAACCCGGGCGATTGGTTGCTCAGTACGATTTGTTGGGCGTTGGTTTGCGGGGTGCCGTCTGGGCGGATCCACGGGCCGAGCAAGGCCACAAGCACCATCAGTGCAATGAACCCCAACCCGGCCATGGCCAGTCCGTTGCGGCGGAAGCGCAACCACGCACGGCGGCGGGGCGATTGGTTTGCGTCAGGGGTTTGCACGGGTCAAAAATCGAGCTTTCGTCCTTTCCACCACGTGCGCACCAGCAAGGAGGCCAGGCCAATGCCCACGGTGTAGAACGGGTAAACGATGGCAAGAACGGGCAACCACACCAGCAATTTGCGCTGGTGGAAGAATCCGGTGGCCAAGTACAAAAATGCGCTGTCCACCACCAGTTTTGCGGCAGCGCACCAGGCCAGTACTGCCCACAAATGCGGCCACCAAAATGCGCCAACCAAGGCGGCCAAGGCGACCATGTTCCAGCCCAAAACCGTGACGGCCACACCAATGGGCCACGGGTGCTTGTAGGCCGGGGTTTTACCTGCCCAGCGGATGCGTTGGTGCACGAATTCGCGCAAGGAGGCGGGTGGGTCGGTGTAGGCAATGGCCGCGGGGTCGAGCACACCGCGCACGCTTCCCGGTGCCAAGCTGTCCAGGGCAAACATCAAAAACAGGTCGTCGCCTGAGGGGATGTGGGCGTGGGATTGGTACCCGTTCACCTCCAACCAGGCCGCACGGCGAAACGCGAGGTTGGCGCCGTTGGCCATCAACGGCAAACCCAGGTTCAACGAGGCCATGCCGCTGGCTACAAGCGAAGTGAATTCCAACGCAAGCAAGCTCTGCCAACCGCATCGAGGCGCGGCGTACTGCACGGGCATGACCAGCATCAAGGTGTCGTCGCCAAAGCGGTGGGCGAGGGTGTGCAGCCAGCGGTGGCCGGTGCGCGTGTCTGCGTCCAGGGTGGCGATGATTTGGCCGCTGGAGCGGCGGATGCCGGCGGTGAGTGCGGCCTTCTTGCCGGATTCTTTGGTCAGCGAAACCAGGTCAATCGGCAGGTCCGGGTATTGGTGGATGAGGTCTACCACGTGTTCGGGGCCGCCGTCTTCGGAATGGTCGTCCACGTAGATGAGTTCGATGCGGTTGAGGGGGTAAGTGTCGGTGCGGGCCGCGGGGGTATTGGCAGTCAGGTTGGGGCCTTCGTCCCGAAACGGCACCACGATGCTCACTTTGGGAAGCGCTTCCCGAGGTGCCGGCGGGGCAGGGCGACGCACCCATCCCAGGATGAAAAACAGCACCAGCGCCAAATAGGCTCCGGTGCACACAATGAGCGCCGCTTCGATCACGTCCCAAAGAAACGAATTCCCCTTCCGCCAGATGGCTACCTTTGAAACTGTGAGCACCCCGAAGGAACGCATCATCTTGGGCATCGACCCCGGAACCACCGTCATGGGCTACGGCATCATCGAATGCCAAGGCAAAAAGATGGCCCTGGTGAGCATGGGCGTCATCAAACTCGCCCAGTACGACAGCCATGCGCTCAAACTCGCCAAGATTTTTGAGCGCGTGCAAGGCCTGATCGACGAGTACCATCCTGATGAGCTGGCCATCGAAGCGCCTTTCTTTGGTAAAAACGTGCAGTCCATGCTCAAGCTCGGACGTGCGCAAGGGGTGGCCATTGCCGCAGCCCTCTCCCGCCAAATGCATTACGAGGAATACGCACCACGCCGTATCAAACAGGCCATCACCGGAAGCGGTGCCGCTGCCAAAGAGCAGGTGGCCGCCATGTTGCAGCAAACCTTGAAGATTCCCAAGGACTCCATGCCCAAGGAACTGGATGCCACCGACGGCTTGGCCGCAGCGGTGTGCCACTTCTACGCCGGGCAAACCAAGGTGGGCGGTAAGAATTACAGCGGCTGGGCATCGTTCGTCAGCCAAAACAAAGGACGCATCAAATGATTCGATGGAAGTTGACGCTGGCGGCGCTCGCCCTGGCGTGCATGGCTACAGGCCAAGCGTTGGACGTGCAGCAACTCGCACCAGCTGGCCACGTGCCGCAGTTTGGCAAAGCCGAATGGGGCGTCAAACCGCCTGCCTCGGTGATGAATCAAATCGCAGATTTTCTACAAGACGAAGGAGGATTCAACCCCTTTGATCCGGCCCAAGTGGACGTGGGCGCGGCCATCCAACAGCGCGACAGTGCCGGCGTGTGGCAACCGGTCGACACCGTATACGCCTTCTACTACGAGAACTTCCGCCGCAGCCACCCCGTGGTCAAACCGGCGGCTTCCTACAACGACAATAACAAACCCAACAACTACGGCCGCTGGAACTGGCAGCAGCGTCCAAATGCCTTCCCGTTCCGAGTGCGGTATGCCCCCAGGAGTGCAGGGGAGTACCGCGTGCAGTTCTACGTCACGGCCACCGGAGCAACCTGGAACAGCCTCTGGAAGCCCTTCACGTGCACCGCCTCGGACCATCCCGGTTACGTGCAAAAGGCCGCCAATCGCCCCTACCTGGAATACGCCAACGGCGACCTGTTCTTCCCCATCGGCCACAACGACAACCCCTTGGACGCCGAAACCGACTGGCTGCTCTCTTACAAAAAGAACAAGCAAACCGGCGAGTACTGCTGCGATGCATGTGTGGAGAGCAAACAGCCTTGGGGCAAAACCCAATGGTCCCCCGTTCCCCTGGCCATGGTGAGTTTTTTGATCCTGCAAGACCACTTGTACACCCTCAAACACAACGGCGGCAATACCGTACGTTTGATCGGCCGGCCTTACGGGTTCGAGTTGGAATACGAGACGCTCGGGAACTACCAAAACCGCCTCCACATCGGCTGGGAGTTGGACGAACTTGTGCAACTCGCCGAAGAGTTAGAGATCAAAATCCAATTCTGCATGGACGACCAGTACTCGCTGGAAATCGACCAGAGCTTTGGGTTTTACGAATGGGATTGGTTTGACGATTACAAGCCAGGCAAGAAGCAAGCCTCCAACCAAGGCTACTGCTACCACACAACACTCGGACTGGAAAAGCCCATTGATTTTCTGCGCGACGCAGAGGCCAAACGGTGGTACAAGAACCGTTTGCGCTACTACTACGCGCGGTGGGGCTATAGCCCGGCCATCAGTGCGTTTGAACTGGTCAGCGAGGTCAACGGCGTCAACAAAACCAAGCAAGGCCCCAACTACGGCGACGACCCGGAATTGCAGCGCGCCATTGGCCTGTGGCAACAAGAAATGGCCCGCTACATCAAGAACGAGTTGGGCCACACCTGGCACCTGCTGGGCGTGAGCTATTTGGTGAGCGGGGCGTTTGGTGAGGACATCAGTTACGACTTGCCGGAGGTGGACATCCACTGCGAGAGCCACTACTTCACCACCTTTCACGACCACGTGAGTTTGGGGAACCGCACCAACGGCATCACCACCCCGTTGCTCTGGACCGAATACGGCTTTGGGGACAAAGAGATGTCGTGCAGCCGCCCGGTCAACGGGCTCAAATGCTCCCTGCTCTCGCCGTTTACCGGTGTGGCCGGGGTGGGCATGCATTGGGATCACCAATTCAACGCAGATACCGGCCATTGGGCGGTATACCAGCACATCGACCGCTTCATCAGCGAGTTAGACCTCAACCGCGCCGATTGGAACAGCTATGGCGACTTGCGCAATGACGATTTGGCCTCGGCGGTGTACCTGCTCACCGGCGATGCAAAAGCACAAACTTCCCGTGTGGTGGGCGCAGTCTACAACCACACGTGGAACGAGTACAGCAAACGCGCCTGTCTAGAAGCCTGCCATGAAGTACCTGAATCCTGCCTGTGCGACAGCTTGCAGTGGAACGCCTGGACGGTCAAGGAATCCCTGCGCGAGCCGCGCCCCATCGATTACTCAGGCAAAGGCCCCCAACGGCTGGAAGTCAAGGAACTCCAAGGCAAGGCCTTCAAAGGCCGCACCCTCTACATCCGTTGGTACAGCCCGTTTACCGGCGAGTATTCCGAGGTGTCCGAAGTGCGCCGCAAATGGGGCGGAAAAGTGGAGCTCGTGCACCCTACGCTGGACCCGGAATCAAACCCAATTTTGTTCTTCGAGCTTTGGGGCGAAGGGGTGGATGGCGTGCGCTAGCCTAGCTCTGCCAGCACGTGGTTGATCAGCGTGGTCTTGTCCATCCCAACCGCAGCGGCTTGTTGCGGAATGATGCTGGCTGCTGAGAATCCAGGGACGGTGTTGACCTCAATCACATAAGGCACCTCGTCCTCAATCATGAAATCCACCCGAATCATCCCCCGGAAATCCAGCAATTCCCAAATGCGGACCGACTGTCGCTGTACTTCGGCCATCATGGCCTCGCTGATACGTGCAGGCGTGATTTCGTTGGACTTGCCTTGGTACTTGGCCTCGTAGTCAAAGAACTCCCCTTCAGACACGATTTCGGTGGCGGGCAGGGCGGTGGGGATGCCGTCCACTTCGATCACGCCACAGGTCACTTCGGTGCCGGGTAGAAATCCCTCTATGATCACCTCGCGGTCCACAGTCAGCGCCTCGTCAATGGCCTTGTGCAAGCCTTCCTTGACGTCCACTTTGGTAGTGGCCAGCGAGGAGCCACCACCGTTGGGTTTGACAAATACGGGGAGGTCCAGGATGCGCACGATTTCCGAGGTGGAGTAGTGGTCGTTGGCGCGGACCAAAACATTTTTGGCGGTCTTGAACCCTTGGTTTTGCAAATAGTGATTGCAATACGCTTTGCTAAAGGTGAGTGCCATGCTGGTGGTTGGCCCGGTGGAGTAGGGCATGCCAATCAGGTCAAAATACCCTTGCAGTTTGCCGTCCTCGCCCGGGGTGCCGTGGATGATGACAAACACCGCATCGAAGGTGTGCTTGGTGCCATCAGACACGTAACTAAAGTCCTCGCGCTGAATGGTAAAGGTGCCCGCTTTTGTTTCGGCGCGCCAGCCCTGGCGGTCGATGTGGACCAAGGTGGGCGCCCAACGCGTGCGGTCGATGTGTTCGAGGATCATCGAGGCGCTCTTGAGCGAGATTTCACGTTCGCCGGTGTATCCGCCGGCCACCACGGCAAGCTGTTTCATGCTGGGGGATTTGGGTGGAAAGTTGCGACACAGGGCCACACTGCCGTATTTTTCTCCTCCCAACATACAAACACACTTGCATGAAAAAGACCGCGCTTTTGTTGATCGCCCTGGTATTTGCAGCCAGCGGCTTCGCTCAGAAGAAGAGCAAGAAATCTGACGCCAACGCCTTTCCGTACACCTTTGAGGTGGTCAAGGACAATTCCCACACCTCCACCAAAGACCAGTGCCGCACCGGTACGTGCTGGAGTTTTGCCACCATTTCGTTTGTGGAATCTGAGCTGATCCGCATGGGCAAGGGCGAACACAACCTGAGCGAAATGTTCAACGTGCGCGTCACCTACCCCAAGAAGGCCGAGAACTATGTGCGCTACCAAGGCCGCGCGCAATTTGGCCCAGGCAGCCTCTCGCACGACGTGATCAACGCCATCCGCGACCACGGCATGGTCCCTGAAGAAGCATACTCGGGCCTCAACCCAGGGGTCACCGAACATAACCACGGTGAACTGGACGCCATGCTCGAAGGCCTGGTGAAAGGCGTGACGGAAATGCGCGGCTCCAAAACCGATGCGTACAAGAAAGCGGTAGACGCTGTGCTCGATGCTACCCTCGGCCGTGTGCCCAAGAAGTTCGCCTACCGAGGCAAAGAATACACGCCGGAGTCTTTCCGAGATGCCATGGGCTTCAACGCGAGTGATTACGTGAGCCTTTCGTCGTTCACCCACCACGCCATGTGGCAGCCGTTCATTTTGGAAGTGCCTGACAATTTCTCGCAGGGCCAGTTCTACAACGTACCGATGGAAGACCTCGCCAAAGTGGCGCAAAATGCCATCCGCAACGGCTACACTGTGGCTTGGGACGCGGACGTAAGCGAGCTTGGCTTCAGCTTCCGCAACGGCATGGCCATCCTGCCTGTGGATGGGACTTCAAAAGACGACATGTTCAAGAAAGTGGTGGCCGAACAAACCGTCACCCAAGAGAAGCGCCAAGAGGCCTTTGACATGCAGTCCACCACCGACGACCACCTGATGCACATCACCGGCATGAGCAAGGACCAGAACGGCAACATGTACTACATCACCAAAAACTCGTGGGGCACCGGCAACAGCTTTGACGGGTTCCAACACGTGAGTGAGGCCTACTTCAACATGAAGACCCTAGGCATCATGGTGCACAAAGACGCCATCCCGGCGGACATCCGCACCAAACTGGGCCTGTAAGCCTGGTCAAAATCGACTTGAAGCCGCTCCATTTGGGGCAGCTTTTTTTGTGCCGGTTGGTCAACTACAAATGACAGGGTGCAAACTGGATCTCGCCAGATACCAATCATCAAAAGGCACAGATAAACCTCGGTGAAGGTGGCTTGAAAGGGGAGGTTTGTGCTGCCCCGTCTCCGCAAAGTCGTGGGCCTTGGTTTCGGCCAAGGGGTGCTGCGTTGGCAGCGCTGGTCTGCATGTGCAGGCTGCGCCTTTGGGCTTGGCTCAAAGGTTGGAGGCGGAGGTGGGCTTGCGGGGGGTACGGGGGGTCCCGGGTGGGGGGCGGCGCTATTTAGAAACGCCTCCGATCTTTTTGGCGACGTACTCAGCATCCCGCTCTTGCAACCGCCATTTCTCATCCAAAAACCCTTGTTCGTTGCTCCCCAATTTCACGCGGGTCGCACCCGCGCGCAACAAAATGCGACGCAGTTCGTCAAGGTCGTTGTCGTACCCGCCCACTTTGTCGCGGATGGCACCCAGGGTGCGTTCTGTGTATCCACCATGCTTGAGCATGCGGCGGACGGTGTCTTCGGCAGCAAAGGTGGTTTTGTCGGCTTCGCGCAGTTGGGCTTGTTCATGCTTGATGCGCTGGCGCTGGAGCACAAAGGATACCGCGCCTCCAAACAATGCCCCCACGAAGGCACTCAGCAACGGGATCCAGATCTCGCTCATGAGGCGTCGGTTTGAGGGATGATGGTCTGGGTAGGGAAGGCGAAGTCCAACCCGGCAGCATTGAAGGCCTTCAGGATTTCGAAGTTGATGTGACTCGGGATGTTGAGCACGTCCTGGTCCTTCTTCACGTAATAGATGAACAGGATGTTGAGCGAGAAGTCTCCAAAGCTCTCAAACACCGCGTAGTGGTTGTCTTCGATCGTGTCGATGTCGCGGACCAACCCGTTGAGGATCTCAATGGCCTCTTCGATGCGATCCGCAGAAGTGTCGTAGGTCAGCCCCAAGGTCATTTTCACCCGACGGCTCGGCTCGGATGAAACGTTGATGACTTCCGAGTCGGTAAACTTGTAGTTGGGGATGGTGACCATGCGGCCGTCCAGGCGTTCCATCTTGGTGGAGCGGATGCCAATTTCACGCACGATACCATCGTAACTGTTGATCACGATGCGATCGCCGGCGGAAAAGGGTTTGTCCAAGAAGACGGTGATACCTCCGAATATGTTGGCCACAAAGTCTTTGGCCGCCATAGCCATGGCGATTCCACCAATTCCCGCACCGGCGAGCAGGGCTCCCACGTTGTAGCCGGCGTTGCTCAGACCAACAATGATGCCCACGATCCACAAAATGGCGCGCAGCCCCTTGCGCAGGATCGGCAAAATGGTGTCGTCCAACGTGCTCTCGCTTTTCTCCACCATGGGCACCACATACTCGGAAATCGCAGCGTCTACGATCCGCACTACGAACCACGTAATGTCGATGGCGATCAGCACATGGAAGATGTTGTTGATGAAGGTTTGGGGCCCATCGGCAAAGTGGAGCCGATCCAACGACCACCACGAGAAAATGATGATCAGACCAAGGACAAGCGGTTGCTCGAGTCGGTCCACCAATATGTCATCCAACTTGGTGGCGGTGCGTCCAGTGATGCGGCGCATGAGTCCACCAAATAGCTTGTACAGCAGGCGTGCGAGCAGGATTCCCACCAGGAAAATTCCCAGGCTGATCAGGATGTCCCACCACGTGTTTTCGCCCCAAGTACGCATGAAAAAGGCTTGCGTTTCGGGGCCTAAGAGTTCAAAAATGCGGTTCAGAGCTTGCGTTTCCATGGGTCAAAGTCCAAAGATGATTCCTCCCCCGTAGTTCGGGTTTTGGAAGGGCGAATTGGGGTCGTCGAATACATCATACATGAGCGAGACGATCAAAAATACATTCTCGCCCAACTGTTGACGGAAGCCGCCACCGACGTAGAGCAACGGAATGGTTTGGCGGCCCAAGTCTTCGCCCGAGAGGGGGTCCCAGGCGTTGGTGTTGATGGCGTGAAGTTCGCTGCCTAAAAAGAAGTTGTCGGTCACCAAAAAGCGCGTAAACAGGTTTCCGCCGTAGACGCTGCTGGAGAACTGCTGGCCGGTGAAATTGAAGCGGTAGTACAGCCCGGTGGCGCCAATGCCGGCACTCCATTTGGGCGTGATGCGGTACCCCAGGGTAGGTGTGGCGCCCACCACAATGGTATTGGTGCCAAAGTTCAGCACCACATTTCCGCCGGTAAACAGGCAGTCCTTGAAGGAGGGTTTCGCCGTCTCTTGGCCCAAATCCGATTGGGCATGGAGCAAGGTGCCTACCAGGCACAAACACACGAGCAATCGCAGTTTCATACCGCGAATTTAGCCGAATCCGGCGTGCCCCTTAGACCCAGTGTAGCAGTCCGCCCACCAAGGCACCGCCTATTATGATCCACATGGCCGACAGCTTCCAAGGTCCAAAGGTGAAAAAGGCCCCCAAGGCGGCGATCGTGATGCCCTTCCAATCGGTCAACGTGGCCTGCCCCATGGTGATCATGACGGCCACCATGACTCCAAGAGCAGCGACGTTCACAGCGTCCAAAAAGCGACTCAAAAACGGGTATTGACGCAGCTTGACAATGAAGCGATGGGTGAGCAATACAAACAAAAACGAAGGGAGGAAAATCCCGGCGGTGGCTGCCAGTGCCCCGCCGATCCCGTCCAGTTGGAAGCCCACAAACGTGGCCGTGCTGAGCACTGGTCCAGGGGTAAATTGCCCCATGGCAATCGCGTCGAGCAACTCAGCAGTGGTCATCCACCCTCTTTCTACCAGTTCTGCATCGAGGTAAGCAAACAGGACATATCCGCTGCCGTAGAGGATGGCTCCGGTCTTCAAAAAGCTCAAGAACACCCCTGTGGTGGTGATGCTCTTGGCGGCTGCCGGGGCCATGAGCAATGGAAGTACAGCTGCGCCTGAGGTGCGCAAGCGGTCGCGAACGGTGAAGTACCCAGCACCGAGCAATCCGGCCGTCAAAAGCGCGGTAATTTCATTCACCCAACCCCAGGTGCATACCAGCACCACAAGGGCACCGATCACCCCCAACTCCCAGCTTTTCAGGGCCTTTTTACCCAGCTTGTAGACGGCCGCAGCAATCACGGCGAGTACGGCGGGTTTGATGCCTTGCACCCAAGGCTCTACCTCGGGCAAGGTGCCATAGGACACGTACAACCACGCCAGCAGCCCGGTGGTCACCACTGCCGGAACGATGAAACACGCCCCAGCAACCCACATACCGGCGGCACCTGCGCGCACATGGCCGCAGTGCATGGTCATTTCGGTGGAATTGGGGCCCGGGATGAGGTTGGTGGCACCCATCATGTCCAGGAAATGCTCACGGGTCATCCACTTGCGCTTGGTCACCACCTCGTCTTCCATCATGGCCACGTGGGCTGCGGGTCCACCAAAGGCAATGCAACCGAGTTTGAAAAAGACGCGGGCCACTTCGGCCAAGTGAGTTGGAGTGGACATGGGCCAAAGATGCGACAGGGGTGTTTACTGAAGGTTATGCACTGACGCTTGATTTGTGTCCAGCAACGAGCAGACGGTCAAAAGAAAAGCCGCATCCCAATCAGGACACGGCTTTCAAATTTCGTTTGAGTGAGGTGAACCTCAGCACACCAAATCCTCAGGCTTCATGCCATCGGTCAGGTCGGAGGCTTCGGAGTCGCCCACCACTTCTACTCCGCGCCAAAACGCGACGTAGTTCTTGATGTTTTGGGCTTTCTCCATGGGGTCGGCGTAATACTAGGCGGCGTTTTCGTTCAGCTGCCCGTCCACTTCCACAGAGAAGTAGCTGGCGGTGCCTTTCCAGCCGCAGAACGTGGTGTAGGTGCTGGGCTTGAAGTGGGCTTTGTTGATGGCCGATTCGGGGAAGTAGTGGTTCCCTTCCACAACGATGGTGTCGTTGCTTTCGGCGATGACGGTGTTGTTCCAAATGGCTTTCATGGGCGTGTTTTTCTTACAGCAAAGGTAGCGGCCGTTTGTTCCAAAACGGTCCCGTTTCGGTCCAGCGGAGGTACCCTTCTGGTTGGGTTAGCGCATGATGCGTACCACAGTTAGCCATGGGGTTACGGCGCTGTGGACAGCATTGCCTTCACGCACCAAGTCGGTGCCAGTAGGGAGGTCTGCTGCCGGAGTCCAGTCCGAGGTGGTGGTTGCGCTGTGGATGAACAAGCGTCCGGCAGCGCTGCGGTACGCTTTGGCATGGGCAGCGTGGTGGCCAATGAGCTCGCCGTCGCCGCTGTAAACCGCTTCAGGCGAGCGGCGGTTCAGCTCGGTTTGCAGGGAGGCGAGTTGTTCGGTGTTGTCAGAGGCATCGTGATCTTCCAGTTGCACGCGCGCCACACCCTTGCCGTCCAGCAAGTAGTTGATCTGGAGCAATGTGCCGCTTTGCTTTTCGGGCACCGACACAAATGAGGCCTCTACGGTCAGTGATTCCGAAACGTCCTGCGCCACGTCGGTGAGCTGGTACTGCGCCATCCACGCGTCAATATCTGTGATGGGTTGAAGGACTTGGGCCCGCTCGGTGCTGACCGAAGGATCGATCAATTTGACTGTACTCCATACCCCGTCTTTCAACGCAATGGTGTGCAGCGGAGTGGGATCGTTGTTTTGAAAGAGTTGCCAGTACTCGCCTTCGTGGGTGATGTTGATGCGCTCAGAGGCAGCCAAGACGTACGTGCCGTCTGCCGAGAAGGTCACCATGTCTGGGGTGTTCGCAAGGAGGGAAGAGGCCACAAAAAAGGCGGCCACAAGGGTCAAAAGGGTCGGTTTCATCAATGGATGGTTTGCAGGTTTCACAAGATAGACGATTGTAGTGGATGGTTATTGCGATCGGCCGCACAATCGCGTGGGAAACTCCGATCCACGAGCTCCCCTTCACGCGCGCGTAGCTCCCACCCAAGGGGGCCGCAGCATCCCCCAATTCAAAGGTGTTGCTTCTCATCCGTGTTACCCGGGAGCGACCCGAGTAGAAACGCGTACAACCATTTCTACCCGCTTAAACACGACCTGTACCATCATCCATTCAGTACCTTTGCGCCCCATGAATCCGATATACCATCCTGAATTCAAGCTCGGTGTGCTGGGCGGCGGTCAACTCGGCCGTATGCTCCTGCAAGCCGCTGCAGATATTGATGTGCGCCTCCACATCCTAGACCCTTCTGCCGATGCTCCGTGTGCCCGCATGGCACCGTACTTCACCCAAGGCAGCTTTGTCGATCACGACACCGTGCTCGCCTTTGGCAAGGGCAAGGATGTTCTCACGGTAGAAATCGAGCACGTGGCCACCGATGCTCTCGAACAACTCGAATCCGAAGGGGTCAAAGTGTACCCTCAACCCCGCGCACTTCGTGTCATTCAGGACAAAGGCATTCAAAAGCAGTTCTACGCCGACAACGGCATCCCTACCGCGCCCTTCACCTTGATCGACGGCAAGGAGGCCATCACCTCGTTCCCCATCGTACAAAAGATGCGCACCGGCGGGTACGACGGCAAAGGCGTGCAGATCCTCAAGTCTGCGGCCGATTTGGACCGTGCGTTTGACGGCTCTTCGGTATTGGAAGAGTTGGTGCCGTTCGAAAAGGAGCTGTCGGTCATCGTGGCCCGCAACCCCCAAGGGGACATCGAAACCTTCCCCGTGGTAGAGATGGTCTTCAACCCGGTGGCCAACCTGGTGGAGTTCCAGTTCTCGCCGGCCAACGTGTCGGAAGCAGTGGCCAACCGTGCCCGTGAAATCGCGGTGAACGTGGCCGAAAGCCTGGACTTCGTGGGCCTGCTGGCCATCGAGATGTTCCTGTTGGAAGACGGTTCGGTACTGGTCAACGAGATGGCGCCCCGTCCGCACAACAGCGGGCACCAAACCATCGAGGGCAACTACACCTCGCAGTTTGAGCAGCATTTGCGCTCGGTACTGGGGTTGCCACTTGGATCTACCGATCCCATCATGCCCAGCGCCATGATCAACCTGCTGGGCGCCGAAGGCCACACCGGCCCAGTCAATTACGTAGGGTTGGAGGAAGCCATGGCCATTCCCGGAGTGTACCCGCACATTTACGGCAAGTCCACCACCAAGCCGTTCCGCAAAATGGGCCACGTTTCTGTGATCCATCCCGATGCCAAGACGTGTCAGGAGATCGCGCTGAAGGTGAAGGACCTGATTCGGGTCGAGGCCGAGTAGCAGTTTTCAACACCCCATCCAAACCCCTTTTCCCAGGGAGGCTTCCGGCGTATTTTTGAAGGTCAAATCCCAGCCATGAAGCAGTACCTCGAATTGATGCGCCACGTGCGCGACAACGGCACCCACAAAGGCGACCGCACCGGCACCGGCACCGTGAGTTGTTTCGGTTACCAAATGCGCTTTGACCTCTCGGAAGGCTTTCCGGTACTCACCACCAAAAAGCTGCACCTGCGCAGCATCATCCACGAGTTGCTGTGGTTCCTCCAAGGGGACACCAACATCCAGTACCTCAAGGACAATGGCGTGCGGATCTGGGACGAGTGGGCCGACGAAAACGGCGACCTCGGGCCGGTCTACGGCTACCAGTGGCGCTCGTGGCCCAATCCCGACGGCACCCACACTGACCAAATCAACAAGCTCATCGATGCGCTGAAGCACAAGCCGGATTCGCGCCGCCACATTGTATCGGCCTGGAATCCTAGCTTCATCGACGACATGGCCCTGCCTCCCTGCCACTGCCTGTTCCAGTTCTACGTGGCCGAAGGCAAGCTCAGCTGCCAGCTCTACCAGCGTTCGGCAGATTTGTTTTTGGGCGTGCCGTTCAACATCGCTTCCTACAGCTTGCTGACCTTGATGCTCGCCCAAGTGTGCGGCTATGAGCCCGGTGAATTCGTTCACACCTTTGGCGATGTGCACCTCTACAGCAACCACCTCGAACAAACCGACTTGCAGCTCCAACGCGAGCCGCGCAACCTGCCCACCATGCGCATCAACCCCGATGTGAAGGACCTGTTCGACTTCAGCTTTGAAGATTTTGAGCTGGTCGATTACGATCCGCACCCCCACATCAAAGCACCGGTAGCAGTCTAGCATGAAGGTATCCATCATCGCAGCGGTTGCCCAAAACCGCGCCATTGGCCGCGACAACGATTTGATCTGGGACCTGCCGGACGACATGGCCTTCTTCCAGTCCTCCACCAAAGGACACCACATCATCACCGGACGCCTCAACTACGAGAGCATCCCTGAGAAGTACCGCCCCTTGCCGCACCGCACCAACATTGTGGTGACCCGCAATGCGGACTACCAGGCGCCCGGTGCACACGTGGTCAGCTGCGTGCGGGATGGGCTCGACATCGCACGTGCCAACGGCGAAACCAATGCCTTTGTCATCGGCGGCGGACAGATCTACGCCAAGGCACTGGCCAAGGATTTTGTGGACGAGCTGCTCATCACCCACGTACACGCCGAGTTTGAAGCGGACGTGTACTTCCCCGAGGTGAGCTGGGCCGATTGGCAACGCGCTGAAGCGCTCTACCACCCCAAGGATGCCAAGCACGTCCACGACTTCACCATCACCCGCTACGTGCGCGTGCGTCAGGATGGCTAATTTGCAGTCCCAATCCACCCTTATGAGAACGATCAGTTTGGCCGTACTCTCCCTGGTATTCATCCTCACCGGTTGCCGCACCGACGAGCAGAGTTACAGCACCTACGCCTCGCGCGATTTTGCCCTGTCCCAGCGCCTCACCGGCGACGTGTGGGAGGTGATGGACGAAGTGGCCCGCGCTACGCCGGGCATCCGCACCCGCCTGGACTGCATTGAGTCCTTGGAGGTGGATACCCTTTCGAGCCCTGCCACCATCACCGTCAATTTCGGCAGCGACGGCACGTGTACCGACCTGGACGGCCTGGTGCGTACCGGACGCATCCACTGCAGCTTCACCGGCCGCTATACCGATGAAGGCACCGTGGTCACCATCACCACCTCAGACTACACCGTTGACGGCTACCAGGTAGACCTGGTGCAAACTGTCACCAACCACGGTATTGACATTGAGGGCTTCCCGTATCTCGACGTGAGTACCAGCGCCGAAGTGGGTCCCTTGGATGCCGATTGGACCACCTCCTTTCAAGCGTCCCAACGCCGTTACTGGGTGTTTGGCGATGTGAGTGACTGGTGGATTGACGACGTCTACGAGATCGCCGGTTCTGCCCAAGGCGTGAATCGCAACGGCACACCGTACAAAGCCGAGATCACCTCGCCGCTGCGCATGGAGGTGCTCTGTCCATACATTTCCGAAGGCACGGTGGAAGTGTCGCCCGACGGCCAAATCCTGCGAACCCTGGACTACGGCAGCGGCGAATGCAACGCCACGCTCAACCTGACGGTCAACGGGACGGTATTCACCCTTTCGCAATAGCCCATGTTTCTGGACTACTTCCTCGAAGGCCTCTACCACATCCTCGACCCTAACGGGTACGACCACTTGGTGTTTCTGGTGGCCCTCTGCGTGCCCTACGACATCCGCTACTTCAAGCGTGTGCTGTTGTTGGCTACAGCCTTCACCATTGGCCACAGCGTCACCTTAGCGCTGGCGGCATTTGAGGTGGTGTTGATCCGAGGGAGCATCATTGAATTCTTGATTCCCGTGACCATTTTCGTGACGGCCATGCGCACGGTGATCTTCCCCAAACGCAGCGAGCGGCGCAATTACCTCGGGTATGCCGCGGTGCTGTTTTTTGGCCTCATCCACGGCATGGGCTTTTCCACCTTGCTGCGCATGAAACTCCAATCGGGACAAAGCATCGCTGAGGCCTTGCTCGCGTTCAACCTGGGCATCGAGGTGGGGCAGCTTGCCATTGTAGCGGTGTTCCTGCTGCTGACCACCTGGATTCAAAGCCTGTTTGGCGTGCGTACCCGCGAATGGATCTTGGGCTTGAGTGCGGCTTGCGCAGGCATTGCCTTGGTGCTGATTCACGAAAACTGGCTCTGGTGAAACGCTCCCTGCCCGCACGTGCCATGAACGCGGTCATGTTGGGCCTGGTGCGCTTCTACCAAGGTGCCATCAGTCCGCTGCTGGGCAGCAATTGCCGTTTTCAACCCACGTGTTCGCAGTATTTTGCGGAGGCGTTGCAACAGTGGGGACCCATCAAGGGTTCTCTGATGGGATTCCGACGCATTTCGAAGTGCCACCCGTGGGGCGGTCACGGATACGACCCGGTGCCCCCCAACCCCAAACACACCAAAGAAGACCCCCATGCTCATTCGTCCTAGACGCAACCGAAAGTCCGCCGCCATCCGCCACATGGTGCGCGAAACCGCTTTGCCCGCAGCCAAGCTGATCTCCCCCTTGTTTGTGGTGGACGGCCCCGATCGGCGCGAGCCCATTGGCGCGTTGCCCGACCTGTTCCGCCTTGGCCAAAACGGAGTGATGCAGGAAGTGGAGGAGAGCCTGAAGCTGGGCGTCAACAGCTTCGTACTGTTCCCTGCGGTGGACGATGCCCTCAAGGACAAAACCGCTACCTATTCCTGGAGCGAGGAAAACTTCTACCTCAAGCTGGCCCGCGACATCAAGGAGCGTTTTCCGGAGGCCTGTTTGATGAGCGATGTAGCCATGGACCCGTACAGCTCAGACGGCCACGACGGCCTGGTTGAAGACGGAGAAATCCTCAACGACGAAACCCTGCCCATCTTGGCGCGCATGTCTGTGGCCCAAGCACAGGCCGGGTTCGACATCATTGGTCCTAGTGATATGATGGACGGCCGCGTGGAGACCATCCGCCGCTCGCTGGACGAAGCAGGCCAGTCAGGTGTGAGCATCATGAGCTACACCGCCAAGTACGCCAGCGCGTACTACGGCCCGTTCCGCGAAGCGTTGGATTCAGCCCCACGTGGTGGGGACAAAAAGACGTACCAAATGGATCCCGCCAACCGGCGCGAGGCCCTGCGCGAGGCTTACCTCGATGCCGAAGAGGGTGCGGACATCCTCATGGTCAAGCCGGCCATTTGCTACTTGGACGTGATTCGCTTGTTGTGCGACACCCAAGAGCTGCCCATCAGCGCTTACAACGTGAGCGGGGAGTACAGCATGGTCAAAGCCGCCGCCGCCAACGGCTGGTTGGACTACGAAGCCGCCATGCAAGAAATGTTGTTGAGCATTCACCGCGCCGGCGCTGATATCATTCTCACCTATTTCGCCAAAGACTATGCGCGTTTGCTTGCTGATTAACCTGTTGCTCGTGGCTGGACTGGCCGCGGCACAATCGTCCTATGAAAACGTGCTCATTGAGGCGCAAAAGGGCTTTGGCTATCCGCCGTGCGAGCCGAGCATCTGCGTGAGCCCCACCGATCCTTCGCATGTGGTGGCCGGTGCCATCTTGGACCGCGTGTACACTTCCGCCGATTCGTGCAAGACTTGGACCGCCGATGCCCTGCGGAGCAAGTACGGCGTCTTTGGAGATCCCACGCTCATTGCCTCGCCCAAGGGCCACTTCTACTACTTCCACCTCAGCGACCCCAGCGGCCGTGGTTGGGCCGATCCAGGCTTGCTGGACCGCATCGTGTGCCAGTACTCTTCGGACAACGGCAAGACTTGGAGCGAAGGCGCGGGTATGGGTAAAAACGGCAACAAAGACCAGGACAAGCAGTGGGCCACGGTCTCTCCAGATGGCAAGCACGTGTACGCCACTTGGACCCAGTTTGACCGCTACAACAGCAAAGAAGCCGGAGACAGCACGCTCATCCTCTTTTCATGCGGCAACGCCAAAGGCGCCAAATGGAAGGAGCCGGTACGCCTGAGTCAATTCGCAGGAAACTGCTTGGACGGGGATATGACCGTGGAAGGCGCCGTACCGGCAGCCGGCACCGACGGCGAGATTTACGTCACCTGGGCCCTGGGCGACACGTTGTGGTTTGACCGTAGCCTGGATGGCGGCAAAACCTGGATGGACCAAGATCGCGTGGCCGGAGAAATCATCGGCGGATGGGACCAACACATCCCGGGCATCAATCGCTGCAACGGTATGCCGGTGACCATGGTGGATCACAGTGACGGCCCCAACCGCGGAAGCATCTATGTGCTTTTTGCTGATCAGCGCGCAGGGGAGGACGATACCGATGTTTTCTGCATCCATTCCCGTGACCGCGGAGAAACTTGGAGTGAGGCTGTACGCGTCAACAATGATGCCCCGGGCAAGCACCAGTTCTTTCCATGGTTGGCGGTCGACAACAGCACGGGGCATGTGTACGCCGTTTTCTATGACCGTCGTGACCATGATGACGAAGCCACCGATGTGTACCTGGCCACCTCCACCGACGGAGGCGTATCCTGGATCAACGAACGCATCAGCGAATCGCCCTTCACTCCGGTGGAAGGTGTTTTCTTTGGGGACTACAACAACATTTCGGCTGTCAATGGCGTGGTACGCCCCATCTGGACACGCTACGAAAAAGGCCGCCTGAGTATCTGGACGGCCTTGATCAACAAATAAGTTCTAGGGAGCCTCAGGCGTTGCGAATGGCTTCTGCCAGTTTCGCCAGTTCGGCGTGGTCGGCTTGGCTGCGCTGCTTGGCAAAGTCCATGTCGCCGATGTGGTTGATGGGGATCAGATGCACGTGTGCGTGTGGCACTTCAAGTCCAACTACACTCACGCCAATGCGCGCGCACGGAACCACCTTTTCAATTTTGGGAGCCAAGGTCTTGGCAAACAAGGTCAGCCCCGTGAGTACGTCGTCTTCCAAGTCGAAGTAGTAATCCACTTCTTGTTTGGGGATGACCAACGTGTGCCCCGGTGCAACGGGCATGATGTCTAGAAAGGCCAGAAAATCTTCGGTCTCGCCCACTTTGTGGCAAGGGATTTCACCGGCAACGATTTTGGAGAAGATCGTAGGCATCAGCGTGAAATCTCGAGGACTTCGAATTTGATCAAGCCCGCAGGCACCTGTACATCGGCAATATCGCCCACCTCTTTGCCCAACAGGCCTTTTCCGATGGGAGAGTCCACCGAGATCTTTTTCTCGCCCAGGTTGGCCTCATTTTCAGCCACCAGGGTGTATTCCACCACGGCGTTGTTGTTGAGGTTCTTGATTTTCACCTTGCTCAGGATGTAGACCTTGGAGTTGTCCATTTGCGACTCGTCCACAATGCGGGCGTTGGCCACCAGGTTCTCCATCTTGTTGATCTTGGCCTCGAGCAAGCCTTGGGCTTCCTTGGCTGCGTCGTACTCGGCGTTCTCTGAGAGGTCGCCTTTGTCACGGGCGTCGGCAATCTGCTGCGAGATCTTGGGACGCTCTACGGTTTTGAGTTGGTGCAGCTCGTCTTTGAGGCGCTTGAGGCCTTCTTCGGTATAGTAGGAAATCTGGCTCATCGCAAAAAGGGATTGGGTTCCAGAAAAGGGTTTGTCGTTGATTCCCGGCAGGTGTTGGTGAAAACAACAGAAGCCCCAAAGAATGGGGCTCCTGCCAGGATTGGATATCCAAATATACGATTTCTATCAGAGGTCGACGTGCAGACCAATGGTGTGGATGCCGTCGAAATTCTGGGTCGATCGGTAGGCGTAATCAACACCAATTAGGGTCTCATTGGCGCCGGTAGGAACCTGCACGGTGAAGCCAGCCGCAGGACCGTTGTATACGGTCTGGGTCTCGGCACCGCCGATTTGGTCTTCCCACATGTAGCCTGCACGCAGGCTGACCATGTTCTTGTACGAGAACTCAGCACCTGCACCAAACTGGTCGCGGGTGAACGAGTTCGAGGTAAACTGGCCGTTGGCGGTCAGCTTCATGTTCTCACCGAACAGGAAGTCGTAGGCAAAACCAATGTTCACCAGCGAAGGCAGCTCGTAACGGGCCGATCGTTGCTCTACAGTCAAGGTAGTACCGCTAACCAAACCGGTTACAGTCATACCGTCACCGCTGTAGCGCATGGTAGGACCTACGTTCTGCAGGCTGATGCCAAAACGGATGTTGTCAAACTCACCAGTTACGTAACGGATACCTGCGTCAAACGCGATCCCCTGCGCACGTACGTTGGAGATCGACTCGCTCAGTACGCGCATGGTCAAACCACCGTAGATGCTGTTCGAGAATTCTTTCGCGTAGTGCAGGCCCAGGTTGCTGTAACGCGGCGAGAACGTACCGATACCACCTTCTGGCAGGTCTTCGGTGGTGATGGGGATATCACCAAAGTTCATCGACATCACGCTCAGACCAACCACGTTGGTACCGATGCGCTGGCTGAAGCCAACAGTATTGATAGAGATGTCTGCGCCCACCAGGTAGTTGGTGTTGGCGAAGATCAACTCGGTGTTGCGGTTGAACGCGAGTCCGGCCACATTCGAGTAGGTAGACTCGATGCCGTAAACCGAAGCCATGTTGGTACCCGCCAGACCCGAGGTACGGGCCCAAGGGTTGATCAACAGGTAGCTAGCACCGGCAGAACCGGCGCGGTCTGGGTTACCCGCAAACGAGGTAGTTGTGACCATCACCGCGAGCAGAGTGGTGCCGAGGGTACGGAGTGTCATTGCTTTGAAATTCATCTTCTTCTTCGGTTGCGGATTAGAAGTTATCAAGGTCAGTTGGGCGCATCACGCCGAACCACTTCAGGACTTTTTCACCAACGCCAGGTACTTCGACGTGGATGATGTACACCCCGGAAGCAATCGGCACGTTTCGGTGGTTTTTGAGGTCCCAGTCGAGCGAGGTGAGAGGATCGCCTTTTTGGAACTGACGCACC
>CAXPZW010000008.1:0-20193 GCA_964221845.1 Luminiphilus sp. | reverse complement strand
AATTTCTACAAGAGGCTCAACTCTGGTTGGAGCAGGTTGTTGCACCTCATATTATCACTGGGCTCTGGGTTCCTTGCGTTTCACTTCAGATATGAGGTGCTGAGCGGTGATGAATATAGGTTTGAGGATGAGGTACCTTGGTGGTTTTATGGATTCCGAGCGGGCTTTATGTTCATTCTAGGCGTTGCAGTCTATCAGTTCCTTGCATCAGCTATCTTATGGGTCGTTGATGGCTTTAAGTCAAAATCTTAGGCTGGGCATGACATCTGCCTCAAGCTGGAGGTCCCGAGTGAATTACTAAGGGCTTCTATCAAAGCCAAATGCCATATCACTGCCTCTGTTTATTCGAACAGCTTACCGAGCTTATGGGCATTCACTAGCACGGCTTGTTTTCTATCAAGGTCGAGATATCTGAGCAAGCTGGTCTCTGATTTGTGACCGGTGAAGGCCATGACCTCCCGAGCTGTTAGGCCTGAGTCAATGTAAAGCCGCGTCGCAAACGTTCTTCGAGAGGTGTGGAAGGTGACCAGAGTGTATAGTGGAGCTGTTGTACTAGCCCTCTGAACTGGGCGGTCAAGGCCAGCCTCCTGAGCAATTCGCTTGATGTAGTCTTGGATGACGTCTGTGGTAGGCATGTTGAATCCCTCTGGGTAGTCAGAGAGCAGCCTCCTAACGCATTTAGAGACAGGCACAGTGAGATGCTCTCCTGTCTTGCGTTGGGTTATGGTAACAGTTTGCGCCTGGTTTCCTTTAACGGCTTCAATAAACGCAGGTAAGTCGCTCTTGCGCAGCCCGGTATATACCCCCAATAAGAACGCTACCCGAACAGCTTCTTTCGGTCCTGTGGCATGGAAGGCCTTTAGCTTTCGCACCTCATCAATGGTCAGTGCAATGGGGGCTGGTTTCTTGAACTTGACAACGAAGGCAGGGGAGTAGCAGAAGCGATTATCATGCAAACCCTCCTCATGGGCTCGTCTGAGTGAGCTCTTGATGTTTCGGAGGTCGCTGGCTATGGTGCTGGCTTTACGTCCTTGTTCACTGCGATATGCAACGAATTTCTCCATCCCTTTCCGATTCCAGAAATCAAAGGAGAGCTTGACTCCAGTTGTGTGCTGAAATACTTCCAGAGCATTCTCAAGAGAGGTTAGTCTGCGAATGGTGGCCGGAGCTGTTTTGTTACCGGTGGATTGCAACTGCGAGCACTTGTTGTCGATATAGGCTCGGAAGTAGGTCAGCGAGCACTGTGTCTGGATTTGTGTCTGTCGGGCACTATTTAGCCCCATTTCAGACTTCAACTTCAACAGAGAGATATCACCTGAATTGGACAGCTCTGTTGTTGCGTTAAGCAGTCTCTGTGCGAAGGAATCGAGCTGGCTATTGGTGGCAAGGTCAACAGCTTCAAGAGGAGCAAGTCGTTCTTTGTGTGTGTCCCATTTGGCGGTGGATACACGGATTCCAGTGGCCAATTGAAACTTGCGTCCAAGCGAGTAAATCGAAGCCGTAATCGATGAGGTCGGAGCCTGTGGTGAACGTAGTCGGAATGTGACTTTCATGGGTGCATTTTGGGACACACCCGTCCGAGTCTTGTACAGCTAGCTATTTACGTTGTGGAAAAATGCCGTATCCGTTGAAAAAAGCGGAATCTGAGTAGAAGCGAGTATACGCGTTTCTACCCGGGTATAAACGGGTCGCTCCCGGCTTTGTTTGCGGTGGTGCAAAACTTTGTGGTAGGGGCCCGGTTGCCCCCATGGGTGGGGGCACGCGCGCGCGAAAAACCGCCGCATATACTCGCTCAACACCCTGCTCACCACACGAAACCCCACCCCAACTCAGTTGTTCATAAAAGCCCCCGCGCCACCCAAAGCGCCCGCAGCGGCTTTGCTACTTTCGATTTCGTGGAAGCATCAGCCCCCATCATCCGCATCCAGGACGGCGTTCTGGGCCACAAAGACAACGTGGTGCTCAGCCAGGTGAACCTCACCATTCACCCGGGTGAGTTCATTTACCTCATCGGCAAAACCGGTACGGGCAAATCGAGCTTCCTCAAAACCCTGTACGCAGACATCCCCTTGATTGAGGGTACCGCAGAAGTGTGCGGCACGGACCTCAACAAACTGCGTCGCCGCAAAGTGCCGCTCCTGCGCCGCAAGCTGGGCATTGTGTTCCAAGACTTTGAACTCCTGAGTGATCGTAACGTGTTGTCCAACTTGGACTTTGTACTGCGCGCCACCGGGTGGAAGAAAAAGGCCGAGCGCAAAGCCCGCGCCGAGGAAGTCCTCGAACTTGTGGGGCTGGGCACCAAGGGCTACAAAATGCCCCACGAACTCTCAGGCGGTGAGCAACAACGTGTGGCCATCGCACGCGCCCTGCTGAACCAGCCTGAACTCATCTTGGCCGACGAGCCCACCGGAAACCTCGATCCTGAGACCACCGAAGGCATCCTCCAGCTGCTCTACCAAATCAGCCAGGAAGGCACTGCCGTGATCATGGCTACCCACGATTACGCGTACATGAAGCGCCTCAGTACCCACGTGCTGGTGTGTCAAGACGGTCGCCTGCGTCCCAGCGATGAACTGAATTTCCGCATCTCGGTACCCCAGTGAGCGCGCGTCCTTTCTTCTCGGTGATCATTCCTAGCTTCAACAGCTGTGCAGCGTTGGAGGCAGCCTTTCACATGTTGGCGGCCCAAACCGAAACCGGCTTCGAAGTCATCGTTTCTGATGCGGGCAGTACAGACGGCACGTTGGAGTTGCTGGAGGCAGAATCCCGCTTCAACTTGGCGTGGCGTTCCTCTCCCGATGGTGGCATCTATGACGGCATGAACATAGGCATCGATCAGGCCCGTGGGCACTGGTTCTTGTTCTTGGGCGCCGATGATCAGTTGGCCGCGGCGGAAACCCTGGCTCACACCCGCGAATTGCTGGAACGCACCAACTTGGACATCTTTTCCTGCGCGGTGCGCTACACCGGTAAGCGCAATCCGCTTGTGCCACACATCCACACCCCGGTCTACGGCAAACGCCTGCGTTGGAAAAACACCTTGCATCACCAGGGTACGTTTTACCGCGCCACGCTTTTTGCCTCACAGCGGTTTGATTTGCGCTTTCCCATCTTGGCCGATTACCACTTCAACCTCACCTGTTGGAAGCGTGGAAAGCTCGGTGAGGTGCACCCCAATATTGTGGCCATGGCCGGAGCCCAAGGCATCAGCAAAGGCTTCAAATGGGCGCAATACCGCGAAGAGTTAAGGGTGAAGCAAGATGTGTTTGGATGGGGAGAGCGACTGCTGCAAACCCCTTGGGTGTGGTTCAAGTTTGTGGCCAAGCAATTGGGCCGGCTTACTTGATGCGCACTCTGAACATGGGGGTGTCTTCCAAGAAGCCTTCCAGCACATCTTCGGGAGCAACAGGTCCAACGCCTTCTGGTGTTCCGGTAAAGAGCAAGTCTCCGATTTTCAGGGTCATGAATTGGCTGGTGTAGGCCACCAAATGGTCCACCCCAAACAGCATGAGTGACGTGTTGCCCGTTTGGACGACCTCACCGTTTTTCTCAAGGCGGAACTCCAAATCCTGGATGTTCTTGCCCAGCTTGTCGAGCGGCAGGAAATGCGAAGACACCACCGCCGAACCGTCAAACGCTTTGGCCTTTTCCCACGGGTGGCCTTTTTCCTTGCAGCGCGCTTGCACGTCGCGGGCGGTAAAGTCAATGCCCAATCCCACCTCGGTGTAGTAACGCGGCGAGAATTCTTCTTGGATGTACTTGCCCAAGCGCGAAATGCGCACAATTACTTCCACCTCATAATGCACATCGTTGGTCCATTCGGGAATGTAGAAGGGGTGGCGGTGGGGGAGGATGGCCGAATCGGGTTTGAGAAAGAACAGCGGTTCTCCCGGCACAGCATTGCCGAGTTCTTGGGCGTGCTTGGCGTAGTTGCGCCCGATGCAAATCAGTTTCACGGTGCTTGGATGAAGGTGATGACCACTTTGCGGTCTTCGGGATTGGCGCCAGTGGATTTGGAGTCGCCAAATTGGTTGACCACCACGCGCTCGGGCGCAATGCCGCTTTGACGCAAGGCTTGACTCACCGCTGTAGCCCGTTGCGTGGCCACGCGTTGGTTGGTGTTGGCAGCGCCTGTGGCATCCGCGTAGCCGGTGATCATTACGTGCAATTGTGGGTTGCGCGCCAACAAGTCAATCACTTCGCTGATCACGAATTGTCCCGCAGGGGTGACCTGGGTTTGGCCTGGGGCGTACTGCAGGGTGACTTCCCCGGGCAGGTTCGGTACGATTTCAGGCGCGCCTGGGCGGTCTATACTCCTGCTTTCGACCAGTTGATTCACCACTGCGCGCAGTTGGTCGATTTGTGCTTGGAGGGCCTTGTCGGCTTCTGAGATGCGCTGGGCCTGTTTGAGGGCGTCGATGTCGGCCTGGAGGTCTTGGAGTTGTTCCGAGTTGTTTTCCAGCAGGGCGAATACCTGTTCGGCAAACGCTTCGTTGCTCTTATCGGTGGGTGTGCCGGCCGGGGCGTTGGGCAACACGAATTCGTCTTTGCTGGCCAGCAGCGAAACACTGGTTTGGCTCAGCTCAAGCGCGAGTGGCGCCAACGGGTCGTGCGTTTCAAACGCCTCCACCTCGCGCAACAAGGCCGCCCGTTCCTCTGCGGTCAGGGTGCCGGTCACTTGGTGTTCTGCTACCAATAAGTTGGACGCGGAGAACAAGCCTACTTCTTGGTTGATCATGGCTTGCACTTCTGCCAGTTGTTGGTCTACCCATTGGAGGCGCATGTTTTCACGGGTGGCCAGACCTTGATCCGCCGGCCCGTCAAAGGCGCTGAGGTCGAGTTCCTCTACGGCTGCCAACAAGGCCTCCACCTCGTCAGAAAAGCCTTCGAAGGCGTGTAGCTCTTTGTATTGGTAGTACTGCACCGCATCGGTTACGATTTGATTCAGATCCTTGAGCACCTTGCTTCGGCGTTTGCGGAAGCGCACCTGGCCGCGGTCGATGACCGTCATTTCGTGGAGGTAGAGCGCAGTGGCGCTGCTGACCAGTTGTTCCAAACGGCGGGTTTCGGCAGAGGTCGCGGGTTCGAAGTAGTTGACGATGACCGTGTGTTCCTCAGAGCCTTTGAGGTAGAACAGCGCATCGGGTCCCAGCCCCGTGGTGTCGCCGTAGTGGTTGATGATGGTCACGTTTTGTGCGTGTGCCCCTACGCACAACACACTCATCCCGATCACCAGCCATCGCCACATACTTCAAAAGTAACGGCCGCAAAGCCCCGGATGATCTGGGTTTGTGCCGGGTTTTGAACCGAGTTGCAAACACTTTGGTTTCTTTGCCCCATGAAGCGAATGTGGTGGATGGTATGGGTATTGGGATGGGTGGCGTGCGCGGCGCCCACCGAACACGTGCCTGTGTCCCAGGACGAATCCGACTGGCAGGCTCCAGCCTACGCCGAAGGCTTCCGCTGGCGCCAAACTCTCCAGGGCCTCGACGTCCAAGTGCTGGACCTCGAGTCCGAACAAGGCGGCGTGCTCATGGACATCCACCTGGGCGAAGGTGAGGTGTTTGAACGCTTGGCCTGCCTGAGCACCACCCACCTGAATCTGCTGCAATCGGCGCAAGCGTTGGACCACGTGGTGGCCAGCGCCTACCTCAGTTACATCAGCGATTCCTCAATGCTCGCGCAGTTGGAATCCTTGGGCATGCGTGATTTGGGCAATACCGGAGAAGCCAACATCGAGGTACTCATCGACGCGCAGACTGAAGTCTTCTTCACCTATCCCTTCGGAGGTACCACCCACCAAGCAGTACTGGACGCCAACATTGCCGTGGTTCCGGTCAGTGAATACCTGGAGACCCACCCTCTTGGGCGCGCAGAATGGATCCGCTTCATGGGCCTGTTGACCGGACATCAAACCGAGGCCGACGCGGCGTTTAATGCCATTCGAACTGCGTACGAACACGCCGCCAACAGCCGCATCGAACCCGAAGAACCCCCTGTGGTTTTTACCGGAAGCCAAGATGGCGGGCAGTGGTTCGCTCCGGGCGGACATAGTTTGATTGCCCAGTTCGTATCCGATGCGGGTGGCGAATACCTGTTTGCCGATCGCGATACCCGTGGAAACATTTCCTTGGATGTGGAAGTGCTCATCGAGCGCGTCACCACCGCCGACCATTGGGGTCTGGTGACCTATTCAGATGCTCCCCTCACGCGAGGTTTTTTGGCCGACCAAGAGCCGCTGCTCAAGGACATGCCATTCATGGGAACGCCTGCAGGCGTATTTGCGTGCAACACCGCTGAAGTGGATTACTTCGGAACCGCAATCGTGGAACCGCATCTGATCCTGCAAGACTTGCAAGGCATTTTGGGTACCGTTGCTCCAGATAGCACAAAAGCGACCTTCCACTATTTCAACCCCATTGCTCCGTGAGCCGGTCAGTCATTTTCATACTGCTTGCGCTCGCCGGACTGGCCCTTTTTGCCTTGGAGCTGCTTTGGGGTCAAGCCGACTTGGGTGCCGATCAAATCCGCCAATGGATCACCGGCGATCCGGACTTGAAAGCCGGTGCTGCGCTCATTCTGGGCGAGGTGCGTTTGCCGCGTGCGTTGACCGCCGTACTGGCAGGATCCGGTTTGGCCGTGAGTGGTTTGCTCATGCAGACGTATTTCCGAAACCCCTTGGCGGGCCCTTCTGTGCTCGGCATCACCAGCGGGGCAAGCGTGGGGGTGGCCTTGTTGATGCTGGTCATGGGTGGTCCTGCGCTTTTGTTTCAAACCCTGGGCGTGGCCGGGCCGTTGGCGGTAGCCCTTGCGGCATTGGTAGGAGCGCTTGGCGTGCTGGTGCTACTCTTGGCCTTTTCGCGCAGGTTGAGCGACCAGGTGGCGCTGCTCATTGTGGGACTCATGTTGGGGTACCTGGCCGGGAGCGCAGTCAGCGTCTTGGAATACGTGGCCGATGAAGGTGCCCTCCGGCGCTACGTCCTTTGGGGCATGGGTTCCTTTGCCCAAGTCGGGTGGAATGCGTTGCAGTGGTTGGCCTTGGCTTGGGTCGTAGGCATGGCGTTGGTCGTGGTGACCTACCGCAAGTTGGACGCTCTGCTGCTCGGCGACGCGTACGCACAGTCCTTGGGCGTGCCCGTCAAGCAAACCCGTAGACTGATGCTAGTGGCTACAGGAATTTTGGCCGGAGTGATTACTGCTTTTTGCGGCCCAGTGGCCTTTCTGGGACTGGCCGTGCCGCACGTTGGCCGGTTTTTGTTGGGCACCGGCAAACACAGCACATTGCTTCCTGCTTCTCTGCTTCTCGGGGTAGTCTTAGCGTTGGGGTGCGATTTGATTGCGCGTGTTCCTTGGAGTGAAGGGAGTCTTCCCTTGAATGCCGTCACCAGTTTGGTGGGCGCTCCGGTGGTGTTGGCTTTGGTGCTTCGTGGGCGCCGATTGGGCCGATTGTTTTGATTCTGCCCGCCTGAGACCTCGACGAACTTCCCGACTTTTGCCCCATGCAGTTGCCTTCAAAATGGATGGAGCAAGCCGTGGACCAATTGGCCACGTTGCCCGGCGTGGGTCGTAAGACCGCGTTGCGCTTGGCGTTGCACCTGCTCCAACGCGGAGACGACCAGGTGGAGCGGTTCACCCGCGCCATCGATCAAATGAAGGCCAACACCCACAGCTGCCAGCGCTGCCACAACTTGTCGGACGATCCGCTTTGTGGCATCTGCAGCAATCCCAACCGGACTTCGGGCGTTGTCTGCGTGGTGGAAGACATTCGCGACGTATTGGCCATCGAGTCCACCCGTGAATTTGCGGGTACCTACCATGTGCTCGGCGGCATCATTTCTCCCATGGACGGCATTGGTCCGAGTGACTTGAACTTGGCCACATTGTTGGAACGTGTGGAAGGAGAGGAGGTCACCGAAATCATCCTGGCGCTCAGCACCACCATGGAGGGCGAAACCACCTCCTACTATCTTTACCGCAAACTGGCACCCTTGGACGTGTCCGTCACCACCATTGCGCGCGGGGTGTCGGTCGGGGGCGAATTGGAATACGCCGATGAGGTCACCCTCGGACGCTCCATCGCCCAACGCGTCCCCTACGAAAAGGCGCTTCCCCGCGGATGAAACTTGCCGTTGTCATTGTCAACTACAACGTCCAGTACTTTCTGGAACAGTGTCTGGATTCGGTCCAGCGCGCAGTGGCCGGTATGGATGCTGAAGTGTGGGTGGTGGACAACGATTCGGTCGACGGATCGGTGGCCATGGTCCGCGAGCGCTTCCCTTGGGTAAAACTCATTGCCAACGAAGACAACGTGGGCTTCTCGCGTGCCAACAACCAAGCCATGCGAGCCACCGAGGCCGAACACGTGCTTTTGCTCAACCCCGACACCGTGGTGCAAGAGGACACCTTCCGCAAGGTGTGTGACTACATGGACGCGCACCCCAAAACCGGTGGGTTGGGCATCCAAATGGTCGATGGCAAGGGACGATTCCTGCCAGAATCTAAGCGCGGTTTGCCTCGCCCGTGGGTGGCCTTTTGCAAGATTGCCGGTGTCTACCGCCTCTTCCCAAGAAGCAAGCGCTTCAATTGGTACTACATGGGCCATGTGGGACAGCACCAAACCGCCGAGGTGGAGATCTTATCCGGGGCATTCATGCTCATGCGCAAAGAAGCCCTGGACAAAGTGGGACTCTTGGACGAGACCTTCTTCATGTACGGTGAAGACATTGACCTCTCTTGGCGACTCGTGCAAGGCGGTTACAACAACGTCTACTACGCGGACTCTTCCATCATCCATTACAAGGGCGAAAGCACCAAAAAGGGCAGCCTGAACTATGTGTTTGTGTTCTACAACGCGATGATCATTTTCGCCCGCAAGCACTTCAGTTCAGACCACGCCCGCGCCTTTACCTGGATCATCAACTTGGCCATTTATGCACGTGCGGCCCTGGCTGTAGGCCAACGCTTTGTGCGTGCTTTGTGGCTGCCTTTGCTCGATGCGGCCAGCTTGATGGGCGGCATGTGGGGCATCAAGACCCTCTATGCCGACGCCACTGAAAAAGTCTACGACACCCCGCTGGTGTTGGCCGCGTTTGGCGGGTACGCTGCGGTGTGGATGGCCCTGAATTGGTTGGCCGGGGGCTACGATCGCACCGCCAAGCCGCTGCAATTGCTCGGCGGGTGGGCCGCGGGTACCGCCATAGTGCTGGGAGCGTACTCGTTGTTGCCAGAAGAATTACGCTTTTCACGCGCACTGTTGCTGCTTGCCGCAGCATGGACGTTGGTGTATTGGTTTGCCAGTCGTTCGCTGCTGCACGTGGCACTGCCCAGGCGCTTCCGTTGGCCGGGGGGCACCCGTCGTAAATGCGCGCTGGTAGGCAGTCCGGCGGAAGTCGAACGCGTCCTGGCCCTGATGAATCAAACCCAACTGGGCGGCCAGATTCCCGTGCGGGTTTCGCCCGATGAGACAGTGCCCGAGGGCTACCTAAGCCGGCGTTCGCAATTGGAAGAGGTGGTACGCGTGCACCACGTGGATGAGGTGATTTTCTGCGCGAAGGATTTGTCCTCGACCGACATCATTTCCACCATGAGCGGGCTCAACCACGCCAAGGTGGAGTTTCGCATTGCCCCGCCGGAGTCGCAGTACATCATTGGGTCCAACTCCATCAACACCTCCGGGGACCTGTTTATGCTGGATGTGAACTCGGTGTCAAAACCCCAGAACAAGCGGCGCAAACGGACGTTTGATGTGCTGTTGGCGTTGATGGCCTTGCCATTGGGGCCTTTGCTGATGTGGGTGGCGCGCAACAAAGCGGGCTATTGGGCCAACGTGGTGCGCGTATTGGTTGGCCGCCGCACATGGGTGGGCTATGCCGATGGGGGAGAGGGCGAAGTGCAATTGCCGCGCTTGAAACCAGGTGTGGTCAACCCCACCTCGCACTTGCGACCCGTACCTACCCGTCCGGAGATCATCACACGCCTCAATACGGTGTACGCCCGGGATTACCGGATGCTGAACGACGTCAAAATCACCTTGCAATCGCTGCGCAATTGGGGCGGATGAACCTGCTGAAGCACCCAATTGTCATCCTTGTCCCCCGCGAAATTTGGCGTAAGTTTGCGCCGCTCTATTATCGGAAATGGCCCAACAAGAGATTTTGCTGCCCAAAATGGGCGAAAGCGTAGCTGAAGCCACCATCATCAAGTGGCTCGTGGAAGAAGGACAACCGGTGGAAGCCGATGATCCCATTGTTGAAATTGCCACCGACAAGGTGGACAGCGAAGTGCCCGTCCCCGAGGACGGTGTGATCGCCAAAATCCTGGTTCAGGAAGGCGACGTTGTTCAAGTCGGACAGCCCATCGCGGTGCTCGTGGCAGAAGGAGAGACCGCCGAGGTGGTCGCCGCACCGGCTCCGGCCGCTGCCGCTCCAGCCCCTGCTCCCAGCGCTAACGGCACTGCTGCAGCCCCTGCCGCTGTGGCCGAGGCAGCCACCGCTACCCTCACGGATAGCATTTTGAAAAACGGCCCATCGGGACGCTTCTACTCTCCGCTTGTGCGCAACATCGCCAAGCAAGAGGGCATCGCCATGGCCGAACTCGAAGGCATCCCTGGCAGCGGCAAAGAAGGCCGCGTCACCAAACAAGACATGCTGGCCTACCTCGAAAACCGTGGCAGTGCGCCTGCACCTGCAGCGGCTCCGGCACCGGCAGCCAAGGCGGCTCCTGCGCCTGTAGCCAAACCTGCGCCCAAGCCCGCATCCATCCCCGTTGGACCCAACGACGAGATTGAGGAAATGGACCGCATGCGCAAGCTCATCGCCGACCACATGGTGATGTCCAAGGCCACCTCGCCACACGTGACCTCCTTTGTGGAGGCCGACGTCACAAACCTGGTGATGTGGCGCAACAAGCACAAGCGTCCGTTCTACGAACGCGAGGGTGAAAAACTCACCTTTACCCCCATGTTCATTGAGGCCGTAGCCCGCGCCATCAAGGACTTCCCAGGGGTGAATGCTTCTGTGGACGGCAGCAACATCATCCTGCGTAAAGACATCAACGTGGGGATGGCCACCGCACTGCCTTCGGGCAACCTGATCGTGCCGGTCATCCGCAACGCGGATCAATACAACCTGACCGGCTTGGCCAAGAAGGTCAACGACCTGGCCACACGTGCCCGTCACAACAAGTTGACTCCGGACGACATCCAAGGCGGCACCTACACCGTGTCCAACGTGGGCACCTTTGGCAACGTGATGGGCACCCCCATCATCAACCAGCCACAGGTGGGCATTTTGGCCCTCGGCGCCATCCGCAAAAAGCCGGCTGTGATTGAAACCCCACAGGGCGATACCCTGGGCATCCGTCACATGATGTTCCTTTCACACAGTTACGATCACCGTGTGGTGGACGGCATGCTCGGAGGCACCTTTGTACGCCGCGTAGCCGACTACTTGGAGCAGTTTGATGTGAACCGAGAGTTGTAATTTTTTAACCCTTTTCGTTCCGGTTTTTTCAGGCCACTAGATTTGGTATCTTAGCGAGATTAAGAGCAACCAATCAAAGCGGCCATGAAATCTGCCCTTTTCTTTCTGACCACTCTCTTTCTCTCCGTAGCGGCCTCTGCCCAGATGGCCATGGGTTCGTTTGCCCAGGAATTTCTGGAAGCCAACCAACTCATGGAGGAGAAAAACTGGCGCATGTCGTTGGACAAGTGGATGGAACTTTACAATCAACAGCCTGACAACGCCAACCTGAACTACAAGATCGGTTACTGCTTCCTCCAACTCCCCAACCAAAAGCTGGAAGGGATGAGCTACTTGGAGACCGCTGCTGAAAACACCACCAAGAAGTACGATCCGTACGATCCTACCGTAGACGAGGCGCCTTTGGAGGCCCACTTCTACCTCGGGCTGGCACACCACCTCAAGTACGAGATGGACATCGCTATTGGCAAGTTCCAGATCCTGGTTGACGAGTTGCCTCAAAAGCACCAGCTGCACCAGCGCGCGCTGCGTCAGATTGAAATGTGCAACGAGGCCAAGTACCAAATTGCCAACCCCAAGAATTACGTGATCACCAACGTGGGCAGTGTGATCAACATCAACACCAACGAATACAGCCCTGTCCTGTCGTTGGATGAAAACACCATGTTCTTCACCTCGCGCCGCTTGCGTGGTGACAGCTCAAACGCGGATTTTGTTGAGATCGATACCGGTGAGCTTCGCGAGGACATCTACCAAAGCTTCCGCGGCCCGGACGGCAACTGGTCAGCGCCCGAACTGCTCAACATCAACCGCGACAACCACACCGCTTCGGTATCGGTATCTCCCGACGGTCAAACCCTGTTCATCTATGCGGATGAGGAGGGCAATGGCCAACTCTACCAGTCACGCCTCATTGGTGAGACATGGAACGAGCCCGAACTCCTGGGATCAGACATCAACACTGAGGCTTGGGAAACCCACGCTTCTGTGACTGCCGATGGCAACACCCTTTACTTTGTATCTGACCGTGAAGGCGGTTACGGCGGTCGCGACATCTACCGCTGCGTAAAGTTGCCCAACGACGAGTGGAGCAAGGCCCTCAACGTAGGTCCTACCATCAACACCCAATACGAAGAGGATGCAGTCTTCTTGGCCCCTGACGGCCAAACCATGTACTTCGCTTCTACCGGCCATGCCAGCATGGGTGGATTCGACATCTTCTACAGCACCCTTGGCCCTGACGGTGAATGGAGCGAGCCGCAGAATATCGGTTACCCGCTCAACACCGTAGACGACGACATCTTCTACTACCCAACCGCTACCGCCAACCGTGCCTACTACGCTTCGCGTAAAGAAGAAGGCTACGGCTTGAAAGACATCTACGTGATCGACATGCCAGACGCGCCTGTTGAGACGGAAATGGCTGTCCTGAAAGGCTACATCATCGCCCCAGAAGGCGAGGAGCTGCCGGGTGATACCGAAGTGATCGTCACCAACCTCACCACCGGTGAAGTCATGAACTACCGCCCACGTTCACGCGACGGAGCATATGTGGCGGTATTGGAGCCATGTAATCAGTACAACGTGGTGTACTTCGCCAACGGCGATGAGGTACACACCGAAGACATGAGCGTTCCGTGCGAGTCTTCGTTCTCTGAGATCGAAAAAGAAATCTTCCTGCTCCCAGTTGAATTGGCCGATGGTACCCCTGACGGTTCAGGCGACGGTGCCGGTGACGGCGCAGACGATGCATCAGGCGACGGCGGTGATCCTATCATCATTGATGAGCCAGACTTCAACCCAGACGATCCCATCAACGTGATCGTTGCTGACGGCCAAGCGTACTACGAGCGCTACTTCGTTTACGACAGCGGCGAATACGACAACGGCGAGCGCAACTTCGTGGCCTTCCTTGAAGCGGTGGTCAACATGCACGAAACCGGAAACGGCAAGGTGATGATCGAAGTAGAATCTTCGGCGTCGAACGTGCCTTCGTCGCGCTTCAACGACAACGAAGAGCTGACCGCACACCGTAACGCTCAAGCCACTCAGCGCATTGAAACCGAACTGAAAAAACGCGGACTGACCCGCGGAGAGGACTACGAGTTTACCTCGCCCAAAGAGCTGGTGCAAGGTCCTGAGTACGGCAACGATGCCTGGAAGAAAGCCAAGTATGAGCCGTTCCAGTACATCAAGGCACGTGCAAGCTTTGGCAACTAATCACGCCTTTTACCGATCCATATAAACACAGAAAACCCCCGACACTCCCGTCGGGGGTTTCTGTTCTGCTTTAACAGGCCGGGCGTCCAGTCGGGCGCCCGAGCCTACTACTCTACTTGTGCATTCAAAACGCAATCTTTTTGGCCGTATTGCACGCCACCCCAACACCGCCCTGAATAAATGCAACTGAACCTTCGCAAACCCCTGGTGATCTTTGACTTGGAGACCACCGGCGTCAACATCGCCAAAGACCGCATTGTGGAACTCGCTGTGGTTAAGATCATGCCCGACGGCACCATCTCCACCAAGCCAGAGAAACCCGGTCCCGACAACCGCTACCTGATCAACCCCGAGATGCCCATCCCGGCTGAGAGCAGCGCGGTACATGGCATTTACGACGATCATGTGAAGGAGGCCCCCACCTTTCGCCAGATCTCGAAGGGCCTGTTCAAGTTTCTGCATGACTGCGACTTGGGCGGGTTCAACTCCAACAAGTTTGACATTCCGCTTTTGGCCGAGGAGTTCATGCGGGTGGGCATCGATTTCAGCACCGAGGGGCGTAACTTGATTGATGTGCAGACCATCTTTCACATCATGGAGCAGCGCACGCTCAAGGCGGCCTACAAGTTCTATTGCGACAAAACCCTGGACGACGCACACGAGGCGTTGCCCGACACCATGGCCACCTTTGAGGTGTTCAAGTCCCAAGTGGAGCGATACGAAGGCATGGATGTGATCGATGCTAAGGGAAATGTCCTCCCTACCTTCACCAACGACATGGACGTATTGCACACGTTCTGCCAACGCGGACGCAATGTGGACTTCATGGGCCGCTTTGTCTACGACGACAACGACGTGCCCGTGTTCAACTTTGGCAAGTACAAAGGCCAATCGGTGGCCGAAGTGCTCAAAGGCAATCCCGGTTACTACAACTGGATGATGGACGGCGATTTCCCCCGCTACACCAAAAAAGTACTGACCGAAATCTGGGAAGATGTCCGCGGAAACCGTGCGCATCAGCGTTCTGGTCAGTAACGACCTGGTGTTCGACCAGCGGGTGCGCAAGGTGTGCGACACGCTGGTGGACATGGGTTTTGAACTGACCCTGATCGGCCGCAAACTGCCCGATTCCGCGCCGTTGGACAGGCCTTATGCCACCCGGCGTTTTCGCCTTCCGTTTACCGGGGGGGCGCTGTTTTATGCCAGCCTGAACATCCGACTGTTCTTTTACCTACTTGGGGCACGCACAGACGTGATTCTGGCCAACGACTTGGACACGCTGCCTGCCGCTTGGTTGGTGGCCAAACTGCGAGGCAAACAAGTCGTCTACGACAGCCACGAATACTTTACCGAGGCCGCCGGACTTACCGGGCGCAACTTCCAGAAGAAGTGTTGGTTGGCCATCGAAAAACGCATTTTCCCCAAGCTCAAACGGGTCTTTACCGTCAACGAGACCATTGCAGAAGCCTACCGGGACAAATACGGCGTAGACGTACGCGTGCTGCGCAATGTGCCGCCGCGACGTACAGATTTGCCTACCGCCACCCGGGCGGAACTGGGCCTTCCGACAACCGGTCACCTGGTCATCCTTCAGGGTGCTTTCTTGGATCCCGACCGAGGTGCTTGGGAAGCAGCGCAGGCCATCACCCGCGTCCCCGATGCGCATTTGTTGCTCATCGGAGCAGGGCAGGAGTGGGACCAAGTACAGGAGTGGTTAAAAGGCGAAGGCAAAGGCGCCAACATCATTCAATTGCCCCGCCTGCCGTTCGAGGAGCTGCAGAAGTACACCGCAGTGGCGGATTTGGGCTTGTCACTGGACAAACCTGACCACCTCAATTACCGCTACTCGCTCCCCAACAAATTGTTCGACTACATCCAAATGCGCACGCCCGTAGTCACGACCGAGTTGCCAGAATTGTTGCGTGTACACCGGCAATTTGCCATTGGAAAGACCGTGCACTCCCACGATCCAGAACACGTGGCTGCCGTGATCACCGAGGCCTTGAACACGCCCGATCGCGCCCATTGGGATGCGGAATTGGCGCGCGCAGCAGAAGTCTTCAACTGGGAAGCTGAGTCTGAAGTGATCCGTGAAGTGTACGGTGGGCTGCTACCAGGGAATGCCCTCTGAATCGGATTTCCCTTGGGCTTTGAATACGGCCTTTTGCAGCGCAATGGATTGCTTGTGCATCAGGTCTAAGTAATCCAGGATAAACGCCGGGTCCAATCCCAACTTTTCAGCCAATTCGGTGCGGGTTTCCAGGATTTCGCGCCAGCGTGCGGGTTGCAGGATTTCCAGGTCGGCGCCTGCTTTGTACTCACCGATTTCTTGTGCAGTGGCCAAGCGACGCGCAAGCAGGGTGATGATCTCTTCGTCCAACCCGTCGATTTTGCTGCGGAGCCCGGAAAGACTCGGGTCGCTGGCGGCGATGGGGTTGGGGGTGCGGTGCAGCACACGGTCCAATAACAGGCCTAAGGTATATGGGGTGATTTGCTGCGCAGCGTCGCTCCGGGCTTCGTCCGGATTGCAGTGGCTTTCGATCATGAGGCCGTCCAGCCCCAGGTCCAGCGCGTGTGAGGAGATGTCTTGCAACAAATCCCGGCGACCGGCCATGTGGCTGGGGTCACAGATTAACGGCAAATCTGGGCGGGCGGCGCGGAATGCGATGGCCAATTCCCAACGGGGTTGGTTGCGGTAAATGCTCTCGCCGTAGTAGCTGAATCCGCGGTGAATGGCGCCTACTTCTTGGATGCCGGCGGCTTCAATGCGTTCCACGGCTCCCAACCAGAGTTTGATGTCGGGGTTGATGGGGTTCTTTACCAGCACGCGAATGTCCACCCCTTGCAAGGCATCAGCAATGGCCTGCACACTGAACGGGTTGACCGTGGTGCGCGCACCGATCCACAACACGTCGATGCCCTGCTTCAAACACGCTTCCACGTGGCGGGCATTGGCCACCTCGGTGCACACGGGCAGTCCAGTAGCTTCTCCTACTTCTTTGAGCCAAGGGAGTCCTTGTTCGCCCACGCCTTCGAAGCTGTCGGGGCGGGTGCGGGGTTTCCAGATGCCGGCACGGATCAGGTTGACCGAAGGAATATCCGCCAACGGCAAGCAAGAGGCTCGCATTTGCTCTGGGGTTTCGGCGCTGCAGGGGCCGGCAATGACCAAGGGAGAAGTGCGGTGGTGCAGGGTAAACGTCATGCTACAAAGTGAAGTAGATCCAACAAGCCATGAGCAACCCACCGGTCATGGTCCATTTGGTGGCCGAGCTAGCGGCGTGGTAGTCTTCCTTAGTGCTGCCACGCAACGTTTTGAGCGTGCTGCGCACAAGTGGCAAGACCACCAGTACCAAGGAGGAAAGCACCACCCACCACCATTTGTTCTCGTGGAACTTCGAAAGCTCCCATGTGCATGCCACAACGGCCAACAAGGTGAGTGCGCCCAAAACGCCCACATAGCGCTTGGTCAACGGCACGCCCCAAGCGATGGGCATGGTCTGAAACTGCTGGGCACTGTCGCCCTCCACATCTTCCAAGTCTTTTTGGGCCTCGCGCATTAAGGTGAGCAAGAATGCAAATGCCGCATACGCGAGCAAAGCAGCCCATGCATACGTATCCAGGTGGAAGTAGGAAACCGTCACGGTGCCAGCGCGCTTCTGGGCCAAGAGCTCAAACACGCCGCTCCACAGGGGCACCACCCCCACCATGACCGCCACCACCACGTTGCCGATCAGGGGTTGCTTTTTGAATTGCACCGAGTAAAACCATAAGGAGGCAGCCATGAATACCGGCACCATGGCCAGCACCCACACGCGAGAAGTGTAAGCGAGGTAGCCGCCGATCAAACATGCCACCACATTGAAACCGTGGTGCGCAGCCATGGCCACCCGGCGCTTGACGCCTTTGCCAATGACCACCCGCTGGGGTTTGTTGATGCGGTCCACGCGTACATCAAAGTAATCGTTGATGATGTTGCCCGCGGCGGCCAAGAGCACCACCACCAGCACAGAAAGTCCAAATTTCCACTCCTCGAGTTCGAGGTCGTCGATGAGGATCGGGGCCTGGACCAAGAAGCGCATGGCATACATGGTCAGCACCATAATCAACAGGTTGATTGGGCGAACCAACTGGGCAAATGCGCGCGCGGATTGCATGGTTCAAACTTACTGAACAAATGGGGCCATTCGTCCCGGTGGACACACGCTTACAAAACGGGTCGGATCGTTGACAAAAAATGCCCGCACGTTGCAAACCGGGACTTGCAATTTGCCTTTCTTTAATCCCGTTTTCGACTGAAACGGACTGAATTGCTGACCATGGACACTCCTGTAGAAACCAAGCCCGCCATCATGGTGGTAAGCCGGCGCGAATACGTGCTGGAAAACGTGCGTAAACTGCTGGACCGAGAAGGGTACCAGACTTACGGCCTGTTGGAAGACCAGGAAGACTTGGTCAAGCGCCTCCTGCAGCCTGAATACCAGTTGGTGGTCATGGGCGGCGGCGTGGATCCCCACGTGCAGCAAACCATTGACCAAGCCTTGAACGAAAGCCGTCCAGGCATCAAGGTGATTCACCACTCAGGCGGTCCCGCCACCCTGCTTCCAGAAGTGCATAAGATCCTTACGGCTTCGGCGTAACGTGTGAGACGTCCACCATGTGGTTCTCGCCGCCTGCACGCAGGTGTGCGTAGTTGAACCCGTAGTGGATGGCGTGCGCGCCCACTTCTCCGTCTTTGCGGATGGCCAAGTAGCCAATCTGAAAGTCCTTGTACCCTTTTTGTTTGGCGACAATGCGGCGCACCGCTTCTTCACAGGCCGCTTGCGGGTGCATCCCCTGACGCATCAGTTCCACAATCAGGAAGGAACCGCATGATTTCATGACGGCCTCACCCAACCCTGTGGCGGTGGCCGCTCCAATTTCGTTGTCCACAAACAAGCCCGCACCAATGATGGGGCTGTCGCCTACGCGTCCGCGCATTTTGAAGGCCAAACCGCTGGTGGTGCAAGCGCCCGATAGGTTGCCCTGTTGGTCTTGGGCCACAATGCCAATGGTATCGTGGTTTTCGATGTTGATGATGGGCTTGTACTGGGACTCCTTGAGCCAGTTTTGCCAGGCCTTGCGGCTGTCTTCGGTGAGCAGATCGGTGTGCTCCATGCCGTGTTCGCGTGCGAGTTGGTAGGCGCCTTCGGCGGTGAGCATCACGTGCGGGGTTTCGTCCATGACCTTGCGGGCCACAGTGATGGGGTGCATGATGTTCTCAATGGCGGTCACCGAGCCAGCGTTTCCGGTATGGTCCATGATGCAGGCGTCGAGGGTGACGTGGCCTTCGCGGTCGGGGCGTCCTCCCATACCTACCGAGCTGCCTTTGGGGTCCAACTCTACGATGCGAGCGGCAGCTTCAACCGCGTCCACAGCCATACCTCCTTGTCCGATCACCTTCCAGGCGGCGTCGTTGGCCACCAATCCGTGGTACCACGTGCTGATGATTTGACCGCCTTTGAAGGTGTCGCCCATGGGGCTGATGCCCGGTGAAGGGGCAGCGTCAGGAGTGGGGGCGGGGGCAAGAGCAGCTGAGGCGGTGTTGCGTCCCAACAGGTATCCTCCGGCGACGCCGAGGGCGGCTCCAATGCCGGTAGACAAGAATTTTCGACGGGTAGACATAGTCAAGGTTTGCCCTGAAAAGTAGGCAAATTCAATCAGCCTTGGGCCTCAGCCAATTGGGCTTTGAGCGGAGGTGTGGCCGCTTTCTTACTGGCGCGTTTGGCCAATCCAAACTTGCTGGTGAGGATGATCAACACCGGGAGCAGGAACAGGTCGCTGAGCACCGCAAAGGCCAAGGTCAGTGAAATCAGGAGCCCAATGTAGAAGGTGCCCAAGAAGTCCGAGAACACCAGGGTGATGAAGCCGGCGCACAAAATCAAGGTCGTTACTACAATCGCCTTGCCGGTGGACAAGTAGGTGCGTTTGAGCGCGTATTGCCAGGTGCGTCCCTTGGCCAGCTGGATGCGGAACTTGCTCAAGAAATGAATCGTGTCGTCCACCGCAATCCCGAAGGCGATGGTGAAAATGATGGAGGTGCTGACCTTCAAGTAGATCCCAAAGAAGCCCATGATGGCCGCAATCAAAACCAGCGGCAGCATGTTGGGTACCAGCGAGATCAACACCATGGTGACCGATCGGTACATGATGCCCACGATCAAGGCAATGATGATGAAGGCAATGCCCAGACCTTTGATCATGTTGATGCTGAGCATGTCGTTGTTCACATCGATCAAATGAGCGGTTCCTGTGACTTTTGTACCAAAAGGAGCATCGACCAATTCCGAGGCCAACCAAGTGGTGAGCTCCTCGTTTTTGCGGTCGTAATGTTTGCGCCCGGTATCAGCCACTTGCCCGCGAATGCGCACATAACCTTTATCGCGATCGATGAAATAGCCCAGCGGGGTCACGCCTCCTTCGCCAGAGCGTTCCATGAGTTTGGTGAGTCGACGCA
>CAXPZW010000007.1:0-77521 GCA_964221845.1 Luminiphilus sp. | reverse complement strand
CTACATTCTCGGCGATTCCCACGCATTCGATCTGTTGATCACACACGTTCAACAAAGAACGCACGAGCTCGGCCTCACGGCCGTTGTCTTCAATAATTAAAGCTTTCATTGGTATTGGTTATATGGTAAAAAAGAAATTCTTGTAAGTACTCCATGCTTTCCTGCCTCACCTCTCTCCCGAGAGATTACCTCATGATTCAGCTTTCCTAAGCCTCTTCTTCTCAATATTTCCGCACGCTCTTCGAGCAATTCTCCGAATATTGACTTGTGGCCAGGATCCCTATTTGCTGTAGCCTTTCGGATACCAATCCCGTTGTCTTCCACCTCGATCAAAACACCAAAAGACTCCATCCGTCGTACCCGTATTTCACATCTTGGCGATCTTTCTGCCAAGGGAATTAAGCCATGCTTTATCGCGTTTTCCACAATTGGCTGGAGAGTCATGGAGGGAAAGAACTCGTCGTCCACATCAACCTGAGATACGCTTATGTCCCAACTTAAATCAAAACCTTCCCTTAGTGCTTCAAGTTGGAGATAGCGCTCTACGATTTCGAGCTCAACTTTCAGTTCAACAAGTGTCCTAGAGCAAGCCTCCATACTGATTCTCAAGAGTTTTCCATACTTCGCAATGAAGTTGAATCCAGATACGGAATCACCCTCAAAAACATAGCTCTGCATAGTAGCCAAGGCGTTAAAAAGGAAATGCGGAGTTAAAAGGGAGCGGAGTCTTTTCGAGCGTTCATCAGAATACTTCAGTTGCGTATCCTCGAACTCTCTTTCCAAATGGCTTATTTCTTTGCTTAAGTGAATTACCATGTCATTAGTGGCAGTGAACTCACTCCGAATTCTCCCCACTTCATGGCTCAGGATAAAAAGAAACACGGCACACTCAAAACCGGCACCAATTGTCATGGAATACGCCGTAAAACCATTGTATTCTAGAATGCCAAGATCTTTGAGCGAAAACACAGTAGAGCCAATCAAAAACAAAAACCACCCTACTGCAAAAAGAGCTGACCGCAAACTCCGCGAGCGCAGCAGATACACAAGTGACAGGAACATTATGCTAGCGGCTATCACTCCCGAAAACACACCCACAAACTGCCGGATTTCGTGATTGGAAAAAACTAGGCCACAAGCAGTGACTGCTGCAGAGAGCCAAAAGAGGAATCGGACAAGCGTTGACAGAGTCTGACCTAAAACATCGCGAGGAAGGAAGCTTCTAACGAAGAGCAGACTAGCAACAGTAGTCAGTCCAACAAGAATTCCCACGTCATGAGCACAGAGGTATTCGCACCCTGGATATAAGAACAACCTCCCAAAGCCAAACAAAAGGGATTGACCCAACCAAACAGATAAAACGAAAGCCGCATAGTAGAGGTATACCTCATTCCTGATCGCAATCCACATCGAAACCCCCATTATCAGAGCGAGAATTGCGACACCTGTGTACATCCACCATAAACCAACAGGAAACGAATTAGAGAATGTGCTGTCCGCTGAATAGACGGAAATAGGTAAGATCAAATAGTCTTGAGAATAGACTTCGAGTATTAAATCCTCTGTGGAGCTATGCACCAAAAAGCCGCCGAATGTTGCTTCTACCTCGGTTCTTTCAACAGGTCCTGCCTTCACCGGAACCGACAATAGAGAAACCTCCCGAATAAGTGAGTTCTGGATGTAGATCAGAGAATCTCTTACCCCGGAGAAATACAGATAGCAATATCCATCCAAGAATCCCTGGTTAACCACTGGTGAAGCCAGATGACCCCACGGGAGAGAATCCAATTGGCCCGTCTCCACAACTCGGGAGGCACTTACAGACACTTTCATTTCCACTGTAAGCGAGTCAGCCCGGACATCTAAAACTGCGCTCATTAAGAAGATGGATAGTAGAACTACCACGGCTGGCACCTGTTTCATAGCGACAAGATCAAAATCAAGACTAGATTTCATTTGGCAACCCAATAACCAAAATCCATTCAGCGCTAGTCGCGTAGAAACGCGTATACCCGTTTATAAACGTTTATACGCGGATAGGCACAGTCAGAACATCACAGCGGCAGGCTAAAGCCGATCTGGTTATGGGTGCCTTTAAGTTGGGAATTAATCCTGAAAGAGGTCTTGTCAACCACAAAGCGAACCCTCCAATCCATGCCTCAGAATCGACCATCTACAAAATCTCAGGAATTACGCCCAAAAATCTGACTTTCAACAAACTAACTTTAACCTCCTACGGAGCGAATCCAACACTGCTTCCAAGGCGTGTTCTCTGGTCCCTTTCGCATCCGTATTGTGAAAGCAGTCGGCCACTCAACGGAGTGGCCGATTTCATTTCAAGGCCTGGTGGTACCTCAATGACCAATTACGTTTCTGAACGACACTTTCTCCCCCGCCAAACCCACCACCCAAACACCACACTCCCCACCAAAAACGCACCCAAAAACCCATAGTGCACCTCACTGGCCACCACGTCTTGAAATTCGCCTTTGATGCGGGCGATGTAGGTCATGACCATCACGAAGGTGACGTAGTAGAAGTAGACCAGCTAGGCGGGGAGCTTGAAGTCGAGCAGGCGGAAGGGGGCCACTACGATCATCATGTATGCGAGGCTGCCGCCAATGACCTTGTGGAGCTCCAGCGGGCTATCGTTGAGGATGACGCTGGTGGCCAGAAAGCCAAAGTGGATCAGGTGCACTACCGCAAACGAGAGCAGCCATGGGCGTACGGCGTACTCCAGGCCTTTGCGGTACAGGCGGGCAAAGCGAAAAAACGTCCACAGAAACACCAGCGCCGACAAGCGACCAGAATAGCGGGCCGCGAGTTTAAAGACCTGAGGTAAGTCGTCAACAGTGAAAAAGCAGAAGGCGAAAATGGCCACTTCAAGGGCCACGCCCAGCAGCAGCAGTTTTTTGGTGGCGGGAGTCCTGGTGGGGACTGGTTTGCGGAAAGGTTGAGGCAAAGTGCTTCCCGTAAGATCAGAAATCGGGCGAGAACTCGTGCCATTCACGCAGGGCAGAATGCCATCCATGGCGCCAAACCTGCCATCCATACTCCTGAGGCTACCAACCACAAAACCCTGTGATAGAAGCTTTTATCTTGGGAATGACCACACTAATTTTGATCCTGTTCACGTCGGGATTCTTCCCCCCAACCAAACCCGGCGTGCTGTGAAAGCAACCTGGCCGCTCCCCCCGAGCGGCCGGTTTTTTTATACCTCTGGGGCAAACGGCACGCGGATGATCACAGCAGTGCCTGCGGGCTGTCCGCCTTCCACCAAATCTTCAAACACCACCGACTCAAACTGCTCGCCGCCTTGTTGGAGCAAGGTCAAGCGCTCGCGGGTGACTTGCAGGCCGGTGGAACGGTGGCCGCTGCGCGACTGGTTGCGCTCGGCGCTGGCAGCGCGGCCGATGCCGTTGTCCTGGACGCGGATTTCAAGCAGGTCGCTGACCTCGCGGGCTGTGATGTGCAAGTGCGCGTTTTCGCCCTTGGGCAGCAGGCCGTGGAGGATGGCGTTTTCGGCAAAGGGCTGCACCAGCAGCGGGGGCACCAGCCATTCCTCGGCGTCCACTTCGGTGGTGATGGTGTAGGTGAATTTGCCTTCATGGGTAAACTGTTCCAGCTCCAAGAAATAGCGCAAGGCCTCCAGCTCTTGGTCGAGTGAGATGAGCTCTTCGCGGCTGTTTTCCAAGGTCAAACGCATCAGGCGCGAGAACTTGGACAGGTAAAGGCGCGCGGTCTTTTCGTCCTTGACCGCAATGAGGCCTTGGATGGAGTTGAGCGTGTTGAAGATGAAGTGCGGGTTCATCTGCAGGCGCAGTGCCTTTTGCTCGAGTTCCAGCACCGAGTTTTCCAGCTTGAGGCGGGCGGTGCGCTCGCGGGATTTGCGCTTGACGCGGCGTACGCGTAGGAACACCAACACCGCTATCAACAGGACCAAACTGGCCCACACGGCCAGCTTGAACCAGAACTCCTGCCAGAACGGGCGCAGAATTTCAAAGGCAATGCGCTGGGGTTGCGGGGTCCACACGCCGTCGTCGTTGACCGCCTCCACTTCAAACACGTACTTGCCCGGCTCCAGGTTGGAGTACGAAATGCTCGATTGGCGGCTCAGCGGGCTCCAGGTGTCCTCTTGGCCTTGGAGACGCCAGCGGTACTGCACGCCACGCGGGCTGCGCTGGTCGGTGCCGCGGAAGGTGAAGCCGAGGCTGTTTTGCTCGTAGGTGAGCACCAGCGGTTTGATCACGCTGCCCCAATCGCCCACAAACGGGGCCAGGTGGGTGTCTTGCAGCGGGGTGTAAAACAGGCGCACCTCATCCACCGCCAATACCGGGGGCATGGGATTGGTGTACTCCTCGCTGGGATGGGTGATGTTGACCCCGTCGATGGTGCCAAACCAGAGTCGGCCGTTGCGGGCGCGCACCGCACAGTTGGCCGTGGTTTCAATGCCGCGGAAGCCTTGGTCGGGTCCGTAGTGGCCCGCCTCCACCAGCGTGCGCTCGCCGTTAAGCAGCATGCGGTCCACGCCGGACTCGCTGCCCACCCAGAGGTGTTGTTCAAAGTCCACGAGCAAGCTATAGATGTTGCGCGAGGTGAGTGCGGCATTCCATTCCGGCACGGCAATGCCCAAAGTGTCGGCCAGGGTGGAGACGTTGCAGATACCGGCGTCGTCGGTGCCCACCCAGAGGTAGCCAAACACGTCGGTGGCCAGGGCCCGGATGCCGTTGGAAGGCAGGCCGTCATCGGTATCAAAGTGCAAGACATTGTCGTCAAACAACACGCCCAGTCCACTGCTGCGCGTACCGTACCACACGCGGCCCAACGGATCGGTTTCGACTTGGGTGATGCGGTCTTCTGGCAGGCCAAAAGTGCGGTTGATGACCGTCACATCCAGGCTGCGCACCACAGAGTCGGCTACGACGTCCACCTTTTGAATGCCACCGTCGGAGGTGGCCAGGTACACCGGGCCGTTTTCGTGTTGCGCAAAGTCTTTGACAAAGAGTCCGAGCATACCGGCGTTGCGGTCGAGGTGAAGTACTGAATCCCCGGTGTGGATGTACGCCCCCTGCCCTTCGGTACCGGCCCAGACCCAACCGCGACTGTCGCGAAACAGGCTTTTGACCTTGCCCGTGGTGAGGGTGGTGTCTTGCACAAAGCGCGGAGTTTGCTCGGGGAAGTAATGCCATACGCCACGGTCAGCTACGCCCAACACCCAGTGGTCTTCGGACACTTCCAGCATGCTGTACACCTGCTTTCCGGGGAGGCCGGACTCGCGGCTGAGGTGCCGGAATTGCTGTCCGCGGAAGCGCCCTACACCCGCGCCACTGGTGCCCATCCAAATGTTGCCCCAGCTGTCTTCCAACAAGCAGCGCACTTGATTGGCAGGCAGGCCGGCTTGCTCATCCACGGCCTGCCAGGTGCCTTCAGGATCGCGGATATGCACGCCTTGACCGAGGGTGGCCACGTACAGCGCGCCTTCGCCGTCTTGCATGAGGTCGAGGACAACAGCTTCACGGTCTGGGAAGATGGAGGTGATTTGGTCGCCTTGCAGGGCCACTACCCCGTCCCCATAGAGCCCCAGCAGCAGGGTGCTATCGGTGCGCAGCAGGGTGTTGACCAGGTTGGAGGGCAGACCTTTGGACTTGTCAACCACGCGCCATTCGCCAGCGTTGCGCAGCAATGCGCCTCGGCTGGTGGCCAACGCAAGGTTGAGTTCAGAGTCCACCAACACATCCTCCACACGCACTTCCTGGTAGCCCTCTGGCAATGCAGGCACGAGTACGTCGCCCCCCTGCATGCGAAAGAGCCCTTGATCGGTTCCAATCCAGATGCGACCTGCTACGTCGGTGGTGAGCGCGAGGATAGCTGGGTAGTGGGTGCCTGGCAGGTCCACCATTTCCAGCGTGCGTCCGTTGTAGCGCATGAGTCCGCTGCGGGTACCCAATAGCAGGTGGTGGTTGTCGGTTTCGGCCAATGCTTGCACGTAGCCGTCTACCAATCCGTCGGCAGTGCCTACGGTGTGAAACGACTCGCCGTCAAACCAGCACGCGCCGCCGCCCTGGGTGCCCATCCAAATGCGGCCCCGGAAGTCTTCCATGAGGGCAAATACTTGGCTTTGGGGCAGCCCGTCGGCCACGGTGAGCTGTTCGATGTTGAATTCTTGCGCACGCAACAACGGGGCGCACAACACCACCAGCAGCACCATATGGAGCCGGCGCAGGGTCAATCTTGTTCTTCTGAATTGGAGATGTCTTCGCCGTGTTCGGCTTGGCGGGTGGCCACCAGTTCCATGACTTGTTCGAGCATGGCCTGAAAGGTCTCGGGTTGCTGCGTATACCAGGCGCGGGTGTCCTCGTAGCGCTGTTGGGTGACCCCGTGGGCTTCGAAAATGTGGTGGTAGTAGGCGGCGACCTCCGCGTCGGTGTCGTGACCGCGCAGAAGTTTTTGTTTGATGGACGCCTCGAGTTGATGGATATCGGCGTAGAGCGGAATGAAGGCTTGCTCCTCGATGAGTCCTGCGGGAGGTTCGGGCGCAGGTTCTTCCCCGCAACCCGTCAACAGGGCGACGCTCAACAGCACACTAAAACAGCTCGTGACCAGCCAGTTTTTGCTCATGGATCAACAGGTTGCGTTTGCGTTCCAAGCCGCCGGCGTACCCGGTCAGGCTGCCGTCGGCGCCCACCACGCGGTGGCAGGGAACCACCAGCAAGATGGGGTTTTTCCCGTTGGCCAAGCCCACTGCGCGCGAAGCATTTGGATCGCCCAAGGAGGCGGCTACCTGTGCATAGGTTTGGGTTTGCCCAAAGGGGATGGTGGAAACCGCCTGCCACACGCGCTGCTGAAAGTCTGTGCCTTGGGACGCCAAAGGCACTTCAAAGGCTCGGAGCGTTCCGTTGGCGTAAGCGTCCAGCTGTGCTTGTACTTGACTTAGCACATCGTCCAAAGGCACCTGATTGGGGTGCTCCTCGGTAAACACCAAACGGGTGAGTGCTCGGCCGTTGGACGCCGCTTCAACGGTGCCCCAAGGAGTGCGCCAGCGAGCAAGGGATTCCATGGATCAAAACAACGACAATTGGGGCTGTCTTTGTTGTTCAAACGCATCAAAATCCAAAGGGGCTACGTCCACAGGAACCACGTGTTTGCGCACGGCTGCGCCAAAGAGCTGCTTGACCTGCTCGGCAAAGGCCCCTTCGCCGCGCATGCGGTCCCCAAAACGCGAATCGTTGAGTTGGCCACCGTGGGTTTGTTCGATGAGGTGCAGGATTTTATCGGCGCGCTCGGGGAAGGTCTGGTGCACCCAGTTGGCAAAGACCTCACCGATTTGGCCGTTGAGCCGCACCATGATGTAGTTCACTTTGTGCGCACCTCGGCAAGCCACCTCCTTGACCAGCGAGGGGATTTCGTGGCTGTTGATGCCCGGGATGATGGGCGCCATGTTGACGCTCACCGGAATACCTGCCCGGGTGAGCACCTCCAATGTTTTGAGGCGTTGGTACACCGAGGCGGTGCGCGGTTCCATGACGCGGCGCACGTCCTCATTGAGTGTGGTAATGCTCAGGGTCACGCGCAGCAGGTGTTGGCGGTGCAGCGCTTTGAGCAGATCCAAATCGCGCAGGATGAGGCTGTTTTTGGTGATGATGCCCACCGGGTGCTTGTGCTTGAGAAACACCTCCAGCAGTTGGCGGGTGATGCCAAAGCGGCGGTCGGCAGGCTGGTAGCAGTCGGTGTTGCCGCTGAGGGCAATGAGTTTGGGCTCCCAGCCTCGTGACGACAAACGTTTGTCCAATAATTGGGCAGCATCCTTTTTGACCATGATCACGCGCTCAAAGTCCACCCCTGCGCTGTAGCCCCAGTAGGTGTGGGTGTTGCGGGCGTAGCAATAGGTGCACCCGTGTTCGCACCCTTGGTAGGGGTTGATGCTGTACTCGAAAGGCACATCCGGGCTGTTGTTTCGGCTGAGGATGTCTTTGGGAAACACCTCCAGGTAGCGCGTGCGGTTGGGCTCGGCGTCTTCCTCTTCCAAAGCGCAGTATTCGCGGTAGGTGTCGTCCACGTCGTATTGGAGGGCTTGGAAAGCGTTGTGCGGGTTGTGTTGGGCCCCGCGGCCTTTGCGATCAGGGGTGGAAATGTGCATGGGATTCAGTGTTGCCAGCGGCTGCTGCGCCGCGATCGTTGAGGTTCATTTGCCCGAATGCGTGTCACGGTGGAGGCCTCCGCGTAGCGGGGGTCTTGGATGACGGGCAGTTTCTCCATCCATTGAGCCTCTACGCTGATGCAGCCAAACTCCTCGCTTACTGTACCGCGCACGGCGTACACACCGCGCCCGCGAAACGGGAATTTTTCGGCCACCGGTGGGAAATGTACCGTGTCCAACCATTCGCCCTCGGCGTCCAAAAACGTGCCGAAGAACATGCGTTGGCCCTTCTTGCTTTTGGTGGGTTTGACCGTGACCTGGTAGCCCACCACGGTGACCTCTTGGCCCACGAGTTGGGGCAGTTGGCGGGCCACTGCGTGTTCGGGCAGCGGTTCGGCGAGCAGCAGGAAGGGGTCCGAGAGCGGGAAGCCCAGCAGCTCCAGCTCATCAAAGGCGTCCTCGTGCGCGGCGGTGAACAGGGCGGGCAGGTCGAAGTCTTTGACCGGCGGTTGAAACAGGGTTTGCGGGCGGTGCTTGTCCTTTTTGGTTTTGCCCAGCAGCAAATGCACGCGCCACAGCAGTTCTTTTTTGCCCTCGCCGGTGAAGCGGAATGCGCCTGCGCGCACCAGCAACGTGGTGTGCTCCAACGAGGCGGGGACGCGGGCGACAAAATCTTCCAGCGAGGTGAATGCGCCGCCCTCGGCCCGGGCCTCGAGCACCCGCTCGATGGTTTTGAAATCCAGCGACTTGACAAAGCTCATGCCCATGAAAATGGTGCGCCCCACAATCACCGATTCCGCTTGGCCGCGGTTGACGCACGGCGGCTCCACGCGGGCGCCGTGCTTGCGGGCCTCGTGCACGTAGAGTTCGGTGCGGTAGAACCCGCCGTAGTTGTTGATGGTGGCCACCATGTACTCGCGCGGGTAGTACGCCTTGAGGAACAAGCTCTGGTAGCTCTCCACCGCGTAACTGGCCGAGTGGCCCTTGGCAAACGCGTACCCGGCAAAACTCTCCACTTGGCGCCAGATTTCGGCCACGAGTTCGGGGGCATGGCCCTTGGCTTCGGCCTTGTCGAAGAAGGCTTGCTGGGCCTTGTTGAACTCCTCGCGCGAGCGGAATTTGCCGCTCATGCCGCGGCGCAACACGTCGGCCTCGCCCAGGGTGAGCCCGGCAAAGTAGTGGGCCACTTTGATCACGTCCTCTTGGTAGACCATCACCCCGTAGGTGTCGGGCATGAGGTCGAGCATGACCGGGTGGGCATCCCGACGGCGCTCCGGAAAGCGGTAGCGCTGGATGTACTCGCGCATCATGCCGCTTTGGGCCACCCCGGGACGGATCACCGAGCTGGCCGCCACCAGTCCCAAGTAGTTGTCTACCTGGAGTTTGCGCAGCAGCATCCGCATGGCGGGCGACTCCACATAAAAGCAGCCGATGGCCTGGGCGTGGCGGAGCAGATCGGCCACGTTGGGGTCCTGTTTGAAGGCCTTGATGTCGTGGATGTCGATGGGGGCTTCCAGCGGGCGGTTGTAGCGCACCACCTCCAGGGTGTCCTTGATTTTGCTGAGCCCGCGCTGGGAGAGGATGTCGAATTTGTAGAGCCCAATGTCTTCGGCCACCACCATGTCAAAGTGGGTGGTGGGGTACCCCTTGGGCGGCAAGAACGTGGCCGAATAGCGGTAAATCGGCTCCTGGGAAATCAGGATGCCCGCGGCGTGGATGCCCAAATAATTGGGAAAGTCCTGGATGAGCGCGCCGTACTGGAGCACCAAGCGGCCGAGGTGATCCAAATCGTCGTAGCGGAGTTGGGCGTCCGAGAGCTTATCGATCTCGTGCTTGGGCAGGCCAAAGACCTTGCCCAGCTCGCGCACCACAGCCTTGTATTGGAAGGTGACGTACGCCCCCAGCAAGGTCACGTGTGGGAAGCGCTCGAAGATGTAGCGGGTGACATCGTCGCGGTCGGTCCAGGAGAAATCGATGTCGAAATCCGGTGGGTTTTGGCGGTAGAGGTTGATGAAGCGCTCGAAGTACAAGTCGAGCTCGATGGGGTCCACATCGGTGATGCGCAGCAGGTAGGCAATGATGCTGTTGGCGCCACTGCCCCGCCCCACATAGAAGTACCCTTTGCTGCGCGCGTAGCTGGTGATGTCCCAGTTGATCAGGAAGTAAGACACGAAGCCCTTTTCCTCGATGATGGTGAGCTCCTTGTCCATGCGCTCGAGGATTTCTGGGCCGGGCTCGGGGTAACGGTAGGCCAGGCCCTCGTGAGCAAGCTTGCGAATGAGTTTGACGTCCTGCTTGGTGCTGCCCGAGTAGGTGTGCAGGTTGCGGTGGGGTTGATCGGCGCCAAAGCGCATGGTGAAATCGCAGGCGCGCAGCAGGGTTTGCGCGTGCTTCCACAGGAAATCGTATTCGTTGAGCAGGCGGCGGGTGGCCGGGGCGGTCCACATGCAGTCGCCGGGGTCGCCCTCCTCGGATTTGGGGAGCTTGCTGAGCAGGGTGTTGTTGTCGATGGCGCGCAACAAGCGGTGGGCGTTGAAGTCTTTTTTGGTGCGGAAGGTGACGGTTTGCATCAGCACCAAGCGCTTTTGGTGGTGGCGGATGGGCGAAAAGCGCAAGCGGTCCAAATCCTTCAGGCGCACGCCAATGAACTCGTGGGAAGCCAGTGCTTCCGGACGGCCTTTGAACGTGCGGAAGGGGTAGATCACAAACGCGTTGCGAAAGTGCGGGGCACGTTCCTCAAACGGGGTGCTTGTGTGGACGTGAGTGCTGAGGTGCTCGGCCAACTCGGCAAAGCCGTCCTGGTTTTGGGCCAGGGCCACGTAGCACTGCTGCGCGCCGTTGCGAAAATCAATGCCCACCACCGGGCGCACCTTGTACTTGGGCGCCAGTCGCAAAAAGTCCATGCACGCTGAGGTGTTGTTGACATCGGTCAGGGCCAAGTCTTGTACCTCACAGCGATCGGCGAGTTGGAGCAGCTCCTCGGGTTTGAGGGTGCCGTAGCGCAGCGAATAGTAGGAATGGCAATTGAGGTACATGATGCTAACAAATTTAGCATCCTGTTTTGGTTTGCCAAAAATATTAGCAACAGATCACCAAGACCGCAGCGCACAACGCAATGCGCTCCAGATGTTGCCACGTTTGAGCCAGCTTTTGACCATCACACTGCGCACTTTGGCCCTGAAAAACGCGCGTTGCTCCGAGGTGGTGTCCGGATGGGTAGTCACCCAGCGCACCACCTTGCGGTAGCCGGCCTCCAACCCGTCCAAGTCGCGCATCAAACTGTCCTGTCCGGTGCGGTAATCCAACACCGCATCTGGGGTGTACCCGTAGTTCACCTGCCCTACCGAAAGGCAAAACAGCAGGTCCTCACAATGGGTCATGGTGTCCGAGAAGCGCACATCCTCCAACACCTCGCGGCGGAACATCCAGGTGATGCCAAAGAAGCAGGCATCGCTCAGCTGCAACAACTCCGGCCAGACGGGGCCGGTAAAGTCCGGGGTCCAGGTGCGCTTGGTTTCTTGCAAGTCAGCATCCATCACCCGCACAGTGCCGTCCACCACCTGCCATTCGGGGTGGGCCTGCAACTGCGCGTAGCGACTCGAAAGCGAATGGGCAGGCAAGCGGTCGTCGATGTCCAAAAAGGCTACCACCTCCCCTTTGATGTGCGGAAGTGCCGCATTGCGCGCGTTGCCGGTGCCTTTGAGCGGCTCGTACAAGAAGCGCACGCGCGGGTCGCCACACACCAGGGTGCGGAGTCGTTCCATGCCGGCATCGGTAGACGCGTTGTCCACCACCAGCCACTCCCACTGGGTGTGGGTTTGGGCCAGCAGACTCTGCCACGCAGCTTCCACGTACGCAAGTCCATTGTAGATCGGGGTGATGATCGTTACCGTGCCTTGTACCATCGCCTTTCAAGATAACCCGCAACCAGGTTCACCAAGCTGGGGTAGGCACAATATTCCGCGTAGTCGATGCGATCGGAGCGGTCCACATCGGTTTCAGGGGTGAGCGCCAAGGCAGACAGGAACTCGGCATGCAAGTCCTCTTTGGAGTCGGCCATGGGCAGGAATTCGTGTTCCTCAAAAGCCTCGGTCCAGGTGGCGACCACTGGGGTGCCGCTGGCCAAGTATTCGGTGAGTTTGTGGGAGTTGTGGACTTGGGGACCAAAGCGCTCAAAGTCGTACACCAACAACAGCACATCGGAAGCGGCGTACCAATCGGGCAAGTGGCGTGCAGGGATGCGGCCCAACAGTGTAACGTTGGGTGCTGCCTGCAACCGCGCAATCCCCGCCGCCGCAGCGTCCTTGAACTCTGGGCGCGCAGCCTCGGCATCGGCGTTGCCCGCAAACACAAATTCCACATCGGGGTGCGCATCAATCAGGCTCATGAGCCAATCCCAGTGGATGTAGCCAATGGCCAGGTTGCCGGCATAAAATGCGCGTTTGCCCGCAGCGGGTGGCACCTCGATCTGCCCGGTGATGCATCCTGCCCACCCGTGCGGCAACATGCACACGTTGGACTCCAATCGGTACCTCCACCGGGCCTTTGCCATGCGCATGGCAATCTCATCGGTCACCGCCAAACTCACATGGGCGTGGCGCACAGTGCGCGCCAACTGAAAATCCATGTTGGCGTCCATGCAATGGTGGATCAGGTAAGCATCTCGGAATACGTCCAAATCAAACAAGCGGGAATTGTCGAAGCTCCACACCACATCCACCTGCCCGGTTACCGCCAGCAAACGCCTGGCATCGCGCCGGGCCAAATGGATGCGCAAGAAGCGCGGTAAAAAGCGCAGTCCGGGTGTGGGCTTGAATCCGTTGACCACCGTGATGGCCTCAGTCGTCCGTACCGCAGGAGCGGCCGGGTCGTACGGCTCCAAAAAGGTCACCTTGGCCTTGTGGTGCAAGAGCGCCTCGGCGTAGTGGTGTTTGCTCATGCGCACCTCGCCCCAGGGCTCTGGAGAAACGATCAGGACGTGCTTGTGTGCGAAGGAAAACATGCTTGGAGGGCTTTAAAATACTGCTTTCCGACCGCCGCTTTTCCAAACCGCGCTGCAGCGCGCCGCGCAATCTGCTCGGCATCAAACGCACTGCCAGCGAGCTTTTCTAGACCGGTCTGCCAATCGGCGCCTTGAACCACCACACCGTCTTCGCCCACCACCTCCGGCAAGGCGCCTCCCCCCGCATGCACCACAGGCACCCCTGAACACAGCGCCTCTGCACACACCACAGAAAACGTCTCGTAGGTGCTCGGGTGCACAAAGCCTGAAGCGGTGGCGAGCAATGCTGCAATCTCGGGGCTGTCTAGCTGGCCGTGCCAACGCACACGCTCTGCCGCTGTGCACGCCTTCAAGGCCGTTTCAAACGCCGGGGCCAACGGGCCGTAGCCAAAGACGTCCACCGACCAATCGGGATGCGCGGTCAAAAAGGCGTCCAGTGCCGGTACCAGTGCCAAGGGATCTTTGGGCGGTTTCCAGTAGCTGCCCAGCACCATCCGCTTTTCACGCGTGGTCCCGGGTTGAAACACTGCGGTGTCCACCACATTGGGCACGGTATGCCGCACCAAGGCGTGCCCCGAAAACGCCGCAATGTCCGCCGCCAACCGGTCCGAAACGGTGATCACCGGCCACCCCCGTCCAAAGATTGCGCGCACGCGCGGGAGTCGCTTGGTGGTGTAGAACCGGTGGTGGTAAATGCTCCAGTGCTCGGTGATCACCAGCCGCTCGCGCCAATAGGCCGGCAGCAAATGGGCATGCACCAGCAGCGGGTAGGCGATGTGCACGTTGAGTACGTCGGCCTTGCGGTTCTTGAGGGTACGCTTGAGCCAGCGGTAGGCCTTGACCTCTTGCAAGCGCCACGGTCCGGAAAACTTGGGCACGCGCACTACGTCCTGCTCTACGTGAGGAGCCAAGGCATCCACATGCCGCTGGATCCAGACCCCCATGTGGGGTTGGTCGGCGGTGGGGTACCAAGTGAGCACGTGCAGGACTTTCATTTGCGCCAAAATACGTTAGACGGCAGGCCCAAAGCCCCTTGACCCGGCGGCAGTTTTCCTAATTTTCCCGGTCAACCAAAATGATGGAGATGAAGTTTCGTTTGCTGACCGCGGCCTTGTTGGCTGCTGTGGGCCTGCACGCGCAGGTCGACATGGACGTATTCCAGAACATGAACATGCGCCACGTAGGCCCCGGTACCATGAGCGGCCGGGTGACCAGCATCGATGTGGTGCAGCACAACCCCAACATGATCTATGTGGGTACCGCCTCGGGTGGGCTCTGGATGAGCGAAACCGGTGGCATGACCTGGGAGCCCATCTTCGACGACCAGCCTCAACTCTCGATTGGCGCGGTTACCATCAACCAAAACAACCCCGACGAAATTTGGGCCGGCACCGGCGAGGGCAACCCGCGCAACTCGCACACCTCGGGCGGCGGCATCTTCAAGTCCATCGACGGCGGCCATTCGTGGCAATCCATGGGCCTGGAAAAAACCAAGACCATCCACCGCGTGATTGTCCACGCGGACGACGCCAACACCGTATACGCCGGTGCCCTCGGCTCAGCCTGGGGTCCGCATCCTGAGCGCGGTTTGTTCCGCACCCAAGACGGCGGCGAAACCTGGGACAACATCCTCTTTGTCAACGACTCTACCGGGTGTGCAGACCTCATCGTAGACCCTTCCAACCCCAACAAGCTCTTTGCAGCCATGTGGGAGTTTGGCCGCAAGCCGTGGACCTTCAATTCTGGCGGAGAGGGCTCGGGCCTGTATGTCTCACACGACGGCGGAGACACCTGGGTGAAGCGCACCGAGGACGACGGCCTGCCCAAAGGCAACTTGGGCCGCATTGGCCTGGGCATCTCGCGCTCCAACCCCAACATCGTGTACGCACTGGTAGAAAGCAGCGGCGCACACGACCTCTACAAAAGCACCGACGGCGGCTTCAACTGGAACAAAGTCTCCGAGAGCGGCAACGCGGGCAACCGTCCGTTCTACTACGCCGACATCCGCGTGAACCCCAAGGATCCCAAAGAAGTCTGGAGCTTGTGGAGCATGGTATCGCGCAGTGACGATGGGGGCAAGAGCTTCCGTACGGTCATTCCATACAGCGGTGTGCACCCCGATCACCACGCCTTCTACATCCACCCCGACAACCCCAACTTCATGATGGACGGCAACGACGGGGGCCTCAACATCAGCCACGACGGCGGCAACACGTGGCAATTCGTGTCCAACCTGCCGCTGGGCCAGTTCTACCACATCAACTACGACATGGAAACCCCGTACCGCATTTACGGCGGTATGCAGGACAACGGCTCGTGGGTGGCTCCGGGCTACGTGTGGCACGGCGGCGGCATCCGCAACGAGGATTGGCAAGAGATTTCCTTTGGGGACGGGTTTGACGTGGTTCCGGTACCGGGCGACGGCCGCTACGCCTACTCGATGTGGCAAGAAGGCAACGTGATGCGCGTGGACCTGGAAACCGGCAGCTCACCCATGATCAAGCCGGTGCACCCCGAGGGCGAAAAACTCCGTTTCAACTGGAACGCAGCCATTGCCGCCGACCCGCTCAACAATGACGGCGTGTACTTCGGCACCCAGTTCGTGCACCACAGCACTGACCGCGGGGAGAGCTGGACCATCCTCTCTCCCGACCTCACCTACCCTGACTCGCTCAAACTGCAACAGAGCGTGACCAGCGGTGGCCTCACCCCGGATGTGACCGGTGCCGAGAACCACCACACCCTGTTGTGCATCGCCCCCAGCCCTGCCAAAAGCGGTGTGATCTGGGCCGGTTCGGACGACGGCAACGTGCACATCACCCAAAACAACGGCGATGTGTGGGACAACTGCATCGGCCGCATGAAAGGAGCGCCCAAAGGCGCTTGGATTCCGCAAATCGAACCGTCGCGCACCAACCCGGGCGAGGCGTTTGTGGTGGTGAACGACTACCGCCGCAACAACTGGGAACCCTACCTCTACCACACCACCGATTACGGCCGCAAGTGGACCCGCATCATCGATGCCACCGACGTGAATGGCCACGTGCTGTGCGTGGTGCAAGACCCCGTGGAGCCACGTCTGCTGTTTGCCGGCACCGAAAACGGCCTGTACGTGTCCTTCGACTACGGTGAAAGCTGGAACCACTGGACCCACGACTACCCCAACGTGAGCACCATGGACCTCAAAATCCACCCGCGTGAGCACGATCTGATCATCGGCACCTTTGGCCGTGCGGCTTACATCTTGGATGACATTACTCCGCTTCGTGAAATGGCCGCCTCGGAAGGCGCCATGACCGACCGCGCGCTGCAACTCATCCACGCCACCCCGGGCTGGTACGTAGACTACACCCAACCTGCGGGTATTCGCTTCCCGGGCGACGCCCACTGGCGCGGCGAAAACAAACCTTCTGGAGTGATGATGAGCCTCTGGGCCCGCATCGACGGCGAGGGCGACTCCCCCACCATTGGCGAAGGCGCACCTAAAAAGGGAGGCAAGGCCGAAAAGGCAGTCGTGCGCATCATGAATGCTGCGGGCGACACCCTGCGCATGTACGACACCGAGATCGACACCACAGGCGTGCACCGCATTTACTGGGGCATGGACACCAATGGCCTGCGTTGGCCTTCGTGGCGTGACCGCAAGGAGGAAAAAATGCCTCCCGGCGGTGGCATGAGCCCCGTTGCCGGCAGCTACACTATGGTGGTGGAATTCATGGACGCCCGCGACAGCTTGGAGATCCAAGTAAACAACGACCCGCGCAACCCACCTGTAGCCGGCCAATACGCCGCAGTCAAGGAGCGCTACGACCGTTGGGCCAAAGCGGTGACCACCTCATCGGACGGCTTTGAGCAACTCAAAGAGGCGCAAAAAACCCTGAAGCGCATCCAAAAGCAATTCGCCCAAGTCGAAGACTCGCTCAAGACCGACATGACCACCCTGGCCGACTCGCTGGGCAAGGCCATTACCGAAATCCAACACCGCTACATGCTGCCCCAAGGTACCAAGGGCTACAACGACGAGAGTGACCTGCTGAGCACCTACATGTGGTCTGCACGCTCACACTTGGACAACGGCGCAGGCATGCCCACCCAAAACGGGCTGCACGCGTTGGAACAGTACGAAGCCAAAGTGGAGGAAATCCGCACCGACATCAACGCCCTGTTCGAAGGGCTGTGGATGGAATGGCGAAAAGCGGTCGAAGCTCTGGAGCTGCCGCCGCTGTTTGAAGACATCGAAAAGCTGGATTGATCTGGCTAGAACTGGAAGCCGTAGGTGAGGTACAACACAATGTTGAACCCGCCTGAATTCCAGTAGCTGCTGCTGAGGGCATCGGTATCATCCCCGCGCATGGGGATGGCCGACCCTGAGTAGCGCACGCGCAAATAGCGGTTCTCCCCAAAGTGGTATTGGGTGCCGATTTGGAAACCAATGTCGGCCTTGGTGAAGGCGCCATCCAAGTCGCGGTCCAGGCCGTTGATCACTTGTTTTCCGTTGATCAAACGCGCCCAGTAGAGCCCCGCTTGGGCGCTCCAATTGTCCCGAATCATGTACTGGTAACTCACCGGCACCTCAATGTAGTTGAGTGCCCAACGGAACAGCGTAGGGTTGCTGTTTGGGTCGGTGAGGTCGGGGGCGTTGCGGCTGCCTTTTTGAGAATAGGCCAGCTCCAACAGCAGGCCTGCACGGTCGTTGAACTCCATGCTGATTTGGCCGCCTACGTGGAAGCCAAACTTGTGGAACCCACTGTAGCTGTCCCCGTCGATTTGACTGGTGATGATGCCGGCGTTGATTCCGCCCATGAATACCCGTTGCCCTGCGGCACTGGCACCCACCAGAAGCGCTGCTGCAAGCAGCAGGTGCTTACATCTTGACATACGCCACGTTGATGATGCGTCCGGTGGAGCCTTCGGTGATCACGGCAATCAGTTCGGCATCGTCCATCACCCAGTCCGAAGGCCAAGGAATGGTGTAGCTGTTGACGGTTTTAAAGCCCGCTTCGGGATCGCTGGCCACTTGCTGGCCGTTGGTGCCGTTCATGTTGCCGCGGAACACGTGCTCGTGCTCGTATTCGTAGGCGGTGGGGCTGGGGTAAGCGGGGTTGCCGTTGAGCGAGTTGTTGGACTGGGGCGACACAATGCCCGACTCCAGGATGCTGAGCTCCATGCGGTAGTCACCGGCCATGGCGTTCACAAATTCGCTTTCGACGTGTACGTTGAAGTGGCCGTTTTCTTCGGCCCACTCGTATTGGATTTGCAGGCGCGCGTCGCACGGGCCGCTGGTGGCCGAGAGCAACGCGTCGAGTTGGTCGGGCCATTCGCCGGCGCCGTACCAATCGCCTTCTTGGTCCACGCGGTTGAAGCGCGCACACGGCAGGAACGATCCGGTCATTTGCAGCCACCACTCGTCACCGGCATCGGTGGTGTAGTCGGCGGGGTGATCGGCGTCGGGTTGGGCCAAGAAGCCAGCGTGTACCCCTGAGAGGATCACGCGCGAGTTCTCCGCCAAGTCGTGTGCAGTGACCGCAGCACCCGGGCAATTGCTGCAGAGGTGTCCGGTGAACTCCTCAAACAGGATGTAGGTATTGTTGTCGGTGTTGGCGTTAAACTCGGGCACCTCGTAGAGGTCTGAGCGGAAGCCGTTGTCGTTCGGGATGATGAGCTCTTCGGGTTCGATGCGGTCACAGGAAACCAGAACCAGGGAAGCGGCAAGTGCGGCGAAAAGAATGCGTTTCATGCGTGAATCAACTTAGAACGTGGTTGCAAGAGCGATTTCGAGGCCGTTCGAGGCCGGTACTGTACGACATACACCTCCGATGCAGAATACCCCCTCGCGGCGCTTACCATATCCGACCGAGATGCGGTTGGAACCTGAGGTGTAGGTCACAGCTCCATAAAGGTAATGCACGCGGCGATCTTCATCCGAGTTGCCGTAGTTGTATTGGTCCAAGATGGAAAACGACCAGTGCGGACTGAAGGTGTACTCGGCCAAAACAGTGGCCCAGTCGCCTTTGTCTTGGTCGGTGAAGAGGGTCTGGAATTCGGTCCGCAGGGTGTGCTTGGGCTTGATCTTGTAGTTCAGCTCCAGCACGTGAATGTCGGCAAACGCAAAGCCCTTGAAGCCCGCGGCCACACCGTTGGCATCGGCGTTGAACACGAAGTTGAAGTAGGCGTACTTGGCCTTCCACTTCTTGTTGAACTTGCGGCTGATGGTGAAGTTGAAGTCCTTCACAAACACCGAGTCGCTCTGGCCAAACAGCCCGTCGAACTCGTAGCCGTACAGCGCATCGTCCACCGAACCGTCCGAGAACGGGGTCTTGGGCACGTCAGTCACTTGCACGTAGTTCACCGAAATGTCGGTACCGTACTTGCCGCCGAGCTTGGATCCACGTGGGATCTTGTAGAAGATCTCTGCTGCGTAGCCGCTTTCACCGTTGATCACCGTAGCGTAAGGGTACAGGGTAGCGGCGAGGTTGTAGGTGTGCTGCTGGGTGATGGCCGGCAGGAAGTTGATCGGCAGCGCAAAGTTGGATGCGTTGCGGTCCGAGCGGAAGCTCATGTTGTCCAGCGACTTGTACTGCAGGTTGACCCCGATGCCCTTCTTGCTCCAAGACAGGTTTCCGAAGATGGCATAGCCGTCGCGGTAGGTGAAGAGGTTGTCTTGGCTGGGGTCGTTGATTTTGTGGACGAACTCGCCGTTGAACGTGAGGTTCTTGTAAGCGATTTCGGTGCGCATCTGGTAGGCTGCCACGTTTTTGGGCAGACGCAGTTGCAGGGTGTCTTTGGTGATGTCGTTGCCGTCCTGGAATTTGCTCAGGAAGCTGCCGCCGAAACTCAGGCGCAGGTCTTTGCCCGCCCAGCTGTCCAGCAAGTAATTGAGGTTGACCTCGCCGTCCACGGCGCGGATCAAGCCCTCGCCATTGACCAGGCCGTTGTCGAAGGCCGCGCGCTGCACGCCGTAAATGCCTTTCAGGGTGATGCCGGGCATGGGGCGCAAGATGAGGCGGATGCCGTCCATGGCGTTGTCAATGCCCAGGTCACGCTCCTCGTAGGAGCGGAAGATCATGCCGGTTCCGAATTGGTCGTAGAAGTTTCCCGCGGTGATGTCGAACATATCGCCTGAGTAGCGCAGGAAGCGGTAACCGATACCTGTGCCGTTGAACCCCGGAGGGAAACCCTGGATGGGCGGAATGTAGGATTCGATGCGCCCGCCGGCCGAGAACTTGCCACGGGTGTAAATCAGGTTGCTGTACATGTTGATCCCGGTCTCCTGTGGAGGGAGCACGGCGTTGATCAAGGTGTCTTCGTTGTACTGCTGGAACAAGACCTGGACGTTGCCATTGAACACGCCCTCGGGTGATCCTTGTTGTTGCGCCAAACCCGCTACACACCAAAGTGCAGCAGCCAGCAACAGGGTAACCTGCTTCATGGGTTGGTATTGATCGATTTTGGTAGGTGTTGCCGGAGTTCACCCCGCCGGCCCGGGGCAGTAGAGTCGTGCGGATTAACCGCCGGTGATCTCGCGCAGGGTCTCTTCGAGCTCGTCCTCGTCGCCGTCGGTGTAACCCACGTGGCTATGAACGATGTTGCCTTCACCGTCCACCACGAAGGTGTGCGGAGGGGTTTGTACACCCATGGCACGGGCAAAGTCGCGGTTCGGGTCGTAGAGCACGTCGTACTCCCAAGCCACGCCGTCCACGTACGGCTTCACACGGGCCTTTGAACGTTGGTCGTCGATGGTCACCGCGATGATTTTCACGCCGAATTCCTCTTGCCAATCTGCGTACAGGTCAGCGTAGTTGTTGAGCTCTTTCTTGCAAGGGCTGCACCAGGTGGCCCAGAAGCAAATCACCACAGGGTTGCCGTCGTTTTCGAGGGCTCCGGTGTCCACGGTGGCGCCGGTCATGTCCTGCAGCTTGACGCTGGGTACGGGCTTGGCTTGAGCGGTGGCTACCAAAGCGGTGGCAACCAAGAAGAGCGAGAGGATTGCGTTTTTCATCTGTTGGGGTTTTGGGTATCAAAAAAAGTCAGCAGTCTGAGTGTGGCAACCGCCATACCAAACTGCTGACTTTCTATGCGTTTAGCAACTTCTTAACGCGCTACGTTGACACGTACGGTTGATACTTCGTTGCCAGCAGTCATGTTTACGGTGTATACACCTGACTGGAGACCTGAGAGGTCCAGTTGGTGAACAACTTGGCCGCTCATCATGGTACCGAAATCTTTGGTCATTACGCGTTGGCCGAGGGCGTTGAATACGTCCAGTGACAGGTCAGCAGCGTTTACCAATGATACGTTTACGTTCAGGATGTCTGAAGTTGGGTTCGGGTACACGTTGAGTGAAGCGTTAGCAGCAACCTCGTCTACGCTTACAGTGGTAGCGTTCGCACCAGCTACTTCCTGAGCGAAAGGAACTGAACCGTCGTTCGAAGCGATCACACCAGCAGCGGTAGAAACGGTGTAGTTACCGTCAACACCACAAGAAGACCAGATTGACCCGTTCAGACCGTCGCCGTATGAATCGTACATGAAGAACGAGTAGCAACCGGTTGAAGGCAAACCGAATCCTTCGGTGATTTCAGTTTGAGCGTCGGTGTAAGGACCGCCTGACTGTACAGTAGCGCCTGAAGCGTCACGTACTTCCCAAGTGGTCTCACCTGGCCAGCAGTCGGTCAGGATCTCAACAGTCCACCAAGTGGTAGCGTCAGCAGCAGGAGCAATGTAACCAGTGGTGTATTGCTCGAGTGCGTTGCCGTTGGCTTCGGTCATGATGATCTCGATGTCGGTGTTACCTGGAGTTGAGATTGAAGTCAGAACTACAGTCTCGGTAGCGCCAGCAGCGATGGTACCGCTCCATGGGTAGGTACCTTCCATGGTGCCGTCTACGTACAGGTCGAATGAAGCAGAGGTCACGTCCATGTCGCCGTAGTTTACGACGTCAGCACGAATCTCAGCGTCGCCACAAGAAGCAGCGTCACCGGTGTAGGCAGACAGGTAAGGGAATGCACCTGAAGCAGCGTTGTCACAACCTGCGAGGGCTTCTTCGATCAGGCCTTCCAGTGAAAGCTGACCTATTTCGTATACCAAACCGTCAGGACAGATCTTGTAGATGGTTGGATAGTAAGTAATCTCGTAAGCGTCGGCGATGTCAGCATCGTCGATGATAGGGTAATCAACACCGGCAGTCCAGTCGCCCCAAGTGTCAGAGCCAGTACCGTAGATGTCTTCGAGGGTGGTAGAAGCATCACCTTCTACGTAGAGTACGGTAGCTACGTCAGCACCTTCAGGGCCGAACAGCGAGTAAAACGCTTCGAGGATACCGGTGTTGTGGTAGCTCCAGCAAGGACCACACCAGGTAGCAGACACGTCCATAATGACAGTCTTACCGGCGTCCATGTACTCGGCGAGAGTTACGGTGTTGCCGTTGATATCGGTGGTAGTGAAGTCAGGAGCAACGCTACCGTCTGCGATCTGCGCTGAGGCAGTAGTCGCGAAGAGTGCTGCGAAGGCAGCAGCAATAATGCGTACAGTTTTCATCATAAATATTGGTTAACCGTTCATTTTCTATGCGGACGACGAATGTAGGTATTTTCTTACCCCAAACCATCACGACGTACCCCTCTATATTCCCTTTGGAGTTCCAATTTATTTTGTCTGTAAACCCTCTTAAATCAAGCGCTTTGGCTATTGGGTAAGCCCAAATACGCACTTAGGAAGTCAAGGGAACGGGACACTTCTATCGCAAATACACGAAGAAAACCTCACGCCTTCGGCGCGTCAGGGATAGCGCCTTGAGGGTTAATTTTGGGCGCTCAAACTGCTACTATGCCTAAAATCCGCAAGAAGGAAGCCCTGGATTACCACGAGCAGGGACGCCCCGGAAAGCTGGAAGTCATCCCCTCCAAGCCCACTGCCTCGCAACGCGACCTCGCGCTCGCTTACTCTCCTGGTGTGGCTGAACCCTGTCTTGAGATTGCTGAACACCCCGAAGACGTGTACCGCTACACCGGCAAGGGCAACTTGGTGGCGGTCATTAGCAACGGTACCGCTGTACTCGGCCTGGGCAACATTGGCCCTGAGGCCAGCAAGCCAGTGATGGAGGGCAAGGGCGTACTCTTTAAAATCTTCGCCGATATCGACGTGTTTGACATCGAGGTAGACGCCTCTGACGTGGACCGCTTTGTCGATACGGTCAAAGCCATCGCCCCCACCTTTGGCGGCATCAACCTCGAAGACATCAAAGCGCCAGAGGCCTTTGAAATCGAAGAGCGCCTCAAAGCAGAACTGAAGATCCCCATCATGCACGACGACCAGCACGGCACCGCCATCATCGGTTCTGCCGCGCTGCTCAACGCCCTGGAATTGGCCGAAAAAGAAATCGGCAAGGTCAAGATTGTGGTTAGCGGCGCAGGTGCGGCATCCATGTCTTGCCTGAACCTGTTTGTGCAATTGGGCGCCAAGAAGGAAAACATTGTGGTGTTCGATTCCAAGGGTGCCATCACCTCAGACCGCAAGGACCTCAACTCCCGCAAGCAACTCTGGGCTACCGATCGCAAGATCAAGTCCCTTTCGGACGCTATGAAAGGCGCCGATGTGTTCCTGGGCCTGTCGACCTCGGGCATTGTGGACGAAGACATGGTGACCTCCATGGCCGACGACCCTATCGTATTTGCCCTGGCCAACCCTGAGCCCGAGATTCCTTACGCCACCGCTATGCGCGTGCGAAAGGACCTGATCATGGCCACCGGCCGCTCAGATCACCCAAACCAGGTGAACAACGTATTGGGCTTCCCCTACATCTTCCGCGGCGCGTTGGATGTGCGAGCCACATCCATCAACGACGCCATGAAATTGGCTGCGGTCAAGGCCTTGGCAGAACTCGCCAAAGAACCTGTGCCCGACGAGGTGAACGAGGCGTACGACATGCGCAACATTGCCTTTGGACGCGACCTGATCATTCCCAAACCGCTCGATCCGCGACTCATCACCCGCATTTCGGTAGCGGTAGCCAAGGCAGCCATCGAAAGCGGCGTGGCCCAAGAGCCCATTGAAGACTGGGAAACTTACGAGCAAAACCTTGACGCCCGCCTTGGACGAGACAATAAGCTCCAGCGCAGCATTGCAGAACGTGCGCGCAAACGTCCCATGCGCGTGGTGTTTGCCGAAGCCGAGCACTACAAAATCCTGAAGGCCGCCGAAGCCGCCATTGACGAAGGCATTGCCGAACCCATCTTGCTAGGCAACCCCGAGCGCATCCAAGAGATGATGGACGAGCACAACCTGGAGTTGGGCGAGGTGCAAATCCTCGACCCGCGCTCTGAGGCCTACAAACCCATGCGCCAAGCCTTTGCCGCCGAGCTCTTTGAACGCCGCAAACGCAAAGGCCTGACCCTGTTTGAAGCTGAGCGCGCCATGCGCGACCGCAACTACTATGGCGCCATGATGGTGGAAACCGGTGAAGCGGACGCCCTGATCTCGGGCATCACCCGCAAGTACCCGGATGTGATCCGTCCGGCACTGCACGTGATCGGCACCGAAGAGGACGCGAGCATGGTGGCCGGGATGTACATCTTCCAAACCAAGCAGGGGCCCATGTTCTTTGCCGACACTACGGTAAACGTGAACCCCACCGCTCGTGAGCTGGCCGACATTGCCCTGCTCACCGCCAAGGCGGTCAAGCGCATGAAGATCACTCCGCGCATTGCCATGTTGAGCTACGGCAACTTTGGTTCGGCCAAAGGCCAAGACGCCACCAAAGTGGCCGAAGCCGTGCGCATCCTGCACGACGAAGCCCCCGACCTGGTGGTGGACGGCGAGATGCAAGCCAACTTCGCGCTCAACCAACAGCTGCGCAAGGAGATCTTCCCGTTCAGCGAACTGCAACGCCGCAACACCAACGTGCTGATCTTCCCCAACCTCAGCGCGGGCAACATTGCGTACAAACTCATGCAGGAACTTGCAGAGCTGGAGAGTACCGGACCGGTACTCATTGGCATGCGCAAAAGCTTCCACGTGCTGCAAATGGGCAGCTCGGTTCGGGAAATCCTGAACATGGTGCGCATTGCGGTGGTAGACGCGCAGACCAAATAAGTACGGGTTCAGCAGGTTATATTCGCGCCATGATTCACCACCTCAGTGGACGCCTGATTGAAAAAAGCCCCACCCACGCCATCGTGGAATGCGGCGGCGTAGGCTATTTCCTGCATATTTCTCTGCACACCTTCTCCCAGATTCCCGATCGGGAAAACTGCACCTTGTTCGCCCATCAAGTGATTCGCGATGACGCGCATATGCTGTTTGGCTTTTACGACAAGGAAGAACGCGAGGTGTTCCTGCAGTTGATCTCGGTTTCGGGCGTGGGTGCCACCACGGGGCGGATGATTCTCAGCTCGCTTTCACCCACCGAAGTCCAGCACGCCATCATGGATGGTGATGTGGGATTGATCCAGAAAATCAAAGGGATCGGCGCCAAAACAGCGCAACGGATAATTGTAGATTTGCAGGACAAAATCGGAAAGACCCAAACCGCAGATCGTGAAAAATTAGTGGTGGGGGGCAATAGCGCTAGAAGTGAGGCGTTAACTGCTCTGTCGTCCCTTGGGTTCGACAAGAAAAAGACCGAAACGACCGTAGACCGGATTTTGAAGCAGGCTGAAAAGGAATTGGCTGTGGAAGACCTGATTAAATCCGCCCTGAAGCAACTCTGAACATGACACGGGGCGGTAAACGCGTATTGCAATCCGCCAGCGTACTCGCGCTGGTGATCTGTTTTTGGGCAGCCGGAGCCACCGGTTCCCGAGAGGCTGAACGGAGCATCTATGCCCGTTCCAATCCGGACGCCCCGCTCCCTCCGCTTCTATCGGTGGCTGACTCCCTGTTGCCCGATTCGCTCCAACCCATCTGGCCCAACCAGGACGGTCCTTATCCGGACCAGGACCCCTCGGGGATCAACCTGCCCCTGCCCGACAACATCTCTTATACCGTAGAGTACAACGCGGCCACCGGCCAATACGAAGTGGTGCAGAACATTGGCGACTCGCTGCGTTTCCGCAACCCGTCTTCGATGACCTTGGACGAGTACCTCCAATACGACATGCGCAAGACGCTCGACGATTGGTGGACCGAACAACAGGAAGAACTCGACGAGGAAGAGCGCTCGCCGGTGATTCCCACCATTGAAATTGGAGGCAAAGGCTTTGAAACCCTGTTTGGCGGCAACGAGATTGAGTTCCGCATGCAAGGTTCAGCCGAGCTGATTTTTGGGATGAACATCTCCAAAACCGAGAACCCGCGTATTCCGCTCCAGCAGCAAACCATCTCGACCTTCAACTTTGACCAGCGCATCCAGATGAACCTCACGGGGAACATCGGCACCAAAATGCAGCTGCAGACCAACTTCAACACCGAGGCCACGTTCGATTTTGAGAACACCATGAACCTCGGCTACGAAGGCTCCGAAGACGAGATCATCAAAAACATTGAGGCCGGTAACGTGACCATGCCGTTGAACAGTTCGCTGATTCAAGGGTCGCAGTCGCTGTTTGGCCTCAAGGTGGAAACCCAATGGGGCCGCCTGCGCAACACCTCCGTGTTCTCGCAACAGCGCGGTGAGCGCAAGGAAATCGAGGTGCAGGGCGGTGCACAAACCCAGCAGTTTGAAATCCAGGGCGACAACTACGACGCCAACCGCCACTACTTCCTCTCGAACTGGTTCCGCGATCAATACGACGGTGCGCTCGAAAGCCTTCCGGTGGTGAACTCTGGGGTGAACATCACCCGAATCGAAGTGTGGGTGGTCAACACCCAAGCCAACACCACCGATGTGCGTAACGTGATCGCGTTCAGTGACCTCGGTGAGCAGTCGGATTACATGTTCTCGGAGTTCCAGCAGGGCGTGAACCCCGCCTTCTTCGACAACCCCGAAACCTCGGTCACCCTTCAAGGCAACCCGTCGAACACCAACAACGACATTTACCCCGACATGGTGGACGACCCTGCGGTCATGGAATTCAACGGCGCCAACGCCGCCATCCAGGCCCAGAGCCCGTTGTACCAGCAGGGAATCCAGTTTGAGCGTGTGGGTAACGCCCGCAAGCTGAACGCATCGGAATTCACCTTCAACTCGCGCTTGGGCTTCATCTCGCTGCGCCAAGCCCTTAACAACGCTGAGGTACTGGCGGTGGCTTACGAGTACACCCTGGGCGGCGAAACCTACAAGGTGGGTACCCTCTCCCAAGACGGATTCACCGCGCCCAACGCGCTGATCCTGAAAATGCTGAAGTCGTCCATCACCCAAGTCCAGAGCCCCATCTGGGACTTGATGATGAAAAACGTCTACAACATTGGCGCCTTTGGCGTGAGCAACGAGGACTTCCGCTTGAACGTGTGGTACAACAACCCGTCTACCGGGGTACCGCAGAACTACATTCCCTACGAGCCGCTGGACGACAAGCTGTTGATGCAGGTGCTCAACATGGACAAGCTGGACGTGAACGGCATGCCCAACCCCGACGGGGTGTTCGATTACGTGGACAACGCTGCCACCCAAGGTGGTTTGATCAATTCCCAAAACGGGCGCATTTACCTGCCCAACGTGGAACCGTTTGGCACCAACCTCTCCAACAAGATTGAAGAAGGCTTGGGTGGCCCCACCGCAGAAGGCGACGCACTGATCGATCAGATTGTGTACCAAGAGCTGTACGACTCGACCAAAACGGCGGCGCAGCAGATCCCGAGCAAGAACCGCTTCAGCCTCCAAGGGCAGTTCCAGAGTTCATCGAGCTCAGAGATTGCGCTCAACGCGTTCAACATTCCGCAAGGATCGGTGACGGTCACCGCGGGGGGTAACCGCCTGATTGAGAACCAAGATTACACCGTGGACTACCAGTTGGGCCGCGTGCGCATCATCAATGAGGGCATCCTGCAATCGGGCACGCCGATTAAGATCTCGTTGGAGTCCAACTCGCTGTTCTCCATCCAGACCAAGACCATGCTGGGGACGCGCTTTGATTACGAGATCAGCGACAACTTCAAGGCCGGTGCTACGATCTTGAACTTGCGCGAGCGTCCGCTGACCCAAAAGGTGAACATCGGTCAAGAGCCGATCAACAACACCATCCTGGGTACCGACCTGGCCTTCCAGCGCGAGAGCGAATGGCTCACCCGCCTGGTGGACAAGATTCCGTTCTACGACACCAAGGCTCCATCCAACATCGACTTTGCGGCAGAAGCTGCATACCTGATCCCCGGACACAGCCGCGCCATTGGCGACGAAGGAAACGCCTACTTGGACGACTTCGAAGGCAGCCAGAGCACGATCGACATCCGCTCGATCAACCAGTGGTTCCTGGCTTCGACCCCCAAGGCCAACAACCTGTTCCCCGAGGGCAACTTGGAGGACAACCTGGCCTACAACTACAACCGCGCGAAGTTGAGTTGGTATGTGATCGACCCGCAATTCTGGTTGAGTTCTTCGCTTCCGGACGGTTCGGTGGACGACGAAGTCCGCTCCGATCACCGCATGCGTGAGGTCCTTGAAAACGAGGTATTCCCCAACAAGGAGCTGCCTCCGGGTACCCCTCCGAACATCCCCACCCTGGACCTCACCTTCTACCCGGACGAACGTGGCCCGTACAACTACGTGCCGTTTGAAGGGGGCGATGGCGCCGCCGGTATGAACCCCGACGGGTCGCTGTTGGATCCAGGCAGCCGCTGGGGCGGTATCCAACGCGCACTGACCACCACCGACTTTGAGACCTCCAACATCGAGTTCATCCAGTTCTGGCTGATGGACCCGTTCAACCAGGACAGCGAAAACCTGAACGGGGGTAAGCTCTACTTCAACCTGGGTAACGTATCCGAGGACGTCTTGAACGACTCGCAGCTCAGCTACGAGAACGGCTTCCCCACCACGACCAACCCCTTGCCTACCCTGGAAACCACTTGGGGTCAAGTCCCCGACCCGGCCACCTTCAACGTGGTGAACGCCTTTGAGGTGACCGGCAACCAGGATCCAAACATTGCAACCTACGGCCAACAGGACATCGGTCTGGACGGTTTGAACAACGCCGCCGAGCAGGAATTCTTCTCTGACTGGATTGCGAGCCTGCAAGCGGTCCTAGACCCCAACGCATACAACGCGGTTGTGGCTGACCCTTCTGCCGACAACTACGAGCACTTCCGCCGCCCCAACTCTGAAGGGCTGGATATCATCACCCGCTACAAGGACTTCAACGGAAACGAGGACAACGCGAACACCACCGAGCCCAACGGCTACCCGATCAACGCAACCACGATTCCGAACACCGAGGACATCAACCAAGACCTTACCCTGAACACCATTGAGAGTTACTACCAGTACGAGGTAGACCTCACCCCGGGTGCACTGGGCGAAGGCAGCATTGGCACCAACTACATCACCGACAGCTTTGTGCAGACCATCGAGGACCTGCCGAACGGCGAAACCAAAGCGGTGCGTTGGTACCAGTTCAAAATTCCAGTGGCCGAGTACGATGCGCGCATCGGTCAGATTTCTGATTTCCGCTCGATCCGCTACATCCGTATGTTCATGCAAGGATGGTCGGAAGAAGCCACCCTGCGTTTTGCCCGCCTCGAGCTGGTGCGCGGCGAATGGCGACGCTACCTGGACAACCTCCTGGGCCCAGGCGAGTACGAGCCGGGTGACCCCGACAACACCACCTTCAACATTGGTGCGGTGAACATCGAAGAAAACGGCAACCGCGACCCCGTGAACTACGTGGTGCCTCCGGGCATCATCCGTGAGGTGGACGTGGGTGCGGCCAACTTCCGTAGCCTGAACGAGCAATCGATGGCCTTGGAGGTCTGCAACCTGCGCGACGGTGACGCCCGTGGTGCGTACCGCAACGTGAACTTTGACATGCGGATGTACCGCAGGGTGAAGATGTTCATCCACGCCGAATCCGCCGGAGCCACCGACGACCTCGAATACGGAGACATGACGTGCTTCTTAAGGCTCGGTTCGGACTTTGACGAGAACTATTACGAGTACGAGATCCCGCTGGAAATCACGCGTTGGAACGAGACCGATGACGAAGCCATTTGGCCCGAGGGCAACAACATGGACATCGAGCTCAGCAAGCTTCAGAACTTGAAACTCGCACGCCCACAAGGCTTCAGCACGCTGCAGGAATTTGTACAGCTGGACGGCAATGCCCGACTGAAGGTGAAAGGAAACCCCAACCTGGCTAACGTGGTGACCGTGATGGTGGGTGTACGCAACCCGCGCCAAGACGACAACCCGTGGCAAGCCGACGACGGCCAAGAAGTGTGTGCCGAGTTGTGGGTGAACGAGCTGCGCCTGACCGACTTCAACGAGGACGGCGGCTGGGCAGCCTTGGCCAGCATGAACGCCACCCTGGCCGATTTGGGTACCCTGCAACTGGCAGCCAACATCAGCAAGCCTGGCTTTGGTGGCCTCGAGCAAACCGTACAGGAACGCCAGCGTGAGACCATTGTTGGGTTCGACGCCAACACGACCCTGCAAATGGGCAAGCTCATGCCCGAGCGCTTGGGTGTGACCCTGCCGGTGTACTTGGGCTATTCAGAAAACGTGAGTACCCCGCAGTTTGACCCGCTGTCCCCCGACATTGAGTTGGACAACCGCGAAAACCTCTCGCCCGAACGGCGTCAGAAATCGCAGACCTACATCAAACGCCGCTCGTTCAACGTGACCAACTTCCGCATTGCGCCCACCGGGAACCCGGACAAGGACAAAAAGGAGAAGAAGGACAAAGACAAGGGCAAGGACGACGACCCCGACTCCGGCAAGGAGAAAAAGGACAAAGACAAGGACAAGAAGAAGTCCAACAAGACGCCGTTCTACGCCATCCAAAACTTCTCGTTCAGCTACGCTTACAACGAGATGTACATGCGCGACATCAACACCGAGTTCCAATGGCAAAAGGACTACAGCGGCGGTTTGAACTACAGCTTCAACAACAAGCCCAAGGAAGTCAAGCCGTTTGCGAACATCGGGTTCATCAAGAAGAGCAAGAACTTGACCTTCATCAAGGACTTCAACTTCTACACCGGAATCCAGAGCTTCTCGCTGAACACTGGCATGGACCGTACTTACGAGACCAGCCGCGTGCGCAACAATACCTTGGAGCTGTTCGGATTTGAAAGCGATGTCCTGATCAACACCCAGGTACTCAAGACCTGGAACTGGAACCGCCAGTACAACGTCAAGTACGACCTGACCAAGAGCCTGAAGATGGACTTCAACGCCAACACCTTGGCGCTCGTACGTGAGCCGCAAGGGGTGATTGACAAGGAGGACACCGAATGGTACGCCGCCTACCGCGACTCGGTGTGGAACGAGATCCAAGGATTGGGCGAACGCACCAACTACAACCACGGCATCAACGTGAGCTACAAGGTGCCGCTCGATAAGTTCCCGCTGATCAACTTCATGACTGCGGACGCACGCTACGCCGGCACCTACCGTTGGGACCGTGCTCCGTTTGCACAAGACAGCCTGGGTGGTACCATCCAGAACTCGCGCAACATCACCTTGAACGCGGGTGCCAACTTCTTGAACCTTTACAACAAAGTGGAGCTGCTCAAGGACATCAACAGCGGTAAGGCCCGCCGGGATGGCCAAAAAGCCAAGCAACGCGAACAAGAAGAAGACAACACCAAGAAGGACGGCTTTGGTCAAGACCAAGAAGACGACAAACCGGATCCAGTGTACTTCAATCCGTTCCACGAGTTCCTGCGCCTGTTGATGACGGTACGTAACGTATCGGCCTCTTACCAGCGAAACGAAGGTTTGCTCTTGCCGGGATACGGCCTCTCGCCGGAGTTCTTTGGTATGGACGAAAACTTCGAGGCACCCGGATGGGGCTTCGTGCTCGGCCAGCAAAACACGGGTTTGGCAGGCGACCGCGTGAACAACTACGCGCTGGACGCGGCAAACAACGGTTGGTTCCTGCAGAACCCGAACCAGAACCAGCTCTACACCGAGACCTACTCGGAGACCTGGAACCTGCGCGCGAACTTGGAACCAATCAAAGACTTTAAAGTGGAAGTGAGCGCCAACCGTCAGGTGGCCCGCAACAGCGCCAGCTTCTTCCGCTTCGATGAGAACGAAGGCGACTTTGTGTTCGACTCACCCACCGAGCAGGGCACCTTTACCGCATCGGTGATCACCTGGGGATCGGCGTGGGAAGAATTGGGAGACGATTTCTCTTCGCCCACCTTCCGCACCTTCCTGGACAACCGCGTAGACATTTCTTCGCGCCTCAACGAACAGACCTACCAAGAGTCAGAGGCACTCGCCAACGGCTTCTACGAAGGCTTTGGTCCTACGGCACAAGACGTGGTCATCCCGGCATTTGTAGCGGCGTACACCGGCGGCGATGCCAACCAGGTATCCCTGGATCCGTTCAAAACGGCCATGGCCCCCAACTGGCGCATCACCTACAACGGCCTGTCGAAGAACAAGCGCGTGAAGAAGTACTTCAAGCAGTTCTCGCTCAAGCACGGGTACCGGTCGACCATGACCACCCAGTACGTGTTCAACCTGGCGTATGACGAAGACTTGAACGGCCGTCCGACCGAACTCGACCAGAGTGAAAACTGGGTGAGCCGTCGCCAGATCAGCACCGTGAGCATCTCTGAGCAGATGAACCCAGTGGTGGGTGTGGACGTGAAGATCAAGACCAAGAAGAAGAACGATCCGAACATCAAGCTCGAGTGGAAGCGTGACCGTACGATTGCACTGGGCCTGAGTAACTACCAAGTGACCGAGACCAGCAGCAACTCGCTGGTGATTGGGGTGGGGTACAAGTTCACCGACGTGCCCAACCCGTTTGGCCGCGCCAAAGGATCGCGCCTGCCGATTCCGCTCTTGAAGGACACCGACCTGGAACTGCGCGCCGACCTCACCATCCGCGACAACGTGACTGTGATTCGCAAAATGGTGGAGCGTCAGGACCAGGTGACCGCCGGTCAGAAGATCATCTCGATCAAGACCTACGCGCAAATGGGCGTGAGCGAAAAGCTGGACCTGCGCCTGTTCTACGACCACCAACTGACCCGTCCAAAGATCTCGACGTCGTTCCCGACCTCGAACATCAACTCGGGCATCTCGCTGCGCTTTACCCTGTCTTAAACAGGGAAATTTCCTGAGGCATTGAACCCTTTTTCACCGTGCGTGTACAGAACCACAAGCATGCAAAGGCATGTCGTGTTCTCCGCATGGATAAACAGCTATTTTTGCTGCAAACCAACGCAGAATGAACACTCCTGAAGATTTGAAATACACCAAGGACCACGAGTGGGTTAAGGTAGAAGGCGACACCGCCACCATTGGCATCACCGACTTTGCGCAAGGCGAGCTCGGCGACATTGTGTTTGTGGAAATCGAAACCGAAGGCGAGACCCTCGATAACGAGGAAGTATTTGGTACGGTGGAAGCAGTAAAAACTGTGTCGGACCTGTTCATGCCTGTGGCCGGTGAGGTGCTCGAATTCAACAGTGCGCTGGAAGACAATCCCGCATTGGTGAACGAAGATCCTTACGGCGAGGGCTGGATGATCAAGGTGAAAGTCAGCGACGCTGACGAGCTGGACGCATTGCTCAGCGCTGCCCAATACCAGGAGCTGATCGGTTGATATGGCCTCCGCACGGCCCTTTTGGCCGCCCATCACCTTGGCACTGTTGACCCTGGGGCTCTGCGCGATCCCTGGCAGCGACATGCCCAACAACGGGTTTTGGGATGTGCTCAGCCTCGATAAAATCGGGCACGTGGCCGTGTTTGGGGTGCTGACCTGCACCTGCATTGTTGCCTTTCGCAAACAAGGTTCTGCTCGGGGCTTGCAACGTCAAGCCATTTGGTGGGCCGTGGGCATCTGCGCGGTGTATGGCGCAGCGCTCGAATGGATGCAAGGGCAGGTGTTTTCAGAACGCACCTCGGACTGGATGGACCTGCTGGCCAACCTGGTTGGAGTGGCCGGAGGAGTGTTATTATTTCGCGTGATTTACCGCAAATGCTGACACCGGAGCGCCAATTGTTTTACTTTTAACCGCTCAACCCCATTTGCAATGGAAGTCAAGAAATCACCACAAGCCAACTTGGACGCTCGCGAGCGCGGCATGAGCCGTTTCTTCGTGGGTCTGATGGCGGTTGGCGCCCTGCTGCTCAGCTCGTTCGTTTGGACCGAATTTGACATTCGCACCCTTGAGAACGATCAAGTCCTGTCTGAGTTGATTGAGGAGGAAGAAATTCCGATCAACATTACCGCTCCCCCACCCCCACCACCCCCCCCACCGGTGCAAACCACCGTGATTGAGATCGTGGAGGACGAAGAGGAAGTGGAAGAAGAGCTGGACTTGGACCTGGACTTCGAAGAAGACACCGAAGTAGAGGAGTTTGATTTCGAAGAAGAAGAGGTGGCCGAAGAGGCCCTCGACTACTTCAAAGTAGAAAAGCTTCCTGCATTCCCCGGCTGCGAAGACGTTAGCGTAGACGAAATCAAAGGCTGCACCGAAGGAAAGGTGATTGGCTTTGTACAGTCGAACGCCAAGTACCCAGAGATTGCGAAGGAAGCCGGCATCGACGGCACCGTATACATCTACTACGAGATCGACAAGAAAGGCAACGTGGCCAACGCCAAAGTGGTGCGTTCGGTACACAAGTACCTCGACGAAGCTGCGCTCGAAGCCGTGCGCAAGCTGCCGAAGCACACCCCAGGATCACAGCAGGGTAAAGCCGTAGCTGTGAAGTACAACATTCCTGTGCGCTTCACCATCAAGTAACTCACGTCATTTAAAGACGACCAAAGGGGCCGATTGGCCCCTTTTTTTATGGCTGGAAATGCACCGCGTCCAACGCGGCTTGCAGACGAGCGCTGCCGTCCCCTTCCACGATCGCAAAGGGTTTGTCAGCGGCTTTGAGCATGTTCAAGTAGCGCTCAAACAAACGGTCGCGGTCAAAGGGATTCTCGCGCAGGGGGTCTTCTTCCCAAGGCAGATCAGGGCGGCACAGGAGGTAGAGGCCCACTGGGCGCTCGCGCCACTTGGTGATCTCGGGATGAACACGGTTGAAGCGTTCTAAGGACCAGACTTCGAGCACTTCCAGCCCGGTGTCTGAGACGATCGGGCGGGTGGCGGAGCGCAGGGCTCGGTGTTCCAGTCCGCGTTGGCCGGCAGCGATGAGCTCGAGGTCATCTTGGCCGTAGCGGAGGCCGGCTTGTTCGAGGTAGATGCGCGAATATTCAGGCACCAGCAGACCTTCCAACTCCCGCACAAGGTCTTGCGCAAGGGTGGTCTTTCCGGAGGATTCCGGGCCGGTGACAACGATCCAGTCTACCATACAAACAGTTTCCAACCAAAGTAGCCATCCATGGCCATCACCGCATACAAGGCAAACAATGCCGCACCCCAGTACAACTTACGCCGCGCGTACAATACAATGGCTACAGCGTCGATGACCATCCAATACAACCAGTTTTCATGGATCCATTGCACCATGACCCACGTGGCCCAGAGGCTGAACGAAGTGGTGAACGCGTCCAACCACGGAGATTGCGTGTCTGAGTAGCGTGGCAAGAGTACGGCCAACAGCACCATGAAAGCCGAGGCGCCCGCAATGCCTAACAAATGCGGAGTCCAACCCCAATCGGGCGGTTCCACCATACGGTCAAACGTGAGGTAGCCATAGAGCCCAAAGCCGACGTAAAACAGCTGCAAGAAGGCCTCGGCATAGATCTTACGTTGGATGCAGAGCACCACGAACAACGCCGCTCCAGCCATCCCAAAGAAAAAACAGTCGCGCTCCTGGTTGATGTACCGGAAGGTGTACAGCAGCGACAGGGCGACTGCTGCTACTTCGGTGACCAGTTGGGCCCGTCGATCAAAGGTCACGGACATCGCCGGGCAATACTTTGAGCACCAACGCAGCCGCAGCCGGGCCGGCGAACGATTCAGCAATGGCGCGTTGGACCACCGGAAAGGCGACGTCCAGCGGACCGTAAATGTGCGTGCTCATGGGGTTGGTGATGACCTCGAGTTCGGGGTGGCCACCCAGGCGATCGATGAAGGCCAATACGTGGGCAATGTAATCCTCGGTCAGGGGGTACTTCGAGATTTCAAGGGAGACGAACATGCCGCCAAAAGTCGTCATTCGTCGGTTTCGGGCACGTCCCAAGGGTCCTCAAACTCGCAGTCGCACGGCGGCGAAAACGTGATGGTGGCCTCGGGCAGCAAGTAGCGCACGAAATCCTGCTCCTCCTGGTTCATTTGGACGTTGAGCAAATCCAGCTCCTTGAGGCGCTTGAGTTCAGACAAGCTTTCGGGGTAGTAACCCACCACGTTGCTCCAAAGCGAGAGCACCTCCAAGGCCTGCAATTGGCCAATGTTCTCGGGGATGCGGGCGATTTCGTTGTCTCCCAAACGCAGCTGGCGCAACGAGTCCAATGCGCAGATGCCGTCGGGCAGGGTTTCCAAGTTGTTGCGCTCCACCGAGAGGATCTGCAGGTGATGCAGGTCTTGGATGCGGTTGGGGATGGAGTCCAGCTTGTTGCGGTCCAGCACCAGGGTGTTGAGGTTGCGCATGAGGAACACCTCTTGCGGGAATTCCTTGAGGCGTTGACGGGTGAGGTCCAGGACGTACACCTGATCGGCCTGGACAATGGCTTCGCCCAAATCGTTGAACACACGGCAGGTGTCCAGCTGCTCAGGAGTGAGCGACTGGGCAGCCACGTTCAACGAAGCCACCAGTGCGGCGATGCATGTAATCAGGCGAATGTTCATCCTTCAAAGTAGGCGTGCGCGTGCCGCACGTCTTGTGAGATCTGTTCCTTCAACGCTTCGGCATCGGAAAACTTGCGCTCTCCGCGCAGAAACGCTCCCATTAACAAACGCACATTGCGCTGGTAAAGGTTGCCTTCAAAGTGCAAAAGGTGTGCCTCAATGGTACGTTCGAGTCCGTCACCCAAGGTGGGACGGTTGCCGATGTTGACCACTGCAGGGTGTTCTTGACCGTCAACGACCACGTGGGCAGCGTACACGCCGTTGCCCGGTACGAGCTTCCAATTGAACTCCGGTTGGATGTTGGCCGTGGGTGCTCCTAGCTGTTGGCCGAGTTGTTGGCCGGGGACGACCGTACCGTCGAGTCCATAGCGGTAACCCAAGTAACGTTCGGCGGTGGCCACCTCGCCCCCAAGCAAAGCCTCGCGGATTTTGGTGCTGCTGACGCTGACCTCGTCGATCTGCCAAGCGGGGATTTCTTCTACGTTGAATCCGTAGACCTCCGAAAACTCCATCAGGTTGTCGAAATCCCCTTCGCGGTTGCGGCCAAAGTGATGATCGTACCCCACCACCATAGTGTGCACGCCAATGTCGCGCACGAGCAGGTCGCGGATGTAGTGGGTGGCGGTCATGCGGGCCAACTCTGGCGTGAACGGCTGCACGATGAGGTGCTTGATGCCGGCCTCGGCCAGCAAGGCTGCTTTTTCGCTGGGAGTGGTGAGCAATTGGAGTCCATGGTCCTCGGGATGGAGCACCATGCGCGGGTGCGGGAAAAAGGTGAGCATGGCGGTTTCACCCTCTACCTGCTCGGACAGTTCCACCAAGCGATCCAAGATGCGCCGGTGACCCAGGTGCACGCCGTCAAAGGTTCCTGTGGTCAGGACCGGGCGGGCAACGCCTGCAAACTGGGCTGTTTGTGGGTAGGTTTTCAATCCAAGAGACACCGCATTCGGAAAGCGCGGATGCCGCAAATATAGCGGATTGGCACCCCTGTGAATGGCGTGTGAATTTCTGGTGCGAGAAAAGCCGCAGAACCTTGGTTATTCTCAGGAACACCCCTACTTTTGCACCGGTTTTTTAAATTATTCTCAACACGTTAGCATGTCTGAAAACGTTGGAAAAGTTTCCCAGGTAATCGGCCCGGTAGTCGACGTTACTTTTGGCGAAGGCGTTAATCTGCCGAACATCCTCGACGCACTCGTAGTAGAGCGTGAAGGCGAAGACCTGATCTTGGAATGTCAACAGCACATCGGTGAGGACTCCGTGCGTACCATCGCAATGGACTCTACCGAAGGTCTCAAGCGCGGCGTGGCCGTGAAGTCGACCGGTCAAGCGATCACCATGCCTATTGGTGAAAAAATCAAAGGACGTCTGTTCAACGTGGTTGGACAAGCCATCGACGGCATTGGCGACGTTGATAAAACTGGCGGTTACGGCATCCACCGTGAAGCACCAAAATTCGAGGACCTCTCGACCTCTACCGAAGTACTGTTCACCGGCATCAAGGTGATCGACCTCATCGAGCCCTACGTGAAAGGGGGTAAGATTGGTCTGTTCGGTGGTGCTGGTGTAGGCAAGACCGTACTCATCATGGAGCTGATCAACAACATTGCGAAAGGCCACGCAGGTCTCTCAGTATTCGCAGGTGTAGGTGAGCGTACCCGTGAAGGAAACGACCTCCTCCGTGAGATGATCGAATCTGGCGTAATCAAGTACGGCAAGGAATTCGAAGAGTCGATGGAGTCCGGCGGTTGGGATCTCTCTAAAGTGGACCAAAAAGAATTGGCCGAGTCACAAGCAACCCTCGTGTTCGGTCAGATGAACGAGCCTCCCGGGGCACGTGCACGTGTAGCCCTGTCGGGTCTGACCGTAGCGGAGTACTTCCGTGATGGCGACGGCGATGGCGGCGGCCGTGATATCCTGTTCTTCATCGACAACATCTTCCGATTTACCCAGGCGGGTTCTGAGGTATCTGCACTGCTCGGCCGTATGCCATCAGCAGTAGGTTACCAGCCTACCCTGGCCACCGAGATGGGTGCGATGCAAGAGCGCATTACCTCGACCAAGCGCGGTTCGATTACTTCGGTTCAGGCGGTATACGTACCTGCGGATGACCTCACTGACCCGGCACCTGCAACCACGTTTGCTCACTTGGATGCGACCACCGTACTCTCACGTAAGATTGCTTCACTCGGTATCTATCCAGCGGTAGATCCACTCGATTCGACCTCTCGAATCCTGACCCCAGACATCGTGGGTGACGAGCACTACACCTGTGCAGAGCGCGTGAAAGAAACCCTGCAACGCTACAAAGAGCTGCAAGACATCATCGCGATCCTCGGTATGGACGAGCTCAGCGAGGAAGACAAGATGACCGTATACCGCGCACGTCGTATCGAGCGCTTCCTGTCACAGCCTTTCCACGTAGCAGAGCAGTTTACCGGTATCCCAGGGGTACTGGTATCGATCGAAGACACCATCAAAGGCTTCAACATGATCCTCAACGGCGAACTGGACCAGTATCCAGAGGCTGCCTTCAACCTGCAAGGCAACATCGACGATGTGATCGAAGCTGGTGAGAAAATGCTGGCGGAAGCCAAAGCGAGCTAATTCCACTGCACCATGCACGTAGAAGTCATCACTCCAGAAAAGCAAGTGTTTGCGGGCGAAGCCAAGGTAGTTTCACTGCCTGGTTCAGACGGCAGCTTGGGTATTCTGGACAACCACGCACCCTTGATCACCACCCTCCGCGAGGGCACGGTGAAGGTCACCGAAGCCGGTGGTCAGGTGCATGAGCTCGCCGTAAAGGGCGGCACCGTTGAAGTCCTCAACAACAAGGTGACCATCCTGGCAGAATAAGCCTTTTCCAAACCTTTATAAGCGCAACGCCACCTTCCCTTGGGAACGGTGGCGTTGTTGTTTTCAAGGCCCGATCAACGGATGAACTTCAGGCGGCGGCGCGTCTTGTTCACGCGCATGTGCCCCACCAGCACCATGACCGTGGCCATGTACAGAGGAATCAAGGGGATTTTGAACCGCACCAACGCCCCAAAGTTGGACGTGGTCACCCCGATCATAAACGCAAACATGAGGGCAAACACCAGGCTGTAAAGCAGCACCGGATAGTCCGCAACCAACCGGACCAACCTGCGCCAGCGCACCGAGATCAGCCCCAGCAGGGTAGTGGCCAGGATAAAGAAGTTCTCAAGCCCCGCAATGATCATCAGCGGCTCGGTGCTTTCGCCCAGCATGGGGCGGTAGAGGCCCGCTACGGTGGCTGCCGGGGCCTTGTTGACCAGATCACCAAACGTGCCGTCCAAGGTGCCGATGTCAAAGCTGTTGCCCTCGTAATAGTCCTGTTTGAGGTCGTACTGGGTCACCACAGCGGTTTGCAGGGCGTTTTGGAGGGAGAACTTGCCCAACCGGTCACCCATGGACACGAGCAGCAGGTAACTGCCTCCCAGGATGAAGGCGTACATCACCGGTACAATGATGTAGCGGAAAAAACGGTTGCGGATCTGCTTGATGCGGTCGTAAAATACCCACACCCCAGTACACGGCAAGAGCAAGAGCAAGATGTAAGGTTTGATCAGCAGGATCAGGTACCCGCTACCCAGCAGCATGACTGCCGGCCAGAGCCAATGTTTGCGCCGCGTGATCAGGTTGTTGGTGGCCACAATAAAGTAGCACGTGGCCGCCAGGGTAAAGGAGTCTTTAAGGATGCCGCTGCCCCAGAACACCACACTGGGCATGAACAACACCGCAACGGCCAGCTGCCGCTCAAACTGGGGGAAGTACCGCACGAACATCAAGTACAGGCGCCAGAGCCCACCATAGGTAAACACCGAAATGAGCACCGTGGTCAGGAAGTAGCTCTTGAAGCCCAGTAGCATAAAGGGCGTGAGCAGTTTGTAGACGATCCGCGCGTTGTCGTTGCGCAGGATGTAGAGCATAGGCGTGCCTGTTTCGTTGTTGAACAGGCTTTTGATCTCCAGGGTTCCTCCTCCGAAATAGGTGGTAAAGAAATCCCCCAAATTGTAGGTGAACATGTTGGACTGGGCCAACGCACATTCAAAGTAACTGGTGGTGTCGCCGCCGCGGTAATAGAAGATGTAGATGGCGCCAAAGGTCAGCCCACCCAAGACCTTGGCCCACAGCCCCCACAAGAAAAAGCGGTAGGCCGGCACCTTGGGCAGGTGGCGCCGCTTGATCCTGCTGGACACCACCAATATGATGCCCAAGTAGAGCACCATTACAGGGTATTCCCACAGTTCGATGGGCACCTTGCCGAAGAGGAAGGTCTTGATGTACATCGCCCCAAAGATAACCGCCTCACTGACGCCGGTTGGCCAGCAGGGGTGGCGGCTCTCCGTTGAAGGGGTTGCTGCGCCCAATGGTGCGTGCGCCAATGCCTGCTGCGGAGATCACCGCGCGGTCGCCAAAGCGGTTGCGCATGCGGTCCATGGCTTGGTAGAGGTTCATGCGCTCTTCGGAGTCTTCAAAGAGGTTGATTTGGTACCCACCACCCACCAAGTGGCTGAACCGCACCCCCACCAAACGCACCAGCAGACGGCGGTTGTAGAGCTTGTTGAACAGCTCCAGCACCAACGGCACCAACAAGTGATCTGCAGAGGTATAGGGCACCCGGCGCTGCAGGGTGTAGGTGTTGAAGTCCGAGTAGCGGATTTTGAGCGTGACGCAGGCCGAGAGCTTCTCCCCCCGGCGGAGCTGGTAGGCGAGGTTCTCGGTCATGGAAATGAGGATGCCACGCAGTTTGTGCACATCGATGGTGTCCTTGTCAAAGGTGCGTTCGGTGGAAATGGACTTGCGCTCGTTGTATTGCACCACCGGGCTGTTGTCGATGCCGTTGCACTTTTTCCAGATGCCCACCCCAGGTTGGCCCAGCACCTGTTCCATCATGTCCATGGGCATGTCTTGGACGGTGCGGATTTGACGGATGCCCAGGTTGCGCAGGGTTTGGTAGGTCTTGTCCCCCACCATGGGGACTTTGCGGATGGAGAGCGGTGCCAAAAACGGACGTTCGGTGCCTTTGTCGATGCGGAGCTCGTTGTTGGGCTTGGCCTCACCGGTGGCCACCTTGGATACGGTTTTGTTTTGCGAGAGGCCAAAGCTGATGGGCAAGCCCGTTTCATGGATGATGCGCTGACGCAACTCGCTGGCAAACTTCATGCAGCCGAAGAAGCGGTCCATGCCGCTGAGATCGCAGTAGAATTCGTCCACCGAAGTCTTTTCGTACACGGGTACATGCTCGGCTACAATGTCGGTGACCATGGAGGAATACTTCATGTAAGTGCCCGAATTGCCGCGGATGGTGATGGCCTCGGGACACAGCTCTTTGGCCATACGCATGGGCATGGCCGAGTGGATGCCAAACTGGCGCGCCTCGTAACTGCACGCGGCCACCACTCCCCGATCACTGGTGCCGCCAATGAGTACGGGTTTGTTGTTGAGGCGGCTGTCGAGCAGGCGCTCTACGGACACGAAAAAGGTGTCCAGGTCCATGTGCATGATGGATCGGTCGTGCATTTGCTTAGGTAATGACCTGCGGCTGGAAACCAACGCGGAGGGATTGCTAATATATTTAGCATTCTTCGAAAGCAAGGTATGCGTCTTGAGAAATCTATCCACATGTTGGACTGGCCGCACCGGGTCCCCCCCGCGGGCCTCGGCCCCTCGCCCCCGCCACCACTCTCCTGCCGAACGTAAAACGCTCAACACGAGCAAGGTCCGGGCACCCACCCACATTTCCTACCGCAGGTGCGATCTACTTTGTGGATGGTGGGGATGGCTTTGTGGTTGACCTTGACACGGTTGTACCAGGCACAAAAAAAGCCGCCCGTGGGCAGCTCGCATTGCGTGATTGGAAACGTGGACTTAGTGCGTCGCGCGGCGTTCTCCGCCACATCCACCATGCGAAATCCGCGGTTGTGGTACAAGGTCAGGCGTTGGGGCTTGCCTTGGGTGCGGATGGTGTGTTGCAGCTCATCCAGCGAAGCGGCGTACTGCTCCCGCGAAGGGGCCGAAGTCGTCAAGGCCTGGTGCACGTCCACCAATTTGCGCACCGCGTGCTGCAAGTCTTCGATGTCGATGGGCTTGAGCACGTAGTGCACGGCGCTGGCGTTCATGGCGCGGATGGCGTAGTCCTTGAACGCGGTCACAAACACCACCTGAAAATTGCGGTTGGGCAATTGGGCCAGCAGGTCAAACCCTTCTGCGCCACTGGGCATGCGGATGTCCAGAAAGAGCACATCGGGCGTGGTTTCGCCGATCACCGTGAGGCCTTCCTCCACCCCACCGGCCTTGCCGACCACCTGCACTTCTGGGCAAAACTCCTCCAGCAGCAGCTCGAGGTTTTCGCGGGCGAGGCGTTCGTCGTCGACCAAGACAGCACGCAAAGGTGCCTTTAAGGATGCTTCCATGTAACCTGTGAGGAATTTCGGGCGTATATGTGGGACCTATTTACCTAACTCAACTTACGCAGCATGCGCTGGTTCTACAACCCCCTCAAAGTTCGGCTGAACGATAGCCAGGACACCCTTAGCGTGGATTACACGCCCTCAGGATCTAAACCCCTGTTTGACATTTGCGACGCAAACGGCCGCATCATCAAGAGCGGAAAGTGCGTTCCGGGAAGCACCCGAGTCAAGGTGAGCGATTTGCTCAACTCGGTGTATGTATTGCTCGTGCTTGACGGCGACCGCATCCGCACCCGGCGGTTTGTGATCAGCCGCTAATTAGGGGCACGTGGTGCCTACCCCTGCTACAATGGCCAGGATATCCGCGGTGTCGGTTTTGCCGTCGCCGGTGACATCACCCGGGCAGTTGAGCAAGCACCCAAAATCACCCAAGACAAACAGGATGTCGGCAATGTCGATGCTGCCATCGGTGTTGACGTCGGTGGGGCACGGATTCGAGCATGGATCTGGGGCCACGAAAACCGCATTTACCGTTGCCGTACACCCCGGTTCAGCAGTGAAGAATACCGTCACATCCACCGAAGCTCCATCGCTGATAAGTCCGCTTACATTGACCACTTGAGAAGTGGCACCCAAGAAGGAGTAGTCCACCCCGTTCACATTCAATGATCCCGAGCCTGGAGGGCTGGTGTAGCCAATGATCAGTTCTTGACCGTAAGTATCGTCTGCAGGATCACACACGGTCTGCAGGCCTGCAACAATGCTGTTGATGCTACACGGCTCGGTAGTCACTTCCCAGAAGGTCACGCCCACATCGCCCTGGCCACCAATGAAGGTAAAGGGCGCAAGGCCATCCACAAACGTACCCGTTGACCACGCTCCTGCAGCGCTGGCCTGGGCTTCACGAGCTTGGCCCGCAGCGCCCCATTGGATGTAATCGATCAATCCTGACAGGAAGGCCGTGTTGGCTCCGGGATTGAATACAGCCACGTCGCCAGTGGTATTGCCTCCCAGCGCCGACCAATCCAACAGCACCACCTCGTCGGTGCTCAATACAAAATCTCCTGAAGCCGGTACCAACGTGCTGGCCAACACATCTACCCCGTTGAGCGAGAGGATGTAGTTGCTGACATCGGTGTCACACGTACCCCAGTTTTTGAGCGCGACTTGTGCCCCCGAAGGATCCAGGTAATCCAGTCGGATGTCGGCACAACACGGCGCCGGTGCGGTCCAAAATTCCATGGCCGAGAACGTGCACGAAGGGAAGTTGGTGAAGAACACATCGATGTCCACCGGCTGCCCATCGGCGGGCAAGTTGTTGATGGTGATGAGCTGTGGGCTGCTGAACACAGGGAACTGGTCGCCGTTGATGTCGATGAATCCGGTGGATGGGCTGTTCTCGTATGTGATGATCAGCTGCTGCGAGTATGTGTTGTTCACAGGATTGCAGGAGAACTGCGTGCCCAGCTGCACATCGGTGATGGCGCACCCACCCACTTGCCAAGCCATGTCCAAGAACATGCCGTAGGTGATGGGACCTGGGGTGTGGATGGCCTCCGACGCCCCAATCTGCGGGGTCATGAGCGAGTTTTCGTTGCCCGAGGGGTAGGTCCCTTCATTGAGGTGGCTGAAGCTGGAGCCGCCGTTCCACGACCCTGGAGCGTACATGCGCGGACGGTTACCGCCGTTGTTCGCAATGCCTTCTGTTCCGTTCCAGTAGAGTTGGTTGCCGGTCAACTGCGAACCCAATGCAGTGGTGCCGCTGGCGAAGGTGTCGATGTCGGTGCCGGCTTGGTTCTCCACAAAGGTGTCGTAGATGTAGTTGCTGCCGCCCGAACCCAAAAAGCCGGTACCGCCAGAGTAGCCCGCCGAGCCCACAAAGCCCAACCCGTGGCCCAACTCGTGGAGCACCACAGACACAAAGTCGTACTGGCCGCCAGGGGTGTTTCCGTCGGTGCCGTAGTACCAGTTGAACGAGCTGTTGAAGAAACAGTTTACGTCGGCCTGTCCGGGTGACAAATCGGTTTCAGCCAAGCTGTTGGCCAACGCACTTGGGTACCAGGTATTGAGCAAGGGCGCTCCTGAGAAGTTGCGCTGAATGGTGGCGGGACCTGCTGAACCGAGCACGCCTGCACCCAGGGTGGTGAAGGTGGCGTCAATCACAATGTTTTCGCTGGAGGTCAAGTTGGCGGCCCAAATGTCTACCGCGTATTGGAAGGCGGTTTGCGCCGCGGTGGTGAAGCCGGTGTAGTTCACGGTAATGTTCACCGAACGCGCCTCACCGAATACGAAATCCGCGGGCGGCGGGATGAAAGAGAACTTGTCTTCCGGGTCGGCCATGAGTTGGCACTGGTCGTGTGCACATGGTTCGGCGTAGTTGCCGAGGCCACAGATCTTTTGGGCGGTTGCACCGAGGCAGAGAACGGCTGCGGTGAGTAGGGTCAGGAAATACTTAGCAATCATGGTTAAAGCTTCAGGCAGGTCAGCAAAACAGGAACAGCAAGATACGGCTTTTCCACCGATCGGAGGTTTATGAACATCCGCCGTTCGTTTTTCACCATTCGCCCGGAGGCGCTTGGCAAACCGTTATGGTTGACTAATTTTGTTAGCATGTCATTTTTGGCAGAAAATCTCCGCGTACTTCGCAAACAACAAGGGCTCACGCAAGCCCAGTTTGCGGAAAAGATTGGCAGCAACCGGTCGGCCATCGGCGCCTATGAAGAAGGACGCGCAGACCCTCGTCTGAGCACCCTCACCCTCATGGCGCGCTACTTTGGCGTCACCATCGACGACCTCATCCTCACCCAAATGACCACGGAAGGTTCTCGCAAGAAGAACCACCTGGACATGCCACTGCGGGTGTTGCCAGTGGCTGTAGATGGGCAGGATGACAACAGCTCGCTGCTCAGTTTGGTTCCCGACCGCGCCAGCGCGGGTTACACCGGCGGCTTTGCAGATGCTGAATTCATTGAGGAATTGCCCCTGTTGCAATTGCCGTTTGAAGAGCTGCGCCACAGCCAAACCCACCGCGTGTTCCAGATCGATGGCGACAGCATGCTACCCATCCCCAACGGCGCCTACATCATTGGCGCATTCGTGGAAAAACTGGAGCGCATGCGCCCGGGCCAATGCTACATCCTGGTGACCCAAACCGACGGGCTGGTGTACAAGCGCATGGGACCGCTCAACGCCGCAGAAGGCACCGTAGAACTCATCTCAGACAACCCGCAGTACGAGCCGTACGCGTTGGAACTCAGTGAGGTTCGCGAAGTGTGGGAAGCGCAGGGCTACATCTGTTTTGACCTGCCAGACCAAGGCGCCTACACGCCCGACCTCGCAGAGATGAAGACCATGCTCGCCGACCTGCAGGCCAGCGTTCGAAAAATGCAGTGATTAGGCGTCTTCGGCCACCACCTCTTCCACCACGTCCAAGTTGGCTTTCAGCAGTGTTTCGATGCCGCCTTTGAGGGTTTGCGCACTTGAGGGACAACCGCTGCAAGCACCGCGCATTTGCACGTAGACCTTGCCTTCGTGGAAGGCCTTGAAGTCGATGGCGCCGCCGTCTTGCTCCACAGCTGGGCGCACAAATTCGTCCAAGAGGAACTTGATTTGCTCGTCGTGCTCGGTGGGTGAGAACTGGCTGTAGTCAATGGCCGAAGCCTTCTGCGCAAACGGAGCTTCTTCGACTTCGCCAGGGTCCGAGGCGCCAGTCAGGTTTTCTGGGATGGCGGTGACTGCGTCTTGGTTTTCCATGAGCCAATCACGCACGTACTCGCGCAGTTGCTGCACGATCATCTCCCAACCGAGTGAGTCGTCTTTGGTGACGGTCACAAAGTTGCCGCTGATGAACACCGACTTCACAAACGGGAAATGGAACAACTCTTCGGCCAATGGGGAGTAGCCTTTGGTTTGTTCGGCCGAGGTGAATTCCACCTGGTGCCCACCGGTGATCAGCAGCCGGTCTGCGGCAAACTTCATGGTGGACGGGTTGGGCGTCATTTCCGCGTAGACCGCGGTTGGGATTTTCTTGGTCTCAGACATGGTGCAAATTTCGGGAATCGGTGGACAGAGAACCTGTCAAAGGATGCAAACGTTCACCGCGGCGCTCGGGTCCCCCCCGCGGGCCTCGGCCCCTCGCCCCCGCCACCACTCTCCTGCCGAACGTAAAACGCTCAACATGAGAAAGGTCTGGGCACCCACCCACATTTCCTACCGCAGGTGCGATCTACTTTGTAGATGGTGGGCATGGGTTTGTGGTTGACCTTGACAAGGTTCGCTACCCTTATCGTGGACTTGGGTCAATAGGCCACTTGGTTCTCCTCTTGGTACCTCTCCCAGGTGGCGATACCCAAGTCCAGCCAAGCTTCATACTCCTCAATATCCGGTGTGTATCCAGTCGGATCCGTCAACAGCTTGCCGTCAGGAGTGAGCATGACATACCACGGCTGAGAGTTATTCTCAAAGGTCAGAATCTGCAGGGTAGACCACATCTCTCCAATGGTCTTGATCTTCTTCTTCTTCGTAGTGCCGTCTTGGTAGGAAATCTCAATGACATCCTCTTTACCATCAGGGCGCAGGCGCTTGTCATCGACATAAAGCGACACAACTTGGAAATTCTCGGAGAGCTTGCTGTAGATGCGCTCATCTGGCCACACGTTGTCCTCCATCTTACGGCAGTTCACACAGGCCCATCCAGTGAAATCCAAGAAGATGGGCTTGTCTTTTGACTGGGCCATTTCCTGTCCCTCAAAGAAGTCCTTTGAGCAGTCGAGTGCTAGGGGACATTTCGAGTCACCTTCTTCAAAGTACCAGCTGTAGAACTTGGGCGGAGGGAACCCGCTCAAGAGGTCATGATTCCACCAGGGATTCTTTAAGATTCCAGGGAACATGTACACGGTGAAGACAGCGAAGACGCCAATGAAAGCAATCCGGGTACCTGAGAACTTTCTGATCTTCGAGTCGTGTGGGAACTTGAGCCAACCCAACAGATAGATCACGGTTCCGAAAGACAGGAGCGTCCAGATCAGGAAGAACGTCTCACGGTGCAGCAACTTCCATTGGTACACCAAATCGGCATTCGACAGGAATTTCACTGCGAAGCCAAGCTCAACAAAGGCCAACACTACCTTCACAGAATTCAGCCAACCACCCGATTGAGGCAGCGACTTCATCATGCCCGGGAACATTGCAAAAAGGCTGAAGGGCAGCCCGAGCGCTACACCAAAACCAGCCAAAGCAGCTGTCAACGGCCAAGCTCCTTGGGAGATCGTACCGGCGAGCACCGTACCCAAAATTGGTCCGGTACATGAAAAGCTGACAATGGCCAAGGTGATGGCCATAAAGAATATACCGATGAACCCGCCTTTGTTTGCGTTTGAATCCGCTTTGTTGGCCCAGCTCGTCGGCATCTGCAGCTCAAAGTAACCGAAGAATGAAATGGCCAACACCACGAAGATCACGAAGAACACCAGGTTCAAAGTGGCCCCGGTGGCGATGTCATTGAAGACCTGCGGATCAACATTACTCACGTGGAATGGAATCGACAGGCTGATGTAGATCGCGAAAATGAAGAATCCGTAGAGCAATGCTCGAATGGTCCCCCTGCGTCGATCTTGACTTCCTTTCGTAAAGAAAGATACGGTCAGCGGAATCATGGGGAAAACACACGGTGTCAGCAATGCAATAAATCCCCCCAGGAGACCCAGGAAGAATGTTCTCCACAAGTTTGGCTTCTCCTCAGCCGCAGCAGACTCATCGCCGAAGTACTTCTTGCTAAGCGGATTGGCCAAGTCAACCGAGCTGAGTTTATACGGATTGTCTCCATCACTAATGGTACTCTCTGCTTCCAGGGAAGCCAACTTAGCTGTGCCTGCTGCCAGGTCGAACTCAAATTCAACAACCTCGGGAGGGAGACATCTGTGATCATCACAGACCATGAAGTACACCTCACCCTTGATAACACCTTCGAAGGCTCCCTTTACCTTTTGACGGAATGTTACTGCATTCTCGAAGAACGCCAAATCCATCAAAAAGTTGGGGTCATATTGAACCAATGGCTCGGGCTCTTCGACGCCACCAACCAACTCAACTCCTTCTGGCAACTGGAAGGTAAACTCTGTTGGAAGGGGCCCCTCATCGCTGCTCAACTCTTGCGAGTACAGGTGCCAATGCGGCTCAATTGTAGCCGTCATCTCCATTACACGAGCTCCTTCTTGCTCAGGGCCAAATGATACCTGCCATTTAACCGGAGCCAGAATTTCTGATTCTCCTGCAGATCCATGGCTGCCGTCTTCAACCACAATTGCGGCATCACGTACCGAAGTAGCGCGGCCATCTTCACATGAAATCAGCAGCTCGACAGGATCCGGAAAAATGCACTTCTCCTCGTCACACGCCATGTAGTTCAGGTTCACCACTATTTCATAGGCTCCTGAACCTGTGGGTGTGAATTGCTGTATCCACTTTGCAGAGTTCTCGAAGTAATTCAGCTCGGCCTCGAACTGCTTGTCGTAATGTGTAATGCGATCACCTTCCTCAACTAGGTCTCCAACCAAAGTGGCTTGCACACCATCTGCCCAAACGAATTCGGTAGGGAAAGGACCAATAAAGTCAGGATCATCGGTCACAACGTTTGCATAGACATGCCAACCAGATTCTACCTGGCATTCAGCAATCAAAGCATAGGTGGATTCATCCACTTCTTCGATTTCATAAACCCATTTCACGGGCTCAAGCATTTGCGATTGGGCGGAAAGGAACCCGAACAGGATTCCAACAGTCAGAAATACTCCTTTGATTCTCAACATATCAATGTTCGTTGCGGGAACGGCAAATTTATCTCTAAAGCCTTGTTTAATGGGCTTTGACTTTTTCTGTTGCTTGGATTTCTACGGCCATCACAGTGCGATTTCTTGGCCCCATTCCAACCCAAAGTGCTTGCGAATGGCGAAGGTGCAAAGATACACCAGCGGGGTGTCCAGCAAAGCCACCAACGCCTTGAACAGCACCCCGTTTAGAAACAGAACACCAAAGTTTCCCCAAGCGATATCCCCTGCCGCGCAGAGCAACAAAAGCACCACCGAGGTGTCGATGACTTGGGATGGAATCGTACTCAAATTGTTGCGCAGCCACAGCTTGCGTCCACCGGTGCGCGTCTTCCAAAAATGGAATATCCGCACATCCAGCGATTGGGCGATCAGGTATGCGGCCATGGAAGCTCCAATGCCTACCACAGTCACCCCAAAGACTTTTTCGTAATCCGCGTTTTGGACTTCGGACCAGCCGGCGGCATCCGCTGCCATGCCCATGTACACAAACAGCAGCACAAACACCGAGGCAATAAGTCCTGCCACCACCACTTGGTTGGCGCGCTTGCGCCCAAAGACTTCAGAAATGATGTCGGTGACTAAAAACGTGATGGGGTACGGGAGCAAGCCCACGCTTTGTTCAAACGAAAAACCTCCTTCTCCAAAAGGCTCCCAAAGGAAGAACTTGCGGAAAATGAGGTTGCAGGTCACCAGTGCTGATACAAATACAGCCGCCAGGATCAGGAACAACAGAAAAGCCTGTTGCCGGTCTTTTTCAGAAGAAAGTGAAGTGGTAAATGCCATGCCGGTCGGCGCGAAGGTATAGAACCTGCACGCACCGGGGTCACAAAAGCCTCGCGCCTAGCGGTTGAAGGTCACCTTGTGGATGGTTTTGATGGGCAAGCGCAAACCGTTTTCCAGAATGATCTGGTGGTTGCTTGCGGCAATCACGCGGGAGGTCACACGCAAACACAGCGCTTCTCCTTGAATCCAAAGGGTTACGGGGCTGGAGGACATGCCTTCCAGTGAAATGGCTTTCATCAAACAAGCCAGTCGCTTCATGCGATCGTGCACCGTCGGCAGCACATCTTCCTTGGCGAATTGAATCGCCTCCACCTGTTTAGGCAGGTCGGTCATAGAGCACGTCAAGAATGTCATCCGTTTAATTGTTTTGCACTAACAGAAACGAGAAGTGTGCCAAGAAGGTTTCAGAACAGTCAGACCATCGGACGCAGATTGACAACCAGCGCCTTAGAAGTGTCGGCCTCCAACAACGCGTGACGCGAGCGCGCATGCCCGGCAACCCAGAGCACGCCTTGAATTCCCGCCAACACAGGTACGTGCCCACGCGCATATACAGGCACCTTGGCCTGTCCAAACACATCGCTCAGCAATTTGGTGCCTTGCATGCCCAGGGGAGCAATGCGGTCCCCTTTTTCCCAGCGGCGCAGAACCAAAGGGAACTCCATCGCATCGGGATCTGCCACAAAAAAGGCATTGCGCTCAAAAAAGACCTTGGGGACTTCGTCTGCGGCAAACATTTGCACGTCAAATACCCTTTGCAGCGCCGCCAAGTCTGGAATAGAAATGGAAGCTGGTGCTGCTTTAGGCGCGGCCAACAAATGCACCACACCTCCATGCTGCACCGCTACATGCGTCGCGCTGCGCACAGCCTTTCCGGAATCCGCAGCGCGCAAGCCCACCACCTGGTCGCTTTGGCCTGAGGTAAAGCCGCGGCGTTTGAGCAGTTCCCACAGCAGCGGGTTGCGGGGCCACAGCTCTTCAGCAGGCAACACGACCAACTCCGATTCCCAAGCGTCAGCCAAGGCCTGGACCGCGCGCTCTTGTTCAAGCGCTTGCTCAGAAGCAGCCAACCAATGTTGGACCACCTCGGGGTCACGCGCCTCGAGGATGGGCACCACGTGGTGGCGGATGCGGTTGCGGGTGTACGCATCCGAGGCGTTGGACGCATCCTCACGCCAGGTGAGTTTGTGCTGTTTGGCGTAGGCGAGGACTTGGGGCTTGGGCGTGTTGCGCAAAGGGCGCACAATGCGGTCGCGCACCACAGGGATGCCCACCAACCCGGCATTGCCCGTGCCGCGCATCAAGCGAAAGAGCACGGTTTCCAAATGGTCGTGAGCGTGGTGACCAGTGGCCACCCAATCAAAACCGTGGGTGGTCTGCAGTTCTTCAAACCATACGTAACGGGTGTTACGCGCCGCCAACTGGATGTTGGCTCCGGGCTCCAATTCCACCCGCTTCACGTGCACGGGAACGTCCCAGGCTGCACCGAGCGCTTCCACAAACGCCTGATCAGCATCGGAATCTGCACCGCGGAGTCCGTAATTCACGTGCGCCAGGGCCAGGTCAAACCCCAGAGCACCGAGCACGTGGGCCAACACCACCGAATCCACGCCGCCGCTAACAGCCACCAGCATCTTGGCCGGGGGCGTTACGCCGTGTTGGGCCAGCAAGGCGGCCACCGCGTCACGCATGGACGCCGGCAAGTTGGAGGGCACGCAGCTTGAGCAGGCACTCGTCGTATTCGTGTTCGGGAAGGGCTTTGGCGGTGATGGCGCCGCCCACGCCTGCGGTCAACGTGCGCACATCCGGGCGGTACGCCAGGCTGCGGATGACCACGTTCAAATCAAAGTCCCCATCGGGCGAGAAGTACCCCACTGCACCGGAGTACCACCCTCTGCGGCGGTGTTCCACTTGATCGATCAACTCCATGGCCCGCACTTTGGGTGCGCCGGTCATGGACCCCATGGGAAAGCACGCCTGGATCACGTCCACCGGATGCACGCCCCGCGCCGTGCAGCTCACCGTCGAAATCATCTGGTGTACGGTGCGGAAGGAGTAAATCCCGCACAATTCGTCCACCTGCACCGAACCGCGATCGGCCACGCGTGAAAGGTCGTTGCGCACCAGGTCGGTGATCATCACGTTCTCGGAGATTTCCTTGGGGTCGGCGCGCAGGGCGGCGGCCAGGGCTTGGTCCTCTTCGGGTGTAGCACCACGGGGGGCCGTGCCTTTGATGGGCTGGGACACAATGCGCTCGCCGGTTTTGCGCAGGAACCGTTCGGGGCTGCCGCTGACCAGACTGCCTTGCGGGCAGGTGAGCAGGGCGCTGAACGGGGCCTGGGTATGCAGGTTCAGGCTGAGGTACAGCGCAAGGGGGTCCACCTCTACCCCTTCGGCCACAAATTCTTGGCAGTAGTTGACCTCGTAAATGTCGCCGCGTTGGATGTGCTGCAGCATGCGGCGCACGTCCTGCAGGTACGTTTCTCGGGAGATGGCCGGGTGGAGGGTATAGCTGGGGGTGGGGGGAGTTGGGGTTTGGAGGGTGGGCGGGTGGGGCCGCTCACCCTTGAGGGTGCACCAACGGTCGCCGCACCACTCCCAGACTTCACGGGGCACAAAGGCCACCAGGTCTGGCAGTTGGAGGGTTTCGGGGTTGGTGTCGGGGACGTGTTCCACCTCGGTGCGCAGGTCGTAGCCAAGTAGGGTAAAGACCCAGTCGCCCCGGTCTACCAGCGCCTTGAGCGCGGCAAACGCGCCTTCGCCCGAACGCAAAGACACGGCATGCTCTGCCCCAAGGGCGAACAACGTGCGGCCGTCTTCGGAGTTGCTGTGCAGCAGGGCGGCATAGGGCCCCTGCACGTCCAGGATGTCAAGCGAGGGAATCACGTCCAGCAAAAATGCAGCATTCGTGCCGGGATTGCACCTTTTTAAAGGCGTTCGCGCACCATGCGCTCCAAAGCAGCCACCCAGCGTGGGTCATCGTTGAGCGAGGGCACGAGTTGCACCTTCTCACCTCCAAGCTTCTCGAAGTCTTCTTGGTACTCGTCTCCGATTTCAATGGTGGTCTCCAAGCAATCGGCTACGAACGCAGGGGAGAACACCAGCAGGCGCTTGTCGCCTTTTTCGGCGCGCTCTTCAATGAGTTTGTCGGTGAACGGGGTCACCCAGCCTTTGCCCAAACGGGACTGGAAACCTACGCTGTACTGGCCTTCTTGGAGGCCCAACTTTTCGGCAATCAGGTGAGTGGTGGTGTAGCACTGGGCCTTGTAGCAGTAGCGGTTGGCGCCGGCCACGCCGTGTTCACAATCGTGATGATCGCACAGGCCTTCGGGGTACACCTTGTCCAGCTGGCGCATGGGCAGTCCGTGGTAACTCATGATGATGTGGTCGAACGAAGCCGGGTCCAGCATTTGGGCGTTTTCGGCTTGAATCTCAATGAGTTCAGGCAGATCGTAGTAGTCATCCACCACCTCAACCTGGGGAATCACATACATCTTGGCGATTTCCTCCATGGCCTTTTGGACCGCAGAACCGGTACTCGCTGACGCATAATGTGGAAACAAAGGAATCACCACAATCTTGGTGTAGAGGTGCTTTTCCATCTCCTTGATCTGGCTGGCGATGGACGGGTTCTGGTAGCGCATGGCCAGGTACACGTCGGCGTCTTCGCCGAGCTTGGCTTGAAGCTGTTCTTTGACGCGGTGACCGTATACGATCAGGGGTGAGCCTTCTTCGGTCCACAGCTTCTTGTAAATCTTGGTGGACGCGAAGCAGCGGATGGGAACAATGATCAGGTTCACCAAAATCCAACGTCCAAGCGCGGGAATGTCGATCACGCGCGGGTCGTTCAGGAATTGGGTGAGGTAGCGGTACACCGCAGGAACGGTGGGTTTGTCGGGCGAACCGAGGTTGATGAGCAGCACTGCCGTTTTGGCCATATCCGGGGATTGGGAAGTGTTCCGATTTTTTGGCGTTCACGCCTCAGAAAAGAACCGGCGTGGCACCGCCTTTGTTCTGGGCCTGAAGCCCGCAAAGGTAGAAGGCCTGCGGGAGACTCAAATTCATTTTCTTTGCGCTTTTAACTCCTGTTCGTGCATGTGGGCTTCCCTGGCCAGTTTTATTCTGCGTAACCGCACCTTCGTCCTCATCGCTGTTGGACTGTTGACCGCATTTATGGCGATCCAGTCGCGCAACGTGAAGATGACCTACAAATTTGGTGGGCTGCTTCCCGAGACCGACACCACCTACCAGGAGTACCAGTACTTCCTCGAAGAATTCTCCGAAGACGGCAACGTCCTGCTCATTGGCCTCAACGACGAGCGACTGCACACCATTGACAATTTCCGCCAGTGGTACGATTTGGGCGATGCACTCAAGGAAGTCTCCATCACCAAAGACTCGCTGATTGGTGGCAAAGTCCAACAGGTGCAGCTTGCGGCAGTAGACTCGGTGTTCTCCTCGGCCCACGTCTACACCATTGTCAAGGACACCACCCAGGAGCGCTTTGCCTTTGAGCGCCTGCTCAACGGCAAGCCCGAGAGCCAAGAAGCCGTGGACGCCGTGCGTGCCCGCTTGGAATCCCTGCCCTTTTACGAAGACATCCTCTACCAAGACAGTTCGGCAGCCACCCTGATGATGGTGTTTGTCAACGGGGAAATTTTCAACTCCGAAGACCGCGGCACCTGCGTGGAAGACATCGTGGCCTTGGTGGACCAGTTCAGCGAGGACACCGGCATCCAAGCCCACATTTCGGGCATGCCGTACATCCGTACTGAGCTCACCAATCTGGTGAAGCAGGAGCTGGGCTTCTTTGTATTGCTCGCTGCTTTTGTGACCGCATTCCTGCTGTTCTTGTTCTTCCGGAACTTGGGCGTGATGGCCGTGTGTATGCTCGTGGTGGGCATCGGCGTGGTCACCTCGTTGGGAACCATTGGCCTGTTGGGGTACCGGATCTCGATGTTGATGGGCTTGATCCCTCCACTGATGATTGTGATCGGGGTGCCCAATTGCATTTACCTGCTCAACAAGTACCACAGCGAGTTCAAGAAGCACGGCAACAAGGCCAAGTCCCTCACCCGCGTGGTGCAGCGCATCGGCAACGCCACCTTCATGACCAACACCACCACGGCGTTGGGTTTTGCCACTTTCATTTTCACCGAATCGGACATCCTGCGTGAGTTTGGGGTCGTGGCCGCCATCAACATCTTGGCGGTGTTCTTCATTTCGATCTTCACCATCCCGGCCATCTTCTCCTTCTTGCCCGCGCCCAAACGCCGCCACGTGCGTCACCTGGACCGCAAGTGGGTGTTCTTGGTGGTCAACAAATTGGTCAACGTGGTGGAAGGCCCGCGCAAATGGGTGTACGGCATCACCATCGTGGTTTTGGGCCTGAGCATCTACGGCATCACCCTGATGCAAGCCACCGGAAACATCGTGGGCGATTTGCCTTCGGACGCCCGTGTGATTCAAGACTTGGAGTGGTTCGAGGACGAGTACAACGGGGTCATGCCCTTTGAGGTGCTGATCAACACCCACCGCCCCAACTACGTGACCCGCGACAACTTCCTGCGCCGGGTAGAAAAGATGCAGAAGATGCTGGCCGAGTACCCGTACTTCTCGCGCTCGCTCTCGATGGTGGACGCCTCCAAGTTTGCCAAGCAGGCCTACTACAACGGCAACCCGGCCAAGTACGCGCTGATCCGCGGCAACGAAAAGAGCTTCATTGGCCCCTACCTCAAGAACCAATACGAGACCGGCGGGGTAGAGAACACCTTCTTGGATTCCGCGCGCAGCATTACCCGCGTGACCGCCCAAGTGGCCGACATCGGCACCATTGAAATGAAGGCCCTGTTGGACGAGGTGCGCCCGCGCATGGACTCCATATTCAACCCGCGCCGCGCCGAAATTGACAGCGCCATGCAGCAGGTGCTGGCCGCCGACGCCGGCGCCCGTCCTGACGCCTTCCGCACCTTCAGCGAAGACCTGCCGGGGGCCATGAAAAAAATCAAGCACGAATTGGTGGCCGCAGGCATCATCAGCCAAGCCAACCTGGACAGCGATGAAGATGCGGTCTTTACCGCGGCCATCGCAGAGGAGTTCCCGGAGGTCTTCCGTGCCGCGGTTCAAAACCAACACACCGACATCACCATCACCGGCACCAGCATCGTGTTCCTCGAGGGCACGCGCTACATGGTCAAGAACCTGCTGACCAGTTTGGTGATCGCCATTTGCGTGATTGCGCTCATCATGGCCATGCTCTTCCGCAGCAGCCGCATGGTGTTGATTTCGCTGTTGCCCAACTTGATTCCGCTGCTGTTTACCGGCGGGGTAATGGGCTGGTTTGGCATTCCGCTCAAGCCGAGTACCATTTTGGTGTTCAGCATCGCCTTCGGCATCTCGGTGGACGACACGATTCACTTCTTGGCCAAGTACCGCCAAGAGCTCAAGCACAACGCGTGGAACATCCGCATCTCAGTGCTGAACGCCGTGAAGGAAACCGGGGTGAGCATGATGTACACCTCGATCGTGCTGTTCTTCGGATTCGGAATCTTTGGACTGAGTGAATTTGACGGCACCAAGGCCTTGGGCGTCCTGGTGAGTGTGACCTTGCTTGTGGCGATGTTCACCAACCTGTTGGTGTTGCCCTCACTCCTGCTCTCGTTCAATCGCTGGATCACCACCCAAGCCTTCAAGGAGCCGCTTCTGGAACTCATCGACGAGGAGGAAGACATTGAGCTCGAAGAGCTGCAGGTCAAGCCCGGCAGCGGCGGCGAAACCACCCCACTCTAACGGCGACTACGGGTCTTGATCTCTTCGATCAGGACGGTCTGACACTGGTCAAAATCGGTCATAGGCACAAAGGCCCCGTTGCCCATCTCCCCCATGGCTTCTAGCTTGTTGTACATGCCCGGGATGCTGCGGATGCCCACAATGGAAGTGACGATCCCCGCATCGGCACTCTTGGCAATCAGGCGTTCGATCTTCTCTTGGTCTTGCACGCGGAATGCGCCGTCACTCACCACAATCACCTCGTTGTTGCCTCCGGGAATGGCCGAGGCCCGTGCGAGCTCATACGCCGCTCTAAATCCACGAATGCCGTAGGTCATGCCGTCGGCTTCGAGTTCGGTGACCACGCGCTGAATGGCGGCTTTGTCTTCTCCAGAAGTAGGATCTAGCACAATCTCAGGTTTGACTGCATAGGTCACCACGCTCACTTTGTCTCCGGGGCGCAGCACTTCGCTCAACTGCAGCATGCTGGCACGCAACAGTTCCAAGCGCCCTTGCTTTTTCATGGAGGCCGATACGTCAATCAAGAACACGATGTTGTTGGGTGCATACGCCGCTTCTGAAAACCCATCCCCGGCCACGGCCACTTCGGGTTCAGGTTCAAGTGTGGGCACGGGCGCTGGCGCTGGCGGTACCTCAGGATCGGGCGCATCGAGTTCGGGCATGGTTTGCAGTTCGCCTTCTACGTCTTGCAACGCGGGTTGTGCAGGTGTAGTGGGCAGCGTGCTGGGCGGCAATTGCTCTGAACCTGCCAACGGCTCAAGCACTTCCCGCTCGGATTGGGGCTCGGGCTGCAGGGCCAGGGTCAAGCGGCCCGTACGGCGGTTGATGTACAACGCTGAATCGGCAGGCAAGTACCCTTCGTGATCGGCGATGACCAGGTAGTACGCGATGGGCACCTCCAGGGTCAGTTGGCCTTTGCGGTCGGTCTGATAGGTATCGCGCAGGCGACCCAGTTCCACCAAGCGCACGCGACTTTTGCCCAAAGGCGCACCAGTGACCGCGTCAACGGTCAGCACCTCGGTATTGCTGCCTTGACAGCACCCGGGCGGCATCTCCCGGAAACTGGGACACGCCGGGTTGTCCGAAAAGTCAATCGCTTTGACGTCGCCCACGAAAGTGAGTACAATGGGCTCGTTCATGGTGGTGAACCAAATCTCCACCTCGTCTTTGAAAAAGCCTTCCTTGCGCGGGTTGGCCTTGACCCTGAGGGTCAGCAAGCTGTCCGGCGCCAAGGTTTTGGTGGAAAAGCGGAAGGTGTAGTCGGGCGGAAAGCTCGAACGCAGCACCATGGTGGAGCGCTCATCTAGGTTGGTCAGGGTCACGTCCACCCAGCGGTTGCTGTAGAGGTCCAAGTCCCCGTAGTTGATGTTGGCCTGGTCCACCATCACTTGGGCCGATCCCAAGGTGGCCCACACGCTCATTACCAAAAGCCCGATCCATCTCATGTGCTAGCAACGCGGTTTCCGCGCGGTTTATTCAGTGCTTGTGCTGTTCCAAAAACGAGGCCACACTGCGGTCATTGGCCAAGCGCGGGGGCTTGTTCTGCCCGCCCAAGCGCCCCACATGCTTCATGTAGGCGTTGAACGCGCCGGGTTTGACCGGGGTGATAACCAAACGCTTGAGCACGCTGCCGGTGATCAAATCACGGTAGTACGGGTTCTGCTGTTGCATGGAGGCATCGATGGCTTCGGCCACTTGCTCCAAGCTGCCGGGGGTACGGTCCAGTTCCACAAACCACTCGTGGTAAGGCAAGCCTTCTGCGGGGGTCACTTGGGGTGCCACGTGAAACTCGGTGGGCAAAAAACCCATGGGCGCGGCCACTTGCACTGCACGCTCTACCTCTTCGGCAATCACGTGCTCGCCAAAGGCGGAGGTAAAGTGCTTGATGCGCCCGGTCACGCGGATTTTAGGAGGCTCCAAAGAGGTGAATCGCACGGTGTCACCAATGCTGTAGCCCCACAGACCTGCGTTGCTGTTGAGCACCACGGCGTAGTTGACGCCCAACTCCACTTCATCCAACGTGAGGCGTGGCGGGTTTTCGTCAAAGTACTTGTCGGCGGGAATGAATTCATAGAAAATCCCCGAGTCAATCACGAGCAACAACCCGTCGTCCTCTTGGGAATTCTGGTAGGCGATGAAGCCTTCGGAAGCCGGATACAGCTCAATGCTGGGCAAGCGTTTGCCCACGAGCTGCTCCATGCGCTGGCGGTACGGTTCAAAGTTCACCCCGCCGTAAACGAACAGGTTGAAGTTGGGGAACACCTCGCTGATGGATGTCTTGCCGGTACGTTCCAAGATGCGCTCGAAGTACATCTGCGCCCAACTGGGAATGCCCGAGATCAGGGTCATGTCCTCTTGGAGGGTTTCGGTGATGATGTGCTCGAGTTTGGTTTCCCAGTCTTCGATGCAATTGGTGTCATAGGAGGGCATGCGGTTCTTCTGCAAGTACCCGGGCACGTGGTTGGCCACAATGCCGCTCAAGCGCCCAAACGGGATGCCGCTGTCCAGCGCATCCATCTTGGGACTGCCTTGCAGGAAGATCATTTTGCCGTTCACAAAGTCGGCGTTGCCGGTTTCGGCGATGTAGGCCAACAGGGCGTTGCGCGCGCTGCCAATGTGGTTGGGCATGCTCTCCTTGGTGAGCGGAATGTACTTGGCCCCTGAGGTGGTCCCTGAGGTTTTGCAGAAGTACAGCGGCCGGCCGGGCCACAGCACATTCATCTCCCCTGCCACGGCGCGGTCCACATAGGAGCGCAGCCCCTCGTAGTCGCGCACAGGCACGGCCGCGGCAAAGTCGCCGTGGGTTTCGATATCTGAGAAATGGTGGTCGGCGCCAAAGCGCGTTTTACGTGCCTCGCGCAAGAGCATTTCCAGGACGCGACGTTGGGTCGCCACCGGGTTGCCCAGTGCGCGTTCCACCCTGCGGGTGGCGAGTTTGGCAAACGGTTTTGCGAGTTGTGCCTTCAGGCCCATCAGCGGACGACCATCGCGTGGTGGACAACGGGTCCACCGGCGGGTCGGATCTGCAGCGAATATACGCCGGGCGGGTGCGGTGCAGCAAGGGTCAATTCACCTTGGTGTTCGTAGGCCGGTACAGTGCCAAAATCCACCACGCGGCCCTGCGCATCCATCCACGCCCAATGCACAGCCACGTGCGGATTGGTCAGCGGCACGTGTACCTCATCGGTAGCCGGGTTGGGGTAGGGCGGCGCAGCCTGCACTTCGACTTCGGGCACCTCGTCCACGCTCACCACGTCGCCCAAATTCAAGCGTACCATAGGCGTGTTGACCAGGTAGCCCCATTGGCCTTCGTTGAACTTGGCCCAAGAACTCCACTCGGGCGATTCGCCCGAGAGGGCAAAGATGAAGTCGTTGGGACCACCTGCGCTGTAGGCCATCACCGCATACCCGGTGTTGGGCGAGAGGGTCAACGGCTCTTCAAACGGCAAGTAGATCATGTTGCTTTGGCCAACCCCGTTGAGGTCTTCAGCCGTCACGGTTACTTGTTCGGTTTCGGCCAAAAGGCTGGTGATGAGCCCGTCTTCCAGGCTGAATTCATACACCAGGGCTTGCAACGGTTGGCCCACACCGCCTGAGCCCACGCTCAGCGCTACAGATACGTTTTGCACCTCAATGCTGTTTCCGGAGAAGTAGTAGACATTGCCCACTTCGTACGGGTCATCGAACAAATTTTCAGGAGGCAAATAGCTCGCATCCATCGCCAAAGCATCCCTCACAAATTCCACATCGGTCATCCAAACCACAGCCTCAGCAGTGTTGTTTTCAGGGGTTGAATCCTCCTGTCCCTCGGTCGAGACCTCCAACGCATAGGGTCCCCAAATCGCAGGTAATTCCGTATTCGGAAAACTCGCCAAGGAGCTGTTCAATCCAGAAATCGCACTGATGGTGGCCGTTTCGTTGTACAACTGGGTATTGGTTTGCGTCTGTGTGATGGTCAGGTCTACACTCACCCCATTCTGGGTGTTTGCCCCATCGTTGTGCACCCGAGCGGTTGGCTGCAGCTGCACGGGTGCCAACTCATCCGGCCATTTCACATACTTCAGCCCACTCAGGTCTCCATCTTCACCTATCGGGTCAAAAATTCCCTCATAGCTGATCTTGCCGACGCTCAAATCGTAAGGCAGAATTTCACACACCTCAATGTCGTCAATCATCCACCAGTAGTACTCGCCCTCAAACACCCAACGCAAGCGAACATCACTGCTTCCTCCTGCGATATCTGAAAGATTCACAGTCACAATAGCACCCGATTCGGTCGTGCTGCTAAAAACGTCAAAATCAATCTCCCAGATTTGAGCCCAACCGGCGTCATCTACGTTGGCTTCGAGGTAGACTTCACTGTTGCTAGGCCATTGTTTATACAGGTGGCTCCAACGCACCAGGACATTCTCGTAATCAGAAAGATCTATGGAAGCCGAGGTAAGCGGAGCGTAGTGCGGTCCGGGTGCTTCACCAGAACCGAAGTTTCCGCAAGGGCCAATGGGATCGTCCCAAAAGGCCGAATCGAAAATCACAAATCCGTTGTCCACGGTTGGAGAAGCCAAAGGATCCCCATACTGATCACCTGTATCACAAGCGCCAAGGGTTCCAACAGTGTTGTCAGGATTAGTTGCCGGACCGCGGTATTCCCAATGGGCAATGCCCCCGGAATCTTCGGTTTCCCAGCCTTCGGGTATGCCATTGGCAAAGTCCACTACCAAAATCGGGTTGTTCCGGAAGCCGGCTTCAGGTGCGGTGAACGATTTGATGTCTCCTGGAGCAGGCTCCACTCGGTCCAACGGAATTTGGGCTGACAAGATGGTCCCCACAATGAGAGAAAGTACGGTAAAAGTGAATCGCATAGCGCTCGGTTTGAATTACGCCCACAAGGACGCAAAAAACCCCGCTCAAGTGGAGACTTGCAGCGGGGCTTTTATCAATATCAGACTGTGGCCTACAAGGCCAGGGCTTACTTGCTAGCCACGATCATTTGTCGTGAAAGGCGCTCCTGACCGGCGATTACGGCGTAGGTGTAGGTACCTGCAGCCATATCAGCGGTAGACACTTCCAGTTGGTGTGCGCCAGCACCCATGGTGCCGTAGCTCTCCCACTTGATGAGCTTGCCGCTCATGTCACGGATCTCGAGGGTCACGTTGTGCGCCTGCTCGAGGGTGAGTGGAATCACAGTGAAGTCAGCAGCTGGGTTAGGCATGTTCTGACCGAGGGTCAGGTCTTGTGCCACTTGTTCGTCGATGCCCACGCGCTCAGCAACTACCAGACGTACGGCTGGGGTAGCGGTTTGTGAGGTGAACCAAACGAAGTCGCCACCACCGGTGATTTCATACTGGAGTGAAGAGTTGTCGGTGTCCGAGTTTGACTGCGCGAGGCATGACATCTGGAACTCACCTTCGAACTCGTTGATGATGCTTGCGAAGTATACGTTCAGGTTACCACCTGCTACGTCGGTCGCTTCGAGCTCAACTTCTTCTTCGAATGGGAAGTATACCCAGTCGTCCTGGCTGTTGTCAATCCACTCTTGACCGAGGGTAAAGAAGTTCCAGCCGTAGATTTCAGCTGCGTTTGGATCGTAGGGGGCGTCGGCAGAACCTTGGTACAGACGGGTCTCGAACTCAGCACCTGGGTCCGAAGCGTCACCAAAGCGCACCAGTACACCGAATGCATCTGAACCTTCGTTCGGGCAGGTGTAGAAGCAGCCGTAACCGGTTGGATCGTACAGGGTCAGTGCGTCGCTAGAGTTGTCGCTCTCACGTGCCTCGAGCTGGATGTCCAACATGCCTGGATCGTCGTGGCCGTACTCATCGGTGGTGTACACGATCGACTTGTCCATGGTGTTGTCCTCTGGAGTCATGTCCATCTGTGCCGAAGCGATGCTTGAACGCACAGTGTAGTTGCCCATGTCGGCAGGAACCCAGCCGGTTTGCATGTACAGGGTGTCGCTCAGTTGTGGAGGACACGCACCTTGGTTACCGTAAGAAGATACGTCGAAGGCCTCCGATACGGTGGTGTTTACCACGGTACCAGCGCCGTCGAGTACTTCAACGGTGACTACTACGTCGGTTTGGTCAGCGAAACCTACGTTGCGGAATACGGTACCTACCAACAGACCGCCGTCCTCGGCAGTGGTGGCTTGCTCCATTGGAGTCACGCGGTACTCCCACAGGTTGAATACATCGCCGTTCACCACTTGGGTTACTTCGATGTTGTTCTCAGCAGGGTTTTCGAAGATGCGGATGTCATCCAGACCCCAGAAGTAGTGCGAGTAACCCGCAGCACCTGAGCCGTTGTAGGCCCAACGCACCTGCACTTCGCTCTGGCCGGCAGCTACACAAGAGATGTCCAGTTGCGAGGTCAGTGGGTTGGCAGAAAGGGTGTTGGCCGATTGGATGAATGAGCCGTAACCTGGGAATACGGTCCACGAAGAACCGCCGTCGTTAGATACTTCTACAGTCAGTGGAGACAGCGAGAAGCAGCAGTAGCGGAAGACCGCTTGCCACTCTACGATCACCGAACCGAGGTCGGTCATGTCCATCACTGGAGAGTAGAGGAAACCGGTTACGTCCTCATAGCCCGCAGAAATAGGGGTGTTGTAGAGGTCGCAATCGAAAATCACCCAGCCGTTCCCGGCTGATTCCGAAGCCAAGGCTTGGGTTAAAGCGTTTGAGAATTCGCCGCCAGGGCTGTTTGTATCGGCCACCATCCAGATGGGGGTCGTACCGGTATCTTCAGTGGTCCACGCGCCGTAAGCGGTAGCACCATCAAAGCCGTTCGAGAAATCCTCGTAGAAGAACTCGGTTCCGCGCTCTACGAAGATCATGTTGTTTTCACGTGCAGCTTCTTGCGAGAACTGCTCTTCAGCGGCTGTCGCTTTGCGAGGGGCCATGCGGTGGTTGTCGACATTGGTCTGAGCCAATACGCTACCGGCCACAAGTACAGCACACGCGAGGGAGTAAATCTTCTTCATAACTTCTGATAAAATTGAGTATGGTCACAAAGAAAACCATTTCCCTCAACCAACAGCTGTTCTGAACAAAGAAATACAGCGTTAAATCCGGTGCTTTTCTCGCAGGTCTATCCACCCTTCTGTGCGCCGCGTCCCTCCTAGCATACCTCGAAATCGTTGTAACAAGAAAAAGCCCCCCAACCGGGAGGCTTTTTCATCAAGTCTATGTGAGTCGAAGCGGCTTAGCGCTTGATCATTTGCTTGGTTACAGGCGCGCCGTTTACGATCACGCTGTAGTTGTACAGACCAGCTGGCAGGGCAGCTACGTCGAGCACGATGTTGTGCTCACCAGCAGCGCGGGTGCCGTAGTCTTGTGAGATCACCAGCTTTCCAGCAGCGTCAAATACTTCGAGTGATACGGTGCTAGACTGTACCAGTGAGTAGTTGATGGTGGTCATGTTCACAGCAGGGTTAGGTACGTTTTGACCTACTACTGCTTCTGCGTCAGCGATGTCGTTTACAGAGATCGAAGCGTCCATGTTCAGACGTACCATTGGTACAGAGAAGGTCGCACCCCACTCGCCGTCTGAGAACAACCATGAAGCTACCCACTCGTTCACGCCTGAAACTGGCATACGAATGTTGTCGGTACCGCCGAAGTTCACCAGTACAGCCAGGTAAGTCTTACCCGCTTCCAGTTCGAGGGCATCCTCGAAAGGCAGGGTCAGCCAGTTGGCTTCCAGTACGTTGGTGATGTCCTCTTCAGCAACGGTGTGCTCGAGGGTCTCGGTGATGTACTCAACGATGGGGAAACCGTCCTCGTCGAGGCCTTCGAATTCATAGATCTGGCAGTAGAAGATCGCGCCTACCTCAGAGCCGCCACCAACACAAGCGTTGATACCGCCACATGATTGGTTGGCGTAGATGTCGAACAGGTTACCGTACTCGTAAGACGAACCTGGATCGGTAAACGCCTCAGCAGAGTTGGCATCACGGCCGTAGATGAATTCGGTGATCATCATGCTGTTTTCAGCCATGTTGTCTTCCATCACGTCGTCACCGGTTTCTGAAGTTACCACAGAAGTCATGGTTACCTCACCAATGGCAGATGGGGTGTAATCGGTAACGATAGACAGGGTGTCCTTGGTCAGGGTGAGGATCTCAGGAGAGACTTCTGAAGTCCAGGTGCCTTGTGAGGTGCCGTCGAAGAATACTTCCAGCTCGAACGAAGCGTTGGTCTGGTCGTTGAAACCGAAGTTAGAGAGTACGGTAGTAGCAGCAACTGGGCTGGTTTGAGCAACAGGTACGCGGGTGAATGGGTAAACGCCAGCGCCGAACTCTTCTTGGTTCCAGTCACCGAACTCTACCTTGTCAGCAGCGATGTTGTTGTCAGCCAATGAGCCGATACCTACGTTGTCCACTGCGAAACCAGAAGCCCATGAACCGGCATCTGACCAGAAGAAACGAACGGTCAGTGAGGTCTCTCCTTCGTAGTCGTAGAGGGGAAGGATGATGGTTTGCCATACAACTGCATCTACAGGTAAGGCCTCTGTCAATACAGTCCAGTTCTCACCGCCGTCGGTAGATACTTCTACACCAGCGTCACCACCGCCAAAACCTCGGTCATGGAACATGTCGAACGACAGGGCTGGGTTGGTAGCGGTTGAAAGGTCTACTTCTGGAGCAGTCAGTTGCACCAGGAACATGTCACAGTCGCAGGGAGGGCCATCGTCGTTGGCCAGTGCGAAGTTGTTACCTACTGGCACGTCAGGAACTGGCCAGTAGCCACCGTTGTTCGCTTGAGCAGCGTCGCCGGTGATGAATGCAGGAACAACGTCACCGTCGAGGTTGGTTACGTCGGTACCGGTCCAACCTTCTGGGAGGGCAGGAATGCCTTCTTCGAAGTCTTCGAACAGGATGTCAGTGTTTTTGAGCATTGCAGCAGCAGTGCCTTCACCTTTCTTGGTGATGATTGGCGACATGTCTTTTTTGTCAAACGACTGGAAAGACACGTTCTGCCAGCTTTGTGCGGTCATACCCGCGGCAACAAACAGTGTAAGCGCCAGAGCGTACAGTTTTCTCATCTCTGATAATTTAATTGAGGATTTGTTTTCGCTATAGAGGGCAAATATAGCCATTCGCAACCCCTGTAAAAACTAGGTTTATCTCATTCTTGCGGTGAATCAGGCCTCTGCGCCTTCCGCAGGCTCGGCAAACATTTCCGGCGATGGGCAGGTGCACATCAGGTTGCGATCACCGTAAGCATCGTCCACGCGTCCAACCGCTGGCCAGAACTTGGCTTCCGCGATGTAACTCAAGGGGTATGCGGCCTCGCGACGGCTGTAGGGGTGCGACCAAACATCGTCGGTGACCTCAGCAGCCGTGTGTGGCGCGTTTTTCACGACATTGTCGTTCATATCGGCCAGGCCCATGGCCACGTTCGCGATCTCTTTTCGGATGGCGATCATGGCGTCGCAGAAGCGGTCCAACTCCTCGCGCGATTCGCTCTCGGTAGGCTCGATCATCATGGTACCCGCAACCGGGAACGAAACCGTAGGCGCGTGGAACCCATAATCCATCAAGCGTTTGGCGATATCGGCCACCTCGATCCCGATGTCATTCTTGAATTCCCGACAATCGATGATCATCTCGTGCGCGACGTTTCCGTTCACTCCGGTGTAGAGGATGGGGTAATGCTCATCCAAGCGTGCACGCATGTAATTGGCGTTGAGAATGGCGATTTCGGTGCTGCGCTTGAGGCCTGCCGCGCCCAGCATCTTGATGTAGCCGTACGAAATCAGCAGAATCAGCGCACTTCCAAACGGTGCAGCTGAGACCGCACCCGACGACTTCTCGTTGCCATGACCGGTGGTTTGGTGACCGGGCAGGAAGGGGACCAAGTGCGCCGCAACTCCGATGGGGCCCATGCCAGGACCGCCACCGCCGTGTGGGATGGCGAAGGTCTTGTGCAGGTTCAAGTGGCACACGTCCGCGCCAATGAGTCCGGGTGAGGTCAGGCCCACCTGGGCGTTCATGTTGGCGCCGTCCATGTAGACTTGGCCGCCGTGCTCGTGCACAATGGAGGTGATTTCCTTGATGGCGCTCTCGAACACCCCGTGGGTACTCGGGTAGGTCACCATCAGTGCGCCGAGGTTGGCGCTGTGTGCTTCGGCCTTGGCGCGCAGGTCGTCGACGTCTACGTTGCCGGCCTCATCGCACTTGACCACCACTACTTTCATGCCCGCCATCACCGCCGAAGCCGGGTTGGTGCCGTGGGCCGAAGAAGGAATCAAGCAAATGTCGCGGTGCGATTCGCCGCGGTCCGCGTGGTAGGCGCGGATCACAAGCAAACCGGTGTACTCGCCTTGTGCGCCGCTGTTGGGCTGCAGGGACATGCCCGCGAACCCGGTCACCTCGCAGAGGTCGTCGTGCAGGTTGGTGAGCATTTCCTGGTAGCCGGCCGCTTGGTTGAGCGGGGCAAACGGGTGCATGTTGGCAAACGCGGGCCAGGTGATGGGCATCAGCTCGCTGGCCGCGTTGAGTTTCATGGTACACGATCCGAGCGAAATCATGGAGTGTACCAGCGACAAATCGCGGTTCTCCAGGCGCTTCATGTAGCGCATCATTTCGGACTCAGAACGGTAGGTGTTGAACACCTCGTGGGTGAGGTAGTCCACCTTGCGAGGAGCTTGGCCCAAACGATCGGCGCCTGCGCTCCAGGCCACGTCCTTGCCGGCGATGGCGCTCAGCAGGGCGTTCAGTTCGGCCTCGGTGGTGGTCTCGCTCATGGAGATGGCCACGTGCAGGTCGTCTACGCGACGGATGTTGAAGCCAGCGTCCAACGCCGCTCGCACGGTCTGATCGGCGCTGGCAACCGCCAAGGTGAGGGTGTCGAAACAGGTGTCGTTCAACACGTTTACGCCTGCGGCCTCCAAGGCGTTGGCTGCGCCTGCGGCAAAGCCGTGGATGGCGGCCGCACGGTGGCGGATGCCTTCCGCACCGTGGTACACGGCGTACATGCCGGCCATCACGGCCAACAGCGCCTGCGCGGTGCAGATGTTAGAGGTCGCCTTTTCGCGGCGGATGTGTTGTTCGCGGGTTTGCAGCGCCATGCGGTAGCCGGCGTTGCCGTGGCGGTCTTTGGTCACGCCAATGATGCGGCCCGGAATGTGGCGCTTGTACGCCTCTCGGGTGGCAAAGAAGGCCGCGTGTGGTCCGCCGTAGCCCATGGGCACACCAAATCGCTGGCTGTTGCCCAAGACGCAATCGGCGCCCCAGTTGCCGGGGGCTTCCAACAAGGCCAAGGCCATCAGGTCCGATGCCACGGCCACTTTGGCGTCCACAGCGTGGGCGGCCTCCACAAAGCTGCGGTAGTCGCGCACGGCACCGTGGCCGTCGGGGTATTGTACAAAAGCACCGAAGGTCTCGGCGTCAAAGGTGAAGCTGTTGTAATCGCCTTCCACCAGTTCTACACCCAAGAGTTCGGCGCGGGTGCGCATCACCTCCAGGGTTTGGGGGAAGGCCTTGTCTGAAACGAAGAACTTCTTGGCGCCGCCCTTGACTTGGGCACGGCTGCGGGTGTTCCAGAACATGATCATGGCCTCGGCGGCCGCGGTGCCTTCGTCCAGCAGCGACGCGTTGGCGATTTCCATGCCGGTGAGGTCAGACACCATGGTTTGGAAATTCAGCAACGCCTCCAGGCGGCCTTGGGCGATTTCTGCTTGGTACGGGGTGTAGGCGGTGTACCAACCGGGGTTCTCCAGGATGTTGCGCTGGATGACCGGTGGCACCACCGTGGGGTAGTAACCCATGCCGATGTAGCTGCCCACTACGCAGTTCTTTTCCGCGAGCTGGGCCACGTGGGCAAGGTATTCCGCCTCCGAGAGGCCTTCGGGCAATTGCAGCGGGCCTGCCATGCGGATGCTGTCGGGCACGGTTGCGGTGATCAGCGCATCGAGGCTGTCGAATCCTGCGGCTTGCGCCATGTCTTGCACATGCGCGTCGCGGGGGCCAATGTGGCGGAGAGCGAAGGGTTCCTGGGTCTTCATTCCATGTTGGGTTTCGGGCGCAAATATAGACTGCTCTCACGTGCATGTGTTCGCGCGCACGCGAGGTTTCTGCCCTTCGGATTGGATTTTTGAACAGTCCGGGGCGCACAGCCGGTGATTGAAACCCGCAAAGCCCTGCTCGCCTTTGTTACATTTGGGAGCATGAGATCTTGGCTAGTGCTGCTCACTCCCCTGCTGCTTTTTCCGCTGTTCACCTCGGCCCAGGCCCCGGTGCAAGACACCATCTTGACCATGAGCGGGCGTGAATTCCCGTGCATCATCCTCGACAGTTTGGGGCTGGAAATCCGCTACGAATTCGTCAACCAACGCGGCAAAACCAAAACCCGCATTTTGGACCGCGGCGAAATCTTCTCCATCCGCAGCGGAGAGGAAAACGTCCTGTACCAACAAGACACCTTGATTGGCAACTGGATGACCGAGGCCCAAGTGCGCGATTTCATCGCCGGAGAAATGGACGCCCGCGCGTGCCACAAGGCCGGCAAGCAATTCTGGATCTCCTTTGCCATCAGCGCCGGTGCGGCGTATGCTGCCCAAGGCGGGTTTGCCACCACCATCCTCGCTCCGCTCATCCTGACCGGTTGGCAATTGGTGCCTGTGCTGCGCATCCAAGAGGAGTGCATCTCAGACCCCTCTCACACCTGGAATGAATTCTATGCCCTGGGCTACGAAAAAGTCGCCCGCCCCATGCAGCTGCTCAATGCCTTGAAAGGCGGCGGCGAAGGCATGGCGCACGGCATCATCCTGTTTTACCTGGCGCCCCTCTGACCCATGCGCACGTTTTTGCTCCGGCACGCGCGCAACACGGTGTACAGCAACGTGTGGATTGCATTTGGTGCAGCCCTGTGGGTGCACGCCGCGGGCATTGAAATCGGCGCCAGTCAGTCGGTGGCGGCATGGCTGACCTTCTTCGCCACGGTCTTTGTCTACAACTTTCAACGGGTGGTCAAGCTCTCGCGCCGCAACAAGCGCGTGATTGCCGGACGCAACGCCTGGCTGTACGACAACCGTTTTTGGATTTGGGTGTGGGTGATTGTGGGAGCGATTGGCTCGGGCTTCACGGCGCTCTTCTTGCCCCCTGCCGGATGGAGGACCCTCGCGGTACCCGCCTTGATTTCCCTGCTGTACGTGGTGCACTTCATCCCCTCCAAGAACGGCCTGCGCACCTTGCGTGAACTCCCTGGAGCCAAAATCCTCTTGATTGCAGCTTGTTGGGCGGTTGTAGGCAGCTTCCTGCCACTGGTGTTTGACCGCAATCCGGATGCCCGCGTGTGGTGGATGTGGGGCGAAAAATGCGCGTTCATCCTGGCCATCACCATCCCCTTTGACATCCGTGACCTCAAATACGACGACGCGCACATGCGCACCTTGCCCCAACTGCTGGGCACTGGCGGGGCCAAAACCTTGGCCTTGGTGTTGGTGGTGATTTCGGCCGGGTTGACCTTGGGTGCGCTACTCAGCGGATGGTACGCACCGCCTTACGCCGTGGCTACCTGGGTGGCGCTGGTGCCCTCCGCATGGCTGATCGTCGGCACGCACGAAGAGCGCCCCGAGCTCTACTTTACCGCAGGGCTCGACGGCACCATTGCCCTGATGGGCGGGTTGCAATTGCTTGCGCTGTTTCTATTCGGCTGAGAAGGCCAGGTCCAAGCCTTGGATGAAGGCGTCGGCCGCAAACTCCAAGTCCGCGTCGGTATGAGCAGCAGACACAAAGCCCACCTCGTACCCCGAAGGACCGAGGTACACCCCTTGCTCCAAGAGCGAAGCGTGCAGGGTGGTGAAGTACTTCATGCTGTCGGCATCGATCTCCGAGCTTTTGCGGATGGCCACCTTATCGGAGAACGCAAGCCAAAACACCGATCCTTTGTGGAACATGTTGAAGGCGTACCCTTTGGCTTGGGTGTGCGCCAACACGCGGTCGATGAAGCGCTTGGTTTTGGCCTCGAGCTCCGCGTAAAATCCGGGTTGCAAGCAGGCTTCCAGTTGGGCCTTGCCTGCAGCCATGGCTACTGGGTTACCACTCAGGGTACCGGCTTGGTACACAGGACCGGTAGGAGCCACGTTGTTCATGATCTCGGCAGTTGAAGCGTAAGCGCCTACGGGCAACCCGCCCCCGATGATTTTGCCAAAAGCCATCACATCGGGTTGGATGTCGTAGAAACCGGCTGCGCCTTCAAACCCGACGCGGAAGCCGCTGATCACCTCATCAAACAAGAGCACAATGCCCTCACGGGTGCAAATCTCACGCAGGCCCACCAGGAACTCGCGGCTCTGGATCAGCAGGCCGTTGTTGGCCGGAATGGGCTCGATGGCAATGACCGCGATTTGGTCTTTGTATTCCTGCACGGCTTGTTCCACGGCATCCAGGTCGTTCAAGGGAAGTACGATGGTCTCGCGGGCGTAGGCCTCGGGCACACCGGCAGAAGTAGAGGTGCCCAAGGTCGCCAATCCAGAACCGGCCTTGACCAGCAGCGCGTCCACGTGGCCGTGGTAGCAGCCGTTGAACTTGATGATTTTGTCGCGCCCCGTGTAGCCGCGGGCCAAGCGAATGGCGCTCATGGCTGCCTCGGTGCCCGAAGACACAAAGCGGATTTTCTCCAAGTAGCGGTGGTTGCGTACAATGAGGTCGGCCAACTCGTTTTCCTGCACGGTGGGGGTACCAAAGGAGGTACCGGTAGATGCGGTTTGGGTAATGGCCTCAACCACCCCAGGGTGGGCGTGGCCCAAGATGAGCGGGCCCCACGAGCAGCAGAAATCCAAATACTTGTTGCCGTCGGCGTCCCAAATGTGGGCGCCTTGGCCTTTGACCATGAACCGCGGAGTACCGCCGACTGCGCCAAAGGCACGTACCGGAGAATTCACGCCTCCGGGAAAGAGGGACTTGGCGGTTTCAAAAAGCTGTTCGGACTGGGTGATCTGCATGGGAGGTGGTTTGACAGAATCCTACATTTGCGGGAATTCGCGCTGCAAAAGTAAGCCTCCCTCATGACCGATTTCGTCTACGCTTCGTCATTTGCTGCTGAGATGGACGCCGCCGACCCCTTGGCGCGCTACCGCGAGCAGTACCATATTCCGGTGATCCACGGCAAACAGGCCCTGTACTTCACCGGCAATTCCCTGGGCCTGCAGCCCAAAGCCGCCCGCGCGGTGGTGGAACAAGAACTGGACGATTGGGCCCGATGGGGTGTCGAAGGACATTTCCACGCCAAGCACCCGTGGTTCAGCTACCACGAACTCTTCACCGAAGGCGCCGCCAAACTGGTGGGTGCCCGCCCAGAAGAAGTGGTGCTCATGAACGGGCTCACGGTCAACGTGCACCTGATGCTCGTGTCGTTTTACCGCCCTGAAGGCAAGCGCGCCAAGATCATTTGCGAGGCCAAGGCGTTCCCTTCGGACCAATACGCCCTGGAGAGCCAAGTGAAGTTTCACGGGCTCGACCCCCAGACCGACATCATAGAAGTGGCCCCGCGCGAAGGGGAACACACCATCCGCCACGAAGACATAGAAGCTGCCATCGACGCAAACGCCGACGAAGTGGCCCTGGTGTTCTTTGGTGGGGTGAACTACTACACCGGCCAGCGTTTTGACCTGGAGCGCATCACCCGCAAGGCCCATTCGGTGGGTGCCGTGTGTGGGTTTGACCTGGCCCACGCTGCCGGCAACGTGCCCCTGAAACTCCACGACTGGGGCGTGGACTTTGCCTGCTGGTGTACCTACAAGTACTTGAACTCAGGCCCGGGCAGCGTGTCCGGCGTGTTTGTGCACGAGCGCCACGCCAACGCCCCCGATTTGCCGCGCTTTGCAGGATGGTGGGGTTACGACAAAACCAGCCGCTTCCAAATGGAGCAGGGCTTCAAACCCATCCCAGGCGCCGAAGGCTGGCAGCTGAGCAACGCCCCGGTGTTTGCCATGGCTCCGCACAAAGCCGCGTTGGACCTGTTTACTGAGGTAGGCATGGACGCTCTGAGAGAAAAGGCCATCCAACTCACCGCCTACCTCGAGTTTGTGGTGGAAGAAGCCGGACGCCGCGCAGGCTCGCCGGTGGAAATCATCACCCCGCGCAACCCCGAGGAGCGCGGTTGCCAGTTGAGCCTGCTGGTGCACGGCCACGGACGCCCGTTGTTTGACCGCTTGTTGGCAGACAGCGTGATTGCCGATTGGCGCGAGCCCAACGTGATTCGCATGGCCCCTGTGCCCATGTACAACTCCTTCACCGACGTTTATACCTTTGGTACTTTGCTGGAAGCAGCCCTAAAGAACGCTTGACATGGCCCGGAAATTCGCAGTTATTGGAGTGGGGAAATACGGCGCGGAAATCGCCCGTGAACTCGCCAAAAAAGGTGCAGAGGTGCACGCCTTTGACGTGTCACAAGCACGCACCGAAGCCCTCAAAGACGAAGTGGCTCTGGCCATTGCTTTGGACGCCACCGACCCCAAAATCCTCCGCAGCAAAGGCATCGACCAGATGGACGCTGTGGTGGTGGCCATCGGAGAAAACTTCGAAGCCACGGTGCTCACCTCCATGGCCCTCAAAGACATGGGCGTGCCCCGTGTGATTGCACGTGCATCGGGTGCCAACCAGTTGCGCATCCTCCAAAAACTCGGCATCGAAGAAATCCTCGCCCCCGAGATGGAGATTGCAACCACCGTGGCCGAGCGCTTGGTCAACCCTTCCATCACCGGCTTCCTGCAACTGCCCGACGGATTTGAGATTGCGGAGATCAAGGCCCCTGCCGGCATCGCCAACCGCTCGTTGGAGGACATTGACCTGCGCAACAAGTACCGCCTGACGCTCATCACCCTCAAGCGCGAGTACGAGATCAAAGACGAGCAAAGCGGAGACATCAACGTTGAGGAGCACATCATTGGCGTGCCCAAAAGCGAAACGATGATCTACGAAACCGACACCCTGGTGGTGTTCGGGAAGTTGGGAGACGTCAAGAAATTCATCGAAGTCAACGTCTAGCGCACCACGGTCACAAACCCGCGCACGTGTTGCGGCACCGACTCGCGGCCCTCGTGGTCCAGCAGGGTGGTGTAGGTGACCTGGTAGACGTACACCGCACTCTCGCCGGTTTTGCCGCGGCGGTCGCCCCGGCCGTCCCAGAATTCATTCATGCTGTCGGTGGCAAAGACTTCGTCGCCCCACCGGTTCCAGATGGTCATGTGAAAACGCCCGATGCCCGAACCCACGGCACCAAAAGTGTCGTTGACCCCATCCCCGTCCGGGGTGAAGCCGTTGGGAAGGTAGAGCGAGCTTTGGTTGCAGAACGCAGTCAAGTCAATGGTGAAGGTGCTGGTGCAGCCCAGTGGGGTGGTCACCGTCAAGGACGCTTCGCCTTCTTGGTTGAAGGTGGTGCTGTTGGCCGTACTGCCGTTGCTCCACACGAATTGGTAACCGGGGTTGCCGGCGTGCAGCTCCAGCGGCTGGTCTTCAAAACACCAGAGCGAATCGGTGGCAAACGGGCGCACAGGCGCGGGCACCACTTCCACCAGCACTTGATCCACATCCGAACAGAAGCCGTTGGAGGCCTCCACGGTGTAACTGCCTGAGGTGCTCACTTGCAATGTGGGTCCGCTGTGTCCGGTGCTCCAGGAATAGGTCCAGCCGGTGCTTCCGGCGTCCAGCAGGGCGGTTTGGCCTTCGCACAAAATCACATCGGCGCCCAGGTCCACCTCGGGATGATCCAGCACCTCTACCCAGGTAGAATCGGTGGTGGTACAACCCAAGTTGTTGGTCACGGTCAACCCAAAGAACCCGCCCGCATCGGCCGTGGCCGAGGTGCCCGAGGTGCCGTCTTGCCAGAGGTAGGTGACCCCGTCGGCAATGGCCTCGATGATGGCTTGGTCACCTTCGCAGGTGTACACCTCATCGGGAAGGAACATATCGGGGGCTGCGAAGGTCTCTGGCGACACTGCTCCGGAGAAGCCGCATCCCGCAGGGTCGGTGATGTCATAGGTCAACGTGGAGGTGTCCACCAGCCAACGCGGGCCTGTGAGGCCGTCGTTCCAGGTCACGTTCCAGGTGTCGTTCGGGGGCGTGTACAACGCGCTGTCGCCGGCGCAAAAGGCCGGGATGGGATTCCAGCCGGGATCGGGCAGCGGCAGGTGGGCCAGGGCCATGCTGTCGGCATGGGTGCAGCCGCCGGGGGAAGTCACTTCCAATGCGTACGTGCCGGGTGCGGTCAATTCCACATCCGGACCGGTGAAGCCCGCGGCGTTCCACGTGTAGGTCCAATCGGTGGGCAGGGCCACGTGGAGCTCGTGCACGGCATCGGCGCACACTTCCACATCGGGACCGATCTCAAAGCTGGGGTCCTCCTCGATCACCTCCACCACATAACTGTGTTGCTGGTTCACGCAGCCGCCCGGGGTGGCCACATTGAGGGTGAACACGGTGGAAGTCAGCGGAGACAATTCGGGCGATAAGTCGGTGGTGTCGGCCAAGGCATCGTGTGAGGTCCACCACACCTCCAGGTTGTCCAAATCGGTGGTGACCGATGCGGTGGTGGGCACCGTGTCGTGAATGCACACGGTGGGGTCGAGCGGACCGATGTCCACTTGTGGCGCGGACGAATATTCCACCCAAAAGGCTTCAGTAACGGGGCATCCCGAGATGCCCTCGGTTCCGTGCGCCTCATAGGTACCTGAGGCAAAAGGGGCGGACATGACCAACTGCTCGCCTGAACCCACTTGGCTCAAGGTATCGGGCAGCAAGAACCAGGTGACATCTGTGGTGGTAGGCATCACTTGCAGGTCCAGCTCGGTACTGAAGCAGTGTAAAGTAGGTTCTTCCGGCTCCAGGCGCGCATACGACCCCACCGAGTAGGCGTAGCTCTCGGCAAAGCCGTTTCCATAGACGTAGGCGGTAAACAGCCCGTCGGATTCCAACGTGTGCGAACCCGCGTCCAACGGCAAGCGCGTAAACGCACGAGTAGGACAGCTCGGGAAGGTCTCAAACAAGGTGGGAGACAGCGCAGTACCGTCCAACCATAGGTTTGCGGTGTTGGTGGCGTCGGTGATGACAGTCAAGGCGTGTTCGGTGATGATGGCGCTGTCCACCGTACTGAAGGTGACTGCGTCGATTTGCTGTTCTTGGGCATTGAGCACAAGCATGGCCGGGTCGCCCACGCCGCCGCATTCCACGCCTTCCATGAACTGCACGGCTTGCACCGGCACATCGGCGGTGATGCACTCAGGAGAAGTGAGTCCGTTGATTTCCAAAAAGTCCCCTGCAGCCACCGCATGTGGGATGCCTCCAACGGTCACCATTGCGGCTTGGTCGGCCAATACACGCAGCGTGTAGCTATCCGGACCCAAGAAGGGCACGGCTTGGTAAGTGCTGCCCCAAGTGGGCACGGGAAAGTTCTGCTCAAACACGTGGTCGCACGCCGTACAGGTGGTGGGCACCGACGCACATGTTGCGCCCGAGAACACCGCAAACGGACGGCACGAACCTGAAGACGGTGCAGCCTCCACAAGTGTCCCGGTAAGGTCGTTGGGGGTTTCGGCTTGGACCAGGAAGGTTTCGCCGGTGTGGAGGGTCACTTCAAACGGCACGCCGGCGGGTTGACCGGCAAGGGTGGGGGCTGAGGGGGTGATCAGCAGTACCGTGTTGTCTTCGGTGGCCACCACCAGCATTTCGGCGCCGGCATTGCCTCCTGCCGCGTATGTGCTGGCGCGGTAGCGGGTGCCCAAGGAAGACACCGGCAATACTTTGGTGCCG
>CAXPZW010000006.1:0-75296 GCA_964221845.1 Luminiphilus sp. | reverse complement strand
GAGAACCTCTTCACCCTGCTCAGCTACCTCAACCGCGAGCAGTACGGCGACCGCCCGCTGTTGACCGGTCACTACTTTAACACCCCTACCTTGGACGACAAGCCGCAGAAAGACGGCGACCCTTCTTTCATCAAGAGTTTCAGCGTGTGGAAGTCCACCAAGAAGGGCGACCGCCGCGTGCAATCCTTCCGCAACGAATTTGACGCCCAACGCTACATCGACAGCAAGCAGAGCAGCAAGTACTTCCTCAAAAAGGAATACATCGACTCGGGCGAAAAGAAGGGTGCACTGCCCAACTTTGATGAGCGTTACACCGGCACCTTCCCCCGCATGTACTCTTCGCAGGCCAACCACCTGGAGCCGTACAAGGAGTGGAGTGATTACAAGGGCTGGCGCGATTTGGGCAAGCGCATGCGTGTGCAGCAAACCGAGGCCTTACTCGATAGCCTTGAGGACATGCACTACCAAATCCGCAACACCATTGGGTACTACCAGAATCAAGGCATCGGCCGCGATCAACTGGAGGACCTCAGCAAAGAGATGCGTGTTGTAGAGAAAAAGCGCGACCGTTTGCGTGCCCAACTGCTGCCGACCTTCGGGGAGGACATGCGCTACTTGATGAACTACCAAGTGGGCCACATGTACTGGCGCTACTTCATGTGGAACTTTGCCGGTCGCCAAAACGACAAGCAAGGCCGCGGAAACATCATCGACGGCAACTGGCTCAGCGGGGTGTCCATGATCGACGCCGAACGCCTAGGCAACCGCGACCGCCTGCCGGAAACGGCCCTGATGAACAAAGGCTACAACAAGTTCTTCTTGCTGCCGCTGATTTTGGGCTTGATTGGTTTGGTGTTTCAAGCCGTGTGCCGCCCCAAAGACTTTACCGTGGTGGGCTTCTTGTTCCTGTTGACAGGCTTGGCCATTGTGATCTACCTCAACCAGACCCCCGAGCAGCCGCGTGAGCGCGATTACGCTTACGTGGGTTCGTTCTACGCCTTTGCGCTGTGGATTGGACTGAGCGTGGTGGCCTTGTACGAAGTGTCGCGCCGCGTGCTGGCCAAGGATATTGGTTTTGCCGCAGCCGTCGCTTGCGGTGCAGGTGCGGCCATTTTCGTAATGGAGAGCTTGATGAGCTCACCGGATCACGCGTTCAGTTACACCTTGCTGTACATGGCCATTGTGGCCAGTGCCGCCTTGGCCGTCTTTGGTTTTGGGGCGCGCAAGCTTCAGGACACGCACAGCGCACTGCTGGCATCCATCCTCTGTTTGGTGGTACCGGTGATCATGGCCTCCGAAGGCTGGGACGACCACAACCGCGCAAAGCGTAGCACCGGTGTGGACTTTGCCAAGAACTACCTGGACTCGCTGGAGCCCAACGCCATCCTGTTCACCAACGGAGACAACGACACCTTCCCGCTTTGGTACGTCCAAGAGGTCGAAGGCTACCGCACCGATGTGCGCGTGGTCAACCTCTCGCTGCTCAACACCGATTGGTACATCGATCAAATGAAACGTAAGGCGTATAACTCAGATCCGGTGCCGTTCAGCATCCCCGAGCAGAAGTACCGCCAAGGCACGCGCGATGTGATCTACATCTACCCAGAGAAGGAGTACGAAGGTCAATTCGTCCCTGTCAGCGAAGTGTTGGAATACGCCCTTGACGACAAGAACTACATCGAAGGTCAAGCCAAGAAGATCTACAGCTTCCCCACCAACCGACTGAGCATCCCGATCGATTCGGCGCGCATTGTTGAGACCGGTACTGTGGACCTCGAAGACGCAAACAAGATTGTACCTGAAATCCGTTGGCAAATCCCCAACCGCTACATCACCAAGAACTCGATGATGCTGTTGGACCTGATTCGCACCAACAACTGGGAGCGCCCCATCTACTTTGCAGTGACCACCGGCAACGATGCGTACATCGGCTTGGGCCGCCACTTCCAGTTGGAAGGCTTGGCGTACCGACTGGTGCCCATCCGCACCAACGATCCGCACCCGCTGTACCAAGGCACCATCGATACCGATCGCATGTACACCAACGTGATGGATCAATTCCAGTGGGGCGGCATGGACGACACCACAGGCATCTACCTGGACGAAAACAACTTGCGCATGGTGACCAACATGCGCCTGCAAATGGCCAACCTCGCCGAGGCCCTCATCGAGGAAAACAAAGAGGACAAAGCCAAGAAGGTCATGGACTACGCGCTGCAAGTCATGCCTGAGAAGAACGTGCCCTACGGCCAGGTGATCTTCCAGTACGTGAAGAACTACTACGCCATGACCACCGATTCCAGCATGATTCGAGCCCTGGGCATGCCTCCGGGGACGCCGGTGTCCAACTTGGACGGTGCTGGGGTGGAGGATGCTCGCGCCACCGGTGCTGAGCTGTTGCTGCGCCTCTTTGAGCTCCAGGAAGACGAAGTGGAGTACTACAGCACCTTGGACGCGCAATACGCCATGGAGTACCGTCAGGACATGAACCTCAACATCGAGCTCAACAAGTCCATGATTGACCTGCTGCGCATCTACGACCCCCAATCGGAGTTGATCGAACAACTGCAGGAGCGTTTGGACGCTTCGCAAGAGTTGTTTGAATTGAAAGAAGACGAATTCCGCGGCCGTCGCATCGGCCTGCCGGCGGGCTTCTAACCCGCCACATCAATGCATAAAAAAAGGGAGCCCGGTTCAGGAGCTCCCTTTTTGGTTTCAAATTTCCTTGCGAACGGTCAGCTTGCGCTGGACCCGAGTAGGCTTACCTCTTTGTATCCGCGTGGAAAGCGGACTTTTTTGCGGGTTTGCGCGTGGTATTTCTGCCACAACGGACCGGAGAAATCGTACCAGTCTGGGGTGGCGGGAACACGCTGTGCATTGTGTGGGTTTGCTGAAGTCATGTTCGCTTTTGGTTGTGATGCATTTGTTATACAATCAAACCTGTAAGAACCCCCCGACACCCTCCTTCAGATTTGCCCCCACACCGGAATTCAAGGCGTCGAAATACATTCGACACCAGAACCAACGCCCCCAGTGGACAGGCCCAACTGATGAAAACAGAACAACTCGTATGGAACGCCACCTCCGGATGGAATGTGGTCACCCCACAGACCTCCGCAGACCAGATCAACCTGGTGCTCGCCTTTGGCGCTGTCGATGAAATCGGCGTGCCTGAACGCTACACCGAACTTCGTGAGCGGTTCCCCAACGCAAACATTTTGATGAGCTCCACCGCAGGAGAGATTGCCGGCGAAAACGTCTCGGACGGCACCATATCGGCAACAGCCATCACGTACGAAAAGACCGAACTCCGCGCCGAGGTCATCGAAATCGGCGATTACGCCGACTCGAAGGAAGCCGGGGAAGCCCTGGCCCAAAAGCTGGTGGGTGAAGACTTGGCGCACGTGTTGGTGATTTCTGACGGCGGCCTGGTCAACGGCGATGCTTTGGTGAAAGGCCTCAACGGCGTGTTGGACCAAAAGGTGGTGATCACCGGAGGATTGGCCGCAGACGCGGGCCGGTTTACCAAAACTTTCGTGGGCTTGAACGAAGCGCCGCGTTCAGGATGCGTCGTTGGCATTGGCCACTACGGCACCGACCTCAAAGTCAGCCACGGTTCCAACGGCGGTTGGGAAGAATTTGGTCCCATCCGTCAAGTCACCCGTTCACAAGGCAACGTGCTCTTTGAGCTCGACAACCAACCCGCGTTGGATCTCTACAAGAAATACCTTGGTTCCAAGGCCGAAGAACTCCCCGGCGCAGCCCTGCTGTACCCGGTAAGCCTGTTCACCGCCAACGGCGACCAAGTGGTGCGTACCATCCTGTCCATCGACGAGGAAGCCGGCTCCATGACCTTTGCGGGAGACATTCCCCAGGGCGCTGAAATCCGACTGATGATGGCAAACTTCGATCGCTTGATTGACGGCGCCGCCGATGCTGCAGAAGCTTCGTGGCACGCCAACGACGACGACGAAGCCGAGCTTGTACTCATGATCTCCTGCGTGGGCCGCAAGCTCGTGCTGGACGGCCGTGTGGGCGAAGAAGTGGAGTCAGTGATGGAGATTTTCGGCAAGGATGCGGTGTACACCGGGTTCTACTCCAACGGGGAGATCTCCCCGGTACGGGAATTCTCGGCGTGCTCGCTGCACAACCAGACCATGACCATCACCACATACAGCGAAAGCTGAGTGGCATGTTCATACTCTAAGAGGACGGCCGCAACACGCGGCCGTTTTTCGTCGTAGTCACCCCACATGAAAGCGGTATTTTAGCCCGCAAATTGCCACCCTGATGCAGTTCGAACTCACCAATGAATTCATGACGCTGCTGCGAGACCACCTCGCGGACGGCCGGGATTCTGACGTGCTCGGCATGATCGGGGAGCTGCACCCGGCAGACCTCGCGGACATCCTCGACGAGGTCAAGCGCGACGAGGCCGCCTACCTCTTCAAGCTCATCGACAAGGACAAGGTGTCCGATGTGCTGATGGAAATGGAGGAAGACGCCCGCGAGGAGCTGCTGTCGACCTACACCTCCAAGGAAATCGCCGAGGAGCTCGTGGGTGACCTCGACTCCGACGACGCCACCGACCTCATCCAGGAACTCCCAGACCAGAAGAAGGAAGAAGTCATCGCCCAACTCGAGGACGAGGACCAAGCCTCCGACATTCTGGACCTGCTGGCCTACGAAGAAGGTACCGCCGGTGGTCTGATGGCCAAGGAGTTGGTGAAGGTCAACCAGAACTGGACCATCGCCACGGCCATCCGCGAAATGCGCCGCCAGGCCGAAGACATCGACAACGTGTACACCATTTACGTGGTGGACGATCACGATGTGCTGTTGGGCCGCCTGTCGCTCAAGCGCTTGCTGTTGAGCTCGCCGTCCACCCGCTCGTACATCCGCGACATTTACCTCCAACAGGAACTGCACGCGGTCACCCCGGACTTGACGGATGAGAAAGTGGCCTCGATCATGGAGAAGTACGATTTGGTCACCGTGCCGGTGGTCAACCAAGGCGGCATGCTCTTGGGCCGCATCACCATCGACGATGTGGTAGACGTACTCCGCGAAGAAGCCGAGCGCGATTACCAGTTGGCCAGCGGTATTTCCGAGGACGTGGAATCGCGCGACAGCGTGTGGATCCTCACCCGCGCGCGCTTGCCGTGGCTGCTGATCGGCATGGCCGGCGGGATCCTGGGCGCCACCGTCATTGGTGCGTTCGACATTGAAAAGAACATTGAGATGGCCCTGTTCATCCCGCTGATTGCCGCGATGGGTGGCAACGTAGGGGTGCAATCGGCTGCGATTGTGGTGCAGGGCTTGGCCAACCAATCCCTACGCAACGAAGGCCTGGGTGCCAAGCTCGCCAAGGAATTTAGCGTGGGCGTGGTCAATGGCATCATTTGCTCGGCGATCATTTTCATCTCCAGCATGCTGTTGAACTTTGGGCTGGCCCTGAGTATCACGGTGTGCATTTCCCTGTTTGCGGTGATCGTGTTTGCGGCACTGTTTGGCACGTTTGTGCCTCTGGCGTTGGACAAGTACAAGATTGACCCTGCGCTGGCCACCGGCCCGTTCATCACCACGGCCAACGACATCATTGGCCTGATCATCTACTTTGTGGTGGGGGGCATCATCTCCAGCATCGTATAACCATGCGCATTGCCTTTTTGGATACCGTTCACCCGCTTCTCTGGGAGCGATTGGAGGCCCGCGGCTGGACCTGTCTGGACCGCACCACCCAATCCCAAGCAGCCCTTGAACAAGAAAGCGCTACATGGGACGGCATCGTCATTCGCAGCCGCATTCCCATGCAAGCCGCCTTTTTGGATGCCTGCGCGCAGCTCAAGTTCATTGCTCGCAGTGGTGCAGGGCTGGAGAACATCGACCTTACTTATTGCAAAGGACGTGGCATTGCTGTCCACAGCGCTGCGGAGGGCAACCGCGATGCAGTAGGGGAGCACGCCTTGGGCATGCTCTTGGCCTTGTGGAACCGCTTGCGCGAAGGCGATACCGAAATGCGTCAGGGCATCTGGCGCCGCGAAGCCAACCGCGGGCGTGAGCTCAGCGGTAAAACGGTGGGCATTCTTGGGTATGGTCGGATGGGCAGTGCATTTGCCCAGAAGCTGGCGGGGCTCGGCGTGCGCATTGTGGCCCACGACAAATTCAAAGTGGGGTTTGCGGAAGGGCAGGTAGAGGAGGTGGATCTGGATACCTTGCAGCGCGAGGCGGACGTCCTCTCGGTACACATTGACCAACGTCCCGGCAACGATCATTTTGTGGATGCCGCTTTCTTGAGCTGCTTTGCCAAACCGCTCACAGTGATCAACACTGGCCGCGGCAAAACACTCGATACCGCCGGATTGGTGTCCGCCATGAAGTCAGGCAAGGTGGAAGGTGCTTGCTTGGACGTGTACGAGTATGAAAAGCGCTCGTTTGAGCAGCTCAGTACTGCTGAACTTCCCGAAGCTTTTCAATACCTCCTTAATTCGCCCAAGACCTTACTGAGCCCGCATGTGGCCGGTTGGACCACCGAGTCTTACGTCAAGCTATCGGCTGTGCTTGCCGATAAGATCGAGGCGCAATTTCCCGCATAAAAAAAGGGAGTCCGAAGACTCCCTTTCGCGTTCAGCTCTGGTGCTGATTATTTCGTGCGTTCGCCCTTTCCGGTAGCGTAGAGGATCTTGAGTGCATTGGCCTTGCGAAGCTCCTGCTTCACGTCGGTCACAATGCCCATCTTCACCTCTCGGTCCACTTTCATCGAAACGATCATTTTGCTTTGCTCGTTTTCGGCGAGCTCGCCTCGTTTCTGGGACACCCAAATTTGTACATCGTCCACCGAAGCGATGGCATCGTTCAGTTGCAACACAGGGACATCGCCATACAGCTCTTTGTTGATGGGCGATCCGATGTTGATGTACTTCACCAGGGTTTTCTGTTCAATGTTGGTCAACTCGGACGCCTTCGGGGTGCTGACATTTACCAGCGGCTCCTCGCTCTTCAATACTGTCACCAGCATAAAGAAGAACAGCAGCATGAATACAATGTCCGGCAGCGAGGCGGTCGAGATTTCGTCCATCCCCTTCTTTTTCTTCTTGGTGAATTTCGCCATGGTAAAAAGGATTAAGGGGTTTCGTATTGAACCGACTTCTCCGGCTCGGCCTCAGAGATACGCTGCGGGAATACCGCCCAAACGGCGTATACCCGGTTTTGTAGCTCCTCCACCGACGGATCGTCGTCGTTCTTCTTGCGCTCGTACTCGTCGTACAGCTCTTTGTAGGTCATGCCAAAGTGCTCCAGACAGAGGTCGTCACGCAGCTCGTTGATCGCACTCTGGAGTTCGTTCTGTACCTCGATGTAGCGCTCGTAACCGGTCTGGTTGTGGTTCTTCATCGAAATCAGCGCCGAACCTGGAAGCTCCTTGTACTCTCCGCCGAAGTATTCGATGGCGTACATCTTGCGTTCCAGTTTTTTCAGGGTGCTTTCATAGCTCTTGCGGTGGTCATCGGTGGGGGCCGTGGCAATCAAGGCCTTGGTCTCATCGATGCGTTGCTTGACTTCGGCTTTACGCACCCATTTGCGCTCAGGGAAGTCCTCTTTGATGGGCAGGTCTTCAAACACACCGTTGCACACCAGGAATTCAATCGCGGCGTCCTTCAGGTCTTTGATTTCCATAAACTCACCCTCCACCAGAAGCTCATCTTTCGCGTTCACCAGTACAACGAACACGTCTTTTTGCTTCACGTCCGGGGCTTCGAAGTCCGGCGGAACAGGTGGGGGCAACTGCCGCAGGATCCCCTCTTCTGTGGCGATCTGTGTCACCATCAAAAAGAAGACCAGCAGCAGGAAGGCGATGTCCGCCATCGAGCCTGCATTGATCTGTGGGGTTTCTCTTCTGGGCATATTACTTGAAGATTTTGCTCACTTCCAGGTACACCACACTCAGCAGGGTAATGCCCAGCAGGATGTAGAAACTGATCAGCCCCATGCCAGAGTACTTGGACACCGGTGCGGTTTGATCTTCCAGGCCAATGCCCAGTTTACTGATGGATCCTGCATTCCAGTAGCCGTGCATCACTGAGTCAGAGGCCATCGAGTAGCCAATGCCCACAATGGCTGCCACCAACACAATGCCCGCGATTGCGCGAAGGTTGCGCTTGGGGTTTTGTGCCACGGCAATGATGCCGAAGATGATGGCTGCTGCAGCACAGGCCGCCAGCATGAAGAACGTAAGGTTCATGGTCGCCGTGAGCGGCGTGTCAATTTCTGAGTGCTTGCCGAGGAAGGCAAGGGTTTCGGTCGCTTTGCGTTCCGTCTCCAATTCCGGGGTCCAGCGAGAGACGAGTACGAACGTTAGGATCACACCCGCCACTGCAAGGATTGCCCGCAGCGCACCCAGTCCGATGTTGATTGCTTTCATCTTGACTGTTGCTTTTGGAATTAGTTACCGGCTACTTGCTTCTTGTAAAGCATGTCTACCATAGAGATAGACGCGTCCTCCATGTCGAGGATGATGCCGTCGATTTTCGACAGGATGTAGTTGTAGAAGATCTGGAGGATAATCGCTACGATCAGACCCGATACAGTGGTGATCAGTGCCACCTTAATACCGCCCGCTACAATGGTTGCAGACATGGTACCCGCAGCTTGGATGTCCGAGAAGGCCTCGATCATACCGATTACCGTACCGAGGAAGCCAAGCATTGGTGCAATCGCGATGAACAGCGAGATCCAAGACAGGCCGCGCTCGAGCAGACCCATTTGTACACCGCCATATTGCTCGATCGACTTTTCTACGTCTTCGATGCCCGAAGCCGAACGGTCGAGGCCTTGGTAGAAGATCGAAGCCACAGGGCCTGAGGTGTTGCGACACACTTCTTTGGCCGCTTCAACACCACCGGTGTTTAGGGCATCCTCTACGTTGTTGAGGAGCTTGCGGGTGTTGGTGGTCGACAGGTTGAGGTAGATGATGCGCTCGATGCACAGGGCCAGACCCAGGATCAAACAGATCAATACCATTGCCATAAACAGGGGACCACCTTCGATGAAGTAACGCTTGATTTGCGCGTCGAGGCCTTCCACTACTTGCTCGGGTTCACCGGCGTCAGCAGGGGTTTCGTTCTGGGCGAAAACCGGGGCGTCGTCGCCGGCAACAAGGACAGTTTCTGAATCGTTCACGACCTCGGTGGTGTAAGTGGCCGAAGCCGGTACCGAAATCATGAGGGCCACAATGGCCAGGAATGCGAATAGCTTTTTCATGGTGCTACGTACTGGTTTTTCTTTCGCTTCCGCCGTTGTGGCGGTCTACAGGTTCTAGGTTGTCCGGCGTTGCCGGGTATTTCAATTTGTTGCGGAGAGAAGGGGATTCGAACCCCTGCTTCCTTACGGAAACACGCTTTCCAGGCGTGCGCTTTAAGCCACTCAGCCACCTCTCCTTTGCCGTTAAGCAGCTGCGATCCGTCGAAAACAACACCACAATAATGGTGCGAAATCAGCAGAAGCGAAGTTGAAAAAATCGCTCAAACACGCACGTTTAACGGGCCGAAAAACGCGGGGCAAAATACGAAAATTTACATACGTCATTCCCTGTAAATCCTGCTATTTCAGGACCGAGAAATTGGTCAACTCCCCGCGGTGGGAGTGCAAAAACGCACGTTCAAACTCGGCGTGGGTTTCACACCATGTCAAGAGCCACATGGACTTGGTGATGGCCGCCTCGGTGGTGAGGTCCGCTCCGGGGGTAATGCCCAGCTTTTCTAGGGCCGAAGAGGTCTCGTACAGCCCTTGCTCTACAAAACCCGTGGCGCATTGGGTGATGTTCACCAGCCACTTGCCGCTGTCTACCGCCCGGGCGAGGGCATCCAAGGTGCCGGGGTCCGAGGGTACGTTGCCGCTGCCAAAGGTTTCCAGCACCACCACTTGCACCGCTTCAGAGGACAATTGCGCCTCCAGCAACGCGGTGGGCATGCCGGGGTAAAATTTCACCAGTCCAACGCGTGCATCGAGCTGCGAATGGACCTTGAATTGTTGCGCGTCTGCGGTGATGAGCTCCGCGTCATTGTACCGCAAATGGATGCCGGCTTCGGCCAACGGAGCAAGGTTAGGAGAGTCGATGGCGTCGAAATGCTCGGTGTTGTGCTTGTGGGTGCGGTTGCCGCGGTAGAGCCTTGAACCAAAGTACACGCACACTTCCTGCACGTGCCCATCGGCTGCAATTTGGATGGCGGTGATCATGTTCTCCACCCCATCGGTGCGCAGCTTGCCCAACGGGAGCTGCGATCCAGTGACCACCACAGGCTTGCCCAGGTTTTCGAACAAAAAGCTCAGCGCCGAAGCGGTGTAGGCCATGGTGTCGGTGCCGTGCAGCAGCACAAATCCGTCAAAATGGGCATAGGCTTGTTCCACGGTGCTGGCCATTTCCAACCAGTTGGCCGGGCCAATGTTGGAACTGTCTTGCGCGGGCAGCTCACGCACTTCCAAGTCTACCTCCAAGCGACGAAGTTCGGGCAGCAGGGCTTCTAGGTTGTCGAAGTCCAACGGCACCAGCGCTCCGGATTCCGGATGCTCGGTCATGCCAATGGTGCCGCCGGTGTAGAGCAGCAATACGCGGGGTCGGGCGTGGGTCATGTGCGCAAGATAGGGGTTGGTTTACAGCGCAAACAGGTCGCGGGCGCCGGCCGATGTGACGCGGGCTACTTCCTCAAGCGGAACGTCTTGGACTTGCGCCAAACGCTCGGCCACTTGCAGCACGTAAGGCGTCTCGTTGCGTTTGCCTCGGAAGGGTGTTGGCGCCAAATAGGGAGCGTCGGTTTCCAACACCATGTGTTCGAGCGGAACGTCGGTCAGGGTGGCATCGAGCCCAGACTTCTTGAAGGTGAGCACTCCGCCGATGCCCAGCTTAAAACCACCGTAGCCTATGATGTGCTCGGCTTGTTCGCGGGTGCCGGTAAAGCAGTGGAAGATGCCGGTGAGGCGCTCGTCGTTGAGCTCGTCTACGATTTCAAAGATCTCATCAAAGGACTCGCGTGCGTGGATCACAATAGGTAGCCCCAATTCTTTGGCCCAACCGATTTGGATGCGGAAGGCCTCTTGTTGGATGGCCAACGTGCTCTTGTCCCAGTAGAGGTCGATGCCGATTTCGCCCACCGCGGCATAGGCGCGCTTGTTAAACCATGCGCGCATCTCGCCGAGTACCTGTTCGAATCCTTCCTGCACCGAGCATGGGTGCAATCCCATCATGGGAAAGCATTGCGCGGGCCGGGCATCACACATGGCGTGCATGGGACCAATCGATTCCAGGTCGATGTTGGGCAGGTAAATGCGGTGGATGCCCTTGCTTGCCGCGTCGTCCAGCACCGCGTCGCGGTCTTCGTCGAATTGGGGCAAGTACAAATGGGCATGGGTGTCGATCCATTCCATGGCGCAAAAATGCGGGGAATTGGGGAACTTCGCAGCTATATGGCCGCCTCAAAACGCATTCTGCTTTCGCCCTTGGATTGGGGCATGGGACACGCCACGCGTTGCGTGCCCATCATTCGCCAGTTGGAGGCGTGGGGCGCCGAGGTGGTACTGGCCTCTACAGGGCGTGGCCGCAAGTTCTTGGAAGCTGCCTTCCCGCATATGGAACACCTGGACGTGCCCGCTTACGGCATCACCTATTCGGGAAAGAGCGTGGTGTTGGACATCACCTTTCAAGTTCCAGGGATGCTCAAGACCATTCAAGAAGAGCGCCTGTGGTTGTACGAGTTACTGAATGAAAGGCACTTTGACGGCGTCATTTCCGACAACCGCTACGGCCTGGATGCGCACCCGCACTCGGTATTGATCACCCACCAGTTGATGCCACTTGTTCCGGCCGCGGTGAACCGCTGGGTCAAGCGCAAACTCAACTCCATGTACGCCGAGTTTGAAGCGGTATGGGTGCCGGATGTGTCTGGACCCGATGCCCTGGCAGGGCGCTTGTCTGCCCCGACCAATGCTCCTGAGCATGTGCAGTTTGTGGGGCCGTTGTCGCGGTTTGATGCGCCTGCACCTGAGCAAGAGAAGGACGTGGATTGGCTCATCCTGTTGAGTGGGCCCGAAGGCCAACGCCGCAAAAGCGAGGAAGCCGTGCTGGAGAAGTTTGATCGGATGGAAGGGCGCGTCGTCCTGCTCCGAGGATTGCCCGGTACCCGCACCCGCCTGCCATCCCACATCGAGTCGGTGGCCCATCCGCTGGATGCGGAGTTTGTGGATTGGGTCGCGCGCAGCAAAAACATCTTGGCCGCCGCGGGCTACTCGACCATCATGGATTTGGTGGCGTTGGGCCGCAGCGCTTGGCTCATGCCTACCCCGGGCCAATACGAGCAAGAATACCTCGGGGACTACCTGGAGGCCAAAGGGTGGTTCAAGCAGGTTCGTCGCAAGCACCTGCACCGTGCCGATCTTACTCCGGTGGAGTTGGAATTACCACGCATTCAAATGGACACCGCATGGCTGCGCAAATGGTATGATTCACTCTGATCAGCGGACCACGGCCTCACCTTGCCAAGCGCCTCCCGCTTGTTCCAAACGCACGAGGTAAAGTCCGGGGCGCAAAGCAGCGTCAAGGGCAATGCGGTGCTGGCCTTGAGGCAAATCCAACGCACGTTCCTCCACCAATTGCCCAGCTGTATTCCAAGCGCGAAGCAGAACAGGTGTTTATGCAAGTGTCCCAAATCGAGTGTTCTGGGCCAGCATATGGGCTGGAGCTGCGAAAAGTAGGAAGGGGAAAAGGGACGTTTGGGGTCAATCTAGGAAGGAGGAGGCGGTATGGAGCATGGGGGCGTCACAAGCCGATGCTGCATCCGGCCCAAATTTTTTCGAATTTCGCTCCCATGCTCGCACCCCCCACCGACGAACACTTCATGAAACTCGCCTTGGTTGAGGCCCAACGTGCCTACGATGCCAAGGAAGTCCCGGTTGGGGCAGTGGTCACCTGCCAAGGCCAGGTCATCGCCCGGGGCTACAACCTCACCGAGCGCCTGCACGACTTCACCGCGCATGCTGAGATGCAAGCCTACACTGCGGCGAGTGAATTTTTAGGGGGCAAATACCTCGACCAATGCACCTTGTACGTCACCCTTGAGCCGTGCTTGATGTGCGCGGGAGGCGCATTCAACACCCGCGTGGGGCGCATTGTGTTTGGGGCTTATGACCACAAACGCGGGTTCACCAAGTACCATGCAGAGGAAGGCGCACCACCTGTAGTGCACCCCAAAACCGAAGTCAAAGGCGGGGTCATGGAAGAAGCATGTGCGACGCTGCTCAAAGAGTTCTTCGCCAGCCGCCGCAAACGTTAGTGGATCACCAGTCGCGCTCCCACTTCGGGACGGTTGGCCACCACCACGTGGTACACGCCGGCCGGCAAATCAGACACATTCAGGGACTCCACCAGGTTGCTGGCACGCCAGCTGCGCACCTCGCGGCCGTGCAAGTCTCGTATGGCCAACAACTCGCCTCGGAGCGCTCCGGGGAGTTCCAAACGTACCTGATCGGTGGCCGGGTTGGGCCACACTTTCAAGGTGGTACGAGGCAGTTCATCTACCCCAACCAGGATCTCGCGGTAGCTGCAGTCCAGTTCAATGTTTTCGCACACCAAGTGGGAGAGGAAGTTGGAGATGATGCTGCGCGTGGTGTCGTAGTAGGCCTCGTTGGTGGTGTGGGGTACGTGTCCTTGCCCTTCGTAAATCTCAAAGCAATTCACCAAGCCCAGCTCGTCGGCCTTTTGGGCTACGGCGTTGGAACCGTCCACTTCGGTCACTGCGAAGGTGCTGAGCAGATACAGGATGTCCGCGTCGAATGGCACCACTGTGTCTTCGGTGCCGTGGAAGTTGAGCATGGGCGGATCTTCTGCCGACATGTAAGCAGTGTCCTTGATGGCGCCCGCGATATTGAAGAGTCCGGCGATTTCTGAGCTGTAGCCCTCGTTGCCGGTGTCGCCTTCGATGCCGCCGGTCAGGCCCAGGTCGGTGTAGTCGAGGTAGTCGGGGAGTTCGGACTCTTGGTCCATGGCGCCGCAGTGCAAGGTGATGAACCCGCCCGCTGAGACGCCGCCGAGGTAAATCTGATCGGTGTCAATGCCAAAGGTGTTGCCGTTTTCGGCTACGTCTTTGCGGAAGTAGCGGATGGCGGCCTTCATGTCGTGGAAACCACGCACTACAGCTTCGGTTGCTGGACCCTCCAAGTTGAGGGTGGCCAGGTTGATGCCCAAGCGGTATTGGATGCTGGCCACCACAAAGCCCATTTTGGTCAGGTCTTCGGCCAAGGGAACGACATCCTCGCCGTCCTTGGCGCCAAACATGAAACTGCCGCCGTGGGCCAAAATCACCAGTGGGCGCTCGGTTTCGGTGTCGCCGTTGGGGGTGTAGACGTCCAGGTAGAGGTCTTGGAGGTTTTCGTTCAGGTCGTAGTTGGAACCGTAGAGGATGTCCGCGGACTTGGCAAACGAGTCAAACACAAATTCACGGTAACGCTCGCCGTCGCATTGAGCGGTGAGCAGGGTAGGCGCCGCAAGCAGGGCCAGGAGGAGGGTAGAAATTCTCATATCGTCGGTTCACAAAGGCGTGAGGAAAGTACACAATTCGCGCGTCTTGACCGACAAAACAAATTGCAAACGCAAGTGTTGCTCTCCATGAACACCGGAACTGTCAATGGTCACGGTGTTCGCCTTAGAAAACAAGTACTTTTGCCCCTGAATTGGAACGGCATGATTGAAACCGATATCCTCATCATCGGTGCGGGCCCTTGCGGTCTGTTCACCGTGTTCGAAGCAGGATTGCTCAAACTGCGCTGCCACTTGGTAGACGCACTCCCACAGGCGGGCGGACAGCTCACCGAGATTTACCCCAAGAAACCGATCTACGACATCCCGGGTTTCCCAGAAATTCTGGCCGGTGATCTGATCGAAAACCTCATGGAGCAGGCGGCCCCGTTCAAACCCGGGTTCACCCTGGGCGAGCGCGCCGAAACCATCGAGAAGGACGACGAGGGCAACTTCATCCTCACCACCAACAAAGGCACCGCGCACAAAGCGCCGGTCATTGCCATCGCGGGCGGTTTGGGATGTTTTGAGCCCCGCAAGCCACCAGTGGCCAACCTCTCCGATTACGAGGACCACGGCGTGGAATACATCATCCGCGACCCGAACTTCTACAAAGACAAAAAGGTGGTCATCAGCGGTGGAGGCGACTCTGCGCTGGACTGGGCCATCTTCTTGGCCGACGGTGTGGCTTCTGAAGTGAGCCTGGTGCACCGCCGCCAATCCTTCCGTGGCCACCCAGATTCGGTGCAAAAGGTGATAGACATGGCCGAGGCCAGCAAGATCAACCTGCTCACCGACGCAGAAGTGGTGGGCATCGAAGGAAACGGCCACGTCGAAGGCGTGACCATCAAGCACAAGACCGAAGGCGAAAAGCACGTGGCCTGTGACCACTGGGTGCCCTTGTTTGGACTCACCCCCAAACTCGGACCACTGGCCGACTGGGGCCTCAACCTGGACAAAAACGCCATCGAGGTCAACACCCGCGACTACAGTACCAACGTGGACGGGATTTATGCAGTCGGTGACATCAATACCTACCCCGGCAAGCTCAAGCTGATCCTTTGCGGATTCCACGAAACCACCATCATGGTGCAAAGCGCTTTCAAACGCATTTACCCCGACAAAAACGTCGTGCTCAAGTATACCACTGTCAACGGCGTCCAAGGCTTTTAACGCATGATCAAAGTTACCGTCATCGACCGCGAAGGCACTTCCCACGAATTGGAGGCGCCTACCGACATGAACCTGAATATGATGGAGCTCTGCAAGGGCTCTGAGCTGCCTGTGGAAGGCACGTGCGGCGGCATGGCCATGTGCGCATCTTGCCACATGTACATCCTCTCGGACCACGACCTTCCTGAAATGAGCGCCGACGAAGAAGACATGCTCGACTCGGCCTTCTTTGTGGAGGACAACAGCCGCTTGGGGTGCCAAATCCACTTGGCCGACAACCTCGACGGACTCAAGGTCCAACTCGCCGAGGTGGGCGAATAGATCCTGCCAACATCAAGGCACAAAAAAACCGCATCGTGTGATGCGGTTTTTTTGTTGGTATGGATGAAGAATCATCCGGTTTTTTTGGCGTCTACCCACTTGCCTTTTTTCAGCTCGCCGAGGTAGATCACGTTTTTTGAGTTCTTATAGTGCTCCATGGCAACGTCGATTTCCTCGCGGGTGTCGCGGCGGATTTTGATGCCAGTTTGTGCGTTGGGGTTGCGGAGCTCTAGGTAGTACCCGTCTTTGAGCGCCTTGGGTTTCGTTGCTGGTCTTCCCATATCGTTCTCTCGAATTTATGTTGGGGCGCGGCAGTTGCGCTTTGAATGTTCTGATCGTGTATGAGGTGGTGCCAGTAGTGGTGCCACACACTGCCTTCATACCGCGTTTACCTCAAAATAACACATTTTTTCGAGGCGCGCAAATATAAAAAATCCAAACTCCCTTTGCAAATGGGGCCGTTTTTCAAGGATGACGGGCGACCGAGGCTATCGGACCACTTCCACGTACCCGGAGAACTCACGTGTTTCGCGCTCAGTTCCGCAGGTGCTCACCACTTCAACGATGAAGTAGTAGGTGCCCTCGATGACGTCTTTGCCTTCTGGATCGGTTCCGTCCCAAGCGCAACCGTTCTCCAGCAGCAGGTTTCCCCAGCGGTTGAACATATCCAGATCGACCTCTACCGCAGCAATACCGCAGATTTCAACGCCAGGGTTGGCGGGGTCAAATGGGCGGAAGCTGGTGTTGTACTGGTCCTGATCGGGGGTGAAGATGTTGGGCATGATCAGCGACTCAATGGGGTAGCTGTCAATCAAGGTCACGGCCGTCACGTCGGTCACCTCGCAGCCGAGGTATTCCAAGGTCAGCACAAAGTCCCCGGCCTCGCTCACCTCAATCACCGCATCACCAGATCCGGTGTTCCAGGAGGTATTGACCTCACCCACGTCAACGGTCGGGCCCAAGAGCAACGTGTCGCCAAAGCAGGCCTGGGCGGTGGCTGGCAGAAAGTCCGTGGGCAAGCTGACCACAGTCAAGGTGATGTCGTCGCTGTCGGTGCCGCAGGCGTTGCTCACGGTGGCCGTGTAAGTGCCCGAAACAGCCGTGTCAAAGCTGTCTCCGTCTACGCCGTTGCTCCAGCTGATCTCTTGGGCAGAGGTGGCTGCTAGCGTGGCAGTTCCGTCGTCGCAGAGGACCACGTCTGGATCGCACACCACTTGAGGGATGGGCAGCACGTTCACGTAAGCACTGTCAATGACCTCGCAAGCACCGTTGGCCGCAATGAGCCACGCCCAGCCGGTTTCTGAAACGTTGATTTGGTTGTCGTTTGATCCATTCATCCATTCAAAGGAAGCCGCGTCGGTGCCGGATTCGAGCACTTCGGACTCACCCGCACAGAATTCCAAGTCGGGGCCGATGTCTGGGGTGGGGTACACGTTGACTTCTACGGTGGTTTCCACTTGGTAGGTGTCGGTGCCGTACTCCACGGTGGCGGTGACGGTGTAGGTGCCCACGTCCAGGTATTCGAACGACACGTCGTCGCCGGTGCCGGTATTGTTGTCGGGATCCCCAAATTCCCAGCTGACGCTGTCGGCCGGTACCGTGCCGGAAAGGGTAATGTCGGTTAGATCACCCAAACAGGCCGGTCCGGCTTGGATGGAAAAGACCACCGAGGCACAGGTCAGATTCGGGATCAGAGGAAAGTTCAAGAAGTCGGCATCGGGGCTCAAGTAATCGGTGGTGAGCGTAGCGGTTGGCGTGGGGTCATCGGGGTTGAGGATGGCGTCGAGCTTGTCTCCGCTGGAATCGGCCACGTACAAGATGCCGTCAGGTCCGCATTTCATGTCGCTCCAGTTGACGCCTACCGCGCTTCCGGTGGTGGTGACCGTGGTCATGGAATTCTCGATGGAAGTCGCATTGTAATCGGTCAAGTCAAACTGGCGCAGCAGGCTGCCGTTGCCAGAGGTGTAGAGGTACTCTCCTGAAGGCGAGAACGCAATCTGGGTAGTGGCCGAAAAGCCGTCTCCGGTGTCGATGCTTTGCGCAAAAGGGTCGGTGACTACGCCGGTTTCCTGGTCAAAGTCGAGCAGGGCAAAGTAGTGTCCCTTGAACGTGGCGGCAATGCGGCTGCAGTCGGGGCTGAGGGCCACGTCGTCCAGCGCGTCAAACCAATCCACCCAAATGAAGGAGTAGCCGTAATCCGCCTCCAGCTCAATGCCGGTGGCCGATACCGAGAACACGTGCACGTTCAGCGAACCAAAGAGGTTGTCCAGCGCCAACAGCCAGAATTCGTCGGAATCCAGCTTGGGCGTGGCAAGCAAGCGACACTCGGTGGTGTAGAAGTTGGTGGGCGTGGGGTCGATGAGGTTGCCGTCTACGGCTAGCGTCGCGTCCAGGGCCACCCACTCCAACCCAGCGTTCAACGAGCGCACCAAGTAGTGTTGGTCCAAGTTACCGGGCATGGGAATGAACAGGCTTTCCGATGCCGAACCGGCCAAGGTGCCGTCTGGTAGTAAATTGCCGTTGGGGCCGTGGATCACCTCGCCGTCTGTGTAGTACAGCAGGTCTCCGGCCATGGTGGAAATGGTGGCTGGGAGGTTGGAAAGCAGCACGTTGATGTCCGAAGTGCCCAAGGCCACAGTGCCCGAGGTGAAGTCCATGGAGATGCCGTTACCAAAGTGCCAATGGCCGTCGTGTTGCGCGCTTGCGAACGTGGCCATCAGGAGGAATCCAAGCAGGGTAGAAGGCTTCATAATGGTATAAGTGCTCCTGTAAGTTAGGCGTTCGCATAAAAAAAGCCGCCCAAATTGGACGGCTTTAACGGTGTTATTCTTGGGATCAGAACGTGTAGGCGTTCTTGTCGATCAATGCTGCGGCCACTTTGCGGCGTTCATCTTTGATGTTGAACGGCTGCATTTTGGTGAAGCGTTTGATGCCCATGAGCATCATGCGCAGTTCATCGCCTTCGCCAAACGAAACCAGTGCTTCGCGTCCAGCTTTGTTGATGATGTCACAGGCGTCCCACATGAAGCTGCGGACCATGGCCAGCGGCAACTCGGCTGCGGCTTCGCCGTGGTGTTTGGCAATCTTCTCTGCACGCAGCAGTGCGGATTCTGCAGCGTAAGTCTGAATGGCCATGTCTGCAATGTTCATCAGCACTTCCTGCTCCTTGGCCAGGTTCATCATCAGCTTTTGGGCTGCTGCACCGGCGGTCATCAGGATGGCTTTTTTGAAGTTGCCGACAATCTTGTGAAGCTGTGCGTACACGTCGTCGCTGCCATCCCCAAAATCAGGAATGCTCATCAGCTCCTTGCTCACGGCCATGGCTGGGCCCATCAGGTCGAGTTGGCCTTTCATGGCTTTTTTGAGGATCATGTCCACGGTCAACATGCGGTTGATCTCATTGGTACCTTCAAAAATGCGGTTGATGCGCGCGTCGCGGTAGCTCTTCTCAATGCGGGTCTCGGCCGAGTAGCCCATGCCGCCGTGGATTTGCAGGCCTTCGTCCACCACATAGTCCAATACTTCGGATCCAAAGACCTTCAGCATGGCGCATTCGGGTGCGTAAGAAGCGATGCCTTTCAATGTGGCTTCACCCTTGTCGGCACCGCCGGCAATGCGCGAGGCAATCTCGTCGTCGATGTTTTGGGTGGCGCGGTAGGTGGCACTTTCCACCACCCAAGTTTGGGTGGCCATTTGCGCCAGCTTGTGACGGATGGCGCCGTACTTGGAAATCGGACGGCCAAACTGCTCGCGTTCGTTGGCGTAGTTCACCGCATCTGTGATGATGCCTTTGCAACCGCCCATCACACCGCCGGCCAGCTTGATGCGGCCAATATTGAGGATGTTTACAGCGATTTTAAAGCCGTTGCCGCGGGTGCTCAGCAGGTTCTCAACCGGCACCTTCACGTTGTTGAAGAACACCTGGCGGGTGGATGACCCTTTGATGCCGAGCTTCTTCTCTTCCGGGTTGGAAGTGATGCCTTCCATGTCCTTGGTCAGGATGAAGGCCGAAAGGTTCTCGTCGTCATCAATCTTGGCAAAAACGGTGTACACGTCTGCAAATCCTGCGTTGGTGATCCACATCTTTTGTCCGTTGATGATGTAGTGCTTGCCGTCCTCGCTAAGGGTGGCTTTGGTCTTGCCCGAGTTGGCGTCTGAACCTGAGCTCGGCTCGGTCAAGCAGTAGCAGCCCTTCCACTCGCCGGTGGCCAACTTGGGGATGTATTTTTTACGCTGCTCGTCGTTGCCGTAGTACAGGATGGGCAGGGTGCCGATACCGGTGTGTGCGCCGTACGCAACGCTGAAGCTGTGCGCTTCCCCGAGTGCTTCGGTGGTGAGCATTGAAGTTTTGAAGTCCATGCCCATGCCGCCCAGGTCCTCAGGCACCGAAATGCCGAGCATGCCCAGTTCACCGGCCTGGTTCATAAGCGAAGGCATCAGGCCTTCCTCCATGCTGTCAATGCGGTCCAGGAGGGGAACGATTTCTTGGTTTACAAAGTCCAGGCAGGTTTGCTGGATCATGCGTTGTTCTTCACTCCACTCCTCGGGGATGAAGATGTCTTCACAGTCCACATCGCGGATCAGCCATTCGCCGCCGGTCAGTGCTTTTTTGTCTTGGGTCTTGTCCATGATTCTAGTTTGGAGCGGGATCAGTTCAACAGTTCAAATACGCCGGCGGCTCCTTGGCCAGTGCCCACGCACATGGTTACAATGCCGTGCTTGTTGCCGCGACGGCGCATTTCATTCAAGAGTTGGACGGTCAGCTTGGCACCGGTGCACCCCAGCGGGTGGCCCAGCGCAATGGCGCCGCCGTTGACATTCACGATGTCGGGGTTGAGTCCGGTTTCACGCAGCACGGCCACCGATTGCGAGGCGAAGGCTTCGTTGAGCTCCACCAGGTCGATGTCGTTTTGGGTGAGACCGGCTTTTTTGATGGCCTCGGGAATCGCGTAAATCGGGCCTACACCCATGATGCGCGGCTCTAGGCCGGATACGTGGTAGCTCTTCAGACGCGCAATGGGTTCCACGCCGAGTTCCTTGAGCATGCGCTCAGAAACCACAAGCACAAACGCGGCACCGTCCGAGGTCTGCGAAGCGTTGCCCGCGGTCACGGTACCCTTGGCATCAAACACCGGGCGCAGTCGGCCCAGCGCTTCCAGTGTGCCGCCGCGGCGCACGCCTTCATCGGTGTCCACGATGTAGGTGCGCTCTTGGCGCTTTTCGTTTTCGTCCAGGAAGATTTCGTTCACCTCGATGGGCACGATGTCGTCTTTGAAGCGTCCGGCATCGATCGCTGCTGCTGCACGCGCATGGCTTTCCAGGGCAAAGCGGTCTTGGTCTTCACGCGAGATGTTGAAGTCTTGCGCCACTGCTTCTGCGGTCAGGCCCATGCCCCAGTACCAATCGGGGTGTTGCTTGGCCACCTTGGCGTTGGGCACAATGCGCCAGCCGCCGAAGGGAATGGGGCTCATGGTTTCGATACCGCCTGCAATGATGCAGTCCGAGATGCCCGCGTGGATTTTGGCCGAGGCAATGGCAATGGTTTCCAGACCTGAGGAACAGTACCGGTTCACAGTCATGCCAGGCACCTTGTCGGTGTTGAGTCCCATGAGACTGACCATGCGTCCGATGTTGAGTCCTTGTTCTGCTTCCGGGGTGGCGTTGCCCACGATCACGTCGTCGATGCGTTCGTGATCCAGGTTGGGTACGTCGGCCAACACCCGTTCGATGACGCGCGCTCCGAGGTCGTCGGGGCGCATGAATTTGAAGAGTCCGCGGGGAGCCTTGCCTACGGCAGTGCGGTAGCCCGCTACGATGTATGCATCCATGTCTCTAGGGTGTTGGGTTAGTTGCGCAGGATTTTCCCGGTGGTCACCAGGCTTTGCATGCGCTCCATGGTTTTGCGCTCGGCGCAGAGTTCCACAAAGGCGCGGCGCTCCAGGTCAAGCAGGTATTGTTCCGACACTTGGGTGCGGGCGCTGAGGTCACCGCCACACATCACAAAGCCGAGTTTTTCTGAAATCAGTTGGTCGTGGTCCGAGATGTAGTTGCCACTCTTCATGCTGTGCGCGCCCACATACACAATGCCCAAGCCTTCTTGGCCGAGTACGGTGATGTCTTTGCGCGGCGCAGGTTGGGTGTAACCGGCATCGGCCATTTGCAGGCACGCTTCCTTGGCACGGGCAAGGTGGTGCTCGCGAGATACCACCACTTCGTCAATCCCTTCGCGCAGGTAGCCCAGGTCAAACGCCTCGTGTGCCGAGGTGCTGACTTTGGCTTGACCCACGGTCAAAAAGCGGTTGCGCAGGGTATTGATGCGGATGTCGCCGTCGCCAAACTCCTCAGAGGTGCGCAGGGCAAATTCCTTGGTGCCGCCGCCGCCGGGGATGACCCCAACGCCGAACTCCACCAGTCCGATGTAGCTCTCGGCGTGGGCCACCACTTTGTCCACGTGGAGGCAGATTTCACAGCCGCCACCCAGAGTGAGTCCGTGTGGTGCTGCCACCACTGGCACGCTGCTGTAGCGCAGGCGCATGGTGGTGTTTTGGAAGGCGCGGACTGCAAAGTCCAATTCGTCGTATTCCTGTTCCACCGCGAGCATGAAGATCAAGCCCACGTTGGCACCGGCCGAGAAGTTCTGGCCCTCGTTGCTGATGACCACGCCGCGGTAATCGGCTTCGGCCAAATCCAGGGCCTTGTTGATGCCTTGGAGCACCTCGCCGCCGATGGTGTTCATCTTGGTGTGGAATTCCACGTTCAAGATGCCGTCGCCCAGGTCCTTGATGGTGGTGCCGGAGTTTTTCCAAACCACGGTCGACTCGGGCATGTTGGCCAGCACAATGCGGCCCTCTTGTCCAGGGATGACCTCGTAGTCTTTCTTGGCGGGGTTGTAGAAGTAGCGCAGACCGTCACGCAGCTGGTAAAAGCTGGTGTGGCCGGCGTCCACCATGTCCTGGATCCAAGCAGCCGGGGTTTTGCCGGCTTCCTTCATGTCGGCCAGCGCTTTTTGCACGCCTACCGCATCCCAGGTTTCGAACGCGCCAATCTCCCAGCCAAAACCGGCTTTGAGGGCGTCGTCCACTTTGTAAAGTTCGTCGCTGATCTCGGGCACGCGGTTGCTCACGTACTTGAACAGCGATTGCATCATTTCGCGGTAGAACTCACCTGCTTTGTCCTTGCCCTTGTAAAGGAAGGCGGTGCGCTCCACCAAGTCGTCGATTTGCTTGGCGCCGTCCAGCGTCGCGTACTTGACTTTGACTTGTGGACGGTACTCCAAGGTCTCGAGGTCGAGGGCGAGGATCTGCTTTTTGCCGTTCTCGTCCTTGGTCTTTTTGTAGAAGCCTTGGCCGCTCTTGGAGCCCAGCCAGTTTTGCTCCACCATGTGCTTTACATAGTCGGGCACTTCAAAGAGTGCGCGCTCCTCGTCGTCGGGGCAGTTGCCGTGGACAATGCCCGCCACGTAGGTCAGGGTATCGATCCCCACCACATCACAGGTACGGAAGGTGGCCGACTTGGGGCGACCCATGGCGGGACCGGTGAGTTTGTCGACTTCCTCCACGGTCAGGCCCATGGATTTCATCGAGTGGAAGAGTTTTTGAATTGCGTAAACGCCGACGCGGTTGGCGATGAACGCCGGGGTGTCCTTGCAGTGGACGGTAGTCTTGCCCAAAAAGCGCGAACCGTAGTCCATCAGGAAATCGGTCACCGCCGGATCGGTCTCGGGGGTGGGGATGATCTCCAGCAGTTTCAGGTAGCGCGGTGGGTTGAAGAAGTGCGTGCCGCAGAAATGCTTTCGGAAGTCCTCCGATCGGCCCTCGATGAGCTTGGCCATCGGGATCGAGGAGGTGTTGGATGAAATCAGCGAGCCCGGCTTGCGGTGCTGCTCCACATTGGCGTAGACCTTTTGCTTGATGTCCAGGTTCTCGATCACCACCTCGATGGTCCAGTCGCATTCGGAGATGCGGTGCAGGTCGTCGTCAAAGTTGCCGGTGGTGATACGGTCGGCAAAGCTCTTTTGATAGATGGGAGAGGGGTTGGACTTCAGGGCGAATTTCAACGCGTCGTTCACCAAGCGGTTACGCGCGGCGGGGTGTTCGAGGGTCTTGCCGGCGGCTTCCTCTTTGGCGGTGAGTTCACGGGGGACGATGTCCAGCAGCAGTACCTCGCAGCCAATGCCGGCGAAGTGACAAGCAATCCGTGAACCCATAACGCCGGAGCCGAGGACGGCCACCTTGCGGATGGGTCGTTTCATAGGATGTTACGTAGCGGGCCCGGTTGGGGCAGGCCCTTATGCAGATGTGTTCTTTTCAAAAATGTCCTCGTCCTCCAACAGCTCGTTGAATTCCTGAAGCAGACCGATGAACTGTTCGGTCTTGTCCTCGCCCCACTTGTCCAAAATGTGGGTGTTGAGGTGGAGTACGCGCTGGCGCGAAATGTCCCGCACACGTTTGCCTTCTTCGGTCAGGAACACCCGAACCATACGGCGGTCGGTTTCATCGGCCTTGCGTTCGATCAGGCCGAGTTGTTCCATGCTCTTCAAGGTGCGGGTCAGACTCCGGGATTCCATGCCCATTTTGGGCCCGAGCTTGGTGGAAGGCGTTCCTTCCCGATCGATGTTCAACAGTGCATACCCAATAGACATGGTACCGCCGTAAGCAGCAGCTTGTTGGTTGTACAAGCGCGAGATGCGCGCCCAAGCCCATCGGATGTGAAAGTCAAACGTCGATTCTGGTTTCATTGTCTACGAATGTACGGTAAAAATGTTATGCATGCATAACAAAAAAATGAAAAGCCCGGAGCCGGCTACAGGCCGCTACGTCCGGGTGAAAATACGGCATTCTTATGCCCGCTGAACAGGTCGGGGTAAGGCCCTACAGGGTTTTTCGATGGGCACCACCAACCGGTTGATGAAGCCGCTTCTCTGTTTGACGCGGTGCTTTGTCATGCCTTCACATCCGCCTTGAGCGGTCTGGTCCTTGTGGCGCTGGAGCCGGCGAAGAGCACCTGAGCATTCAAAAGCAGAACCTGTCGCTTCGAAATAAGAGGACTGCCGCTTGGCTTATGCGAGGCGGCCGTCTCGCATTTCCAGCTTACGATCGGCCATGTCGGCGAGCTCTTCGTTGTGGGTGACGATCACGAAGGTCTGCTGGTAGGTATCGCGCAGGTGGAAGAACAGGTTGTGGAGCTCGGTGGCGGTCTTGGAGTCCAGATTGCCGCTTGGCTCATCGGCGAACACCACCTCTGGGCGGTTGATCAGCGCACGGGCCACCGCCACACGTTGTTGCTCGCCACCACTGAGTTCTGAAGGTTGGTGGGTGGCGCGGTCGGCCAGCCCCAAGAAATCCAGCAACTCGTGGGCGCGCTTTTGCAATTCCTTCTCGGGGTACTTGCCGATTTGGGCAGGCAGGCACACATTTTCCAGCGCCGTGAATTCCGGCAGCAAGTGGTGGAACTGAAACACGAACCCAATGTGCTTGTTGCGGAATGCGGCCAACTGGGCGTTGCTCATCTGGTGGATCGCATGCTCCCCGTAGTGCAGGTGTCCGGTATCGTGGCGGTCCAGTGTACCCAGGATTTGCAGCAGGGTGGATTTGCCCGCGCCACTGGCCCCTACAATGGACACCACTTCGCCTTGGGCGATTTCAACGTCAATGCCTTTGAGCACCTCGAGGTTGCCGTACGATTTGCGGATGTTGGTTGCGTGGATCATGCCCTGCAAGTATAGCCATTCCCGAGGCTGGCCACACAGCAGGTAGACTTGCGCAGAAATCCGTTCCATTTATCCCTTGCCTTCGCGGCCTTCTGGTTACATTTGCGGCAAAATTTCCCAACGATGAACCTCCACGAATTCCAAGGAAAATCCATCCTGTCCAGCTATGGCGTTGCCATCCAGCGCGGCCAAGTTGCCTCCACCCCTGAAGAAGCGGCCACCGTGGCCAAAGCCCTCCAGGAAGAAACCGGCACCGGATGGTTTGTGGTCAAAGCCCAAATCCACGCAGGTGGACGTGGCAAAGGCACCGTGACCGAAACCGGCTCACATGGTGTGGTCTTGGCCAAAAGCTTGGAAGAGGTTCCCGAAAAAGCAGGAGGCATCCTCGGTGGCCACCTGGTGACTGCACAAACCAGCGACACCGGCAAGCTCGTGAGCAAAGTCCTGATCGCTGAAGACGTATACTACCCCGGCGAGTCTGAGCCTTCAGAGATCTACATGTCTGTCCTGCTCGACCGCGCCAAAGGCCGCAACATCATCATGTACTCGACCGAAGGCGGCATGAACATCGAGGAAGTGGCCGAGAAAACCCCACACCTGATCTTCAAAGAAGAGGTAGACCCTGCAGTGGGCATCACCGGCTTCCAGTGCCGCAAGGTGGCTTTCAACTTGGGTCTCTCTGGCAAAGCCTTCAAGGAGATGGCCAAGTTTGTCAAGTCCCTGTACTCTGCCTACGTAGGCTGCGACGCTTCGCTCTTTGAGATCAACCCTGTGCTCAAGACTTCGGACGACCGCATCATCGCGGTGGATTCGAAAGTATCGCTCGACGGCAACGCCCTGTACCGCCACCCGGATTACGCAGAAATGCGCGACAAGTCCGAGGAGGACGCCATGGAGGTGGAAGCCGATGAGGTAGGCCTCAACTACGTGAAGCTCGACGGTAACGTGGGCTGCATGGTCAACGGCGCCGGTCTGGCGATGGCGACCATGGACATCATCAAGCTGTCGGGCGGTGAGCCTGCCAACTTCTTGGATGTAGGTGGTACCGCGGATGCTGCACGTGTAGAAACCGCATTCCGCATCATCCTCAAGGACCCTGCAGTGAAAGCCATTCTGGTGAACATCTTCGGTGGTATCGTTCGCTGCGACCGCGTAGCGCAGGGTATTGTAGATGCTTACCGCAACATTGGCAACATCCCTGTGCCCATCATCGTGCGCCTGCAAGGCACCAACGCTGAGGAGGCCAAGGTGTTGATCGACAACAGCGGCTTGGAAGTACACTCAGTGGTGCTCCTCCAAGAAGCGGCCGACAAGGTGGCTGAGGTCCTCGCCTAAGTGTTCTAAACGATTTCGCAAACGGTCAATCCATCCCGAATGGGAAGGATGAGTGGCCGTACCCGGTGGTCTGAGGCGATGCGCTTGTTGAGCGCGTCCAGCGCCACGGTCTCTTTGTCCTTGTGCTTGACGGTATCGGTGACTTTGCCGTACCACAGCACGTTGTCAAAGACCAGCCAGCTGCCTTTGGGCATGCGCGGCACGAGTACCTCAAAGTAATCGGGGTAGCGCCCTTTGTCGGCGTCTACAAACACCAAGTCGAACGGGCCTTCGAGGCTGCCGGCAAGCGCCAGTCCATCGCCCAAATGTTGGTGGATGGCTTCTGCGCACGCACTTTGCTTGAAGTACTTCTGACGCAGCCATTCCAATTCGTCGTTGATGTCCACGGTGTGGAGTACGCCGTCTGGGGCCAGTCCTTCGGCCAAGCACAAAGCGCTGTAGCCGGTGAACGTACCAATCTCCAAAATGCGACTGGGGCGCACCATGCGGGCCAGCATGCTCAGCAGTCGGCCTTGCAAGTGGCCGCTCAGCATGTTCTTGTACAGCACCTTTTGCCCGGTTTCACGGGAAAGGGCTTGGAGCAGATCAGATTCAGGTTCGGTGTGGGCCAGGACGTAGGCCTCCAGAGCGTCGTTGAGTTCCATCAAGGTGCTTCGCAGAGGGTGCCCATGATGCCCAAAAAGAACAGGATGTCGTCGAGGTTGACGATGCCGTCACCGGTCAAGTCGGCGGTGCAATTCTCGGTACAGGTCAAATCTCCCAGGACTACCAAGAAGTCGCCCGAATTGATGGCGCCGTTGAGGTCGAAGTCACCCACACAGAGGAATTCCTCATCGGCATCGATGAAGCCATCGCAGTTGTTGTCGAAGCCTTGAGCAGTAGCAGGAGCTCCCGGGTAAACGAAGGGGTTGGTGTCGTCGCAATCGCCGGCGAGGGTGCTGGTACCGGGAGGTTGGTTGCAGGCAGGGAAACCGGTGGTGGTTTTGCCGTAGCCGTCCATATCGCCGTCGGCGTAGTACCAGACTTGGCCACCTTGTTGCGTGGGGTCTTGGTCGTTGCAGTCGGTGCCGCCGTATTCGGCCGCGTCCTCGCCGTCCATGTCTTGGTCAAAGTCGCTGAGTCCGTCGCAGTTTTGGTCGATGCCGTCGTACCAAATTTCCTCGGCGCCGCTGTTGATTTCAAAGACATTGTCGTCGCAATCCAAGAGCGAGTTGTAGCCGTCGCCATCGGCATCGTCAATGCCTGAGCAGGTGTAGAAATCCTCCAAACAGAACTCCTCGATGCAATCGGCGCATTCCGTTTCGGTACCTGAAAGGCAGATGAACAGGCATTGGCTCGTGATGCAGCTCACTTGTTCTACAAAGCAGCTGATGCAGCTGGCACTGAGTTCGGTGTTGGCCTCCATGCACTCGGCCACGCAGGCGTTGGGATCTTCTACGGTGGCGCATTCAAAGCCGCATTGGTTGGTGAGGCTCTCCAGCAAAGACTGGTTTTCGGCCATCCAGGCCTGGTCGGCTTCTGAGCAGTTGCCTTGCGCCCAGAGCGCTGAACTCAGTGCTACAAATGCCAGTGTGATCCACGTGTTCTTCATCATCCTTCAATTTAAGCCTAACCGGTTATAAGGGCGTTTCAAACAAAAGTACATTTGTTGGACAGGAAAAATGATCGACTCGGCTCAACAGAAAAAACTCGTAATGGGGCTGGCTGCGGCCACCTTTATTGGCATGCCCGCCATTGCGTGGCTCATTGCCGGGTGGACCGACGTGAGCATGTACGAGCGGTTGCGCGCAGGTGGACCACTCCTGTTGCAACTTGCTGTGGGCGTGGTTGCAGGGGGGTGTATAGGCATGCTGGCCCAGTGGCTGGTGGAACGCGACTTCATGCAAGAGGCCACCAGCCGTTACCAAGACATGTTTGGCGCACTGCATCTGGACCGCGGTGAGCGCATCTTTTTGTCGCTGAGCGCAGGAGTGGGTGAGGAAATCCTGTTCCGATGTGCGGTACAGCCGCTCCTGGGCATCTGGCCCACGGCCATCATGTTCATTGCCTTGCACGGCTACCTGAATATTCGCTCTTGGCGCATTTCGGTGTACGGGGGGGTGATGACGGTGATGATTGCCCTGCTCGGATACCTCACCGAATGGATTGGGATTTGGGCAGCTGTAGCGGCCCATACGGTCATCGATTTGTTCCTGCTCCAACAAATGGAAACCCGCCGGGTGACCTTCCGTGAACTCGACTAGCGAAACTTCTTCACAGCGCGCCCCCAAAGCGCAGGTTTGACCAAGGGGAATTGGTAACTTTGCGCCGCATTCACCTCCAATTCTACCCCTGCATGAGCAGCAAGGTTCAAGGCCCCGATGCCACCCTCGAACAAGCCCAGGAAATGGGCTTGCGTCCCGAAGAGTTTGACGCGATCAAAGAAATCCTCGGCCGCACCCCGACATTCACCGAAATGTGCGTGTACTCCGTGATGTGGAGTGAGCACTGTTCGTACAAAAACTCCATCAAATGGCTCAAAACCCTGCCCAAAAAAGGCCCGCATATGCTGGTTGAGGCAGGCGAAGAGAACGCCGGTCTGGTGGACATTGGCGACGGCCTCGGCTGTGCGTTCAAGATCGAATCGCACAACCACCCTTCTGCCATTGAGCCTTACCAAGGCGCGGCAACCGGTGTGGGCGGCATCAACCGCGACATCTTCACCATGGGTGCCCGCCCGGTAGCGCAACTCAACTCGCTGCGTTTTGGCAGCTTGGAGAACAAGCGCACCAAGTGGCTGCTCGAAGGCGTGGTCAAAGGCATTGGTGATTACGGCAACGCATTCGGCATCCCAGTAGTGGGTGGCGAGGTCTTCTTCGACCCCAGCTACCAAGTCAACCCGCTGGTGAACGCCATGTCTGCGGGCATCATCGACACCGATCGCATCATCTCGGCCACCTCAAAAGGGCCGGGCAACCCCGTCTTCATCGTGGGTTCAAGCACCGGTAAAGACGGCATCCAGGGCGCGTCGTTTGCTTCCAAAGACATCACCGAAGATTCGGCAGATGATTTGCCATCGGTACAAGTAGGCGACCCCTTCCAGGAAAAGCTCCTGCTGGAGGCCACTATGGAACTCGCCGAAACCGACTGCGTGGTAGGTATGCAAGACATGGGCGCTGCGGGCATTACCTGTTCAAGCTGTGAGATGAGTGCCGCCGGTGAGGTGGGCATGGACATCCACTTGGACCGCGTACCCCTGCGTCAGCACGACATGAAGCCGTTCGAAATCCTGCTGAGCGAAAGCCAAGAGCGCATGCTCGTTGTGGTGCACAAAGGCCAAGAGCAAACCGTACTCGACATCTTCGAGAAGTGGGACTTGCACGCGGTGGAAATCGGCGTGGTGACCGAAGGCGGCCAAGTGCGCTACTTCATGAACGGTGAGCTGGTGGGCGATGTGCCTGCCGATTCGTTGGTGCTCGGCGGAGGTGCTCCGGTGTACGAGCGTGAATACAAAGAGCCGGCCTACTACGCCGAAGCACAAAAATTCGACATCAGCCAAATCCCGGAGCCCGAAGACATCGTGGTGACCGCGCGCAAGCTGATGGCCCAACCCAACATCGCTTCCAAGCGCTGGGTATGGGAACAATACGACAGCATGGTCGGCACCGCCACCATGACTTCCAACAAACCGAGCGACGCGGCAATTGTGAACATCAAGGGTACCAATAAGGCCCTGGCCCTCACCGTTGACTGCAACGCCCGCTACGTGAACAACGACCCTGAAGTGGGTACCGCCATTGCCGTAGCAGAGGCCGCACGAAACATCGTGTGTTCGGGCGGCGAGCCCTCGGCCATCACCAACTGCCTGAACTTCGGTAACCCCTACAACCCAGAAGTATACTGGCAGTTTGTGGGCGCCATCAAAGGCATGAGCGCGGCGTGTGAGAAGTTTGAAACCCCGGTCACCGGTGGTAACGTGAGCTTCTACAACCAAACCGTAGACGCTGACGGCACCGCCAAACCGGTTTTCCCAACTCCAACCATTGGCATGCTTGGCCTGTTGAAGGACAAGTCGCTGCACACCTCGCTCAACTTCAAGTACAAGGGTGATTTGATCTTCCTGTTGGGTGACCCCAAGGAAGACATCAACTCTTCGGAATACTTGAGCGCCATTCACGGGGTGACCTTGAGCCCTGCGCCACACTTTGACCTCGACGAGGAGCACAAGCTGCAGGAGTGCGTCAAAACTCTGATCCGTCAGAACTACGTGAACGCTGTGCACGACGTGGCCGACGGTGGACTGTTTGTATCGCTGTGCGAAATGGGCATGCCCGGCGGGATGGGCTTTGACGTAGTGACCGACTCTGAAATTCGCCTCGACGCCTTCCTCTTTGGTGAGAGCCAAAGCCGCGTGATTGTATCGGTGGTGGAAGACTACGAGGACGAATTCATTGACGCTGTCGGTGATGCCGGGGTCAACATGATGTTGCTGGGTCACGTGACCCGCGGCAAGTGTGTGGTGGACGGCCAGCACTTTGGCTTCATCACTGACTTCCAAGACATCTACGACAACGTGCTGCACAAGGCCATGTCGTCCTGATTCAGGGCGCCACAACCCAACGCACATAGCTGACCGATCCTCCGGACAGCACTTCTAAGAAATAGACGCCTGGTTTTAACTGAGGGAGTGACAAACGCTTGCCTGCATCAAGGGTGCTGTGCATCGCTGCGCAAACCTGACCAGAAACGGATCGCACGGTCAGCACTACAACCTCTACAGCTCCAGTGTTGATCAGCACTGCTTGTCCGGCGCTGGGGTTGGGTGCAATGTGGACAGCCGATAGCGCAGTGCTACGATTCAGCCCGGGTTTGGGTACCCAGTTGAGGCATGCACTGGCTGCCACCGGTTCTTGGTCGCCGAACAGCACCTCGCATCCCAGTCCCATAGGGTTTCCTGCGCAGCCATAGTCAGGGTCCATGCGCCACAAGTTGAACTTCTCAGGTAATGGTTCTGGTCCTGAAGGCCCAGCTTCTGTGGACTCCCAGGTTTCCGACCAAGTGTTGTGTGTTGCGGGAAGATACGTGCTACAGCTGCCTGCACATGAACCAGGTGTCCATCCTGTGATGAGGTGTTCGTGGGTTTCTTGTTCCCAGCGGTTGTAGCCATCTGTCAGCACGGGCAGCGGTGCGCCTGAGATTTCCAGTGCAGTGGTGTTGTGGTGAAAGTGGTTGTAACCACCGCCGTGCAACGGGTCCAAATAGGCTTGGGCGTCTCCCGTGAGCAACACTCCTGTGTCGTTCCCCCCAAAGGTGGAGCATTGCACATGCAACTTGCCATCATGTTTGGCTGCGCCCACGCTGCAATCGTCAAAGTCGCACCCTTGTACAAACAGGGCCTGTTCGGAATGGTCACTGACGGCCTCGGCATTGCCAATGACTCCAGTTCCTAAAAACGTGCATCCGCGCAACCTCGCGTCAAACTCAAGGGCCAGGGAGCTGACCCCTTGCGATCCTGAAAAGTCGGTGTCTTGGATGTCGTAGGTGCGCCCCTTGACAAAGAGGTGCCCGGATTCGCCGCTGACGGTGCACTCCAGCATGCGCAGTAGCCCATTGGTGAGCAGCGCATCGGTGGGGAGTTCCTCCCAAAGACAATCTTGAATGTAGGCGTCTCGCTGCAGCGTCCAGCCTCCACAATCCTGGGTAGGGCAGGAGACCGTGGCGTTGCGGTGATGCACATGGCAGGCCACCTCCAGCAGGGCGTCGGTGCCCAATGTGATTTGTGCATCCTGCATGCGAAAATGGGTGAGTCCGGAAGGCAGGGTGAGGGACGCACCCGCATGGATGGACAGCGCAGTGTTCTGTGGGTGCGCTCCTTCCAGCAAGAGTCCGGTTTCTCCCAGCACTTCGAGCTCAACCGGGTGGGTGATGTGGATGGGCGCCAGTTGGTCTTGGAACAAGGGGGCAAACGTGGTGCCCGTGGCAAGCAAGCAAGACCCGCCCAGAAACAACCCGCCTTCGGGCCCTTCTAGCTGCAGCTGGCCACCTGTGATTTCCAAACGCGCTCCGGGGTGGATGTGAATTTCTGCGCCAGGCAAAACCCGGCACATGCCGCCTTCCAAGCGCAGCGTGGCGTCAGATTCGACCACCAATTGACTGCCGGGCCGTATTTCCAGCAAGCCTTGAGGTCCGAGTTCCAGTAGCGACCCATCGCGCAAGTGGAGGTTTGCGGTGGATCCAGATGCTGCGTGCCCGAGGAGCAATTGGCCTCCGTCATGGACCTCCAGATGGCTGCCACAGGGGTTGGTCACAAGGTTGAAGTGGCCTCCTAGTGGAGTGGTGGTTCCAGAAGGCGAGGTGCCCCAATGCGGCGCTTCGCCCCCGTGGACGTGCAGTTGAGCGGTGCCGGTGACCTCGACATCGTACACCAAGTAGCTCGCAGAGTCACGGAAGGTGAACAGCCCTTGGTCAAACAGCGCAGGCAGCGGATTTTCACCGGCCAGCACTTCACGCATGAGCAGTTGTGCGGTAGCACTGGACACCTCGCTGTGCCATTCGTTGCTGCCCATTGGACCGTGCGTGACGTCAAAAGGAGAAAGATCGGGATCGTTGGCCAGCGCTTGACCAAGCGGTGAAAACAGGTAGGCATCGTCTACCCCAAGTGCAGAGGCTGTAGGGATGAAACTGTGTACCGATTGAAAGTTGGCGATCGTGTCCGTAGCACAGCCCGAGGAGGCGATGCCAGCGTTGATTTCTAATACCAGTTCGGTGATGGTATTGCGCCGCCCGCCAGGAGCGTGGTCCAAAGCCAGACTGCCTGCGGGCATACTTTGCGCATCGGTCACCACCGATTCGGGCAGCCACGTGCACGGATTGGCGTCGTACACGGGTACAAAGGAAATAGGAGCCGTGCCGTCAAACACTTGGCCGGCATTGCCCGGCGCTGCGAAGGCCTGCAGATGCATGACGGTCTCTTCGGTGATAGGGAAGGTGATTTCATAGTCAAACAGACTGCTGCCTGGAGCAATCGCAACCGGTGTAGCATCCATAGCGCCGTTGGCCACGCCCACCTTGCGCATGGATTGGGGATACCCCAGGGCTTCCATTTCCTCATAAAAGGAAGTATAGAGCGATGCAGCACCAGGCAGTTGGTCACGCAGTAATTGTCTGGCGGCTGGTCGATGCAGGGTTTGTGTTAGTTTTTGTTGGGCGTTGTCCAGGTTCAGGACCGGTTCGGCCAGAAAGTCGAGGCAGTGTTGCAGGCCCAACGGGATGTTGGCACCGGTGTGAGGCGCATCCAAGGAGATCCACAAACGGCAGCAGTGCGGTAGGCCTGCTTCTTCCATGGTAGCCAAGGTGTATCGGGTGATTTGTCCGCCCATGCTCGCTCCAGCCAATACTAGGGGCTGATCACCTGCGGTCCACTGACGGATGCGCACCAGCACGGCTTGCAGCGCTTCGGCGTTTGCGCGGAGGTCAGCGGCGCCGTCGGCAAAGTCTACGAGGATGATGTCGTAGCCCTCGTCGCGTAAGGCGTTGACCAAGGTGGGCATGTTATAGAGCATGGGATAGTCCGGGCTGGTTCCAATGAACGCTTCCCACCCAAAGTCCCCACACCTGAGTGGTTCAGCGTCCAAATTGAAGTCTATGCCTTCCACGAACACGAACGGCTTACGCAGGGAATCGCCGGCCGGATTGCAGCGGTACTTCAAATAGGCGCGGACCGAGACCGTTTCCCCGGAGTAAGTGGTGTCCAAGTCCCAAGGAGCAGTGGGGTTGGCGATGTCCCAAGGGGGAAGGTCCGGAAAGGTCAACGGGGAACAAGGGGATTGCGCGAGGCAACGGGTACACAGCAAAACTGCGCATAAGAGGCGGAGGGTTTTCATTTCAGCGGTTTTGTGCCAAGGTGGCTTGGCTGTCCTGCTGAAGTCGGGAGGGAAGCGGGTATAAACGGGTATACGCGTTTATACACGAATAGGAGGGGCGCGCGGCGTCCGATTTTCGAGAGCTAGAAGCGCGAAAAACATCCAGCGCAACGCCCCAATATTTGCGGGCTTTTGCCGTTTATCCGGGCAGAAGGCCGCAGGGCCAATTGTGTATCTTTGGCCCTTATACCAGCGCCCGGAATGATTCGATTTTTGTTCAGCAAAACCTTTCTTCGCCAACTCTTAATTGCAGCTGTGCTGGCCGTTGTGGGCTTTTTTGGACTCAAATGGTACCTCAACAGCTACACCGATCACGGCGATTACATCACCGTGCCCAACGTCTCAGAGATGTCTCTTGCCCAAGCCACCGCCCAATTGGAAGAGCTGGACTTGGAGGCCATGCTGGTGGATTCGCTGTGGAGTGCATCGGCCACACCGGGTCACGTGTGTGAGCAGAGCCCTGCCTTTGGTGCAGAGGTCAAACGAGGCCGTCCGGTGTACCTGACCGCCTACCGCTTCCGCCCCAGCTTTGTGAAGTTGGGGGTAGAAGAAGGCGAGCGCAAGAATGTCGCGGTCATCCGCCTGGAAAACAAAGGCCTGGACTACTCCATCAAGTACGAACCCCACGAGCTGCTGTACGACTGCGTCATCCGCGTGGAGCACAACGGCAAACCGCTCGGCCCCAAAGACGAGATCCGCCGCGACGAAAAAGTGGTGGTCTACGTAGGCGAGCGCCGCGATGAAAAAATCCCCGTGCCTCACGTTTACGGCATGCACTTGGACAGCGCACGCAAAGTCCTGCAGTTTGCCGGGCTCACCGTGGGTTTTGCTGCTTTTGATTCAGACCTGCTTACTGCAGAAGACACCGCCCGTTGCTGGGTATACGAACAACGCCCTTTGTCAGAACGCGGCACCTTGGTGCGCGTAGGTTCCGAAGTGAACCTGTGGCTGACCAACCGACCGCTGCCCACCACGGCTGCGTCCGACTCGACCGACTATGATCCCGATGAAAACCTCTTTGATTAACGGCCTGCTGCTTGGGCTTGCTGCCTGCTTGTGTGCGCCCGTCTTGTTTGCGCAAGGGGAAGCCGAAGCCCCGCTTCCGTGGAATCCGGAGTTGGTGCACAAACGCGCGCAGCCCATCTCCGCTCAGCAAACCCAGCGCACCACCGATGTGGTCCTTGAGCTGCCGTTCTTCGATGACTTCTCGCGTTTCTCGCAACCCACTTCAGATCCTGATGTGCCCGCCGAATGGCTGCGTTGGTGTGACAACCACGCCTTCATCAACAACGGGTTTGGCGTCCAGCCGCCTACCATTGGTGTGGCGACCCTGGACGGACTCATGGCCGACGGCTACCCGTGGGACTGGTCTGCAGACAACACCTTCGGCGCGGCCGACACGTTGACTTCGCTGCCGATTGACATCACCGGTTTTACGGTTGCCGACAACATTTACCTCTCGTTTTTTTACCAAGGCGGCGGTTGGGGCAACACCCCTGACAACAACGACCGCCTGGTGGTTGAGCTCTTTGCCGATGTAGGCGGTGACGGCGCCTGGATCGAAGTGTGGAGCCAAGACGGGCAAGACGCACCTTCGGCCTTTGAGCGCGCATACATCAACGTGGGCGACACCGAGTTTGGCAACACCATGTTCACCGACGGTTTCCAGTTCCGTTTCCGCAGTGAGGGCACGCTTTCAGGTGCGTTTGACATGTGGAACCTCGACTACGTCGAGGTGCGCCAAAATGTCAACCCTGAAGAGGACCCCTTGCAGGAGCTGACCTTCATGTATCCGGGCGTGACGCTGCTGCGTGACTACACCGCTATGCCGTGGGACCACTTCAAGGAGAATCCCGAGTTCTTCATGGACCCAGATACGGTGCTGACTTACCAACAAAACCTCGGCCCCACGGTCAACTTTGTGACCGGCTACAACGTGACTGGTCCCGACCAAGAATGGTCCTTCCCCAACGCATTTGCAAACACCTCGGGCAACGGTTTCTCCATCATCCGCACTGAAATGTCTGTCCAAGGCATCGGCGGGCAAGTAAGCACCAGCAACGACTTTGTGTACGCCACCAACCAACCCGAGGAGGCAGACACCTGCGCGATCTTCCGCGTGGATTATTTCCACGATGCTACCGACCAAACCCCGCAGAACGACACGGCCAGCTTCGTCCAGAACTTCACGAACTACTACGCCTACGACGACGGCACAGCCGAACGTGCCTACGTGGTGAACCCCGCGGGTAATGTCGGCGCCAAACTCGCCATGCGCTATCAGATCCAAAAGGACGACGAACTCTTGGGCCTGTTCATCCATTTCCTGCCTTACGGCGACTTTTCGTTTGAAGAGAACTTCATCCTGCGCGCGTGGACCGACGGCGGCGGCATTCCCGGAGACGAGATTGCCGGCAACTTCACCTTCCAAACCCCGCAGTACGTGCCCACCGGTCACAACGCCATGAGCTACTACCAGTACGAAGAGCCCATCCCCGTGAGCGAGGGCGCCCTTTACGTAGGCTTCAGCAAATTGAGCAACGTGCCTCTGAACATCGCGAACGATAAGAGCGGGCTTAACAAGAACCCCGAGCAGCTGTACTTCCAAGTGGCCGACGGCACCGATTGGATCCAATCAGGCATTTCGGGATCGCTGATGATCCGTCCGGTATTCCGTTCGGGGAAAAGCGGCGTGATTTGGAACACCATCGACGAGCAAGCGGCTGCACCTGTGCAACTGTATCCCAATCCGGTTGCGGATGTGTTGACCTTTGATCCGGGCATGTACCTCGACACCTACGATGTGCGCATTCACAGCCTCACCGGCCAGGAAGTGGCGTCCTTGGCAGCCCAGCGTGGTAAGTCTACCTTTGACGCTGCCCAGCTTGCTCCGGGCGCTTACATCGTGACGGTCACCGACCTCAACGGCCGCGTCATGGCCCGCGAAACGGTCATCAAGCCCTAAGTCGTGAGCACACATCCCGAACCAGACCAACTGCCCGAAGAGGACGACCGCTTTGAGCACCACCGCATTGAGGTGGACCCTGGCCAGGCCTTGTTGCGCATCGACAAGTTTTTGGTGGACCGCATCCCCAACACTTCGCGCAACAAGCTTCAGGAGGCGGCCACCAATGGATACATCCGCGTGGACGGCCAAGCCGTCAAGGCCAACTACAAGGTCAAGCCCGGCGAGGTGATCACCATCGAGCTCCCGTACCCCGTGCGTGAGATCGAACTCTTGCCCGAAGACATTCCCATCGAGATCCACTACGAAGACGACACGGTGTGTGTGGTAGAGAAGCCTTCCAACATGGTGGTACACCCCGGTTACGGCAACTACACCGGCACGCTCGTGAATGCCCTCATGCACCACTTTGGCCACCTGCCCGATTTAGGCCAGCATGACCGCCCGCGCCCAGGCCTGGTGCACAGGTTGGATAAGAATACCACCGGGGTCATGATCATTGCCAAAACCGAACCTGCACTCATGCACTTGGCCAAGCAGTTCTTTGACCGCACCACACAGCGCCGCTACGTGGCTTTGGTTTGGGGAGATGTGGACGAAGACGGCACCGTTACGGGTCACATTGGTCGCTCGCTGCAAAACCGCAAGGTGATGACCGTGTTCGAGGATGAAAGCTATGGCAAGCACGCCGTGACGCACTACAAGGTGTTACGCCGCTTTGGCTATGTGACGTTGGTGGAATGCAAGCTGGAAACCGGCCGCACCCACCAGATCCGCGTGCACATGAAGCACATCGGCCACCCGCTGTTCAACGATCCCGAGTACGGAGGAGACCGCATCCTCAAGGGCACCACATTCACCAAATACAAGCAGTTCATCGAGAACTGCTTCCGCATCTTACCGCGTCAAGCCCTGCATGCCAAGAGTCTGGGCTTTACCCATCCGGCCACCGGTGAATTCATGGAGTTTGCCTCACCGATTCCTGCGGACATGCAGGCGGTGCTGGACAAGTGGGAGATCTACGCCTCCAGCAAGAAAGACTGATTATTCTTCGTCGCCGAGCGCCTCGAGGGCGTTGCTGGCTTCTTCCCAGGCGGCCATTTGGCCTTCCAGTTCGCGCTGCACTTCGCCGTAAACGTGCAGTTTGTTTTGGGCCTTCTTTTGGTCCTCGTAATCCATGCCGGCAATCTCGGCGTCCATCTCGGCGAGCTTCACTTCCAGATCGGCGATTTCACGCTCGCATTTAGAGACTTTGTTCTGGAGTTTGCGGCGTTCTCGCTTGCGTTCCTTGCGCTCTTCATAGCTGAGCTTTTGCTTAGACGCTTCGGACTTGGATGCTGCTGGTTTGGCTGCAGCCTTGGCGCCTTGTTGGCGGTCGGCTTCAAACTCGGCAATGGAGGCGGCGCGTTTTTCCAGCAGGAAGTCGCGGATGTCGCCGATGTACTGCTTGAGCCCGTTGGTGCGCACCTCGTAGATGTGTTCGGCCAGTCCGGAAAGGAAGTCACGGTCGTGTGACACCAGAATCAAGGTGCCGTCGTAGGCCACCAGCGCTTGTTTGAGCACTTCTTTGGAACGCAGGTCCAAGTGGTTGGTGGGCTCATCGAGGATGAGCAGGTTGTGGGGGAAGAGCAGGAGCTTACACAGCGCCAGGCGCGCTTTTTCGCCCCCTGAGAGCACTTTTACCTTCTTTTCGGTGTCCTCACCACTAAACAGGAACGATCCCAGCAGGTTGCGCACGTTTTTGCGCATGTCGCCCACGGCTTCATCGTCGATGGTCTCGAACACGGTTTTTTCACCGTCGAGCTCCTCGGCCTGGTTCTGGGCGTAGTAGCCCACCTCCACGTTGTGTCCCAGGTTGAACTTTCCGCCTGAGGTAGGGGTGAGTCCGAGTAGAATACGTGTGAGGGTGGTCTTGCCCGCACCGTTCTTGCCCACGAGTGCCACTTTGGCCAAACGGGGAATGATCAGGTCCACGCCGGAGAAGACGTGCTTCTCGTCGTAGTACTTTTCGACGCCTTCTGCAGTCACCACCACTTTGCCTGAGCGTGGGGCAGGGGCAAACTTGAGGTGCATGGCGGCATTGTCAAAGGAGTCTACCTCAATGCGTTCCAACTTCTCCAGCTTGCGAATCAAGGTTTGGGCAAAGGCCGCCTTGTTCTTCTTCGCGCGGAACTTGTTGATCAGGTCCTGGGTGTCGGCGATGTACTTCTGCTGGTTCTTGTAGGCTTGGATTTGCTTCTCGCGTTCTTCCTCACGCAGCTTGACGTACTTGGAGTACGGGTGCTTGTAGTCGTATATGCGCCCAGCCGAAATCTCAATGGTGCGGTTGGTGACCGTGTCCAAGAATTGGCGGTCGTGAGAAATCAGCAGGATGGCGCCTGTGTAGTTGCTCAACCACTGCTCCAACCATTCGATCGAATCGATGTCCAGGTGGTTGGTGGGCTCATCCAGCAGCATCATGTCCGGGCGTTGGAGCAGGAGCTTGGCCAACTCCACGCGCATTTGCCATCCGCCTGAGAACTGGTCCAGGGTTTTGTGCAGGTCTTCATCGGTGAAGCCCAAGCCCTTGAGGATGCGCTCGATTTCGGAGGCCTCGTTGGCACCGCCCAGCATGCTCAAGCGATCGTTGAGGTCGTTGAGTTCTTGGATGCGGTTGAGATAGCTTTCGGTTTCAAAGTCGGTACGCTCGCCCAATTCTGCGGCAATCTTCTCGACTTCGGCCTCCAGTTCGCGGAGTTCTTCTTTGGCAGAGGCGGCCTCTTCCATCACAGTGCGGTCCAGCGCGTGCTCCATTTCTTGGGGCAGGTAGCCGATGCGCGTGCCTTTGGGTGTGGAGATGCCGCCAGCAGTAGCGGGCTGGATGCCGGCAAACACTTTAAGCATGGTGGACTTGCCTGCACCGTTGCGGCCCACTAGGCCAATGCAGTCTTTCTCTCCCACAAAGAAGCTCACCTCTTTGAAGAGTTCGCGTTGGCCAAAGGCCACTGTCAATTGGTTCACCGAAATCATCGAGCGGCAAAGATACCGGTCACAAACAAAAAGGGCCGCCCAATGCGGGCAGCCCTTTTATTCTCTGGTCCGTGGCTTAGTAATGCCACAAGTCGTGTTCGAATTCAAACAGTTCCTGCTTGATGCGTTCGCTTTCCAGCAGGGCCTGTACACCACGTGCGTAGCCGGCAATGGAGCGGTCGTACACGTTGGCCTCTTTGATGATGTAGCTAGTGAAGTTGCGCTTCTGGAAGAGGTCCTCGAAGGTGCGGCGCTGTGAGTCGCTGTGGAAGTTGAACACTTCCCAGTTCGCGAATACGTAGCGGCACTCGGGGAAATACAGCCAGAAGAGGGTCTTGTAACCGATCTTCTCACCGTTATCGTTGAACGCTTCTTTCCTGGGTGCAATACCGATGATGCGCACGTAGCGCTCAGAGCGTTGTTTGTCAAAGATCCAGTCTTCCTTGATCTGGTACTGGGTGATGTCCGCCGATTGAATCGGGGTCACGTTCTCCACCGGGAGGCGTTCTCCAGTGTCCAGGTCTTCCACGTAGCTCACCACAACTGGGTTCAGGAGTGAATCCAACTCGGTGGTGGTCATGGGGAAACGGAATTCGTCGTCGTCATCCGTGGGGCCGAGGCTGTAAGCGGTCAGCGATCCTTCGGTCAGAAGGGCGTAACGGATCACGTCAAACAGGCTCTTGCGGTCTTCGATCTCCTCGGTGGGGTAGTAGAACGGGTGGTTCATCTTCTCCCGGAGGTCGATGACTTGCCACACGCGCTTCGCCCAGAGCACATCGGCCTCACGCAGGTGGGGATACGGGATCACCGCCTTGGTGAAGTTGTGTTCCTTCACGTACGCACCGTCGAGGACGGTTTGTACCTGAGCGCTGGATTCTGTACAAGAGAGCAGCAGTGCAAAAGCAGCGAGCAGGGCAACGAATGACTTCATGACTTCGTGTTTTTGGGTTATACGCACTTGAGCGTAATGTTGGCCACCTTACGTTTTGATCCGTCAGGCATCTTGACCATGATGTTGTTGATGTAGATCTTCTGACCACGCTTCAACTTTTTCAAGTTGGCAGCCATTTCACCGCTTACGCGGTTTGAAGTCGACTTCTTCTCGATCACTTGGCCGTCGCGGGTAAAAACCATGGTGAATTCCACTACCGACACTTTCACGTCGAAGAGGAAATCGTCCATCGCCGCACGCAGACCAGCCGCGTTTTGAGCGTCAGACAGTTTGATGGTGTTGTCCTTTGGCGACTTGCCGTTGAACTGGGGAACGGGATCCGGGATGTTCTTAATACGGAACTCCTTGGTACCCATGTTTACCTTCTTACCGTCGATCTCAGCCGAAACCGAAATCTTGGCGTCCTTCCCTTTACCTGGCTTGACAATCCACTCGCCGTTTGAGCCTTTGGTCATCGAGTGGCCCGCGCAGGTGGCTTGCACCTTGTCTTGGGGAACACCCGGTACCGAAATCTCAACAGGGTTAGGCAGACCACGGTAGAACACGTTCATCGCAGTAGGAGACACTACCAGGGCAGGCTCAGCTACAGTGAACGGAGGAATGTATACCGGAATCTTTTCGGTGCCTTGAGGACCGTCGTACTCGATCAAACCTTTGTAGGAGTGATCGCCCAAGCCCATACCGCGGGTGCCCAATTTGAGCTCACCGAGGCCGCGCTCGTTGATCGGCAACGCTTCCATACCAGAAACGTCCAGTAGGGATGAATCCGAGCCGTTCCAGTCGGTGGTTTGTACGAACGTACGAGGAGGGTTGGTACCATCGTAAGCCGCGAGCAGGATCTCAGCTGCGAACGAGTCGCCGCGCAGGATGTAGTTGCTCTTGGGGATCACCATGGCCGCCAGGTTGGTAAACTTGTACGAGCTGCCTTCTACACCTGTAGAGAGCGCAGTGATGACATCCGCCTTGGCGTTCTCCACGTCCAGCTGGAACTTACTCATGATGGGCATGAGTGCCGCCAGTGGCATGTGGTAGAAGTTCTTGTACTCCCAGAGTACTTCCTTCTCGTCGCCTTTTGGGCCTTCCATGGTAGGCTCGTAGCTGAAGATTTCATCAAAACTCGCTTTGAGTCCTTCTGGCATCTTCCAGGTGTTGCCGGTCACTTCCTTCACGGTTATACCTTTCAGGTAATCGCGGTAGGCTTCCAGTTTGCCTTTCAGCTCGGTGGCTGACCATTCCTTGTCGTGTGGCTTTTGAGGATCCGATCCAAACAGCAGCGAAGTGTTGTTTTGGTTCTCGTCCTTTTTGGTCACGTAGTAATCGTCTGAATCTGGCTTCTTATCGTTGAGACCAACGGTAACGCCGTCAATCATGTATTCGCCAAACTTGTTGTCACCTGGAGGCAAGTCGCCTTCAGATACGGCAATCGTACGTGCTTTGAGTTCGTTGATATAGGCGATCAGCTTATCGGCTTCATTACCTACTTCATTGGCTTTGTTCAAGAACGGCTTCGCCTTCTCCGGGTTCGAAGAGCTTGAGAGCACGCTGAGTCCAGCCATCGCTTTGGCTTCTGCTACCTCAGAAGTCTGACGCACACCTGTATCTACCTGGGTGAACGCGTCGAGGATTTCCTTCGATACGTTCAGTGCCAGCAGTGCGGTCAGCACGAGGTACATCATGCCGATCATTTTCTGTCTCGGGGTTTCCTTACCACCTGCCATGAGTCATGCTTTTTGTGGGGTGAATAGCTCCGAGGCGGATTAGGCTTTTGGTCCTGCGCCCATCGCGTTCAGCATGTTGCTGTACACGGTGTTCAGTGACTGCAGGTTTTGGGCCAGCTCCGAGATGTTGTCTTTGTACAGACGGGTGTCTTCGATCGAATCGCTGAGGTTTTGAACCAGCTCAGACATGCCAGAGTACAACTGACGCGACTTCTCGAGTTCGCCGAGTTGCAGCTCGTACATGTTGTTGAGGTTGGCCAAGTTCTCGGACATCTTTTGGAGGTGCTCACCGGCAGTGTTGCCAGCTTCCGCATTTTGAGTGATGCCGAGGAGAGACTCAGATGCCTGAGCATAAGTGTCCGTCAGGGAACCCACCTTGTCGGATGCACCGCGAAGGCTCTCTGTGTATTCTTTCGAAGCAGTACCTACTTCAGTGATGTCATTTAGGTTGCTGGTCTGTGCGCTCAGTGAGCGCATGCCGTCACCCAGGCTTTGGATCAGCTCTGGCTCGATCTTCGCGTCGCCCAACATGTCATCCAATTGCTCGGTGAGTGACTTGTTGCTGGCAGCAGCGCTGATTTCGCCGTGACCATCAGAGTGGCCGTGTGCGAGCTCTGGGTAAACCAGGGTCCAATCCGGCTCTTCGTGTGGAGGCTCAAAGGCTGAGAAGAAGAAAATGATTGCTTCTGTAGTCAGACCTACAATGAGCAGCAGACTTGCCATGGGCCAGTGTTGGATCTTAAAGAGTGCACCAACGATTACTACTGCGGCGCCGATGCCGTAGAGTTTAGCCATGAAGTTCTTCCACGCTTTACTTCCTGGTTTCATGATTGTTTTCTTGCTTTTGGTTTACAGATGTGAATGAGAGAAAGGGGACCAAGCCAGGTTTCAAAGCGGCCTAGTTGTTAAAGTCTTTGGGATCAACGCTCTTACCGCGTCCGAGGTAAGACATTACGCATCGGAAGCCGATGTAGGCCTTCGCAGTGTCCGAGTACTCGTAGGTACGGGTACCGGTCTGGCAGAAGTAGCCAATGTCTTTCCATGAGCCGCCGCGAATCACCTTGCGCTTCATGGCGGGTGGATCATCGAGTTTGGCGTTGTATTCGTACTCTGGACTCATGTCGTGTGAGAACTCGTACACCGACTCGTCGTAAGCCGTGTTGGTCCACTCGGACACATTCCCGGCCATGTTGTAGAGGCCGTAGTCGTTGGGAGAGTATGAATCGATGGGCACGGTGTGACAACCGCCATCTTCCACGTAGTCACCGCGCATGGGCTTGAAGTTCGCCAGCGGACAACCTTGGATGTTTCGAATGTATGGGCCACCCCACGGGTAGGGCGCCAGTTCCAAACCACCGCGCGACGCGAATTCCCACTCGGCCTCCGACGGCAGACGGAAGTCTTGCACGAAGGTCTGTCCAGAACGGGTCTTCCACTCGTTCAGGATTTGGGTACGCCAGGCCACGAATGCTTTGGCTTGTCCCCAACTGATGCCCACCACAGGGTAGTCATCGTAGGCAGGGTGCCAGAAGTATTGCTTGGTCAGCGGGGTGTTGTTGCTGTAGGTGAAGTCGTGGATCCAGCACAGGGTGTCTGGGTACACGTTGATGGTCTCCTCAATGATGAACTGGGCACGGTCCGAGTGGCCGCGTACCGAGTGCAACTGGTTGAGTGAGTTCACTTCACCGAATTCCAAGTCCTTACCAGCCTTGCGGGCAGCGCCTTGCAGATCAATCCACCAGTAGCGGAAATTCATCTTGCGGCTGTCTAGCTGCTTGGTGTTGTAGAACTGTTCAGCACCTTGGAGATAGAACTTGTCGTAGAGCAGATCGAACACGTCCTCGTTCTCCCAGTCAATGGGTTCGTCCCAGTTCAGGACATAGCCTTTGTCGATGAAACGATCGAGCTCACGCCCGTATTCGTCTTCTGCAAAGAAGTACAGTTCATTGTCGTCTAGTGCCAGTTCATCGCGGAAGAGCGAATCGCGGACATAGTACACGAACTGTCGGTATTCGTTGTTGGAGATTTCGTGCTGATCGATGTAGAATGCGGGCACAGTCACGGTCTTTGACCGCGCGTTGTTGGCCCATGGTACATCCTGATCGCTTGGTCCCATGGTGTATGAGCCGTAGTGGATGTAATTCATCCCATACGGATTGTACTGTACCCAATCCTCCCGCGGTTGAACTCCAACGAGTTCGCCACGAGGGCCCGGATAGCAGCTAGCCAAGCAGAGCAGCAGCAGAAACGGATAAAACGTTTTTTTCATGATTTCCCTATTTCCAGCAGGTGGTGCAGGTTTCCCCGAAAAAAGAGTGAGCAGGTTGGAGAACTTACGTTTATATAACCGCATTTGTTTCGCTTTAGTATTAAAGGAATCGCGGATTGCTAAACTTCGTTCGCAGGATAATCGGCTCCAGATTCAAACAGAGGGTGGCGAAAACCTCGTGAGAACCAGCGCTGTAATTTCTAAGTGCTGACGTCGTGGCATCGTAAGAATAACCCAGACGGAAGCAGTAGTGTGTGATTTGGGTTTCGCTCTCAGCATCCCAGCTGTACTTAAAGCCCGCCATTGGCGCTACGGCGTCTTGAGTGCGGTATGTGAGACCAGCCCAGATCATATCGTTGAACAATGCGTTCACGTTGATGTCCGCAATGTATTCGGTCAGATCGGTTTTGGCGAGTACGTTTCCTCTGAGCGTCAAGTAGCCCGGAGTGACGTCATAGTTGTAGCCCCCCATGAAGTAGTAGTGTCGGTTTACGGTGATGGAGAGGTTCTCCAAGTCCGCTTGACTCAGGTGGGTAGACGACAGACCTACGTAGTATTCGCCCGGACGGGTGAAGTATACACCCAGGTTGGCATCAAACGCAGATGCAGTCGACTCTTCATTGGGGATCAATGGGTCGTTTGCGGGGTCGTCGATGGCTACCCAATCGTTGCCGAGGGTTTTGCTGAACTGGCCCAGGCCGATACCCGCGCTCAGGATGTTGCCACCGCTGAGGGGAATGTGGTACGCCGCATTGATGCGAATCATGCTGTTGCGCTCCTGACCGAGGTTATCCGAGTAGAAGTTCACGCCCGCGCCCAGATTACCGGGGCCGAAGACTTTGCCAAAGTTGCCGTTGTAATTCAAGAGGGCGGTCTTGGGATCGCGGTTGAGGCCGTCCCATTGATCGCGGTAGAGCAAGGTGAGGGCGTGGCCGCCGGCACCAAAGCATTCATCACACCCGAACCCGGCGTATGCTGGGTTGAACGAGAGCTTGTCGTACATCCATTGGGTGTACTGTGGGTCTTGCTGGGCTTTCAGGCCATTAAGGGCAAGCACTCCGAGTGCCAAAATCACGATTTTCTTCATCCGTCTTTTCCTTGAGTTGCAGGCGTTTGGGTACTAAGTCGACTTCTGGAAAGTCGCTAAAATAACTAAAATTCTGAGAGCGCCAAATTTCGGAAAGCCCGATTATTAGCGGGTTTCGACGAAGCCTAGAACGTTTGCGACAGGGACGTCAACGGTACACTGTTGACGACTCAAACGAGCTTTTGGAAAGTACGCCAATAGCGATCGGGCACCTCGTCACGCGCGGCCTGCAGATATTCTTCGTAGGTGCAGGGCACAATGTGGTGACGCTGGTAGCGGTTGGTGATGCCAGCGGGATAGGGAACGTCCATCCACCAGCGGTCGGTTTTCTCGCTTTTGTAGAACACCAGATCATGGCCTGAACTCTCCAGGTGCACGGTGTACTTGGTGCACTCCTCTAGCGAGGATTTGGGGTAGTCCTCTTTGCGCTGGGAGAAGCCGTCCAAAAAGCACCACACGGTTTGGGCCGCCAAGTGCACGGTCTGGCCGTTCTCGTCCAGTTCTGGGTTGACTTCAAAGAGTCCAAGCGAGGTGAGCTTGTCGCCCATGCCGGCGTACCAAGCCAATTGGCACAGGTGCTCGGCGCGCAGACCGTTGGGTCCGCGTCCGGCGGTGCCCGGCGCATCGGTTTGACGCACCGCAGAAATGTCGATGCTCACCAGGTCTGCGTTGCGCAGGGCCGGTTCACCCGCCTGAATGTTGTCGGCCAATTGGCCCAGTCGGGTAGTGTCAAAGTACATCCGGTCCATCATCTCCAGCATATCGGGGTCGGTGAGGTAACGTTGCCCAGCCAAGTTGCTGTAGTTGAACAGGTAGTTCGGTTGATGAAGAATGAGGCGGTTGAGGTAGTTGGTGGCCGAAGGGGGCGCTTCGGCGTCGGTGCTCAGGTCCAGGCGCGGGTCAATGGTGGCTACGTTGATGGTGTCCTCCAATTTCTCGTAGCCTTGATACATGGCGTAGGTCAAGTCCTGGCTGCCGCCGATCACCACCGGTACAATTCCCTGCTTGATCAGTTGTTGGCAGCTGTCGCTGACCGCGTAAAAGGTGTCGTTCAAAGATGCACCCGCTTGGATGTTGCCCAAGTCCACCACCTTCACTTCACGGTCGAAGCGGTACAGGCGGTAAAAGTAGCGGCGGATGGCGTCGGGGGCATGCTCGCAGCCGTTGTTGGCCTCGTGACCGCGGCTCTCGTTGACACCAAACAAAGCCACCGAAACACCTTCCAGTTCTGGGAATTCACGCCCTTCACGGAAAATGTCCAAGGTCGAGCCCAGCATGTTGGGTTCAAAGGCATCGCCGGCAATGCGGTTGGACACCGGCTGGAAGTACACCGAAAGATCCATCAGCGCTTGCGACCGCGTTTGGGCTTGGCACGGTGTGCTTCCACCAGTTCGGTCACTTGCTCAAAGGTGAGCGACTCGGGCTCGGTGTCCTTGGGGATCTTCACGTTGTCGCGGCCGGCCTTGATGTAGGGGCCGTAGCGGCCGTTCAGCACACGGATGGTGTCGTCCTCGGTAAAGGTCTTGATGATGGCCTTTTTGTCAGCTTCGATCTTCGCTTTGATGAGTTCCACAGCGCGGTCGATCTCAACTGTGTAGGGGTCGTCACCGGCCTCCTCGTCTAGGGAAACAAAGGTCTTGTTCCAACGCACGTAGGGGCCGTAGCGACCGATGGCAGCGCTGACCTTCTCGCCTTCGTACTCACCCAATTGGCGGGGCAGCTTGAACAGGTCGAGCGCCTCTTCCAGGTTGATCGTGGTGATCGATTGGCCGTCACGCAACGAAGCAAATTGCTTCTCCTCGTCGTCCGACGCGCCGATTTGAATCATGGGGCCAAAGCGGCCAATGCGCGCAATGATTGGCTTGCCGCTTTCGGGGTGCTCGCCCAGTTTTCGTTCGCCGGTGGCGCGTTGCGATTTCTCCAGCGCTTCTTCCACGGTGTGGTGGAAGGGCGAGTAGAACTTGCGCAGCATTTCTTTCCAGCTCTTGGTGCCCGAGGCGATCTCATCGAATTCCTGCTCCACGTCAGCGGTGAAGTTGTATTCCATGATGCCCGAGAAGTACTCCACCAAAAAGTCGTTCACCACCATCCCGATGTCGGTCGGGAAGAGCTTGGCCTTTTCGGCGCCGGTGATTTCGGTGAGTACCGCTTCGGTCACTTGGGTGCCGTCGCTCTTGAATTGGGTGTACTCGCGTTTGTGTCCATCGCGGCTTTCCTTGACCACGTAACCACGCTTTTGAATGGTGGAGATGGTGGGGGCGTAGGTCGACGGACGGCCGATGCCCAGTTCCTCGAGCTTCTTCACCAGGCTTGCCTCTGTGTAGCGTGGCGGGTGGTGGCTGAAGCGCTGGGTGGCCGAGAGTTCGTTCAGTTTCAAGGTTTGGCCCACGCCGAGGGGTGGGAGCATGCCTTTGGTTTCTTCCTGCTCATCGTCGGTGCCTTCGAGGTAGACTTTCAAGAAGCCTTCAAAGGTGATCACCTCGCCGCGGGCAGTGAGCGATTCGTCGCGGTTGGAGATGTCCACGGAAACGGTGGTTTTCTCCAGCTGAGCATCGGCCATTTGGCTGGCGATGGTGCGCTTGTAGATCAGATCGTACAGGCGCTTTTCGTTGCGCTCTCCGTCTACGCTGGTCACCGAGAGGTCGGTGGGGCGGATGGCCTCGTGTGCCTCTTGGGCGCCTTTGCTCTTGGAGCTGTACTTGCGCTGCTTGTGGTAGTCCTCGCCGTATTGGTTGCGGATGGCCTCGCCGGCTGCGTCGAGCGCCAAGTCCGAGAGGTTCACCGAATCGGTACGCATGTAGGTGATCTTTCCCGATTCGTACAGGCGTTGGGCCACCGACATGGTTTGGGCCACCGAGAAGCTCAGCTTGCGGCTGGCCTCTTGCTGGAGGGTCGAGGTGGTAAAGGGAGCTGCAGGGCTCTTTTTACCCGGAGTGGTTTTCAGGTCGGCAATCGAGAAGGTACTGCCGAGGGTGTCTTGCAAAAAGTCGCGCGCTTCCTGTTCGGTGGCAAAGCGCTTGGGCAACTCGGCCTTGAGTTCAGAACCGTCCACGTCAAACAACGCCACTACGCGGTAGGAAGAGGTGGACTCAAATCCTTGGATGTCGCGCTCGCGCTCCACCAGGATGCGCACCGCAACCGACTGCACGCGCCCTGCACTGAGCGAAGGCTTGACCTTGCGCCAGAGTACAGGAGAGAGTTCAAAACCCACCAGGCGATCCAACACGCGGCGGGCCTGTTGGGCGTTCACCAAGTTGGTGTTGACCGTGCGTGGGTTCTCGATGGCGCGGAGGATGGCCGGCTTGGTGATCTCAGAGAAGACAATGCGCTTGATCTTCTCGTCCTTCAAATCCAAGGCTTCCTGCAGGTGCCAGGAAATGGCCTCTCCTTCGCGGTCCTCATCCGTTGCGAGCCAGACGATCTCGGCCGCCTTCGCCAATTTTTTGAGTTCCGCGATGAGTTTCTTTTTGTCGGCCGACACTTCGTAAACGGGTTCAAAGTCGTTTTCGATGTCGATCGCCAGATCGCTTTTGGGCAAGTCGCGTACGTGGCCGTAGCTGCTGCGTACAGTGAAATCCTTACCGAGGTAGCCCTCAATGGTTTTGGCCTTTGCAGGCGACTCGACAATTACCAGGTTTTTTGCCATGGGTTGGGTTGCGGTTAGGAAGCCATACCTATATACGTTCAGTTTGGCCTCTGGGGGCAAAGAAAGCCACGAAAGTTTCTCCCGACCAAATCTTTTTTGCTCACCTCTGCTTTCTGAACATGTGTGAAAGCCCCCTGTTCGAATACTGACAAGTTGTCACGGTTCGCTACCTTTGCACCCCCTTAAGCAAGCCTATGTTCGAAGGAAACAAAGTGATTGACGAAAGCCGCCAAGGCGAAGCCACCATGCTCAACGCCCCCGAAAAGGACGGGCGTAAACTCCTGTTGGAGAGCTACGGTTGCCAGATGAATTTTTCGGATTCGGAGATTGTGGCCTCCATCCTGGGCGAGGTGGGATTTTCCACCACCCGCGATGCGGAAGCCGCAGACGTGGTGTTGATCAACACCTGCGCCATCCGCGACAACGCCGAGCAACGTGTCCGCGGACGCCTCCAGTTTTTCAAGGCCCTCAAGAAATCCCGTCCGCACTTGGTGGTGGGCGTGCTCGGCTGCATGGCCGAACGCCTGCGTGAAAAGCTCCTCGAACAAGAAAAACTGGTGGACCTGGTGGTGGGACCCGATGCATACCGTGATCTGCCCAATCTGATTGATCAGGTAGACACCGGTCAAAAAGCAGTCAACGTCCTGCTCAGCCGCGAGGAGACCTACGCAGAGATCAGCCCATTGCGCCTTAATACCAACGGGGTAACTGCTTTCATTTCCATCATGCGTGGGTGCGACAACATGTGCTCATTCTGCGTGGTGCCGTTTACCCGCGGACGTGAGCGCAGCCGCGATCCACAAAGCATCGTGGCCGAGGCACAAGAACTCTTCGATCAAGGCTACCGCGAGGTGACCTTGCTGGGGCAAAACGTGGATTCGTACAAGTGGAACATCACCAGCAAAGGGGAGGTGAAGGATCCAGAGAAACCCACAGTCAACTTCGCCCAACTCATGGCCATGGTGGCCGAGGTGCACCCCGATTTGCGCATCCGATTCTCCACTTCGCACCCCAAAGACATGACCGACGACGTGCTGCACGTCATGGCCAAGTACGAGAACATCTGCAAGTACATTCACCTGCCTGTTCAATCCGGCAACAACGAGGTACTCAAGCGCATGAACCGCGGATACACCCGCGAATGGTACCTGGATCGCATCGCCGCCATCCGACGGATCATTCCCGATTGCGCCATCTCCACCGACATCATCGCCGGCTTCTGCGGTGAGACCGAGGAGCAGCACCAAGACACCCTCTCGCTCATGGCAGAGGTGCGCTACGACATGGCCTACATGTTTAAGTACAGCGAGCGCCCGCGCACCTTGGCCGAGCGCAAGTTTGAAGACGACGTGCCCGAAGATGTCAAAGGCCGTCGCCTCACCGAAATCATCGAGCTCCAAAAGGAATGCAGCGCCGAGCGCACTGCAGCCCTGGCCCACGGCACCCAGCGCGTGTTGATCGAAGGGGTCAGCAAAAAATCCGACGACGAGCTCAAAGGACGTAACACCCAGAACACCGTAGTCGTCTTCCCAAAGGGCGACTATGCCCCGGGACAATACGTCGACGTAAAAATTACCGGCAACACCGCCGTGACCTTGTTGGGTGAAGTGGTGCCGGCAAACGCCTAACACCTGCGCATGGAACTCCAAAGCGTCAAGCAACGCTTCGGCATCATTGGCAACTCGGCCGCCCTCAACCGCGCACTCAGCGTAGCGGTACAGGTGGCGCCTACCGACATCTCGGTGCTCATCACCGGCGAAAGCGGCACGGGTAAAGAAGTGATGCCCAAAATCATTCACCACCTCTCGGCCCGCAAGCACGGGCCTTATATCGCTGTGAACTGCGGCGCCATCCCGGAGGGCACCATTGACAGTGAGCTTTTTGGCCACGAGAAGGGCGCATTTACCGGCGCTTCGGATGCGCGCAAGGGCTACTTCCAAGTGGCCGACGGCGGCACCATCTTCCTGGACGAGGTGGCTGAACTTCCCCTGCAGACCCAAGTACGCCTGTTGCGCGTGCTGGAAACCGGCGAGTTCATCCGCGTGGGCTCCTCCAAGGTGATCAAGACCGATGTGCGTGTGGTGGCCGCCACCAACGTGAAGATGGAGCAAGCCATCCGCGAAGGCCGTTTCCGCGAAGACCTGTACTACCGCCTGAATCAAGTGCCCATTTCCATCCCGCCTCTGCGCGACCGTTCGGAGGATGTGCACTTGCTGTTCCGCAAGTTCACCGCCGACATTTCTGAGCAATATCGCATGCCGGTGGTGACCCTCACCCCCGATGCGGTGGAGGCCCTGGAGCGTTACCCGTACCCCGGTAACATCCGCCAATTGCGCAACATCTCCGAGCAGATTTCGGTGATTGAGCAGGAACGCACCATCGACCGCGACACCTTGCTGAAGTACCTGCCGCAAAACGAGCTCAACCGGGACACTACCCCCATGGTCATCAACCAGGACAACAAGCAGGATTTCAGCGAGCGCGAGATCCTCTACAAGATCCTGTTCGACCTCAAGAACGATTTGGGCGACGTGAAACGACTGGTGTTGGAGCTCATCCAAACCGGACACTTGGAGCCCACCGCCGGCAACCAGGAGCTCATGCGCAAGGTCTTCCACGACGAGCAGGCCGTGCACGAATGGGAAGAGGCCGAAGCCTCCGGACTGGTGCACATTGGGCCTTCGACCAGCACCCCCACCCACCACCACACCGTGCAGTCCGAACCGCACGAAATCGAGGTGGAGGAGACCCTGAGTCTGGTGGAAACCGAAAAAGAATTGATCCGCAAGGCGCTGGCCAAGCACAACGGCAAGCGCAAGTACGCCGCCCGAGAGCTCGGCATTTCTGAGCGCACCTTGTACCGCAAGATCAAAGAGTACAATTTGCAGTGATGCGCAGCGTTGGAATCCCGATGGCAACTCGTTTTGCAGCTTTGGTGATGCTGGTGGTCCTTTCGGGCTGCGGCATCTATTCGTTCACCGGAATCGACGATTCTGGGGCCGAGACCTTTGCGGTGGATTACCTGCGCACGCAAACCCCGCTGGCTTCGGAAACTTTTGCCCAGCGCTTGACCGAGGGCATGAAGGACTTGGTGCTCCAACGTTCGGCCCTGGACGTGGTGGCCGAAGACGCCGACCTGACTTACTCGGGATTCATCACAGCGTACGAGGTACGCCCTGTCAGCAACCAAAGCGACGAGACCGCCGCCCTCAACCGCCTTACCGTTACACTTCGGATTTCCTACGTCAATGACAAGGAACCCGAGAAGAGCTTCGACAACCGCACCTTCAGTGAATTTGTGGATTTCGATGCCAATTTGGACTTTGCGACCGTGGAGACCACTCTTTGGGATGAATTGCTGGACAAGCTCACCCAATCGGTCTTCAACGCAAGCCTGGGCAACTGGTGACCGCATCTGATTTCCATACCGCACTCCAATCCCCCGACCGACTCGGCCCCGAACAGGTGACCGCCTTACGCGCCCTGACCGAGGCTTACCCGTGGTTTGGCGCAGGGCACATCCTGCTGGCCAAGGCCATGCACAACACCGGCGACTTGGGTTACGACGACCAGCTGCATGTGGCGGCTGTGCACGCCGGCTCGCGTGCGGTGTTGTTTGATTTGGTGGTGGCCAAAGAAGTGGCTGAGGGGAAGGTGGAGGTGCCGGAACGGGAAGACGATTTAATGCAAGAGGAAGCGCCGGATTTAGTGCAAGTGCAAGGGCAATTTGCAGGGGAGGAAGAGACTGTTGGAGCTGAGGTTGTAGAGGCTGAGGTGGAGGTTGTTGAGGTTGCGGCAGAGCCAGAACCAAAGCCAGTGGTCGCGGTGGAGCAGGAGGAGGTTGAAGTGCCTGAGGCTGAACAGGTCGAGGAGGTGGAGGAAGTGGCGATTGAGAAGCGTCCGTTGGATGCGTTGGAGACCGATATTCTGGCGGCTGGTGTGAGTCGGGTGATTGAGCAAGAGGTGGGCGAGACGCCCGAGGCAGAAGCCCCGGTTGCCGCAGCTGAACAAGCGCCTGTTGCTGAAGCGCCTGCCGAAGACCTGAGTCCGTTTGCCCAGTGGCTGCTCAAGCGCAGCAGTGAGCTGGGGGTAGAAGTGGACACGGGATCCACCGCCGAGGCGCCCGAGGCCGCAGACGCCGATTCCGAAGCGCCTACCGAAAAAGACACCCGCCGCAAGCAGCACGACTTGATCGATGCTTTCATTGCCAAGGACCCACAGATCACCCCCGGACGTGTGGCGGAGTTTGATCCCGGAGACATTGCCCGCGAATCCATCGTGGAAGACGAGTCCCTGGTGACCGAGACCATGGCGCGCATCTACGCCAAACAAGGCAAGCTCGGCAAGGCCCGCAAAGCCTATGAAATGCTGGCCTTGAAATACCCGGAAAAAAGTGTTTATTTTGCCAACCAGCTCAAAAAGCTGTATAAGAAGAAGTAACTAACTGAATTTCAAGGACATGGGTCCCTTTTTGATTGTATTGATTGTGGTGGTTTGTGTGCTTTTGGCACTCGTAATCCTGGTTCAGAACCCCAAAGGTGGCGGCTTGGCTGCTGGTTTCCAGTCTGCAGGCGCCGGTAGCGGCGTGCAACGCACCACTGACTTTTTGGAGAAAGCAACATGGTACTTGGGCATTGCACTGTTTGTGCTGTGCGTAGTATCTGCCCGTTTCTACGATACCGGCAACCCCAACATTGACCGCGTGGACGACGACATCGAGCTCCCGGGCGGCGATGACCTCAACCTTGACGGCGGCGACGACGAATAAGTCGCTCCCAACAACGCATTTGAAATGTCAGTATGTCACCACATGCTGACATTTTTTTTGTCCGAACGGCAGTATTGTCCGACTCTGTCAGGCCATTTCCGATTGGCACAAAATCTGACATGGGCGAGTCACGATCATCAACCCGATCAATAACCAGAAAATTCAACCCATCATGGCTGTAAACGTCAAGCCCCTCGCCGACCGCGTGCTGGTAGAACCCGCAGCGGCAGAAGAGACCACCGCAAGTGGCATCATCATTCCAGACACCGCCAAGGAAAAGCCTCAGCGCGGAACTGTAGTTGCCGTAGGTGACGGCAAGAAAGACGAACCCCTCACCGTGAAGGCAGGTGACACCGTCCTGTACGGCAAGTACGCCGGCACCGAGATCAACGTAGAAGGCAACGACTACCTGATCATGCGCGAGAGCGACATCTTCGCGATCGTGTAATTCGCATTCAATCATTCAGATCTCAACATCCAAATTGACAAGTCATGGCTAAGGATATCACCTTTGATATTGACGCACGCGCCCAGCTCAAAGAAGGCGTAGATGCGCTCGCCAACGCAGTAAAAGTCACCCTCGGTCCCAAGGGCCGCAACGTGGTGATTGATAAAAAATTCGGTGCCCCAGGCATCACCAAAGACGGCGTTTCGGTTGCGAAAGAAATCGAGCTGAAAGACCCCGTGGCCAACATGGGCGCCCAAATGGTGAAAGAGGTGGCTTCAAAAACCGCCGACATCGCCGGTGACGGCACCACTACCGCCACCGTACTCGCACAAGCCATCGTAGCTGAAGGCCTCAAGAACGTTGCTTCGGGTGCTAACCCTATGGATCTCAAGCGCGGCATCGATAAGGCTGTAAAGGCCGTTGTAGCCAGCCTCAGCAACCATTCGTCTGAAGTCGGAGACGACTACAGCAAGATTGAGCAAGTAGGTACCATCTCAGCCAACAACGACGTGAAAATCGGCCAGCTGATTGCCGAGGCCATGAAGAAGGCCGGCAAAGAAGGCGTCATCACCGTTGAGGAAGCCAAAGGCACCGAGGACGAGCTCAAGACCGTAGAAGGGATGCAGTTTGACCGCGGTTACCTGTCTCCTTACTTCGTGACCAACACCGAAAAAATGGAGGCCGAACTCGAAGCCCCTTTCATCCTGATCTACGACAAGAAGATCTCGAACATGAAGGACCTGCTTCCGGTACTCGAGCAAACTGCGCAAACCGGCAAGCCCTTGCTCATCATCGCTGAAGATGTAGACGGCGAAGCACTCGCTACCCTGGTGGTCAACAAAATCCGCGGCTCGCTGAAAGTGGCTGCCGTAAAAGCTCCTGGTTTTGGTGACCGCCGTAAGGCGATGCTGCAAGACATTGCCATCCTCACCGGTGGCCGTGTGATCTCAGAAGAGACCGGCATGAAGCTCGAAGGTGCCACCCTCCAAGACCTCGGTTCTGCCGAGAAAGTGGTGATCGACAAAGACAACACCACCGTGGTAAACGGTTCAGGTGAGGCAGTCGACATCAAGGCACGTGTAGAGCAAATCCGCGCGCAAATCGAAAACACCACCTCAGACTACGACCGCGAGAAGCTCCAAGAGCGTCTGGCCAAGTTGGCAGGCGGTGTAGCCGTCATCTACGTAGGTGCTGCCACTGAAGTAGAGATGAAGGAGAAGAAAGACCGCGTAGACGACGCCCTGCACGCTACCCGTGCGGCGGTAGAAGAAGGCATCATCCCAGGTGGGGGTGTGGCATACATCCGCGCTGCGTCTGTACTCGACCAGGTGGACACCGACAACCACGATGAGGCCACCGGTGTCAGCATCGTGAAGCGTGCCATCGAAGAGCCGCTCCGTCAGATTGTAGCCAACGCTGGCGGCGAGGGTGCAATCATCGTTCAGAAAATCAAAGAAGGCGAAGGCAACTTCGGCTACAACGCTCGCACCGAGGTGTTCGAAGACCTGCTCTTGGCAGGTGTGATCGACCCCACTAAAGTGTCTCGCGTAGCGCTGGAGAACGCCGCTTCCATTGCGGGAATGCTGCTCACCACTGAGTGTGTCATTTCCGACATCCCGGAAGAGGAAGGTGCTCCCGCCATGCCTGCTGGTATGCCAGGTGGCATGGGCGGCATGATGTAAGCACTGGATTCCGTCCACATAATGAACGGCCGTTCCCACTGGGGGCGGCCGTTCTTTTTTGTCAGCCACTCAGCTGCAGTGGCCACGACTTTACGGTAGTTCTTGGAGTGGGTGTGTGCAAACACCCTTGCCTCAAATCGATGCCATGCAACGAAGAGCTGTGGCCTTGCAGGATCTATCATTGGCCTGTGTAGGCTGCCAAAAAAGCACCTAAAAAAGATTTCCTTAGCCCATAAATACCGGCACGTACACAGCCCCGAATGCGCCTCCTTAACCGTTACCCACGCGGTGGTCGGGACTGCAGACGCACGCTTTACGTTGGATGGTCAGGACACCGAGATTTCGGGGTCGTTTTGGGCGACAGAATTGGATTAGGACCCCGGTTGGGGTGCCCGGTTTGCGGCAGTTTTTCAAGCGCTTGCTGTAGACGTGCAGGGTGGCTTTACTACCTTGTAGGGCACCAACAACCATCCTGTGAAGTTTCTCCTCCAAACGCTTTGTGCTGTTTTGCTGGCCGTACCGCTGGTTGCGCAACACGGTCAATCGGGTCGCGCTGACCAGGCCCAAGGGGTCGGATACAGCCCCAACCACGGGCAATTTCCCGAGCACGTATTGGCCTTTACCCCCTTTGCCGGGGGCTACCTTTTTGCCGAAAACGACGGCCTCACCTTCAGCTTGTACAGCCGTCCTGCGCACGGCAAGGACGCCGAGCAAGTGGAGCACCACGTGTACAAGCAAGCCTTCATTGGGGCGCAATCTGAAGAGCTCCAAGTGGTCGACGAACAGCTCGAAGGCTGGACGCGGAATTTCTTCTTGGGCAACGATCCTTTGACCCACCGCAGCGGTGTGCCCGTGTTCCAATCGGCTCGTATGCAGGACCTGTACCCGGGCATCCAATTGGAGCTGAGCCAGGAGTACGGCAACCTCAAAACCAACTTCTACGTGCAGCCCGGCAGTGACCCTGCCCAAATCCAATGGCACTACCAGCATGCCGAAGCCCGGCTGGTGAACGGCCATTTGGAAATCCCCACCCCGGCCGGAGAGATGCAGGAAATGAAACCGGTGGCGTGGACCTTGGATGCGCAGGGCAAAAAGCACCGCGTGAAGGTGAGCTACGTGCAAGAAGGCGATGTCTTTGGGTTCCAATTGGGCAACTACAATCCGACGCACGTGCTCGTGATCGATCCCGTTCTCGTGTTCTCCAGCTACAGCGGTTCAACCTCGGACAACTGGGGATTCACAGCCACTTACGACAACCTGGGGCACGCCTACGGTGGTGGCATTGTGGCCGGCGCGGGTTATCCCGTTTCTCCTGGGGCAGCACAAACCGATTTCGGCGGTGGCTCGTGGGACATCGCAGTCATGAAATTCACCCCGGACGGGATGGACATCGAATACGCCTCCTACTTGGGTGGAAACGGCAACGAAGTGCCCAGCTCTATGGTGGTGGACAGCCAGGATCGCTTGGTGGTGTTTGGTACCACCGGCAGCCAGGATTTTCCCATCAGCGACGGGGCGTTTGACAGCACGCACAACGGCGGGCCGTCCACTTCTCCGTTGGGAACTGTGAGTTTTACCAGTGGTGCGGACTACTACGTGAGCCGCTTCAGCGCCGACGGCAGCACCTTGGAGGCGAGCACCTACATGGGCGGCGACGGCACCGACGGAATCAACGAAGACTTTGATTTCAACTATGGCGACCTGTTCCGCGCCGAGGTGATTGTGGACGCCGCTGACCGCGTGATTTGTGCGGGTACGACCACGTCCTCGGACCTACCTACCGCAGGCACACCGTATAGCGACGTGGCACTCGGAGGTCAGGACGCAGCGTTGTTCATGCTCAACGACGACTTCTCTGACCTGGAATGGAGCACCTACTTTGGCGGGCTCTTGGACGATACGGCCTACGCCCTGGAGGTGATGGGCGATGGGTCGTTGTACGTGGTGGGAAGCACTCAGTCGGTGGATTTGCCGGCGGGTGAGAACGCCGTCTACAATGACTTTCAAGGGGATTTGGACGGCTACGTGGCCCACCTCGAATCCGGCGCGCTGATCAATTGCACCTTCATGGGCACCAGCGATTACGACCGCACGTTCTTCATCGAGCAAGACACAGGCGGCAACATTTGGATCACCGGCCAATCCGAGGGCGAATGGCCACTGGTCAACGAAACCTACGTGGATGAGGGCGCGGGGCAGTACTTCGTCAAGCTCAACCCGGAGCTCTCGGAAATGCTGTTGAGTACCACCTACGGCTCGGAGGGCTTCTTTTCGCCCATCAACATTTGCCAGACGGCCTTCTTGGTGGACGATTGCAACCGCATTTTTGTGGCCGGATGGGGCGGAGCGCTCAACTTCTCTTTTGGCGACACCAACGACATGCCGGTCACCGGCGACGCCTTCCAGTCCACCACCGACGGGTCGGACTTTTACCTGGCGGCGTTTGATGTGGACGTGAGCAGCCAGCTCTACGGCTCGTTCATCGGCGGCGACGGTTTGAGTGAACACGTGGACGGCGGTACCAGCCGATTTTCACCCGATGGTACGGTCTACCAAGCCGTGTGTGCAGGGTGTGGTGGTTCATCACTCTTCCCCACTACCGACGGGGCGTTCAACGAAACCAACGCCTCTACGAACTGCAACCTGGCGGTGTTCAAGTTTGACTTTGAGATTCAGAGCTTGACTGCGGTGGCCAGTGCCAGTCCTTCTCCGCAAGGCTGCACGCCGTTTACCGTCACTTTCAATAACTCGGGAAGTACCGGGATCGAGAGCTACTGGGAATTCGGCACCGGAGACTCTTCCACCGAAGACGCTCCAACCTACACCTACACCGAGCCCGGCATTTTTGAGGTGATGTACGTTTCCACCGATCCGGGATCGTGCAACGTCTCGGACACCACTTATTTGGAGGTGGAAGTGCAGGACCCGCTGATTCTGACGCCTTCCTTTATCTGGTCTGCACCGCTCTGTCAGGAAGAAGCCTCGGTCAACTTTGACTACACGGGCGGCAACCAATACGACGAGCTCATTTGGGATTATGGCGACGGCAACGGCAGCGACAACACCGGCACTTTCGAATACCTCTACGGCGCCGGCGGCAACTACACGGTCACCGTCACCCTCACCGATGAGTTCTGCAACGAATCGGTGACCGCCACACAGCAGGTCTTTGTGGATCCACAGGGCGGGGTCGAAGGCGAGGTGGTGTGGCCCAACATCTTCACGCCCAACCAAGATGAGGTCAACCGCTACTTCCAGCCCTTCATTGAATTGGACAACGGCACGCGCCTGGTGCCTACCCTGGTAGACTATGCAGACGTGTTTGAATTGCTGGAATTGCAGGTGTTCAACCGCTGGGGCAACGTAGTGTTTGAGTCCAGCGCGGAGGCGCCCTTCTGGGATGCGGCCGAAGCCAAGGATGGGGTGTACTACTACATCGGCACACACCAACTCAAGTGCACCGAAACGCAGACCACCACCATTTCAGGATACGTGCACTTGCAACGTTAGTCCGGCTGGTTGCCAGTGAGTTGTTTGAAGACGTCTTCGAGGGATTGCTCCACGCGGGTGAGGCCCAAGACTGCGGCCCCGGCTTCCACAACTTTTTGCGACACTTCACGGCGGATGTCTGCGCTGACTCCGACGGTCAGGCGCCAGCGGTGGGTGCCGCGGTCTTCCACGTTGACCACGCCATCGATGGCATAGAGCACGTCGGGCGGCAAATCGCCGTCCACTTCCAAATCCAGCAAGTAGCCGCTTTGGTTGGCCGCGCCGCGCAGGGATTGCACGTCGTTGTCGGCCACAATGTTGCCACGATCAATGATGAGTACGCGGTTGCAAATGGCCTCCACCTCTTGCATGATGTGGGTGGAGAGCATTACGGTTTTTTCGGCGCCGAGTGAGCGGATCAGTGCGCGGATGTCCACCAGTTGGTTGGGGTCCAGGCCGGAGGTGGGCTCGTCCAAAATCAGCACTTGTGGATCGTGAATCATGGCGGCAGCCAGCCCCACGCGTTGACGGTAGCCTTTCGACAGTTGGCCAATGCGCTTGTGCGACTCACGGGTGAGGCCCACGCGTTCAATCATGGCTTCGGCGCGGTCTTTCACTGCTGAGATGCCGTACATCCCTCCCACAAATCGCAGGTATTCACGCACGTACATGTCCGGGTAGAGCGGGTTGTGCTCGGGCAGGTAGCCCACCAGGCGCTTCACCTCCAGGGCTTTGTCGTTGACGTCGAGCCCGCAGACTTCCACCTTGCCTTTGGTGGCCTGCATGTAGCAGGTGATGATCTTCATCATGGTGGATTTGCCGGCGCCGTTGGGGCCCAGAAATCCCACCACCTCTCCGGTGGGGATGGTAAACGACACGTCGTTCAGCGCGTGCTGGGTGCCATAGGTCTTGACGATGTTGGTGGCTGTGATGCTCATGGTGGTGGTCAAAGGTAGCAACACCAAAGCAACACTCGCCGTTTGCGGTGCAGTGCCCGGTGCAATCGCTAATTTCGCCGCATGCGAACCGGACGCGTCATCAAGTCTACGGGCAAGTGGTACCAGGTGCTGGAGGAATCCGGCGAGGCTTGGGAATGCCGCATTCGGGGCAAGATGCGCCTCAAGGGCCTGCGCACCACCAACCCGATTGCGGTGGGCGATCGCGTGGACTTCGAACCTGAAGAAGGCGACGATCACCAGCGCGGGGTCATCTCCCACATCCATGATCGCACAAATGCCATCATCCGCAAAAGCGTGAACCTCAGCCACGAGGCGCATGTGGTGGCCAGCAACATCGATGTGGCCTTTTTGGTGGTGACCCTCACCAAGCCGGCTACAAGCACCGGTTTCATCGACCGCTTTTTGGTGACGGCTGAAGCCTACGGGGTCAATACCGTGCTGGTCTTCAACAAAACCGACCTCTACGGTGAAGATGAAACAGCTTTCCATGAATACCTGACCGCGGTCTACACCGATATCGGCTACGAGTGCTTAGATACGTGTGCCGCCACGGGTGAAGGGGTGGAGGCCGTGCACGCACGCATCGCGGGCAACACGGCCATGTTTGGCGGGCACAGCGGGGTGGGTAAAAGCACCTTGATCAACGCCATGGAGCCTGGCCTAAACATCCGTACCGCTGAGGTCAGCGAGACCCACGAGAAAGGCAAACACACCACCACTTTTGCCGAAATGCACCCGCTGGAAAACGGCGGTTTCATCATCGATACCCCGGGCATCAAAGGGTTTGGGATCATCAACATTGAGCAGGAAGAGCTTCACCACTACTTCCCTGAAATGTTTGAGTTGCTGCCCGAGTGCAAGTTCCACAACTGCCGCCACCTGAATGAACCGGGTTGCGCTGTGCAGGATGCACTCGACCAAGGTTACATGGCCTCGCACCGCTACGATTCGTACGTGGCGATGTATCACCAAGAAGAAGGATATCGTTGACGTACGATGAAATCGGGGTTGTAGAGGCTGTCCTTGTTGTAGGTCAGCGGACGTCCGCCTGAAGAAAAAATTTCCATGCCAATGCCGTGCATCAACGCGTGGCCGGCGGCGGTGTCCCATTCCATGCATGGCGCAAAGCGCGGGTAGATGTGCGCTTTGCCTTCCATCAGCTTGCAAAACTTCAATGCCGATCCGCTGGGCAGCACCTTCAGGTTGGGTTGTTCATCGCGCAGTTGGTCCAGGTATGCAGCCGTATTCGCATCCATGTACGCCCGCGAAACCGTGGCCACCGAGGGCTGGGTAAAGTCCGGGCCGGGCATCAAATCCGCCTCGATGATGAGGTCTTCCAACTCGGCTTGCCGCGACCACTTGACCCGCCAAGATTTACCGTTGCGGGTGAAGAACAACATGCGCGTGGCGGGCAACGCAATGGCCCCTTCGGTAGGGGTTTGTCCGTCGATGCGGGCAATGCACACGGCAAATTCGTCGCGGCCGGCGGCAAACTCGCGGGTGCCGTCCAAGGGGTCTACGCACCAAAAGGCTGGCCACGACTGGCGTTCAGATCGGGAGACTTCTACCTCTTCACTGAGGATGGGCAGTCCGGTGGGAGCGAGGGCTTCGCGGATGGCGCGGTCGGCGGCATAATCGGCATCGGTGACCGGGCTGTTGTCGTCTTTGCGTTTGACGTTGAAGCCGTCTTTGCGCGTTTGGCGGATGGCTTCAGCACCTGCAATGGCAGCGCGAAGCATGTGGAAAAGTTGGGGGCTCTGCATCTCTAGTTCAAACAAAAATAGGCCTGCCCCATGGGGGAAAGTTTAATTTTGACCCGAAATCCAGGGGTGCCTGAGGTAAAAACGTTTGCCAACGGCTGAGATGACACCCTTTGAACCTGCCCAGATCATCCTGGGAAGGGAGCGAAGTGGTTAATGAAAGGTGCGCCAACCCTGGGTGCACCTGGCAATTAACAATCAATTTTTTAGATGAAATCTGTATTCATTGGAGCGCTGCTCACCCTGTTGGCTTTGCCACTGGCAGCGCAGTACAACGTTTCCGGAACGGTCAGCGACAAGGCCACCGGAGAAGCCATTTCTTTTGCTAACATCCTGATCCAAGAGACCAACGCGGGCCTACAAGCAAACGCCGAGGGCAAGTACGTGTTTGAAGGGCTGCCATCAGGCATCTACACCCTTGTAGCGAGCTCTTTGGGCTACGCAGAGATGCGCCAGGAGGTGGCCGTTGCAGGTCAAAACGTGACAGTAGACTTTGCCTTGACAGGATCGGCAGTGGTGGATGATTTGCAAATCCAGCAGATCGATCCGCTGGCCTCGCGCACCATCGGTTTGGAGTCGGTGCAGGCCATTCCGGCTGCAGCCGTGGTGACTACCATGGCCACCGAACGCACGCCCATCGCATTTTGGAACGTCACTCCCAAGGACATCCAACGCCTCAACAACGGGCAAGACTTGCCACAGTTGTTGCGTTTCACACCTTCGTTGGTGACCACCAGCGATGCCGGTAACGGCGTGGGCTACACAGGACTGCGTATCCGCGGTTCGGACGCGACCCGCATCAACGTCACCATCAACGGCATCCCCTTGAATGATTCAGAGTCGCAAGGCGTGTTTTGGGTAAATACGCCGGACCTCGCTTCCAGCGCAGATGCCATCCAGATCCAACGCGGTGTGGGCACTTCTACCAACGGTGCAGGTGCCTTTGGCGGTACGGTTAAGGTCAATACCCTTGGCAAGTCTCGCACTCCGTCGGCCACCATCAGCAATGCGGTGGGGTCGTTCAACACCTTCAAGCACACGGTGCAGGCTTCTACCGGTCTGTTCAACAACTTCAGTTTGGAAGCCCGCCTATCGCAAATCACCAGCGACGGGTACATCGACCGCGCCACCTCGGACCTCAAGAGCTACTACATGGCCGGCACCTGGGACAACGGACGCACCAAGATTGCGGGCGTGGTCTTTGGTGGCCGTGAACGCACCTACCAAAGCTGGTGGGGCACCCCGCAATCGCGCATCGAGAACGACCGCGATGCCATGCTGCTGCACGCCGCATACAACAGCCTGACCGAAGCGCAAACCGAGAACCTGCTGAACAGCGGACGTACCTACAACTACTACGAGTACGAAAACGAGGTGGACAACTACAACCAAGACCACTACCAGCTGCACTTCTCCCAGCGTTTGGGCAGCTACTTGCGTTTGGATGTGTCGGGCCACTACACGTACGGCCGCGGATTTTTTGAGCAGTTCCGTCAAGGGGATGATTTCTCGGATTACGGCCTGTCGCCCATCGTGTTTGACGCGCAGACCATCTGGAGCGATGGCACCGACGGCGAAGGCAACCCCATCAACTACGAGTACATCGGCTATTACGAAGGCAATGGCCAGGTAGAAATCAGCCAATCGGTGGTAACTGATGAAGATGATAATCCAATTTTAGACGGCGAGGGCAATACGTTGTTGGAAGTGTCTGCACAGATCTCAGAAACCGACGTGATCCGTCGCCGCTGGCTGGAGAACGACTTCTACGGTGCAGTTTGGGGGCTGACTTACAACCGCAACCGTTTAAACACCGTGCTTGGCGGTGGTTGGAACCGTTATGACGGCGACCATTTTGGCGAGCTCACCTGGATGGAGCACCCCAACGGCACCTCGAAAGATGACATTTACTACCTGGGCAATGGCCTCAAAACCGACTTCAACATCTACCTGAAGTCCATCTACCGCATCACCGATGTGTTGAGTGCTTACGTAGACCTCCAGCAGCGTGCCGTTGACTACGTCACCTCAGGTACCGACAACGACCTGCGCGCCTACGACATCGAAGACAACCTCAGCTTCTTCAACCCCAAGGCCGGTTTGACTTGGTACATGAGCCGCCAAGACAAGGTGTATGGTAGCTACGCCGTGGCCAACCGTGAGCCGGTACGCGGCGACTACATCGACGCTCCATCGGGCCAAATGCCCAAGCCTGAAAACCTGCAAGACATCGAGATCGGTTACCAGCGCAACGCAGACAAGTACTACTTCGGCGCCAACCTGTACTACATGAAGTACAAGGACCAATTGGTACTCACCGGCGCGTTGAACGACGTGGGCGGTGCCATCCGTGAGAACGTGGATGAGAGCTTCCGTCAAGGGATTGAGCTGGAGTTGAGTTGGAACGTACTCAAGCGTCTTAACTGGTGGGCGACTGCGACCTTCTCGCAGAACTACATCACCGAGCACACCGAGTTCATGGCCGATTACACCAACGGATTTGAGATCGTAGAAATCCAGCACAGCAACACCCAGATTGCCTTCTCACCGAACGTGACGGCAGCATCGGTGCTGACCTTCCTGGCACTGCGCAACACCAACCGCGAGGTGGAAGTGGCGTGGCAAACCAAGTACGTGGGCGAGCAGTACCTCAACAACACCGAGGACGCCAACCGCACCATCGACGCCTTCTTGGTGAACGACCTGCGCGCGACCTACCGCCTGAAGAATCGCGTATTCAAGCAGCTAGAGCTGAACGCTTGGGTCCACAACATCTTGGACCTGGATTACAGCAACAACGGGTACACCTACGATTACATCTTCGGAGACCGTATCGTAGAGAACTTCTACTACCCGCAAGCCGGACGCAATTACACCGTGGGCTTGACCATCGGGTTCTAGACCGAAAACGCACATTGGAACTCTGGCCCCCGGCGCATTGGCGTGCGGGGGTCAGCGGTTTCTGGAGGCTGCTGCAATGTCGAACAGCAACGAAGGATCTTCCTCAAACGCGGTGCCTACCACCACCACATCGGCGCCTGCATCCCAAGCGGCTTGTGCGGCGGCTTCACTGCGGATGCCTCCACCCACAATCACCGGCACATTCACCGCCTTTCGAACGGCGCGAATCATGGCTTCAGGTACAGGTTCTAGCGCACCTGATCCGCCGTCCAAATACATGGCCTGCATGCCCAGCATTTCGCCCGCCAGCGCGGTGGCTGCGGCGATTTCAGGCTTGTGCGCCGGAATGGGGAGGGTTTGGCTCATGTAGAGTGCAGTGGTGGTGCGTCCGGAGTCCACGAGCATATAGCCTGTGGATACGGTCTCCAATCCCAGCGCCTTGATGCGCGGGGCGGCCACCACGTGCTGGCCAATGAGCAATTCAGGGTTGCGGCCGCTGATGACCGAAAGCAGCAGCAGCGCATCGGCCTCGCCGTGCACCTGGTTTACGCTTCCTGGGAAGAGTACCACCGGTTTGGAACTGTGCGCTTTGGCATAGCGTACCACAGCATCGAGCCGTTCGGTGGTCATCAGACTGCCGCCCACCAGCAAGTAGTCCACCGGACATTCCTCCACAAAACGCACGATGCGTTCCAGGGCGGTGTCGTCCAGTTTGTCGGGGTCGAGCAGCACGGCGAGGGCCTTGTGGCCTTGTTGGTGGTGCTGGACCAAAGTGGGGTAAACAGCCATGACACAAAAGTAAGCAACCGGCTGCGGGTCAGAACCACAACTGCTCGCGCTCAAACAAGTGGAGCAATTGCGGGTTCAGCAGTTGGTGCCCGTTGTCGATGGTATGTAGAACAGGCCGGTTCAACCGCTTTTGGAATCGGTTGCCTAGCTTGACGGGAATCACCGAATCCCGCGTCCCAAATACGAGCTGGATGTCCAAGTCTTGGTGGTTGATCAAATGGGCGATGCGTACGAGGTCTGGTGTGATGGTGCGGTAGCGTGACCACACGTCTCGCAACAGGACGCGTTTCTCGCGGGTGCCAAAATGGACCTCTACAAATTTCTCGGTTTTCGGGTGCAACAAGCGGAGTTGGGCGAGCAGTCGGGTGAGGCCAAAGATCCAGCCGGGATGGTCGATGGTGGTTTGGTAAAACCAACGGCCTAGTGCAGTGCCGTAGAGTGGATTGTATATCCAAGGTTGACGAAAACCATCGGGCGCAGTCAGTCTCATTTTGGCCACGCGGTGGGGCAATAGCTCGGCGGTCTTGAGCGCAATGCGTCCGCCCATGCTGTAGGTCAGCAGGTGCACTTGGGGCGCATTCAGTGTGTCCATAAGGGCCTCCATCCACACCTTGAAGTCAGGCACTGCAATGGGGCGCATGAACGGGTAGGTAGCGCTTGGTAGTTGGCTTGTACCGTGTCCAAACAACCCCAGCGCCACCAGTTCTTGGTGGGGTTTCAGCAAGGGCAAGAAGAGTGCGAAGTCCTCCGGCGGACGCCCATAACCGTGAAAGGCCAGAATCACCTCTCTTCCTTCCTGCAGCATGGCAGGAGCAATGACGCCTTCAAAGGTGGCGCCGGCAGCAGGGATGGATATGGGTTCGAAGGACCGGGGTTGCACGGGGTGAAAATCGGAATTCCGATGCACAACATAGTCCAGCAACAGGAGATGGATTACTCACACGAGGTGCCGAAGGAGCCCAAGAGCAACAGCAGATCGCTGGTGCCTACGCTGCCGTCTTGATTCAAGTCTTCGAATCCGCATTCAGAAGAGCAGCCAAAGCTGCCCAGCAGTTGGAGCAGGTCGGTGGTGCTGATGAAGCCGTCACCATCCAGATCATACGGGCAGAAGATCTCCGAGAATTCGATGGTGCCGTTGCAGTTGTTGTCGATGTCTTCTGCAGTGCCGGGTGCGCCAGGGAATACCGTGTCGAGGGTGTCGTCGCAATCGGTGTTGTCGGCTACGAATCCTGCCGGTTGGGTGCAGCTGGTGACCGTCACGTTCACGTCACCAAAGCCGTCGTTGTCGGTGTCGGCGTACCACACAGGTATGGACTGGTCGGGGTTGGCTACGGTTGGACAGGTGTCACACGCATCGCCCACGCCATCTCCGTCGCCGTCGTCTTGGTCTGGGTTGGGGGTGTCCACGCAGTTGTCGACGGCGTCCGGAATGCCGTCGGAATCCGCGTCGTCAATGGAGCAGTTGAAGTTTACGACGAAGGCATTGGAAAGGACGCTGCCACAGTCGTTCACCGACTCCACAAAGAGTTGGAAGAAGTCAACGGTCACCCCGGCAAACGATACCGAAATGTTGTTGCTGTTGTTGCCCGCAAGGATGACTGCGCCGGCAGGCAGGGTCCAGTTGTAGCCCGTTGCATTGGGAACCGGTTCGAGGAAGAAGACGCCATTTTCGGTGTCTGGGCACAGCACAGACGGACCGCTAATAGGCGAGGATTGCGCGGGCAAGGTGTCAATCACCACTTGGATGCTTGCAGGTGCACTGGTGCAACCAGGGTCCCCTTCGGCCACCACTTGATACATGCCCGATTGTGCGGCGGTCAGTCCAGTGAGTGACCATGACGGCCCGGTAAAGGTGCTGCCGTCGGGCCCGGTCCACAGGTAGGTGAGTCCGCCGTCGAACACTTCAAGCGAGGCTGCATCCCCTTCGCAGAGCGAGATCAGCGTTGGGCTGATGAGCGCTGGTGCGCTTGGCGGGTTGCACGCGTTGAATGTTTCGGTTTGAGTAATGCTCCAGTGGCCAGTGTTGTCCAGCACACGCACCGAGAGCAAGTGCTCTCCTGGGCCCGCTGGGGACACATCGATGTTTGCGGTCTGCACCACTTGGGTACCTGGGGTGTCGATGGTCAATGGGAAGCCGTTGCCTGGTCCCGGATCGTTGTCGTCAAAGAAGTACTCTGCAGCTACGATGGGTGCTAGGGGATCTGGCGTCGGTGTTTCTTCGGTAGGGCTGAGGTACACCGGCAACGAACGGGTGATGCCCCAAGCGCCGTTGGAATCACGCGTACGTACACTCAAGATGTGGTAGCCCGCGTCGAGTCCTGAGGTAGGAACGTTGGCCAACGCACCGGTGGGTGAGTTGACTGGCAAGACCAAAGGCAAACCGTTGCCTGGTCCTGGGTCAGGGCTGTCAAAGAAGTACTCGGCTTCCACCACCAAGGTGGGTGGTGCAGAAACCGTCAGGTCTTGCACTGTAGCCAAGGCATCGGTGGAGCAAATGCCATCACTGACGGTCACCGAATAGATGCCCGCTGGCAATGCAGCAATGGCCGGTGTGGTTTCTCCAGTGCTCCAATCATAGGTGTACGCCGTGGTACTGCCGCCGGTGGCAATCGCCAAAACGCTGCCCGTGGCTTCGCCATTGGTGGCGTCGTAAACCGCCAGGTCAATGGCAGGAACAGGGTGCACAACCACGCTGACCACTTCGGTGGACACGGTGTTGCCACTGGCCAAGGTGAGGGCGCATTGGTATTCTCCTGTTGAGGTGGGAGAAATGGAGGCCGTCTCCTCGCCTGTGTTCCACAAGTAGGCCACTGCGGAAGGTGCAGTCAGCGTCAATCCGGCATCCGCGCAGAAGGTGAGCGGGCCCGAGGCTGAGATGGTCAATTCAGGAGTGCCCACGTTTACCACCTGGGTATAGCCTGAGGTACAAAGCGCATCGCCGTTGGACACCGTCAAAGTTACCGCGTACGATGCAGCTTCGGTGAAGGTGTAGTTGGCAGAGCTGCCTGTGGCATCGGTGATGCCGTCTCCGTTGAAGTCCCAGGCGTATGTGGCAGTGGGCAGCACGTTGGTGCTGGTGCTTACAAAGCTGCTCGCCGAACCCGGAGCGCTGAGGGTGGCTAAGAAGTCCACCTGTGGTACAGGGCATGCTTCGGGTTCCACGTCGAAGAGCGCAGCGCGTGTGATGGACCAGCGGCCGGTTACATCCAAGGTACGTACCGAAAGACGGTAGGTGCCGGGGTCCAATCCCGAAACGTCTACCGTGGAAACGGTCGAAAGGTCAGTACTGGTCGGTACCGGAAGTGGCTGTCCGTTGCCCGGCCCGGGATCGGTGTCGCCGATGAAGTACTCCGCAGCCACGATGGGCGCGATGTAATCTGGCAGTGGGTCTGGCCCTTCGTCGGAGATAAAGAAGTTGGCAGTACGGGTGATGCCCCATGCGCCAAATTCGTCGCGGATACGCACCGACAACGAGTGGGTGCCGGTTTCCAAGGCACTCACATCAATGCTGGCCGAGAGGCTCAGGCTGGTGTCTTCAGTAGGGACGGAGATGGGCACACCATTACCAGGGCCGGGATCTTCATCAATGAAGTACTCGGCTTGAGCCAGGTTGGCCGCTGGGGTGCTTTGTCCGTCTTCGTTGCCGTCGTTGAGGTAGACTGGAATGCTGCGGGTAATGCCCCACTGGCCGTCTGCGTCTTGCGAGCGCACGCTGAGGATGTGATATCCGGCGTCGAGTCCGGTGGTGGGTACGTCCGCGTAGCCTGCAATGGGTGAGCCCTCAGGCACCTCCAATGGCAAGCCGTTACCTGGACCTGGGTCTTCGTCAAAGAAGTATTCGGTACGGAAGATGCCAGCGGCAGGGGCAGGCTCATCGCCAATCACAGCCACAGCTGTCGCAGAACAGAACGCATCACTCACGGTCACTGAGTAACTGCCAGCGCTTTGTTCAGCCAGGATGGGTGTAGTGTCGGTGGTGGACCAGAGGTATTCCCAACCGTAACCCGGTACTTGAGCATACACGCTTCCGTTGGCGTTGCCTCCTGTGGCGTCGATCACATCTAAGGTGATGGCAGGGGAGGTGTACACCGTAATGTTCAAAGGGGTAGATGCGGCAGGGTTGCCGTTGGCGTCGGTGTAGGTTACAGCATAGCTGCCACCTGTTTGCACGGTGATGCTTGGGGTGGTTTCCAGGGTGTTCCACAGGTAGTTTGAACCTGCAGGTGCGGTGAGCACCACTTGCTCGTCAGAGCAGAACACAAGCGGGCCATCAGCGGTGATGTCGGTAGAAAGGTAGGGCCCTACTTCTACGTATTGCACCACCTGTTCGGTGCAACCTTCAGGGTTGACTACAGACAAGGTCACCGGGTAGCTCCCGGCAGAAGCAAAGGTGTTTGCAACGCTTGCTCCGCTGGCATCGGTTGTGCCGTCGTTGTCAAAGTCCCACGCGTACGTTGCGGTAGGGTCCACGTTGGATGAAGTGGAGGTCAAGGTGATGGACGTACCTGCGTCGCCGGTGCTTGCAGTGAAGCTCGGCACCGGAACCTGGCAGGTCGGCGTGGTGATTTCAATTTCTGCGGTGCGGCTGATGGACCAGTGGCCCGCCACGTCTTTCACACGGACCGAAAGCAAGTGGAAGCCTTCGGCAAGTCCAGAGGTGGACACCGATGCGTCAACGCTCTGGTTGGTGCCCGGCGTCCAAGGAAGTGCGGTGCCGTTGCCAATGCCGGGGTCGGCATCCCAGAAGTATTCGGCCTCTACGATGGGGATGTCCACATCTGGCAGGTTGTCCGGGAAGACAAATTCAATTGAGAACAGCGCAGTTCCGGTGATGCCCCAGCTGCCATCGGCATGGCGCGCACGTACCGAAAGCGTGTGTGCACCTGAGCTCAGACCCGTAACATCTACGCTGGCCATCTCAGCAACGGTGGCTCCCGATGCGGTGACTGGGATAGCTGTACCGTTTCCAGGGCCGGGATCATCATCAATGAAGTACTCCAGGGCAACAATTTCGTTGGGATCCGCGGGTGGTGGCGGAGTGGGGGAGTCGTTCAAATAGAACGGCTGGGTGCGGGTGATCGACCATTCACCGGTGGCCTCTTGAATACGCACAGAAAGCAAGTGTTGGCCAGGGTCCAGTCCTGTGGTAGGGATGGAAGCAAACGCCGAGATGTCCCCTGTTTCAGGCACAGGGAAGCTGAATCCGTTGCCCGGGCCGGGGTCGTCATCAAAGAAGTATTCTGCAGCCAAGAAGCCGCCGGAGGTGCTTTCGTTTGCGATGATGGCATCTGCAGTGGCGCTACACGTGCCATCGGTCACAGTCACTGAGTAGGTGCCTGCGACCAAACTGGTCACGGTATTTGCGGTGCTTGAGGTGGACCAAAGGATGCTCCAATCGCTCGCAGGTGCGTTGGCAATTTGTACTTGCGCCGACCCGTTGGCGTTGCCATTGGTGGCGTTCGCGGTGAGCACGAAAATTTCAGGTGAAGGCCACACCACGACTTCTACCGGTGTTGTGCTCACGATTTGCCCGCCTGCAGTGGTGTAGACGCAGCTGTACCAACCGGGGGTAGACACAGTGATAGATGCAGACGTTTCTCCCGTGCTCCACGTGTAGTCTGAGCCTGCGGGAGCGGTCAAGGTCACTTGCTCACCTTCGCAAAACGACAGGGGGCCGTCGGCGGCCACAACCAGCGCGTCGTCCGGTCCCACGCAAATGGTCTGGATGGCGCTGCTCGCGTACACTTCTTCGTAGAGTTGGGAGACCTGAGTTGCACTCAGAACGCTGCCAAACAGCAGGAATTCATCCACCTGTCCTTGCGTAGGGTTGAGATCGTCAAGTCCTCCGATGACCAAGCTGTCCATGGCCAATGGATCCTCTGAAGGCAAGATGTTTGAGTCGGCCAAGACGGCATCGACGTAAACGCGCAGTTCACCGCCCATGTTGGCAGTCACCACCAAGTGGTGCCAATTGCCGTCCTCCACATTGTTGCATTCGCCACAAAAAATCGGAGAGACCTGATATCCGTTGACCGAAATCACGTTGTCTCCCACAGCGGCTTGCACGTTGCCAGCATTGTCTAGCAGGCGAAAGGCATGGTCCAGTTGGCTTCCCTTGAACCACAGGCTCACCGAGAAGGCGTCCAGGTTTTGCCCCAATCCGCCCGCTTGCAAGCGCCCATCTCCCAACTCAAATCCCGATTCCGGAACGCCTAAGTGGCCCGGTGTGGGCAGGGCCGCGTCGGTAGGGCTGAGTGTGGGGCCAGTGCCTACGGTGGGCGCCAAGCTGGCACCGCTAAAGGTGTATCCCAGGGTGGCTGAACTTGCCAGCAAGGGCAGTGGATTTTCAACCCAGAGTTGTACCGGGTAGCAACCGGGATCCGCAAAGGTGACTGAAGGCGTGGTTCCGGTCAGGTCTACCACCCCGTCGAGATTGGTATCCCAAAAGAAGGAAGCTCCGGGTTCGGCGCCCACGGTTGTGCTGGTCAGTGTAATGGGTACGCCAGCTTGAGGATCTGGGTCAAACGTAAATGCTGCAAAAGGCGCTGTGCCCGCATCGTTGAGCACCTCAAAAGCGCCAAAGGAAGCAATGCCCCAATTGCCGCCGTTGTCTTGAAGGCGTACACCGAGCAGGTGTTCACCAAGGTCCAAACCATCGGTGGGGACCGAAAAGGACGTGGCGGTGGTGAATCCTGCAGGGACATAGAACGGCGTCCCTTGCCCTATACCCGGATCGGCATCGATGAAGTACTCGGCCTGGGTGAGTGGGAGGGTGAGGGGAAGCGGGGGAGTCACGACTTCGTTCGGATTGACAAAGAAGGGTGTCGCTCCGGTGATTCCCCATGCGCCGTTGCTGTCCTTGAAGCGGATGCTAAAGGTGTGGTAGCCCGCTTCCAAACCGCTCACGCCAACAAACTCATCCAACAATACGGGGCTTCCCGGGGTGATGCTGATGGCCATACCGTTGCCGGGGCCGGGATCAGCGTCCAGGAAGTATTCGGCTTGTACCAAGGTTTGGGCCACAGCAAATGCCGGGGCCAACACCAAGGCCAATACCAATACACGTATCAAGGAGGTCATTCGACGCATGCGATTCGAGGTGTGCAGCGGGTCAAATAGGGGTTAGTCGCGGCTCTCGGCCTCGATTTGAATTTGCAGGGTGCCGCCAACGGGTACAGACGACACAGGAATGTCCAACAGGGTCACACCAGGAATCTTGGCGTAAATCGGCAGTTGGTTCACAGGGGCATTGCCGCCGGTGAGGCCAATGTCGGTGCCGTTGGTGCCGGTGCCTGCTGCAGGTGAGGTGGCTTCCAAGCCGTAGTCGTACGACCAGCTGTGCGCGCCACCCAGTGCAGGGTAGTTGATGAATTCGGGGTCTGTGGCCTCGATGTTGCCGCTGCCCAAGTTGTCCCCGTAAGGGATGGTGTTGTTGTTGCAGAGGTAGGTGAGGTTGTTGTTGAAGGTTGACAAGCTTAAGCCTGTGGGCTCGCTTTTATAGAAGATATTATTCTCCAACACGATTTCGATCAGACTAAGGAAGTTGTTCGACGTTCGGTTCAAAAAGAGATTGTTGCGCAACACCAAGTTGCCGTCGTAATCATACGTAGTGCTGTTATACGATAAACTCCTCAACAAGCAGTTATCGAAGACACAGTTAGTAATCAAACAATTACTCAACGTTCCGACATTACCTGCTTGGTTGGCGGCGATAGTCGTCCCATTGAAGTAGCAATTGCGCATCGTGATGTCTGACAGACCGTCGTACCAATGCCAATAAGTAGTTCCTTGGAACCTGCACCTTTCGAAGATGATGTCGCTCATGACCCTTTGCCCTGCTGCAGATCCGGAAAAA
>CAXPZW010000005.1:0-92822 GCA_964221845.1 Luminiphilus sp. | reverse complement strand
AACGACAATTCGATTGGGACCTCTGATCTATTGGAATTACTTGCGGCATTTGGTACTGCATGTCCATGATAGTGTGATCCTGCTAAAACGAATGAGAACCCTGAGCAATTGCTCGGGGTTTTTCTTGCGCAGAACTATCGCTGCGGGACTATCTACATCCCCACCTATATAAGCGCTCAAACAGAAACCGATGCTGTGCGCCTGGAGGTAGAGTAATTGCGCGTTGACTGCACACCAGAATAAAGCCTCTATCTTTACAAGAATCCAAAACCAAGATCATGAAGAACCTCATTGCTCTCATCTCCCTGGCAGCATGCTGCTTATTTTCAACTGCTACTTTTTCTCAAACCACTTTTACGGGTGCCATCAGCAACGATTGGGCTGATGCTGGCAATTGGGATAATGGGTTGCCTTCTTCAGTCAATAATGCTACCATTCCTGAAGGAATGACTGTTATTTGTGGTGCTGACATTGAAGGAGTTTACATAGCGAATTATGGGTATTTTGAACTCAATGCAATGATACATCCTACTGCTGGCACTTTCATTCATAACTACGGCACATGTCAGATTAACGGAGGCTTTTTATATCCCGAAGCGGGTGATGAATGCATGACGGGAACTTTTACTGGCACCGGGGTAGTAAACGATGGTACGTTAATTATTTATGGCGAGTTAACTCACCTTGAAACTTTCACGAATAACAACGTTGTATTCAATTACGGTGATATTTATGAGTGTCTAGGCTTTTTGAACGAAGGAACAATCACAAATTTTGGAGACATATGGGTATGTGAATCTATCACGTTTACCGAATACTTATGTCAGTGTCCTGGTGAAATCATAAATAATGGTGTAATCGTTAACGAAGGATACATTTCTGCAGGTAAAACGGGGTTAGTTAACAACGGATCTATCACAAACAATGGGTACATAAGTGTAAGAACGTTGGTACAGAATAATGGGACAATTGATAATATGTTGACCATTGATAACAGCAGTTCTATAGTCACCGGGGACAATAACCTCATTAATGAAGGTGTCATCAACAATGAAGGTTTAATATTGAACTGTGGGGGTAATTACAGTGGCAATGGATCATTAGTGGGCAATGTATTAGAAGAGTTGAATTGCGGTTCTAATGGGGAAATATGTGATGGTTTGGACAATAATATGGATGGATCCGTAGACGAGGTTTGTGGATGTACTGATCCTACAGCGTGCAATTACCAAGACCAAGACGGTGTCGTTGTTGATGACGGATCATGCAGTGCTTATTTCGATGGATCCGGATTTCCGTACGGAGATATTTTTTACAACACGGAGCAATCTGAAAATTGTCCGAATGGAATTTGCTCGGAATATTGGGTGACCTTCTTTGATAATGGTTTCGGAATGTGGGGATACAGCCCAACGGAACTCATTTACTCTTTTGAATACTCGCTTTGTCTGTTCAATGATCAGATCCAGTATAGTGATGAGTACGGTTATGTTGGTTCGATCATTTCAGGCGCCATTACGGGATTGATATTGAATACAGAAATGACCTTTATCATTTTACCAGTTTCCGATGACGGGTGCACGAATATTTCGGCGTGCAACTACAACCTATTTGCCTCAATTGACGATGGGACTTGTATTCTTCCCGATGGCTGCACGGATTCAACGGCTTGCAATTACGATGCTACTGCAGCGTGCGATGATGGATCATGTATTCTTCCCGACGGCTGCACGGATTCAACGGCTTGCAATTATGATGCTACTGCAGTTTGTGATGATGGAACATGTATTCTTCCTGATGGGTGCACGGATCCAACGGCTTGCAACTATAATGCTACTGCAGTGTGTGATGATGGCTCTTGTCTTGCACCTGGGTGTACACACATTTCCGCGTGTAATTATGATGCCAGCGCTTCGTGTGACAATGGGAGCTGTGAATTTTTGACCTGTCGTGGATGTACGGGCCAAATGGCCTGCAACTATAATCCAAGCGCATCTATTGATGACGGCAGTTGCGAATATGTTACATGTGCTGGTTGCACTGTGCCATCGGCCTTGAATTACGACAGCACTGCAACTCTGGATGACGGTTCTTGTGAGTTTGAGACTGGCCAAGAAGTAGATCCTTGCCCCTTTGACCTCAATGATGACGGTGGTATTGGGACGTCTGACCTTCTGGAATTACTCGGGGCTTTTGGAACAGTCTGTCCTGGGTAATTATACACTAACAGAACTAATGAGAACCCTGTGTAATTGCTCGGGGTTTTTCTTGTGCAGAACTATCGCTGTGGGACTATCTACATCCCCACCTATTTAAGCGCTCAAACAGAAACCGATGCTGTGCGCCTGGAGGTAGAGTAATTGCGCCTTGACTGCACACCAGAATAAAGTCTCTATCTTCACAAGAATCCATAACCAAGATCATGAAGAACCTCATTGCTCTCATCTCCCTGGCAGCATGCTGCTTATTTTCAACTACTACTTTCTCTCAAACCACCTTTACTGGTGCCAATAGTACCGATTGGGCTGATGCTGGCAACTGGGACAATGGGCTTCCTGCCCCAGGCAATGATGCCACCATTCCCAATGGACTGACTGTTTCTATAGAATCAGACGTGGATTTTGATTTTGACGTAAATAACTTTGGGACCATTGAACACACGTACATAGGCTACGGGTTCATCACCAACTACGGGACAATCGAAAACTACGGGACCATCAATATCGGATGGTACTTCTGGAATATTAATGGCTCGACTATCAACAACAACAACGGTGGGACCATCAACATCACCGAAGTTCTTGGGCAAATAAATGAGACAGAGCTAACGGTCTTCGCAGGCGCGACTATCAACAACTACATCGGTGGGACCATCGACAACAGCGGGACCATCTGGACCAACGGTACCATCTACAATCACTCGTCCATCAACAACTTTGGTAAGGTCCAAAACCATTGGAACTTTTATAACCAAACTGGTGGTACCATCACAGTGACTAATGGTGGTTGGGTCAACAACAATGGGAACTTTTATAATTGCTGGGGAACTTATACTGGTTGCTTGCCACAAGTCAATCCTCTCATAATATTAGATGACTGCTATGTATGTGGAGGCAATGGAACTAGTGGATGCACTGATCCTGCAGCATCTAATTACGACTTTACAGCTTGTTCAGACGATGGGTCATGCGTGTTTTGTGACATCACATCTGATAACCAAGAAGTTTACGACGAAGCCTTTGCGGCAGGAGTGGCTTCGGTAGATATTACCCTAGATAATCAAGATGCCTTCGATGCTGGAGTGGCTTCAGTCATCTGCCCAGAAGTGGATCCATGTCCAATGGATTTGAATAACGACAATTCGATTGGGACCTCTGATCTATTGGAATTACTTGCGGCATTTGGTACTGCATGTCCATGATAGTGTGATCCTGCTAAAACGAATGAGAACCCTGAGCAATTGCTCGGGGTTTTTTGTTGTACTCACGTTCTTGCAAAAGCCTTGTGAACCGATTCCCAAACACCACTTAAAGATGCGTTACATCCATGTCTAGAGCACTTGACGGTGAATGCAATCAACACCAAAGGTCCTCTTCAACTTGACCCAACCACGCATGTCCAATGCCACTGGCGAAACGCTACAACACCAAGAAATACAAAATGGCAACAAGCTGTTTGCTCCGGGGAGCACCGTCGATGCGTCCAACGATGTTGTAGCTCCCGTCCTTGATTGTGTTTCCATCAATGCGACCCACAATGGCGTAGCTCCCATCTTTGACCACGTCGCCGTCCAACCTGCCGATCACGTTGTAGCTCCCGTCCTTGATCAGATTGCCCTCAATACGCGCTATGACATTGTAACTGCCGTCTTTGATCAGATCACCATCTATGCGACCGACAATGTTGTAGCCATTGTCTTTGATGATGTCCCCCTCAATTCTGAGACGGGTGTTGTAACTGCCGTCCTTCACAGTGATTGATTGACCGTAGGCCGATAAGCTCAGGACTGTTGCAAGTAAGGTGGTCGAAAGAAGGGTGCGCAGTGCGTACATGGTGTGTTTTCTTTGAAAAATACGAAGCCCTGATGTTTGAATCTCTTGAATCAACCCTTCAGAAATTCTTCAAAACACCAAAAACCCCGCACGAAGCGGGGCTCTTTTGGTTTAAAGTTAGCGGGGCAGGGCTAGCGGACCACCAATTTCTCGGTGGCGCGCTGGGTTTGGTCGCGCACGTCCACCAGGTACACGCCGGGGGCGAGTCCATCGATGTTGAGCGCTACGTTGAGTTGGCCTGCATCCGGGTTCACGCGGAGTTGCTTCACGCGTTCGCCGGTCAGGGTACGGATGGTGATGTCGGCTTTTTGGCCTTTCACATCCGTGGCGGTCAGGTACAAGCGACCGTCGGTATTCGGGTTGGGGAAAAGTTCAATTTTCATGCGGTCGCCGGGCAGCTCAAAGCCGTTGCGGTCGAGGATGTCCTCGGCGTCCAATTCGTCCTCCCAGAATTCCTGTGCACTTGGAGCGGTACCCACGAGCTCGAGGCACTCCTTGTCACCAAAATCCATGTAGAACACTTCGTAAATGGGGCGCACCTTCACGTGGTACTGGGCACCCGGCTCCAAACCATCCACCGTTGAGAGGCGGAGCAGGCGGTTGCTGCTGCCACGGGTGTGGGTGATGGGCAATTCGGGTTGGTCGATGCGGGTGAACTTCCACATCCAATCCTCTACCGCTGGGCGGTAGCTGTCGGTGCGGATGTAGTCACCAAAGTTGTGAGCACCGTGGTTGGCGCAGTTGTCGGCCGCACGCATAGTGCTGGGGTCTGGGGCTTCTACCATCATCGTACACGCAGCAGCAGCGCCTACGGTGATCACGTCGGTTCCTCCGTCACCATCTCCCAACTCGTACTGGGCCTGAATCTCTACAGTGTACTCAAAGCCCGGCTGCATGCCTGAGACATTGCGGATTTGAGCGATGGTGCTGGTTTGCATTCCGGTCGAGTACACATCTCCCGAGCTGTTGCTGGTGAAGATGAAGTTGTACTTGTCGGCACCTACGAAGTCCGCCTTGAAGGTTCCGGTGAACTCGTGTGGACCGTAGCCACTGTCACACTCCGAACCCGGGATGTACTGCACACAGAGTTCAAAGGCAGCCGCACCCAGTGCTCCATTGCCGCCGAGGGCGAGGTAGTAGGTGTCGCCGATTTCGAGGTCGCCGATGTTGAGGATCTCAGAACCTACACCCGCAATCTTATCGCTGCTGCCCACCAAGTTGAAGTCGGCGTCGTACAATTCCAGAGCGATGTCAAATTCAGTGCTGCGGGTCTCGATGCGCAGGCCTTTAGATACCGGTGCGATCTCGTACCACACGTCAACCGTTGCGGTAGAACCCGAGTTGCCGGTGCCTTCCATGCGGCCAGCTGCAAAGTTGCACGTGCCGAGTTCGGCTTGAGTCGGAGTTTCCGCGTTGGCGGGGTTGTCGTTGGTTGCGCACACACCTGCATAAGAACAACGGGTGTTGTCCGTACAGCCGGCGGTCGGGTCAAAGTTGCAAGCGGCAATGTCACTGCAACCAGGGTAAGTGCACGAACCGTCATTGACAATCGCATCAGCGTCGTAGTTGCAGGCACCGGTGTTGGTGCAGCCACGTTTTTGACCGGCACAGTTACAATCTGAGTCGTACTCGTCGTTCACGGTAGCACCGTCGCCGTCGTCACACGACAGGTCGGGATCGGCATCCAAGCCGGTATCGCCTTGGCGCCAGTTGGATACGTCGCCATTGAGTACAAAGGTGTTCAGGGTACCGTTCAGGTCGTTGCCACTGCGGTCGCTCAGGGTCGTTTCGCTAGGGTTCTGATAGTCGGCGGTACCTTGGTTGAAGTTCCACCAGGCCACCAGGCCAGGCTCGGTGCCGGCCAACTCGGTGTTGGCATAGGCGGTAATCAGCTCCTCGCATCGCGCGTGGTCCCAAATGCGAATCTCATCGATCAACCCGTCAAACAGCTCCAGGCCATTGGCACTCGCCCCGATGTAAATGTCACTCGAGAGCGCAGCCGAAGGGTCGCCGGTCAGGGCTTGGGTTTCCGTGGCGCCGTTCAGGTAGGAAGTCAGTGAGGTGCCGTCCATCACAATGGAGAACATGTTCCAGCCCACTTGCATGTTGTCGTTGAACAGGAAACCGAGGTTGGTGCCGTTGTTCATGAATACGGTACACTCAGTGCCGTCATACACCTGCAGGGTGTAGTTGGACTCGTTGGTATCGGTGTTGCGGTGGTCAATCAACGTGCGGTAATCGCTGTCGCCAAATCCCTGCTGGAACCGCACCTCAATGGTGTACGCTCCCGAAAGGTCCAGCATGGCGTCGTGGGGGACCACTACGTGTGAGAAGAAGCCGTCGAAGTCGAGGGCACGGTTTTGCGCCATCAGCGGCGCGGCCAGCAGGCCAAACAAGGCCAGCAAACCGATTTTTTGAGCCAGGAATTTCATGGTGTTGTAAACTGCGTGCGGCAACAGCACAAACTGCAGCGAAAGCGCGGTGCCGGGAGCAAGAGTTGGGGCGTTCTGTGGTGTTGCCATGGGATGAGAAGATTTGTTTTGGTAGGAGCCGCTCGTTGTGAAACGGCTTCCCTCGTTTAGCCTTTACGGGAGTACCTATACCGGGTTGCGTGCACCCATCCCGGCTCTGCGTCAGGCTTATTGCCAATTTTTGTCAGGCACGTCCTACAGGGTGTACGCCCCGCACATCCCAACGGCCCCAAATCTTCGACCAGCAACCCCCAAATCCCGACCACCAGCACCCATAACCCGACCACCGACACCCCAATCCCATTTTTTTCACCCCACCCCTCTTGCCCAGAACAAGAATTTGCTATCTTCGCACCCCCAATTAAGGGACGGGGCGTAGCGTAGCCCGGTTATCGCGCCTGCTTTGGGAGCAGGAGGTCGCAGGTTCGAATCCTGCCGCCCCGACAACACCAACAAAAAGAAGCCAGCACGTATGTGCCGGCTTTTTTTGTGCCCAAAACTGAGCCAAGAACAGAGCGCAGCGATTCTTGAGTGAAGGTTTGGGCGCAAAAAAAGCCGTGCAGCGGCGGCAGCCGATGTGGCTTCTTTTTGTTGGTGTTGGGCCGCCCCCCCCCCACCCAGGATCATGAAATAATCCTGCTCAAACAACCTCTACCCAAGGAATAAGGGCAAAGCCCACAATTCTGACCTACTGCACCCTCCAAGCGCAGCGATTCTTGAGTGAAGGTTTGGGCGCAAAAAAAGCCGTGCAGCGGCGGCAGCCGATGTGGCTTCTTTTTGTTGGTGTTGGGCCCCCCCACCCAGGATCATGAAATAATCCTGCTCAAACAACCTCTACCCAAGGAATAAGGGCAAAGCCCACAATTCTGACCTACTGCACCTTCCAAGCGCAGCGACTCTTGAGCGAAGAGCTGGACAAGAAAAAAGACCGGAACGACCGGAGGGAGTGGGCTTAAAGCAAAAGCGGGGGTGCACGTGGGCGGGGTGCTGATTCGACCCGCGGCAGACCTCGCTGCTCACCGCAACGAAAAAAGCCCGGACGTAAGTCTGGGCTTTTGCTTTGCGGAGAGACCGAGATTCGAACTCGGGGACCAAAATAATCGGTCACAGCTTAGCAGGCTGCTGCATTACCACTCTGCCACCTCTCCGGGTATTAAATGGGGTCGCAAAATTAGGGAACTAGATCTGTTCCGGCCAACCAGGATTCTAAAAAATACATGCTGACAATTCCCACCAGTACAATCGCCAGGAGGTTGAGCAGGATTCCGGCGCGGGCCATTTGAGGAATACGCACGTGGCCGCTGGCGAAGACGATGGCGTTGGGGGGTGTGCTCATGGGGAACATGAAGGCGCAGCTGGCGGCCATGGTTACCGGTACGGCAAAGGCCAGGGGGGCGTGGCCGAGGCCCACGGCGACGGAGGCAACCACGGGTACAAATACCTGCACCAAGGCCAGGTTGCTCATGAGTTCGGTGAGGAACAGGGCTGCGGTGGTCAGGATGAGAATGATCCAGATTTGATCGAGGCTGGCCAAGGCTTGGAAGCCGGTGGCAACCACGTCTATCAGGCCGGAAGTTTTGAAGGCGGCGGCCAGGGCGAGGCCTCCGCCGAAGAGGAGCAGGATGCCCCAGGGGAGGTTGCGGGTGTCGTCCCAGGTGAGCAGGGATTTGGTGTCTTTGTTCGCGGGCACCACAAAGAGCAGGATGCCGCCTGCGATGGCAATGGCGGTGTCGGAGAGTTTGACGCCGGCGCCGAGGGATTCCAGGCCGGTGTTGATCAGGCCGCGGCCCATCCAGAGGGCGGCCACCAGGATGAACACGACCAGTACGCGTTGTTCTCCGGCCTCCATTTTGCCGAGCTTTTTGAGTTCGTCGCGAATGACCGCGCGGGCGCCTTCGAAGCGGCCGATGCGGTTGCGGTACACCACGCGGGTGAGGATCAGGTAGCTGAGCACAAGCAGAACGGCGGCGAAGGGCAGGCCCAGGACCATCCAGTGGGCAAACGAGATGGTGACGTCGTAGCTCTCTTCGATGGCGCCTTTCATGGCGATGTTGGGCGGGGTGCCGATCAGGGTGGCGATGCCTCCGATGTTGGCGGCGTAGGCCACGCCGAGCATGAGCGTGAGGGCGAAGAGGCGTTGCTTTTTGGGGTCGAGGTTCGGGCGGTCGGCGAGCAGGACGCCGATGACCGAGGTGGCGATGGGCAGCATCATGACCGTGGTGGCCGTGTTGCTGATCCACATGCTCAGGAAGGCCGAGGCCAGCATGAAGCCGAGGATGATGCGGTTGGCGCCGTCTCCGGTGCCGCGGATGATGTGCAGGGCGATGCGTTTGTGGAGGCGCCACTTTTCAATGCCGAGTGCGAGCAGGAATCCTCCCAGGAACAGAAAGACCAAATAGTGCCCGTAGCTGGCGCAGACTTCTTTGATGGAGAGCACGTTTCCCAGGGGGAACAGGACGATGGGCAGCAGGGCTGCCACCGCGATGGGCACTGCTTCGGTGAGCCACCAGCAAAGCATCCATGCAGCCACCAGGACCACGTACCATTGGGGCTGGGTGAGCACCTCGGGTTGGAAGAGGTGGCCCACGCCAAAGAGAATCGGCCCGGCGGCCATGCCAATGCGCTTGAGCATGGGGGCAAGATACACGGTTTGAGATGCCGTACATTTGCCGCCTCGAACTGCCCATGTTTTCACGCAACCAGCAAATCGAAGTCGAGGTCACCGGATTGGCCTTCGGCGGCAAGGGAATCGCCAAGATTCCGACCGAGCGCGGTGAGTACACCGTGTTTGTGCAAAACGCCCTGCCCGGCCAAAAGGTGCGCGCCCGTGTGGTGAAGCGCAAAGCCCGGTATGCCGAAACCAAATTGGAAGAAGTCCTGCGCCGCGCGCCCGAAGAGGTGACCGTGCCGTACCAGGAGATTCCCGGTGCGCCGTATGCGCGTTTGCCCATCGCCGAGCAAACCGCCTACAAACGCGAGAATGCCGTGGAGCTCTACCGCCGCATTGGCGGGGAAAAGCGCATCGACGATTTGCTCGAGGAATACATCGAGTCTCCCGAGATCTGGCATTACCGCAACAAGATGGAGTACTCCTTCTCGGTGATCCGGTTTGACTTGGAGGAGAAGCAAGAGCACGACGACTTTGGACTCGGCTTCAAGCACCGCGGTACGTGGTGGGCAGTGGAAAATTTGGATGCGGATTCCGGGTTGTTTGATCAGGAGTTTGAGAACAAGCTCAAGGACATCCGCATTTGGCTGGAGAAAACTGGACTACCCGCATGGCACCCGCCGCGCCGCGAAGGGTTCTTCCGCTATGTGGTGGTGCGCAAGAGCTACCACACCGGCGAGTTGCTGATGAATTTTGTGACCTCCTCGCACTGGTTGGACCAGTTTGACATGGACGGCTTCATCGCGCATTGCCGCTCGCTGCTGGGTGACCGTTTGGCGGGCATCATGCACACCATCAACGACGAAACCGGCGACCGGGTAGACCCCAGTGCGGGCAAAATCCACAACGTGTTTGGCGTTTCGCAAATCGTGGAGCGCCTCAACGGGTTGGACTTTGAGATCTCCATGAGCAGCTTCTTCCAAACCAATCCCCGTTGCGCCGAGAAGCTCTACCAACGCGTCATCGACTACGTGGGTACCGAACTGCCTGAAGGGCAAGTGGTGTTAGACCTGTTTTGCGGGACCGGCACCATCGGCCAACTCGTGGCGCGTCACACCGGGTGTCCGGTGGTGGGCGTGGACATTGTGGAAAGTGCCATCCGAGATGCACGTGCCAACGCAGAACGCAACGGCATCGAGGGTGTGGAATTCCACGCTGCGGATGTGGGCCGCTTCCTGCTCGATTACCCACAGTACCAAGGCAAATTGCACACCGTGATTTTGGATCCGCCCCGCGGCGGCATCGCGCCCAAAACCCTGCGCAAAGTGATCCGCCTGCAAGCCGAGCGGTTGGTGTACGTGTCCTGCAACCCGGCCACCCAGGCCCGCGACATGTCTACCCTGCGCGATGCGGGCTACGTGCTCAAGCGCATGACCCTGGTGGACCAATTCCCCCACACTGCGCACATCGAGGCGGTGGCCTTGTTTGAGCAGGTAAACGACCCCTATGCTTGACGCCCAGTACTGGAGCACGCGGTACCGCGAGGGCCGCACCGGTTGGGACCTGAACGCCCCATCCATCCCTTTGATCGCTTTTTGTGAGAGCCAGGTGCCCAAAGACGCCCGTATCCTGATTCCGGGTGCCGGTCGCGGATATGAGGCACAGGCCTTACATGAGGCGGGCTACACACAGGTGTACGTAGTCGACCTTTCTGCCGAGCCGTTGCAAGACCTGGCCCAGCGCGTCCCCTCTTTCCCGTCCGATCACCTCATCGAAGGCAACTTCTTTGACCTAGACATGGCCTTTGACGTGGTGTTGGAACAGACCTTTTTTTGTGCCATCGACCCCAGCTTACGCCCCAAGTATGCTGCGCACATGCACCAATTACTCGCACCCGGTGGAAGCTTAGCCGGCGTGTGGTTCAACTTCCCGCTGGACCAAGGCCCACCCTTTGGAGGATCGGCCGAGGAGTACCGCGGACACCTCTCCCCTTTCTTCGACCTGAAGTTGTTGGAGCCCTGCCGCAACTCCATGCCGGGGCGCGAAGGCAAGGAGCTGTTCATTTGGGCACAGGCCAAAAAAAATCCCACCCGGTAAGGGGTGGGACTTTCCTTAAGTCTATGTGGATGCGGCTTAGTTGCCGAGCTTTTCCATTTCCTTCTCGAAGGTCTCTTTGAACTTCTCGTAGTTGTACTCTGCTTTGATGCGCTCGTCTTTGCTGAGGGCTTCGTGGTACTTGCCTACCATGTCAGAGCTGGAGAGCTCTACGCAGACATACGATACGAAAGTACCGTCCTCACGCTGGGTGAGCTTGTCGCAGATGATGGTTGAACCTACGATTTCCTCGTCCACGATGGTACGGGTCATCTCGTTGAAGGTCTCCGTGATCTCTTCTCGGTTGTTGAACTCGTTCGAGCTGACGTAGTTGTCACCAACGATTTGCATTGTCGCCTTGATTGACTTTGCGAGTTCACCGCGCGCATTTGAACGGGCTTTCTTCTTGGCCGCGTTGCGATCCATGCTTTCACCCACTGCTCGCGCACGGAACGTTTTCTTGTCTGAGAAATGCTCCGGGCCGGTGCAGTATTCTTGAATCAAGGTCTCTCCCTTGGGTTTGGGTTGGGTAGCTACCTCTTTGTTCTTCTTGCAGCTGGTCATGCCAGCAGCAAGCGCGAGTGCCATGATTCCCATGGCAAAGCTGCGTGTTGTGATGATCGGTTTCATGTGTGTCGAATTATGGTCTTGCTGTTGCTTTTTCTATGTGTATTCCAAAAGTGTGCCAAACCCTAAAGCAACTGTGCCATCAAGGCTTTGGCGATTTCTTTTTCTATGCGTTTGCGCGCCTTCTTGTACGCTTCTGTACTTGCGTCGCCGGTGTTGAGGTGCAGTCCTTTGATGTCCTCCACATGTTCACCGTACACCACTTGGCCGGTAGCCGCATCGGTCACCACCAGGTGCATCTCCAAGTACGACACGTGGAAGCCTTGGCTCATGCCGCCGTCGCGGGTGTCCGCCTCCAAGGTAATAAGTAGATCCGCGTCACCCGGGCCCGCAGCAAAGGTCCACCCGCTTTGAGTGAGTTCGTTGCGCAGGGTGTTGGCCAGGTTTTGGCCGCCGGTCACCTCGCCAAAGGCGCGTTCGCTGGACTGCATAAACACCGAGGGCATCACGTACTCAATCGGCACGTGAATCTCGTCCACTTGAAGCGAATTTACGATAGGATCCAGCAGCGGATCGCGGTCCACCTCGCCAATCAAATCGCGCAGGTCAATCCAGCAGTGCAGGCGGTTACGCAGGTTGCTGGGGTCGGCGTCGCGCACCTCTACAACCACATCGCCCTCTGAGCTGGTGAGCACACCCACAGGCTTGGAGTACTTGGCCTTTTCGTAGTGGTACACCACGGGCACGCCGCGCAAAGGCTGGTCGTCCAGGTGGACGTGCAGGTTCACACGGCCCACGTAGCCGTTCTCTTGGTCCAGTACAACGGTGTTGAAATTGGGTTCAATCCGTATGCCCGAGACCGTGCTGCGCAGGCTCGTGTAGATCTCGTTGTCCAAGAAAATCTCTGAGCCTTCCAGCATGTACGGGTTGGCCTCGGCCCAGTAGTCCTTCATCTGCAGCAGGGCTTGCAAGTGCAGGTCCACCGATTGCGAAATGCTCCCGGCGGTGCGGGCATCCTTGGCTTTGAGGTAGTAGTCCTTGGCCGCATCCAGGGCCATGCGTTTCTTTTCGGCTTTGAGCTGGGCGTGTTTGGCGCGGCTCAAGCGGTAGAACACCCAGTACTCGCCGTCGTTTTCCCACGTGCCGGCCACCTGGTACCCTTCGATCTGCTCGGAGGTGGTGGTGTTGATTTGCGACATGTAGGTCTCTTCAAAATCGCGGTTCACTTCCAGTTGGTTCAGGAAGGTCTCGCCTTGGACGAGTACGCTGATTTCAGAAGCCAGGTCGTTGAGGGCATTCTTTTTGGCCACCTGCTGGTAATCCAGCGGGTACAAGGCCTTGGAGGCAATCCCAATCCCAATGTAATCGCTCGGCGACACCGGGCGTTGCAGGGCCCATCCGGGCTTGGGTTCTTGGGGGATCTCGGTGCGTCCAATCTCCTTGCTTCCGCAGGCAGCGAGCACCAGCAGAAGAACCATCCATCCGGTATGTTTCAAGGAAGCCATCATGGAATCACGTTGATCATCAGGGTTTGCATTTTGTCTTTCATCACCTCGCCGGCCGCCACGTAAATCTCGTCGGCCAGTTGGGCGGTGGTTTTCACCTCGCGGGGTGCGCCGTAGAGTACCTTCAGTTGGTTGCGGGCCGCGCCGGAGCGGTTGACGCCGTTGCCGTCTGATGGGTACAGGTTGTCGATGTTGCCGTCGTAGGTGATGTAGGTCGCCTCAGACACCAATTCCTTTTCAATGATGTCACTGGCCAGGATTTCTCCTGTGGTGAGCGACACCACACGGTACTGGTAAGTCACACGCGCCGAGTTGCGTTGGCTGTGCTCTTTGTAGGTGACCGGCTTGTACTTGGTCTCGTAGTAGTACTTCTGCGTACTGCGGTTGTACTGCTTGACCTTATACGAAGAGTACCCCTCTTTACGCAGGGTGCGTTTCTGTCCGGCTTGGGTGGTGTGCGAGAGTACCGTGCCGCGCAGGATGGCGTCTGCACCCAGCAGTGCGCCCACCTCAGTGGCGGTTTCTTCGTCGATCACGCCGGTGAGTCCCAAGCGCTGTTCTTCCAGGATGTGGTCCAAGTCTTGGCGGTCCACCACCTTGAGGAACGGGTCGTCCATGCCAGTCAAGGATTGCAACACGTAAGCCTGCGCTTTGGTTTCAGCACCCTGCTTGCCGGTGGCGTTTTCAAACGGCATCACCGCCAGGGTAAACAGGCCCATTTCCAAGGCTTCTTTGTCCAATTCGCGCGTGTCCTTGTAGTCGCGTTTGCGCTCCATGACCAGGGCGAATTTTTCGTGCGCCTCGCGGTAGTGCTCCAACTCCAAGGCGCGGTGGCCTTCGATGTAGAGCGGCTCCAGGTAAGCGATGTCTTTCAGCTCAGAGGTGTCTTTGAACCCCGGGTCGAGCACGGTGATTTCGCGGAACACGTTTTCGGCCTCGTCGTACTTCTCCTCTTCGAGCAGGGCGGTGCCTTCCTCGTAGATGTCGTGGAGGTAGTCGATTTTGACCATCTCGAAGTCTTGTTGGTAGAAAGCGGGGATTTCCAGTTCCACCCCGACTTTCGAAATCTTCTTTTGGTACTTGAGGATGTCCAAGTACTGGTAAACGGTGGTCTTGCGGTCCTGGTTCAGGCGTGAAGTCCCCCAGGCACCCAGCATTTGATTCATGACCACCTGGCCGGTTTTCTTCATGCCGATTTGGGCCTCAACATTGTAGCGGTTTTTCCAGAGCGCAGTGTAGTAGCTCGACGCCGCCTCGGTAGTCATACCGGCTTCATCCAGCTTGATGGCGCGCTTGGTAAAGGAACGGCTGGTGTTGCACCCCGCCCCTACAACAAGGGCAAGCGCGAGCAACAAGAAGCCTAAGATGTTGATGCGCTTTTTCATACCTATTTGTTTTGGATGAATTCGTTCAGTTCGTCGATGGTCAATTCAAAATTAAACGCATCGTTCACCAGGTAAAAGTTGGCCTGGTCGGTGACTTTGGAATACGCATACTTGGCAAACTCCAATTTGGTTTCCTCAAAGTCAAACAGCAGCATCAAATCACGCACCTGGGCGCTGGTGGGGCACTTGGAAGCGATGGCCTGACGCGCGAGCGTTTCCTTGCTGTCTTCAAAGGTCTTGCCACGAATGCTGTTCTGCAATTGCGAGAAGTCCACATTGCCCATGCTGCAATCGGGAACGATGCTCGGCGCAGGCGCAGTGGCGGTATCCGAAGTGGTCGTAGTGGTGGTCTCGGTGAAGGTGGATTCGGTGATCACCTCGGTGTCCATGCCACCCAAATCAGGAATGACCATGTCCACGTCAATGCCTACGCCTCCGACTTCCATTTTCACTTTTACCTCCTCGGCGGTCCCGTTTTGGGTCTTGGTGGTGGTAGTGGTCATGGTGGTGCCTACGGTGGTACCGCCCGTTTTTGTGGTCATGGTGGTGCTTGTGGCCGGTTGTGCAGGCGCTGCTGGAGCGGTTTCTGCCGCAGGCGCAGCGGGAGGTGCAGGCATGGCGCCGCCCTCAAACCAACGCAGGACGTACTTGCCTTTGCGGTTCTGCTTGATCATGTAGTTGTTCAAGCGGCCCGGTTGCACTGCAAAGTTGTTGTGTGAAAAGTCGCCCAATGCATTGTCTTCAAAATCAATGCGAGCAATGAAGAATTCACCCTCCAGGTTTTCGAGACGGACATTGGCCGAGGGTTCTTGGTTTTGCTGGACACCGTTGAGGTACAAGGTGAATTTCTCGCCCATTTCGGTGAACACCACGGCGGTGGTGGTTTGCCCGAGGGAGAAAGTGGCCGCAGCAAGGGCGACGCAAGAGCAGAGCAGCTGAGCGAAGTTCATCTGAATTGAAATTTTGGACTAAAATACGTTTTAACATTCCCTTTCAATCGATGTGCCAAAGTGGAAAACCCGTGTGTTTTTCTGTGCTTGGGTGGGCGCTGCAGGGGTGTATATTTGGCCCACCCAACCGACCTTAGATGTCCCAACATATCCTGGTGATTGGCGCAGGCCGATCCAGCACCTCCCTGATCTCTTACTTGCTCGAACACGCACCAGCCGGCGGCTGGACCGTACACGTGGGCGACATGGATGAGGCCTTGGCCCGCGAAAAATGCGGCAACCACGCCAACTCAGTCCCCTTTGCGTTCAACGCGCTTGAAGACGACACCCGTGCCCGCCACATCGAGCAGGCCGATTTTGTCATCAGCATGCTCCCAGCGCGATTCCACCATTTGGTGGTGCGTGATTGCATCCGTTTCCGCACCCATGTGATCACCCCGAGCTACGTGTCGCAAGACCTCAAAGACATGGAGGCCGACATCAACGCGGCAGGCATCACCGTGCTCAACGAAATGGGCCTGGACCCTGGCATTGACCACATGAGTGCCATGCAAATCATCGACGAGATCCGAGAGGCCGGCGGCACCATGACCCGCTTTGAAAGCTTCACCGGAGGGCTGGTTGCTCCCGAGTCGGACAACAACCCCTGGGGCTACAAATTCACCTGGAACCCACGCAACGTGGTGCTCGCCGGACAAGGCGGTGCGGCGCGTTTCATCCAAGAGGGCCAGTACAAGTACATCCCTTATAACGAGCTCTTTCAGCGCGTGAAGCCCATTGAAGTGGGCGAGCACGGCCTGTTTGAAGGCTACGCCAACCGTGACAGCTTGGGCTACCAAGAAGTCTACGGCCTACAAGGCATCCCCACCCTCTACCGAGGCACCCTGCGCAAGGCCGGATTCAGCGAGGCGTGGAATGTATTCGTGCGCCTGGGCATGACCGATGACACCTACCAAGTCAGCGGCATCCAAGACATGACCTGGCGCGACTTCATCAACGCCTTCTTGGTGTTTGCCGAAGAAAAATCCGTGGAGGAAAAACTCCGCTCGCGATACGGCGTGACCGAAGAAGTCATGTCCAAACTCGCCTGGTTGGGCCTGTTTGACGAGACCCCCATTGGCCTGAATCAAGGCACCCCGGCCCAAGTGCTCCAGCACCTGTTGGAGCAAAAGTGGTTGCTCGCTCCGGGCGACAAAGACATGATTGTCATGTGGCACCGCTTTGGGTACGAATTGGAAGGCGCCTCGCGCGAGCGTCACAGTTACATGGTGTGCATCGGCGACGACGAGCACCACACCGCCATGGCCAAAACCGTGGGCTTGCCCGTAGCCATCGCGTGTCGCAAAATGTTGGAAGGCAGCTTGACCGAGCGCGGCTTGCTACTGCCGGTGGTGCCATCGGTGTACACCCCGGTGTTGGAGGAACTCGCCGCCTTGGGCATTACCTTTACCGAAAACCAAGTGCTTTGAAATCCGTTGCCGTCCTGTTTGCCTGCTTGTTCAGCTTGAGCGTTGTTGCTCAGGACGGCGCCCCTGCAGTCCCCACCGACTTTACCCTAGAAACGCCCGCAGACTATCAAGCGCACGCTGCGCTTGCCCGCAAGTGCATGGCTTGGCTCACCGGCCATTCGCTCAGCGAAAACCCCGAAACCCGCGAAGCCCTCAATGCCTTTGCCCTGCTCTGGCTCAGCGGCCATCCGGAGTTGCGGGTGGACGTCAACAGCGCCGCCATGCCGTGCCTCCAAGAGCACGAAGACCTGTTTACCGTGTTCATCTGCGGCGTAGCGCTATATCAAATGAAGCACCCCAACACCACCGACCAAGTGGTGCTGCACGCCGAAGGCCTGCGCGCGGTATACAAAGCCACCTCGGCCACGCGCGAAATGCGCCGGTGCCGTTGCCTCAAACCCCTGCGCAAGGCGGCACGTAAGGAAGACTTCAAGCCGCTGGCCCAAGCTGCCCTCAACCCCGCACGTCCATAAAAAATGCGCAACCCCAACGTTCTGGGTGTTGCGCATGAACCGGGAGCAAAAAGACCTACCCCCCGGCGTTGAAATGTCATTGCATCAATGTGGCGTACAGCTGGTGCATTTCGCGGGTGTACGACTTTCCGTAGCTGAACCCCCCTTTGACCGAGTAGTACAGCACGGCCACTGGAAAGTCAAGCCAACCCGCACGTTCGTACCCCTGTTTTTCCGGGACCAAAGCCACGGTACAGCTGTAGACTTTTGGACGCCCCTGCAGCGGAGCCTCCCGGGTGTCAGCGGCAATACGTTTGTGAACGTATCCCATACTCTTGAACTCAAGGGTGTAGTAGACATGATTGGGAAGGGGCACACGAAAGCGCCCCGAATCGTCGATGGACACTGTATCTACGGCGGTATTGCCTTCGTAAATCACCACCGTACCCGCGGTGGGCCGGTTTTCGTGGTCCACCAGTGTGCCGCGTACGGTAAGGGTGGCAGAAGCATGAAGCGTAAGTAAGAAGGTCAGACAGGACATCAATAATTTCATAATTGAATCATTTGGTTGGGGATACGTCCAGGTCGGATTCTCCACCTTCAAACTTCGACCATCGGTAGGCTCAACTCGTTCAATGGGAGTTTATCGCAAATAAAAAGCACCGCCCGTTGGCAGTGCTTTTCCTGAAAAGTGTATAGATATCCATGTCAGCGGTGGCTGAGTTGGTCCGATGTGCTGTTCATAGCTTTGGTAAGGGTAGTCTCGTATTCCTCGCGCATGAAAATGGCGTAGTCTTCGATATAATCGAAGGAGCCGTTGCCTTGGTACACGATGATGGCCATGGGAAAGTCCAAGTTGCCAATGTCCATGCCGCCGAACCATTCAAGGTCCAGCAGATCCACGTCACAGACGTAATCGTCCAACAGGGCGATTTGGGCATCGATACGCGTGTCAAACAACAGGCATTTGGTGATGTCTCCCTCTTTTTTCACCTCCATGGTGAAGTAAAAGCCGAGGGGAAGTTTGATGGTGTATTTGCCGCTCTTGGGCGTGGTGATGGTCCGGTACACCTCGTTGCCGTTGTTAGTGGTCACGGTGGCGCCTTCGGACTTTTTGCCTTCTTGGAGGATGCGGCCGAGCACCAGCAGCTGGTCGGCGGCGTGGGCTTCGGTAGGCATCCAGCTGGCGGCCAAGGCCAGCATCAAGACTGTTACAAATGCTTTCAAGTAGATGTTGCTTTGCGTGGTTTGCGTTTCCTATACGCCCAGCACCCCCATGGCGGTTGGCTACATTCCTTGTCAGACGGGGCTTACAGAAATGGGCTGCGAACAATTCCTACCTTTGGTGCGTTCCCTTTTCGATGAAGCAATTCAACATCCCCTCCCGCTACCGATCGCAGTTGATCGCCCCGCTCAAGCAGCGACGCAACGCCGCCGATCGCATGAAGAAAGACACCACCCCTACCGTGCTGGATTTTGGCCCGGTGCAGGTGCTGTTGGCCCGCCACTTTGGGTTTTGCTTTGGGGTGGAGAACGCCATCGAAATCAGCCACCGAGCATTGGAAGAGCACCCGGATAAAAACATCTACCTGCTCAGCCAAATGATCCACAACCCCGTAGTCAACGCCGACCTGACCGACCGCGGCATGCGCTTCATCCAAGACACCGAGGGCAACCAACTCATCTCTTGGGACCAGGTCACCTCCGAAGACATCGTGATTGTACCGGCCTTTGGCACCACCCTGGAAATCGAACAACTCCTGGCGGAAAAAGGCATCGAAACCAAGACCTACAACACCACCTGTCCGTTTGTAGAAAAGGTGTGGAAGCGTTCAGCCAAGCTCGGCTCGGACGGCTACTCGGTCATCATTCACGGAAAAGAAAAGCACGAGGAAACACGCGCCACGTTCTCTCACAGCCAAAGCCATGCAGCCTCACTTGTCATCCGTGACATGGCCGAGGCCGAAGTCGTGGCCGAATACATGACCGGCAAACGCGACCTGTCCACCTTCCACGACACCTTTGCCGGCAAGTACTCCGAAGGATTTGACCCGGCGCGCGACCTCAAACGCATTGGCGTGGTCAACCAAACCACCATGTTGGCCTCGGACACCCAGGCCATTGCGGAGTTTTTGAAGCAAACTGTGATTGGCTTGTACGGCGAGGACCACTACAAAGACCACTTCGCCGACACGCGCGACACCCTCTGCTACGCCACCAACGACAACCAAACCGCCACCCAGCGCCTGCTGGAAGAAAGGGCCGATGTGGCCTTGGTGGTGGGCGGGTACAACTCGTCCAACACCTCCCACTTGGTGGATTTGGCGGCCGAAAAACTGCAGACCTTCTTCATCAACGGCCCGGAATGCCTGAGCCCCGAGCGCATCAAACACTTTGACTACCACGCCAAAGCCCACCGCGAAACGGCGGACTGGTTACCCACCACCTCGCCGCTGCGCATCCTGGTGACCTCGGGCGCATCCTGCCCGGATGCCACGGTGGAGGGGGTGATTGACACCGTAGTCGGGTACTTCAACGGCGCACGTCCCGCAAGCGAAGTGCTCGAGCATGCCCTCGAAGCGTTGGCCGTGTAAATCCGCGGCCTGAAAAAACGTGAAGCCCGCCGCCCGCCCCGGGGATTGTGTACCTTTGGGTAGTCTATGGCGAATCACTTCGGATCCTTCATACGCAACGTGCAGCGCAACCCGCGCCAGTTCTCCTACCAGCCCCGCTTTCGCAAGGCTGAGAACGAGGATTTGGAACGCCGCAAACGCCGCATCGAACGTGAGGTTGCTCGCGAACACGGGGAAGCCCTCCCCGACCAAAGTCCCACCGGTATTTCCTTCGAAGGATCGCGCCGGCACGCGGCCTTGTCTCGTGCGCGCGCTGAGTCCAACCGCCGCCTGACCTCCATCTTGCTGCTCATGATGCTGCTCGGAGGCATGGTGTGGGGGCTCGACTACGCGCTCGGCATCCTCGACACCGAAGGCATTCCCTTCTTTGAAAAATTCTTGAAGTAAGCTCCGAACCCCGTTCATGTCAGACATCATTGCGCTTTTGCCCGATGCGGTCGCCAACCAGATAGCGGCCGGAGAAGTGGTCCAACGTCCGGCCTCGGCCGTCAAAGAGATGTTGGAGAACGCCGTGGATGCCGGTGCCACCGACATTCGCTTGGTGATCAAGGACGCGGGCAAGACCCTCATCCAAGTCATCGACAACGGCTGTGGCATGAGCCGCACCGACGCCTCGCTCTCCTTTGAGCGCCACGCCACCAGCAAAATCAAGGACGCGGACGACCTTTTTCGCATCCACACCAAAGGCTTTAGAGGTGAGGCCTTGGCGTCCATTGCTGCCGTGGCACAAGTGGAGCTCAAGACCCGCCTGCACCACCAAGAAATCGGCACCCACATCAAAATTGCGGGCTCAGAAATCGAAGTCTCCACCGACTGCCAAACCCAACCCGGCACCTCGCTGGCGGTCAAGAACCTGTACTTCAACGTGCCGGCCCGCCGCAACTTTTTGAAGTCCGACCCGGTGGAGACCCGTCACATCATCGACGAGTTCCAGCGCGTGGCCCTCACCCATCCGGACATCGCCTTCACCATGCACCACAACGGCAACGAGGTGTTCAACCTGCCGGCGGCGGTACTGCGCCAGCGCGTGGTCAATGTTATGGGCAACAAATTCAACCAGCGTTTGGTGCCCGCCCAGGAATACACCGATATCCTGCAGGTTTCTGGCTTCATCACCAAGCCTGAGTTTGCGCGCAAAAGCCGTGGGGAGCAGTTCTTGTTTGTCAACAAGCGGTTCATCAAGAGCCCGTTCTTGCACAACGCCATCATCCGTGCCTACGGCGAGCTGTTGGCCCCTGGAACCCACCCGGCCTACTTCATTTACCTGGAGATGGACCCGTCGGAAATTGACGTCAACATCCACCCCACCAAGACCGAGATCAAGTTCCAGGACGAAAAGACGATCTACGCCCTGCTGCACAGCTCCATCCGCCAGGCGCTGGGCAAGTTCAACGTCACCCCTACTTTGGACTTCGAGCAAGAAACCAGCTTCTCGACCCCGCCCTTGCAACCGGGCCAAATCGTGAAGCCCCCGACCATCCGCGTCAATCCCGATTACAACCCCTTCCGCACCGAAAAGGAAAAGCCCGGCAACTTGGCTTCGCGCTTCAAGCAGCCCAACGCCTCGGACTGGAAGGAACTCTACCAAATCGTAGAAAGCTCCGAGGCCAAGCAGGCCGAAATCCGTGTGGAGGAAGAACGCAAGCCTACCGAAGGCCCCGGCGTACTGCTCATGCACGGCGAGTATGCGGTCACCCAGATTGCCTCGGGCATGGTGATGATCCACCTCAAACGCGCGTTGGAGCGCATTGAGTTTGAGAAGCACCGCGCGCACTTGCAAACCGGCACAGGCACTTCACAACGCTTGCTGTTCCCGCAAACCATTGGCGTGCCTGCGGCCCAGGTGGCCATCCTCGAGGAGCGTATGGAAGACCTGACCGCCATGGGCTTTGAGCTCAACTCGCTAGGTGGCGGATCGTTCAGCATCAACGGCATCCCCAGTGGTTTGGAAAGCGAGCAGCCCCGCGGACTGGTGGAAGAACTTTTGGAACAGCTTACCCACCTGCCCACAGACTTGGACATGCCTGCCCAAGACCGCGCAGCACTGGCGGTGGCCCGCAGCGCCGTGCGACAGTGGCGCCGCCCGTGGAAAACCGCTGAGTTGAAGCACCTGGTGGATGAACTCTTTGCGTGCGAGCAGCCTTATTATTCACCCACGGGCAAGGCCACCATCGCCACCTTCACCCACGAGGAAATCACCGATAAATTCGACTGAGTACATGTTTCAACGCGCCACGCCCATCGTTCAGAACATCATCATCATCAATGTCTTGATGTTCATCGCCGCCCAGGCGTTTGACCAGTTCTGGATGGCCACCGCGGGTTGGTTCCCGTTGTCCTCGCATTTTTGGCCGTGGCAAGTGGTGAGCCACATGTTCCAACACGGCGGGGTGAGCCACATCCTGTTCAACATGCTCGGGGTGTACTTTTTGGGAAGCATGCTGGAGCGCCATTGGGGCGGCAAGCGCTTTTTGCAGTACTACCTCATCACCGGACTGGGCGCGTTTGTGCTGCACTACGGCGTGGCGTATTGGGAAATGCTCTCGCTCATCCAATCCCTGCCCGAGGACGTGCAATCGCTAGTGTACACCCGCAACTTTGACGCCCTCAACGAACCGATGTCTTCCGAGGTGGTGGCCACCTTGAACCAGCTCTACAAAGGACACATCAACGTACCAGTGGTGGGCGCATCGGGGGCGGTGTTTGGGCTGATTATGGCCTTTGCCTACCTGTTCCCCAACACCCAGCTCATGCTGATCTTCCCGCCGATTCCGGTCAAGGCCAAGTGGTTGGCGATTGGCCTGGCAGTTTTTGAGCTCTACAACATCCGCAATGCGGCGCCCAATGACAATGTGGCACACTACGCCCACCTTGGAGGGATGTTGGTCGGCTTTTTGGTGTTGCGTATTTGGCAGCGAAATCGCTCCAATTTCTATTGACGCATGGCATTGATTGACGACCTCAAACGCACTTTCAAAGGTCAGTCGGTGATCAACCGGCTGATCATCATCAACGCGGCGGTGTTCCTGTTGGGCTACACTGTCAACCTCTTTGCAGGCGCACAGGATTTGTTTGAAACCTGGGGAGGCCTGCCTTCGGACTTGGGCGCTTTGCTGCTCAAGCCTTGGACTTTGGTGACCCACATGTTTGCGCACGCGGGCATCGGGCACATCTTCTTCAACATGCTCTGGCTGTTCTTCTTAGGCGGCATGCTGGTGAACTTCATGGGTTCACGCCGCGTGGTGAGCACGTTCCTTTTGGGCGGATTTGCCAGTGCTGCGGCCTTTTTGCTGCTGTACAACGTGGTACCCAGCTTTGCGGCAAACGCCACCTACGCACTGGGCGCCAGCGGTGCGGTTTCAGCCATTACATTGGCGGTGGCTTCATTCCGCCCCCAACAAGAGGTACGGCTGTTTGGGATTTTGCCCATCAAGCTGGCCGTATTGGGCGTAGGCATGGTGCTGTTGGATTACTTGCAACTGCGCACCAGCACCAATGTGGGCGGCCACGTGGGACACCTCGGTGGCGCGGCGTATGGCATTTGGCTGGGCTACACGATGCGCACCACCGGACGCTTTGCGCTGGCCGATCGCTTTGAGCGCTTCTTGGACCGCTTGACCAATTTCAACCCCTTCCGCCGTGGACCGCGCATGCGGGTGGTGAAGGACGAGATCGATCCACGCAAGCGCTACCAGTCCGACGAAGACTTCAACGCCAACAAGAAGTCCGACCAAGACCGCGTGGACGCCATCCTCGACAAGATTTCCCGCAGCGGGTACGACTCGCTGAGCAAAGCCGAAAAAGACTTCCTCTTCCGCCAGGGAGGGGGCTGACCATGAAGCACATCGCCCGCCACTTCGGCCGTCTGGTGATGGCCGCCAATCTCCTGCTTGTACTTGCGCTGCTGCTGGCTTATCTGAGCCGGTATGTGTCTCCGCAAACCAGTGCGTTGTTGGCGCTTGTGGGGCTCGGGTATCCGGTTTGGTTCTTGGGCAACGTGCTGTTTTTGACGCTGTGGCTGTTTTCGCGCAAACGCAAGCGCGCGCTGATTTCGTTGGGCGCCTTGGTGTTGGGCTGGAGCGTGCACATGGCCTTCTGGAACCCAATTGGCGGCAGCAGCAGCCCCGAAGCCCCAGATGGCCTGAGCGTGGTTACCTACAACGTGAAGTTGTTTGACGTGTACCATGCCGGAACACGTAGCCTGCTCAAGGATAGCATCTTACAAGTCCTGGTCTCCAGCGACGCCGACGTCTACTGCCTCCAAGAATACTACCGCACCGACCGCACCGACCTCTTCCCTACAGAACGCGCACTGGTAGCGCAACTCGGCGCGCCGCACCATTTGGAATCGGTGGTGCATGACGCTACTGGCAAGCAGCACTTTGGTGTGGCCTTATTCAGCCGCTATCCCATTGCGCAGCAAGGCGAGGTGAACCTCATCTCGGACCGGATCAACCGGTGCATTTATGCCGACATCGTCAAAGGCAAAGACACCGTGCGGGTATACTCAGCGCACCTGGCCTCCATCCGTTTTGGCAAAGAGGACTACGACTTTGTGAGTGGCCGCGAAGAAGAGGAAGGATTCTGGAGCGGCGGAAAACGCTTAACCGCTCGCCTGATGGATGCCTACCACCGCCGAGCAGAACAAGTGGCCGCCATCCGCGCCCACATGGCCGATAGTCCACACCCTGTGGTGTTGTGCGGTGATTTCAACGACACACCTGCCTCACACGCTTACCGCGAGCTGGACCACGACCTGGAAGACAGCTTCCGTGAAGCCAACCGCGGATTGGGTCGCACTTACGTAGGCACTTTTCCTTCGTTCAGGATCGATTACATCTGGCACTCACCGAGGCTCAAGGCGGCTTCGTGTGAAGTGTTGGAAGGGGATTTCAGCGATCACCGCGCGGTGAAGGCTACGCTTGTGCCTTGCGCCGAGTGAGTACGGCCTCGTACAGGGTAATGTTCAGCAAGATCAACGCAAAGCCGTAGATGAAGTCGTCCACCGGGACCGAGAACACGCGCACCCCTAGGTTTTCAGCATTGTTGTACCACACGATGTGATCGGTGATGGCCTCGGGTTCGGTGAGGATGAGAGGGTAGGTGTAGAACTCCAGTCCGGTCAACACGCCATTGGCGATCAAAAAGGGAATTACCAGAACCGGATACGCAATCCAGAACCACCCCAACGTGGCTTGCTTCAGCACACGCTGTTGCAGCGCCAGCAATACGATGCTCACCAAACACGCGCTGAGCGTGTAATCATGCACCTCCTTGGTGATCAAGTACTGGAGCACCACCACCAACGCCAATCCAATGGCCACCGAACGGTTAAGCGCGGTGATTGTAGCTACCGAAGGGCTGCGCTTGACGTAGTACTTCAAACACGCAAAGGTGAAGGTGCACGCGTAAGGGATGGAAATGAAAAACAGCCACTCTTCCAGCGGCAAGTTGATCAGGTCAATGCCCAAGAGGTGCTCAGGGTTGAAGCCCCAGACGCCGCGGCCGGTAAACCACACGTCCCACGGGATAAAGACGGCCAAGGTGCCCAAGGTGGCCCAGCCAAAGGCCTTCCACGTTTTATAAAACGCCACGCGCTTGTCGAAGCTCAACAGCAGCGGGCCTGCAACGCAAGCGATGTTGACCCAGAGGTAGGTGGAACCGGCCATTACACGGCCTTTTGACGGGCAGCCGCTTTGCGAGCCTCGCGGTAGTACTTGAACGGTACCCACAGCATGCCAAAGCACTCACCCTCTTCTTTGCCGAGGTGCTTGTGGTGCACCTTATGGGCTTTGCGAATGGCTTTGAAGTAAGGGCGGTCGCTGCGACGCAGCCATTTGAAGCGTTGGTGGATGAACACGTCGTGCACCAAGAAGTAAGCAATGCCGTAGAGCAAAATGCCCAGCCCCACGAAGAACCACGCATTGAATCCGGCCTGTCCACCAAAGAACATCAACAGCGAAGAAGGCACGGCGAAAATCAAAAAGAAAGTGTCGTTGCGCTCAAAGAATCCAGGTTCGTGCACGTGGTGGTCTTTGTGGAGCATCCACAAGAACCCGTGCATGACGTATTTGTGCATGCCCCAAGCCACCCCTTCCATGATCAGGAATGTGGCCAAGGTGACGCCTGTAGCGAGCAATGGAGTCATGAGGTTTGGAGACGGGTAAAGTACGCTTCCACCTGGTCGAAGCAGATTTTAAACCACTCGGTGAAATCCTCAGGGTTAGTGTCTATGGCTGCGCGTACTTCTTGCAACGACATGTACTTCCAGCTGTCTACCTCGTCGGGGTTGATGACCGGTTGGGTGTCGGTGCGGCCCACCAGGACGTGGTCGAGCTCGTGCTCGCTGAGGTTGTTGTCGAGGTCGGAGCGGTAGATGAAGGTGAAAGCCTCTTCGAGCGGGGCGGTCATGCCCATTTCCTCTTTGAGACGGCGGTTACCGGCGGCCATGATGGCTTCGTGCGGGCGGGGATGGCTGCAACACGTGTTGGTCCACAACCCACCCGAGTGGTATTTGTGCAACGCGCGGCGCTGCAACATGAGTTCATCGTTCTGATTGAAGACAAACACTGAAAAGGCGCGGTGAAGCACTCCCTTTTCGTGGGCTTCCATCTTTTCCATGACGCCCAGTTCGTTGTCCTGTTCGTCTACCAACACCACCATTTCTTCCATCAGAGCAAGTTGAAGCTGTGCTGAACATACGACTTTACGAACAAAGCATACTTGCTCTGGTTGGGGATGCGGATGCGCTCCTCGAGCACACGACTGCTGGGCAAGCTCTTGATCTTGCGGAACAGGCGGTAGTAGTACACGTAAGCCACATACACCCCAAATCGGGCGTCCTTGGGCAGCATCAGGATTCCTTTGTACGCTTCTTTAAAGTCCTCTTCGATCTCTTCTTCGATGGCTGTTTTGGCTATCTCATCAAACTGCTCGGGGTTTACCCCGGGGAAGTAAGTGCGTCCCAAGCCTTCAAAGTCTGCCTGAAGGTCGCGGAGGAAATTGATCTTTTGGAAGGCCGCCCCCAAACGCATGGCGTATGGCTTGAGTTTGGCGAACGTATCAAGGTCGCCTTCCACAAACACATGGAGGCACATCAGCCCCACCACTTCGGCCGAGCCGAGGATGTAGGTCTCGTAAGTCTCTGGGGTGTATTGCACGTCTTCCAGGTCCATCTCCATGCTGCGCAGGAAGGTGTCCACCAAGTCCCAGGTCATGTTGTAGGTGTGGTAGGCGTGCTGGAAACTGTTGAGGATGGGGTTCAGCGAAATGCGGTCTTCGATCGCATGAACGGTATCCTCGCGAAAGCGGGCCATGAGCTCGGCCTTGTTGTAGGCATGAAACGTATCGACGATCTCATCGGCAAAACGCACAAATCCGTACACGGCATGGATGGGATCGCGGAGCTCCTTGCCCAGGAAGCGCACTCCGAGCGAAAAAGAGGTGCTGTATGAACGCGTCGTGTTGCGACTGCATTCCAAGCACACTTCGTCAAAAATTTGTTTCATCTCTCTAAGGTTTCTTGGTGGGCAGCAGGCCTGCCCGGGCCATGGACTTATGCCAGCACTTCTTTGAGCAATTGCTTGTGGAGTGCATGGGCGGCCACCTGTCCTGAAATCAGGCTCGGCGGCACCCCAGGTCCAGGGGTGGTCAGCTGTCCAGCAAAGTAGAGGTTGTCCACTTTTTTGCTCTTCATCTTGGGTTTGAGGAAAGCCGTTTGGCGCAGGGTATTGGCAAGCCCGTAAGCGTTGCCTTTGAACGCGTTGTAGTCGTCCTCAAAGTCTTTCACGGCGTAGGACCGCTTGTAGACTATGTGATTGGTAACATCCTCTCCGGTCATTTGTTCGAAGCGCTCAACGATCATCTTCCAGTACTTCTCGCGGGTGGCGTCGGTGTCTTCCAGGCCTGGTGCAATGGGCACTAGGAAGAACAAATTCTCGCAGCCCTCGGGGGCTACAGAAGGATCGGTCACACTCGGAGCACACACGTAGAACAGCGGATCCTTGGGCCACTGAGGGTGGTCGTAAATGTCCGCAGCGTGGGGGCCAAACGGCGTGTCGAAACACAAGGTGTGGTGGTCCAGCCCTGGAATGCGTTTGTTGATGCCCACATAGAACAACAAGCTCGAAGGTGACATCACGCGCGAATCCCAATACGAAGTGTTGTACGAACGCCACGGGGCATCCAGCAAGTGCTGCTCCACATGGTGGTAATCGGCGCCTGCGATGACTGCATCCGCGGGCTCCAAGTTGCCGCCGATCAACACGCCGCGTGCGTGTCCATCCAACACCGAAATGCGCTCAACACTTGCACCCAAGTGGAATTGCACGCCTTTTTCGCGTGCCAAGGCGGTCATGCCTTCCACGATCTTGTGCATGCCTCCCATGGGGTACCACGTGCCGAGTTTGATGTCGGCGTAGTTCATCAGGCTGTAAAGTGCCGGCGTCTTTTCAGGCTTTGCACCCAAGAACAACACCGGAAACTCCAAGATCTGCAGAATGCGCGGGTGCTTGAAGAACTTGCGCACGTGCTGGCTGAGCGAACGGAACAAATGCAGGCGTGTGGCCTTGAGTGCAATGTTCACATCCATGAACTCGGTAAGTTTGAGCGAGGGCTTGTGGACCAGGTCGTTCATCCCGGTCTCGTACTTCACCCGTGCCTCCTCCAAGAAGGCATCCAGGGCCACAGCGGCACCCGGTTCCATCTTTTCAAACAAGGCGCGGAGTTGCCCGTAATCGGCAGGAACATCTACCGCATCGTCCTTGCCAAACCACACGCGGTAGCTGGGGTCCAGACGTTTGAGGTCGTAGTAATCCGAGGGCTTTTTACCGAAGTACCCGAAGTAGTTTTCGAACACGTCGGGCATCCAGTACCAACTGGGTCCCATATCAAACGTGAACCCTTCGGCGGAGAACGTACGGGCCCTTCCCCCGGTCTGCAAATGTTGTTCGTAGAGGTGTACCTCGTGACCTTGATCGGCCAGAGTTGTGGCTGCCGACAAACCGGCAAACCCAGATCCAATAACGGCTATACGAGCCATGTCCAGCGTTTTTCTCTAAGCACAACACGCCCGTCGGCAGTTATGTTTTGGAAGGTCCGAAAACGCACGGACTTTTTCAAAAGAGATTTCTAACGCACGCGAATGCGGCGTCCAGCGTAGATGGTGCTGTTGCTGCCCATACCATTCAAGCGGCACAGGGTACTCACTGAAGTACCGTAGCGTCGCGCAATCCCAGACAAGGTATCGCCGCTGCGGATGGTGTGGTACTTCTTGGAACGCACCTCTTTGAGGTAGGTGAAGTCGTCTTTGGAGATCTCCAGGACATCGGTGAGCAGTTTGCCCGATTCCCAATCGATGATGGTCTCGGGGTTGATGGGCTCACCTTTGTAGCGGCTCTCAAAGTGCAGGTGGCTGCCGGTAGAGCGGCCGGTGTTTCCACCCAAGCCGATGATCGCACCCGACTCAACGTGATCCCCCGGCTTACACTTGCGTGCAGACAAGTGGGCGTACAAGGTTTCGAGTCCGTTATTGTGACGCACCACGACTACGTTGCCGTAAGACTTGCTGTACTGGCTGATGCGCACCACGCCTTCAAACGCCACACGCACGGGGTCGCCGGTGCGCAGCTTGATGTCGATGCCGTAGTGGTATTTGTGGCCGCGCTCACCAAAATGGGAGGTGATGTTGCCGCGGAAAGGCAGGTGGTAATCGCAGCTGTCTTCACGCAGGACCACTTCTACGGTTTCCTCCATTTTGAGGCCGTCGAAATCATACGCGTGGATGTTGCGGGTGTCCCACTTGCAGTAGGTGTCGAATGCGGGAATGAATGCCAGGGAGTCGTTGATGTCCCACACGCCGTCCTCAGAAGCGGGAACGGTGACGCGGGGCTCACTTAAACTTTCTTCAAAACCACCGCCGGTTGGAGTCGGCTCAGGTGTGGTGGTCTGGGCAAAGTCACCCAAGGGGATGGTCAGGGCCACCAGAATAATAAACAGGTTTGTTCTCAAAGCAATTGAAAAGGCGAAAGCTACCATCGTCTTCGGAGTTCTACGAACAGGCCTCTCGAAGTTTCAAACAGCGCTCTTGGGAAAGCTTGCAGGCCCTTCCCAACAGCGGTTCTGGTTTCAAAATTGGCTTGCCGGTGGCTCCGCTTACGGCGGCGGCGCAGGTTTGGTTTCAGAAAATGCAGGCGGACCTACGGGAGAGATAACGCCAGCATCCTTGCAGTATTGCGGGGCGTGAAAATAAGGGATCGGGTGGGATGTGAAGAAGTCAATTATGGGGTGAGGGTGACCATTCATGGGTGGAGAGTTGCAGACTACAAAGTGAGGTGGTTGGGGGGTTGGTAGGGCGAGGAAGTCTGGGGAATTTTGGGGTGTTCATCGAGAGGAGGTGGCGGGGTGGGGCTGGTGGGGCCCCACTCGCCGATGCTCTATCCCGACGGCATTTTCACCCTTCTTTCATTCCCAACCATCCACCTACACCACCTCCCTCCACACTCCCAGTGACCAATGCACGCCCACATTCCCGATTTTTGCAATACTTGTTCCGCACAAATGTGCCTCAAGCCTGTTATGACCCCATGCGAATTGCAACACCCCTCTTACTGATCTTGGCCGCTGGCCTGTGGCTCGCTTGCAGCGAGGCGCCAACACCTTCGGCCCCAACCCCTGACACCGCCATGGAAACCACCGCCCTGAAATCTTTCCACGACTTCACCGTCACCGACATCGACGGCAACCCGTTTGACTTGTCTTCGCTCAAAGGCAAAAAAGTACTTGTGGTGAACACCGCCTCCGAATGCGGACTCACCCCCCAATACGCCCAACTGCAAGAGCTGTTTGAAGCCAAGGGCGGCGACCGCTTTACCATCGTGGGTTTCCCGGCCAACAACTTTGGTGGGCAGGAACCTGGCAGCGACGCGCAGATCCAAACCTTCTGCAGCAAGAATTACGGCGTGACCTTCCCCATGATGAGCAAGATCAGCGTGAAAGGCGATGATATCCACCCGCTCTACGCGTGGCTCACCTCCAAGGCCGAGAATGGTGTGGAAGACTCGAAAGTCAAGTGGAACTTCCACAAATACCTCATTGACGAAAACGGCGCGCTGGTGAAAAACGTGGCTCCCACCACCTCCCCCATCGACGCGGCCATCCTCGATTGGATCCAATCCTAACCTCTACCCATGCACTTGGACGTACTCGCCTTTGGCGCCCATCCCGACGACGTTGAAATTTCTGCCGGCGGCACCGTTGCTCAGCTAGTAGCCAGCGGCAAAAAAGTCGGCATCATTGACCTGACCCGCGGTGAACTCGGCACCCGTGGAAGCGCCGAGCTCCGCACCCAGGAGGCTGCAAAAGCCGCTGAAATCCTTGGCGTCTCCGCCCGCGAAAATCTGGACATGCCCGACGGCTTCTTTGGCTACACCGAAGAAAACCAGCGCAAGATCATCGGCATGGTGCGCAAGTACACCCCAGACATCGTGCTGGCCAACAGCCTCACCGACCGCCACCCCGATCATGGGAAAGGCGCTCGTCTGGTGGCCGATGCATGCTTCTTGGCGGGACTGCGTAAAATCGAAACCGAGCTGGACGGCGTGGCCCAAACCGCCCACCGCCCGCGTGCGATCTACCACTACAGCCAAGACCGCTACCTCAAGCCAGACATTGTCGTGGACGTGACCGGCTACTTTGACAAGAAGATGGAAGCGATCGCGGCGTATAGCAGCCAGTTCTTCGACCCAAATTCCACCGAGCCCAAGACCCCGATTTCCGGATCAGAGTTCTTTGACTTCCTCAAGGCCCGATGCATGGACTTCGGTCGCCCCTCAGGCTTTTTGTACGGAGAAGGATTTCAGGTCGAACGCTCGATTGGCGTGACCGACATCACGGTGCTTCACTGATCTGAACCGCGCAGCAGCGCCACGTCCGACTTCAAGCTGGACCATTGAATGCGGCCCTTTTCGGTGCGTACAAACAGCACCACGGCCACCACAAACTGCACGGCCATGCCGGCGTTGAACGCCCACGCGGCGCCTTGCAACGGCAGGTCCATCAGGCCAGCTCCACCTGCATCCCCAATCAACCATAGGCATCCAGCCACAACCGCTCCGCACCCCAATGCCGAGGCAATGGCGTTGTACTTGTGCAAACCCACGCCCGCAAAGTGGTGGGACACAATCATGGTCAATGCGTTGAGCAAAATGCCAATGGCGGTCCACTGCACCACGGCGGCCACCGGGCCAAATTCAGGGCCTAGAATGGTCGTCCACACCGATTCGGGAAGGGCAATCAACACCGCGCAGGCCACCAAAGTAAAAGCACCACTGATTTTCAAGAACGCCAGGGTGATGCGCGTGCGGACCTGTGCCTCATCGAGATTGGCCAGCTTGCTGTACTGCACCAGCGACAAGCTCTTGCCCACATTCCAAATGGCCTCCGAAGCATACGTGTGAATCGAGAAGATGCCCACAAGTGCGGTACCACCGGTGACCATCCCTTCCAACACCGCATAAGGTGCACGGTAGGCCAAGGTTTGGAACACATTGCCTGCCTGACTCCAGCCGCCGTAGCGCAGGATGGCTGAGAACATCTCTCCCATTGAAGCTTCCGACGCTCGAAACAACGTCTTGGCCACCGCAATCAAGCTCACCAAAAACGCCCCGACCATGGCCAAACCAGCGCATGTGGCGTAACACCACAAATCGGCCTCCCCCAGTCCTAAATAGAACAGGGCCAGCAACGCAGCCAACAAACCGGCGTAGGTCAATTGCACAGCGTTGTACGCAGCAATGCGCTCTTGACCCAGCAGCAAATGCATGTGAAAGGTGAACAGCGATTGCAACCACGCCAATCCGGCCACCACCCAAGCATACCCCTCGGGCACCAAGGTCCAATACTGCAAAACACACCCTCCAATTACACTCACCAGCGTGGTCCAGAGGTAGGCCGGCTTCCAAAAATCAGCCAAGCGGTGACGGGGTACCAGATACACCACCGCACCGCCAGAAATGAAATGGGCCACGCTTAGCATGACCAAAATGCCCAGGTTCAGCAAGGCCACTTCGCCTTGCCCCAAATCGCCCAGGAAATTCGTATTAAGCACCACCACAGCCATGGCCAACACCATGACCAGCAACCGATTGATCAACGTTCCGGTAATCGCGTGGATCATGCCAATGCGGTTTGGTAGACTTTGGTAAACGCCTGGCACACCGCCTCAGGGGAAAAATGCGCCTGCGCATATGCACGCAGCGCGTTTTGATCAGGACGTGCTCCAGCTAGGGCACCAAAAGCCTTGGTCAACGCAGCCTCGTCGCCCTTGGGCAACAACCATCCGCGCTCAGGGGTCAAATGCTCAGCAATGCCCCCCACATCGGTCGATACCACCGGCACCCCTGCAGACCACGCCTCAATCATCACACACGGCAGGTTTTCGTAATTCGAAAACAGCACAAACCCGTCAGATTTGCCCATACGCTCGGCAATGGCCGCCAAGGGCTGCTCCCCCGCAAACGACACGTGTTCAGCCGTCAATCCAAGCGCCCGCGCACTCGCCTGGTGCGGACGCGTATCGCCATCTCCCACCACAGCCAAGTGCAACTTGTGCCCGGCATCCAAAGCCGCCTTGAACGCGCGCAGCATGCCGGAAATGTTCTTGTGTTCGTCCCCCAAATGGGACACGTGCAGCAACTGTTTGACCTCAGATGAGGCCGCCTGATCAGGCACAAACAACCCGGTATCCACCACATTGGGCACCACCCGGTAGTTTCCTGCCAACCCCTGCGCTCGCATGGCCGCACCCAGGTGCTCACTCACCGGACACATCACCGCAGCCATCCGCGCCGTGCGCCGGGCCAACTTGCGATGCAACCGAGGCAACTGCTCAAACCGCCCGTTGTGAAACCCCGTCCAGTGCTCGGTCACCACAAACGGCAACCCATACCGCTGCTTCAACGCCTGCGCCTGCCATCCCGCGGGATGCACCACATGCACATGCACCAAATCAAATCCAGAAAGGTCCCCGGAAAAAAAGGCCTCTACAGCCGCCTTCAACAACCGCCATCGCTTGCGCATACTCGGCCGCTCAGCATGGTACACCCGATGCTCCACCAACGCCCCGTTCTCCACGGTCTCAAACGCCGGCTCCTCCCGCCCAGGCTCCCCCACCAGATACAGCACCTCCACCCGATGACCCAACGCCACCGCATGCGCATGCCGCTCCACAAAGTTGCCCAACGTAGGCTGGCCCCGATGCGGGTACCAACTTGCCAAAAAGAGAATTCGGAATCCGGTGTCCACCACAAATCCAAAAGTAAACAAACCCCCACCCACCCCTGTTGCACGAATCCATACTTCCTCGTACTTTTGCTCCCCGATTGAAAAACGAGACCCTCGTTTGGAGATCAACATGGTGGCTATAGCTCAGTTGGTTAGAGCGCCGGATTGTGGTTCCGGAGGCCGTGGGTTCAAATCCCATTAGCCACCCAAAACAACCCAAAAGCGCCCCTCAAGGAATCTTGAGGGGTGTTTTTGTTTCTGGCAGCAGAGCCGAGTTCACTCGAGCTCTGCTGCTAGAAACAAAAACCCAGGGGGTACCCTGGCGCTTTTGGATTGTTTTGGCGCCCCCGCAGGGATCGCGCCGCAGCGCAGCGAAGGCGCAATCCCACCCCGGGGCGCAGACGTTCGACGCATCTGCCCCGTAGCGACCATCTGCCTCCCCTCTTTCAATCGAAGTATCTGCTTCTCTGGAACATCTACAAAGTCCCACCGCCCGGCGCCGTCGAATTCATTCGACCAGCCAGCACTTCACAGGGAACATTCACAAAGCCCCACCGCCCGGCGCGGTTGAATTCATTCAACCAGCCAGCACTTGAAAAGGAACACCCACAAAGCCACACCGCCCGGCGCCGTTGAATTCATTTAACCAGCCAGCACTTCATAAGGAACATCCACAAAGTCCCACCATTCAACCAACCTGCACTCCCATCAACGTCGTCCTCTGTCAGCACTTTTGAGCGGATCGGTCAGGCTGATGAAGTCAATTGTAGTGCTCAATGAGACGTTGATGTCCTCAATAGTAAATACACGGGTATACAAATGCGCCTCGAGGCCATGGGGCTGCTCATGAACCTCAAACAGGACTGGTACTTTCATCAGTCTCCAACCAAGAATGCGTCTATTGAGCGGACAAAAAATTGATCCAGGTCAGCTTCACTCGGAAACCCCGCAAACAAAGTCCTCAATAGCCCGCACAGCTTCAGCCTGGTTAGCACCGTTAAAGTCAGAAATATCCGAATAGCGCACTTGGTGAGTGTAGGCCTCCAAATACCCCTTGGCCAGCGGCAGGTAACTCCAGTGCCACTTTTCCTCCTCGTAACCAGTGCGGCCCGAAGCTTTGGAGGTATAGGTCTGCTCGAATCCGTATTCACCGGCATGGGCCTGCAGCCAATCGTACAGCTTTTTGCCCTCTCCTTTGGTGAACCAGTCGTTCTCCAAGTGATTGAAGTCAACGTCAGTGCCCCAGTGGTGGCGTGAGGTGCCCGGCATGGCCGAGTAGCGCATGATGTCCTTGACTTTGTCTAAGTCCTGCCAGCCCATGTATTGCGGGCGTTTCCACTTGCGCTCCCAAATGCCCTTTTGATAATTGAAGTTGCGGGTAGCTGACACAATCACCAAGTTGACGCCATCGGCCTTGGCCGCAGTATGCATGCGTTCAAACGCCGCATAGGCTTCGCTGCGCATGTAGATTTCGGGCTTGGTGGTGTACTTGGTGGCAATGCGCACAAAGTCCTCGTGGGTTCCGGGGTCGAACCGGCCCAACAATTCTGGGGTGGGTATGGAAGCGGGGGCGAGCATCACACAGCACAGCCCCACAAGCAGGGCGACTTTCACACCGGTAAGATGGCAAAAAAGAAGCGGCCCGTTTGGGCCGCTTGCTTGAATGTTTTGGACGGTGAGCCGTTAGTGGATGCCTTTGGCCGCCAGGTAACGCTCGGCGTCGAGGGCTGCCATACAACCGGTACCCGCAGCGGTCACCGCTTGGCGGTAGACGTGGTCTGCAGCATCGCCGGACACAAATACACCTTCGATGTTGGTCTTGGCGGTGCCGGGTTGGTTGATGATGTAGCCCGCGGGGTTGAGGTCCAACCAATCGGCGAAAACATCGGTGTTGGGTTTGTGCCCGATGGCAACAAAGAATCCGGTGATGTCCAAGGTGGACTCTTCGCCTGACTTGCTGTTCTTCACGCGCACGCCGGTCACCCCTTCTTCACCGAGTACTTCAACGGTCTCGGTATTCCAGTGAATTTCGATGTTCTCAAGATTTTCTACGCGGTGCTGCATGGCTTTGGAAGCGCGCATCTCATCGCGACGCACCAGCATGTGCACCTTGTTGCAGAGCTTCGCGAGGTACGAAGCCTCCTCAGCAGCGGTATCACCCGCGCCTACGATGGCCACGTCCTGGCCGCGGTAGAAGAAGCCGTCACACACTGCGCATGCGGACACGCCTCCACCTGCGTCGCGCAGACGGATCTCACTCTCGAGGCCCAACCATTTCGCCGATGCACCTGTGGCAATGATGACTGAGTCGGCGTGCACAGTGTGCTTGCCATTGTCGATTTCCACTTTGTGCACTGGACCGGTGAAATCCACCTTGGTCACCCAACCGGTGCGGATGTCGGCATCAAAGCGCTCGGCTTGTGCTTGGAAATCCAGCATCATTTGTGGGCCGTTAATGCCCTCTGGGTAGCCCGGGTAGTTGTCTACCTCGGTGGTTTCGGTCAACTGCCCCCCGGGTTGGAGGCCTTGGTACAGCACTGGAGACATGTCAGCGCGTGCAGCGTAAATGGCTGCGGTATATCCCGCGGGTCCTGATCCGATGATCAGGCACTTCACGTGTTCGATTTCTTGACTCATGGTCGTGTTTGATCTGATTGAAAAAAGCGAGCGCTAAGGTAACCAATTGGTGGCGCTGCTGGGGTCACAAAATTGTCCCTGTGGCGGGGAGGCCTACCGCACTACCACGGAATGAAGCCTTCCGGAAAGGCGGGTTTCACCTCCCGATCGATCTTGACAAACTCATCCCAAAGGGCGTCCTCAGGGGGCGGCGCAACAATGCAAAGGGGCTCGCGCTTGACCGGGTGTACAAACTCGATACGGCGCGCGTGCAGGTGGATTGAGGCGTTGTCGTTGGTACGCTTGGCGCCGTACTTGATGTCGCCTTTGATGGGTGATCCCAAGCTGGCCAAGGTGGCGCGGATTTGGTGGTGACGCCCGGTTTTGGGGTACACTTCCAACAGGTAATAGTGATTGCTTGCGCCTATCACACGATAGCGCAATTCACTCTCCTTGCGCCCATCGGCAGGCGTGTCGAACGCAAAACTCTTGTTCTGGCGCTCGTTCTTGATCAAGTAGTTGACGATGTGCCCTTCCATTTGCGGCGGACGGTTTTTCACGATGGCCCAATAAGTCTTTTGCACCTCGCGGTACTTGAACATGTTGAGCATGCGATTGAGTCCTTTGGTGGTACGGGCGTACAAAATGACCCCGCTCACCGGACGGTCCAGCCGGTGGATGGTGCCAATGAAGGCTTTTCCAGGCTTGTTGTATTTGTACTTGACGTAGCCGCGCACCACCTCACACAGGGTAGTATCGCCGCTGGAGTCGCTTTGGATGATGTCCGAGTTGCGTTTGTTGACCGCAATGATGTGGTTGTCCTCGTAGAGCACGCGCAGGTTGTGCGCATCGCTCATCACAATCGGCGACTTGGGTTTTTTGGTCCAGTATTTCTTGTCCTTGGAATCGGCCATCAGTACTGCTCGCGTTCGTTGGGAAAGTCCACGGCTTTGACGTCGCGTACATAGGCTTCAACCGCTCCGCGCATTTGGTCCGCAAGGTCCAAGTAACGGCGCAGGAAGCGCGGGTTGAACTCCTGGGTGATGCCCAGCATGTCGTGCAGTACCAGTACTTGTCCGTCCACTTCCGCACCGGCGCCAATGCCGATCACCGGAATGCTCACGCTGGCCGCCACTTCAGCTGCAAGCTGGGCAGGGATTTTCTCCAACACGATGGCAAAGCAGCCGGACTCTTCCAGGATTTTCGCGTCTTCACGCAGGCGTTTGGCTTCTTCTTCCTCTTTGGCGCGTACCACGTACGTACCAAACTTGTAAATGCTCTGAGGCGTCAGGCCCAAGTGGCCCATTACCGGGATGCCCGCGGTGAGGATGCGATCAATGCTTTCCTTGATTTCACGGCCGCCTTCGAGCTTGACCGCGTGGGCGCCCGACTCCTTCATGATGCGGATGGCCGAGTTGAGTGCCTCTTTGGAATTGCCCTGATAGGTTCCAAACGGCAGGTCCACCACCACCAAGGATTTGTGGGCCGCACGCAACACGCTGCTGGCGTGGTAGATCATGTGGTCCAAGGTGATGGGCAAGGTAGTCTCGTGGCCGGCCATCACGTTGGAGGCGCTGTCGCCCACCAGAATGACATCAATGCCGCCTTGGTCCACAATGCGGGCCATGGAATAATCGTAAGCGGTGAGCATGGAGATCTTCTCTCCTTTCACCTTCATCTCCAACAGGGTGTTTGTGGTGATGCGTTTGACGTTTTTCGAAATGCTCATGAAGATGCGAGTTGAGGCGAAGGTATCGAAAACCACAGGTACAACAACGCCCGCGCTTCGGAGGCCGAAACGCGGGCGTTGCCTGTGGGAAAATGGACCTTACTTGTCGTCCATCATTTCCGCCTCGCCTAAGGCTGCACGGGCGGGTTCCGCCACGGCCTTGGGCTCGGTTTTCACAAAGTCAATCTCATCGATGATGTTCTGGGCGCCGGCCACCTTGTCCACCACGAACATCACGTAACGGATGTCCACAGAAATGGTGCGCTGCAGCTCGGGCTCAAAGGCGATGTCGCCACTCATGGCTTCCCAGTTGCCATCAAAGGCCACACCGATCAGCTCGCCACGGGCATTCATGATGGGGCTGCCTGAGTTGCCACCGGTGATGTCATTGTTGGCAATGAAACAGGTTACCAGGTTGCCGTTCTCGTCGGCGTAACGACCATAGTCACGCTTGCGCAGGAGATTCTCCAACTCTGGCTTGACCACGAATTCTGGGTTGGTGTTGTCCATTTTCTCCAGGATGCCGTCGGCAGTGGTGATGTAGTCGTAGTGCACCGCGTCTGCTGGGAAGTAGTCGCCCACTTGTCCAAAGGTCAAACGCATGGTTGAGTTGGCATCTGGGTAGAACGACTTGTCGGCTTGCATTTTACGCAGGCCATCCACAAACAAGCGGTAGCCACGCTCTTTTTGAGAAGCAAAGCCAGCCGCTGCACCCATTTGTGCGCGGTAGTGGCCCACCACTTCGCCAAACAAGCGGAAGCCGAGGTCCTTGTCGATCACCTTCTTCATCTTCTTGCCGGGCAGGGCCAAGAATGCCATCATGCGGTCTTTGCTCGCCAGCACGCTGGTGCTGTACACCTCGTTGGCAAACGACTCGATGCTGCCTTTGTGTTTCTTGTCGATGTGGTTGAAGATCTCAGGACGGCCTTCTTTGTCGAGTGAAGCTGCGTAACGCGCGAACATGTGCGCAAACAGATCCTTGTCGGTCTCGAAGTCGTAGTCCTTGTAGCGATCCTCCAAACCGGCCTTCATGTCGGCGATGGTGGTGGCATCGAACTCCTTGGTTTCCTCGTTGTATGAACGGGCCAGACCTTGCGAGCGCCAGCTGAAGACCATCAGGTCAGAGGCAAAGGCGGCCTCGTTGAGGTGGATTTGCGCTTTTTGCGCAGCCATGTTGTTCTTGTAGTAATCCTCGATCAATCCCAAGGCTTCGCCGTACTTGGCTTTGCGCTTGGCATCGGCTTCTACCCACTTGGTGAATTGGGCTTCGAGGTCTTGCTTTTGGCCGTACACATCCAAACGCTTCAGGCCTCGGGTCTGGCCTTGGAAGTACTTCCAGTAGTTGGCCACACCGGCGTAGCTAGAGGCGTACTGCAGACGCACTTTAGGATCGGCGTCCATGTGCATTTTCATGGTCTTGAGGCGCTCGTCGCGCAGCGATACTACCGTTGGGTTGTAGTTCTCGATGGCGTTCTGTACCCCAAATGAGGTCAGGAAGCGGTCGGTGCTGCCGGGGTAACCCATGATCATGGTGAAGTCGCCGGCCTCCACACCGTCCAAACTCACTTTGAGGTGGGCTTTGGGCTGGTAAGGCTTGTTGTCCTTGCTGTACTCGGCAGGCTCGTTGTCGGCGCCCGCGTAGATGCGGATCATCGAGAAGTCACCGGTGTGACGTGGCCACATCCAGTTGTCGGTGTCGCCGCCGTACTTACCGATGGACTCGGCTGGGGCACCCACCAAACGGATGTCGTTGTAGTTCTTGTACACCATCAGGTAGAACTCGTTGCCGTAGTACATGCTTTTGACGGTGGCTTCCATATTCTCGCCTTTGTTGGCGTCTTCGATGGCTTTGATGGCGGCACGAATTGCTCCGGTGCGCTCCTCTTCGCTCATGTCGTCGGTCACATCCGCAAGTACCTTTTCGGTCACGTCCTCTACGCGCTGCAAGAACGATACGTACATGTCGGGAATGGGCAACTCCTCGCCGTGGCTCATGGCCCAAAAACCGTCGTCCAAGAAGTTGTTCTCCGGAGTCGAGAGGGTTTGGATGGCGCCGTAAGCACAGTGGTGGTTGGTCAATACCAAGCCTTGGTCTGAGATCACCTCTGCGGTGCACATCCCGCCATTGAGGCGCACGATGGCGTCCTTGAGGCTGGAGTTGTTGATGTCGTAGATGTCATCGGCCGAGAGTTGCAGGCCGAGTTGTTGCATTTGCGCTTCGTTGAGCTGCTTAAGCATGTGAACCAGCCACATGCCCTCATGGGCGTTGGCCGATGGTACCAGCAGCAGTGCCGCAAGGCACAGGGTAAGTACGTGCTTCATGTTGGTCTTTATTGAGCATTCGACGGCGCCTCACTCCAGGTCACTTCCTCGAGCAGGGCATCCAAAACTTGGTACAATTCGTTCAGGGCTTCGGGGCCTTGGTAGCGGTTGGTCACGCGCTTGAGGCCTTCCCCAGTGTGGATTTCGGTGGTGGTGGCCGGGAGATCAGTCACCAGCTTATTGTCGTATGTGTCGTCCAGTTCAAAGTAGCCGATGCGGTTGGCCACTTCCAGGACGCGGGCAAACTTGTCGCGGTCGAGTTTGCCGGAGTGGGTGCCCATGCGTTCTACAAAGTGCTTGCCATCCCACGCCACGTTGCCACCGGCATACCAGGTAAAGGTGAACGAAGGGCACGCGCCAAAGCAAGGGGTCTTTTCGTAGGTGAGGATCACCATGCCATCGCCGGCGCTGTTCATCCAGGCTGGAAGTGCGCTGGTGTTCTTGCGCGACTGGCAACCGGCCAACAGGGCCGCAGCGGCGATCAAAAAGGCTGTACGCATCATTTTCCGCGTTGTTGTTTCGTGCGCTCCTGCTGGACCTTCTGCATCTCTTCCAAACGCTGTTGGAAGGACGATTTTTTCTTCTTGGGCGCCTTTTTGTTGTCTTCAATTTTAGCGCGGATCTTCTCCTCGTCGATGATGTACTTCTTGATGATCCACATCTGCCCAATCGAAAGCAGGTTGGAAATGAAATAGTAGAAGCTCAGGCCCGAAGCAAACTGGTTGAAGAAAATCAGCATCATGAACGGGAAGATGTTCATGATCACCTTCATGTTGGGCATGCCTGGCTGTTGCTGCTGTGGCATGCTGGCAGCGTTCATGCGGGTGTAGAAGAAGGTACTGGCGGCCATCATCACCGTGAAGCCGGAAATGTGGTTGCCGTACAAGGTGCTGATGAGGCCCAAATCGCCGGTCCAGCTCCATATGGCATCATAGGCGCTCAGGTCCTCAGCCCAAAGCCAGCTCTTTCCGCGCAACTCAATACTGGAGGGGAAAAAGCGGAACATCGCATACAGGATGGGCATTTGCAGCAGCACCGGGATGCAGCCTGCAAACGGGTTGACCCCGGTTTTGCGATACAGCTCCATGGTGGCCGCCTGCTTTTCGGTCGCGGGCTTGTCCTTGAATTTCTTGTTGATTTCCTCGATCTCAGGGCGCAGCACTTTCATGCGCGCCGAGCTGAGGTAGTTCTTCCAGGTCACCGGGAAGAGCATCCCTTTGATCAGGAAGGTGAGCAGGATGATCACCACACCTGCGCTGCCGATGTAGCGGCTCATAAACAGGTAAACCGGACGGATGAAATTGCGGTTCACCCAACCAAAAATGCTCCAACCGTAGTCGATGATGCGCACGCCGTCTTCCACCTCAAGGGCATCCAACGCACCGTACTCATTGGGACCGAGGTAAAAGCGCAGGGGCACTGCAGCCGCCGCGCCTTGGGTCAAGTCCAACGGCAAGTTGGCCGCATAGTACTTGGTGTGCAGGGTGTCGGTATCGGGTGGGGTTTGCACCGCGAGCTGGGCGCCGGGAGCAAAGCCTTCGTCGCTGATGACCATGGCCGAGAAGAAGTGCTGCTTGAAGGTCATCCAATTCAGGCGGCCTTCTACGGTCTCGTCGTCTTCATCGGTGCGTTCGTTGAGGTAGTCGCGGTCCTCATCCATTTCTCGGAAGAAGGGCGAGCTGTAAGAACGTTCGTTGCGGATGCCTTTTTCGTTGTGGAAGCCTTGGGCGTTCCACACCAGGGCGGCCGACTTGTCGCCCATGTTGATGTCGCCTTGGAGGTTGACCATGGCAACGGCGCAGTCCACTTCATAGCTGTCTTCGGCCAACGTGTAGGTGTAGGTCAGTTGCTTGGCAGGGTCTGCCGTGGGCAGGGTCATGACCACTTGTGCTGGCTGGCCCTCTTGAGCCACAGCGTGAGAGGTAGAGGGCTGGAAGTAGAAATCGTCCGAGCGGAACTGGCCTTTGCCCAGCGCGGTGAACTCCAGTGCCAATTCGGAGTTGGCGGGGTCCCAGAGTTGCACGTTGGCGTCGCCCCAGTATTGCTGGTAAGTCTTCAACTCAGCCGCACGGAACATGCCGCCTTGGGTGTTGAGCGTTACCTTGAGCAAGTCGTTTTCCAAAATCACGTCTTGGGCTTCGCCTTGGCTCGCGGGAGCAAAAATGCCGAAACGGCCGGCTTGTTGGGCTTGCAACAGGGCCAGTTGGGCACTGTCCAAGGTGGACGGATCCGGGGTTTGGATCACTTGTGCAGGAGCGGGAGATGCGGGTGTTGGGGCAGCGAGCGTATCGGCACTTTGCTCGGTTTCCTGAGCGGTCGAAGTGGGCTCGGGATCGGGGGCAAAAAAGTACTGTGTCGCAAAGATCAGGGCAAGGATGAGAACAATGCCGATTACCTGATTTCTATCCATGGATTAGCGTATGAGCGCGGGCAAAGATACTGGTTTGACCTACACCCCGCAGGCCCTCAGAATCCGTATGGGCAAACGGCCAGCGGATTTAACAGGATTTGCCTCATTTGGCGGCTGCGAAGTCTCCGTTATTCACGTCGTGGATGAAGGCCACCACCCCTTCCATGTACACCTCCTGGTCGTCCCAATGGGCCATGTGTGAGCCGTTGGGACAGTGGTGGTAACGGCCGCGTTGCACCAGGATGCTCATCTCTTCCATCTCGGCGGGCTTCATGGTGTCGTACGCAGCGCCCACGGTCAGGGTGGGCACGTTCAATTCCTGCAAGCGGTCCCACACGGTCCAGTCCTTCAAAATGCCACCCGGCACAAATTCAGAAGGACCTTGCATATAGCTGTACACGTCGTAGTTCAAATGCTTGAAGGTGCGCCCTACGGCCTCTGGCCATTCCGGCAGGCGGCACACGTGCTTGCGGTAATAATGCTCTGTTACCAAGGCTTCGTACTCAGGATTGAGGAAGTCGCCGGCGTTCTCGTACACCTCCAATGAATCGATCAATGAAGGGCGGAATTGGCTGCGCAGCTCGGCGTTGTACGCGGCATACTTGTGGAAATCCGCAGTCATGTTGGAAACGATGAGCCCCTTCATGCGGTCTTGGTACTTGAGGGCGTATTCCAATGCCAGGATGCCTCCCCATGAGTGGCCCAATACGTAGAAGTTGTTTTCGTCCAGCCCGAGTGCCATGCGTACCTGCTCCACTTCCTCCACAAAACGCTCGATGGTCCAGAGCGAGCTGTCGGTGGGTTGGTCGGAGTAGTAGCTGCCCAACTGGTCGTACTCGATGAAGGCGATGTCGGCCTGCGGGAAGAAGCTCTCGAAGCTCTCCATGTACTCGTGGGTACAGCTGGGGCCGCCGTGCAAGAGCAGCACGTTCATGTCCGGGTTGTTGCCAAATTGCTTGGTCCACACGCGGTAGCCCTCGCGCAATTCTACCCAATGCACGCCGCCGGCTTGGACGGCATCATCGGTGCGCACGTGGGTGTAGGAGCAATCGGGGGCCGCAGCCTCAGGGGCAGGCGGTGGTGGGGTCTGGCACGCAAATGCGCACGCGACCAAAGCAAGCAAAAGCAGTCTGTTCATTCCAAGGTGGTTTCGGGCGGTTTGGAGGTAAACGCCTGGCGTTCGCGGGGCAGTCCGGCCCACATGCAAATTTCAAGCTCTCCTTTTCGGGTGAGGCTGAAGTACCTCACTCCGGGAATCATCGGCGGGCCACAGGGGCGCACCAAACCTCCAGAAATGGCACGGCGCAACGCGCGGTGCATCCAGCGGTGGGCGCCATCGCCCAAGGCTTCTGTGAGGGAGGATTCGTCCAGCAGGCCGTCGCGCAGCACCCAGCAGAGACGCAATACAGCATCTTCCGGCATGCGCACCCAGCGGTGCGGAGCAAAGGTGTATGGTCGGCGACGGCTTACCATTGCAGGCAAGGTAGCCATCCGCAAGGCACGGCGCAAAAAAAAGCGGCGCCCCATCGAGCGCCGCCTAGTGCTAAGTGGAACAGGGACTTACCGCAGGACCAGTCGACGGGTCTCTCGCAGGTTCAGGGTGGTGTACGAGACTTCAATCAAGTACAGACCGTCGGGCAGGGTGGCCACGGGAAGTTCGGTTTGGGATTGGGTGGCGGGGGCCTTCTTTTTTGCTGTGTTTACTCCTGATCCTCTTGGTCCTTGTCGCCGCGAATGTCGCGCAAGAACAATCCATACACCGCAATGAACATGAGGGTCACTGCCCCTGCATACACCAATCCCATAGGCTTCACCACGGGGTCCATGTCGTTTTGAGAAAGCTGCGCAGCGCGCAAGAAGATGCGGTCGGCCATGAAGTAGGTCACGGCAAAGACCACCAAGATGAGGATCGGAAATGCGTTGCGCCAGGATTGCATAGGTCGGGTTGGACCGGCGGCGGAATCAGTAATCCCACTTACGCCGGAAGCTGTCGTAGAATGCAAACCCGAATTTATACGTCAGGTTCGGTCCGGCAAGGGTATTGTCAGCAGTGACCGCATATGCGCCAAAGCGGAAGAGCTGTCCTTTGATGCGGAAATTGCGCTCCAACCCAGCAAAGAACTCACCGTGGTTGAACCCGCTGTCGGGGATACTCAACACCCCTCCCCCTGCCGCCAGCTGCAGCTTCAAACGGTTGATGAGCGGAACCTTGCCCAGCAGCGTGCCTTCAAAATGGTGGATGTAACTGGCTTGGAACCACTCGTTGGGCGTGTTCAAGGTGGGCCCGAGCAACTGGAAACTGCGCAGCGGATCCGAGAAGAAGTACTGGTCCGACCCGCGGAAGAACTTGTACTCCAAAATCCGCAGGTTGGCCTTGTTGAGGTAGGTGCCCATCTGCACTTGCCAGCGCGAGGAGCCGTAGCGCACCAAATCCAACTCGTGCGAAGCGCCAATTTCCAGGTAGTCAAAGTTCACCTCGCTCCCAAAGAGCCCCGGTACGCCTTTGCGGTACTCCAAATACAACTCCGGATAGTCCGAGCCCAAGATTAGCTTGCGCCCCCGCTTGATTTCGTAGCGCTGGCGGATGTTGTACTGCATGCGCAGTCGGAACTCGGACTTTTTGTAACGGGCAAAATCGAGCGGGGTATTCAGGTCTCCAAACAGCTCTGAGCTCCAATCAGCAAGTTGTAATCCTACGAGTGCTCGTTGGTCTTCAAAAGTGAACGACGCTTCGGCAAACAGCCCGTTGATCAATTCCTGGCGCTGCGAGATACCGTACTCGGTGGTGCGGATAAAATTGCTCCGCGAAAAGATCTGCTCGATGGACGCATAGTCGTTCACCATCTCGTAGTAATCACCAAAGGTGAGCATGGTACGCACGAATTTCAGCGGACGGTAGGTGAGCCCGGCTGAAATGCGGCCTTTGATGTCGTTGTTGGCAAATCCGTAGTCCACAAAACCGTTGGTCTCCAGCGTGTATCCTCCTTTCAACTCCAGCGATACCTGCGCGGGCAAGCGGTGCCGGTAGCCCCCAATACCAAAGGGGTTAATTTGCCCCAACAGCCCTTCGATGTAGAGCTCCACACCCTTGGCCCGGTTGCGGTAGCCGTAGCCCACCAGCGGGGTCCAGATGTCAATGACGTTGTAGACGCTGTCTTGGCGTTGGAGCCATTCGTCGCTTTGCAGGTAGTTGCGCACGCTGTCGGCGTGCTGTATGAAAATCAGGTCGTCGGGGTTGAGCACCGCCGGGCGCTGGGCCTGCCAAAAGGTGGTGTCGCGGTCAAAGGCCTTGGGGTCGTACCGGCGCACCTCGGTAGGGCTGAATGCTTGGGGCAGCGGCTGGTTGACCACATATCCAGTATGCTCCAAGGTGGCGCGCCCCACAATATCGTTGCTGCCTTCGCCGATGTGGTAAGTAAGCTCGCGGCGCACAGGCAGCCAAATGCCCGGGGCGATCTCGTCGTAATTCTGGACAATGTGGAAGTCCTTGCAAAGGGTCATGGCCGCGCGGTTGATGCGCAGGTCCACCGCTACCAACGCAAACGAACTGTCGGCCACAAACAAGGTGCCTTCAAACAACGGTTCGCCTTTGGAAAGCGGAGTCACGCGCAGCTTGTGCACCATACGCCCGGCTTCGTAAACTGCTCCAGCATAATCGTACCGGTACAACAACGCGCTGCCGGCGGCGATGGGAGAAGTCAACTGGCGCTGGGCAATGGCGTCGTACGGAAAGGTGTTCTCGTAGAAATTGAATCCACAACTCAACAAGTCCTCAAACACCAAGTATTCATTGCGAGCCTCCCGCGCCCAGGGTACCAATTGGGCATCCCCAAAGGAATTGCCCCCAGAGGCCGACATGGAACGCATGGGCTCCTCTGGGATGTCGCCCTCCTTGAATTTCTGGATGGCGGTGATGTGTTCTTGGTAGCGCGACGCCGCACGAAACTGGGTGTTGGACACCAATTCACGCATGAGCAAAAACTCGGGCTCCTCCACCTCAATGCCCGCAGAATCGAGCAATTCGGGGCTCAGGCCAGTCGCAGCGATGGGCTGGTAATTCTTGGGCTCGCGCATCAAGGTGCTGCGGTGGTAGGTCTCGCAGGCATAGGTCTGCACAGCGTCCAAATAGGCCGGACGTTGGTCACGCACCTTGCGCATGATTTCCTTGGCCTTGTCGCGGGTATCGGCCACCACTTCGGCGGTACCGATTTGGGTGGCTGCGCGCACCAAGCTCACATCCAGGCGCAGCTGTTCGCCGCGGTCCAAGCGCACTTCACGCTCGGTGGAAGCAAACCCCACATAGGAGAACACAAGCACGTAAGTACCTGGATTGAGGGTCAGGGTGTAACTGCCGTTGCGTGTGGTGGAGGTGCCGTAGGTGCTGTCTTTGACATACACGCCGGCAAATGGAAGGGCCTCTCCCGCCCCATCGCGCACCGAACCATGGACCACCTGGCCGGACACACCGGCCGCCAGCAACAAGGCCAACAGAACACTCGCAATGCGATTCATGGGAAAGGTTTCTCAGGGGACGATTGGTGTCCGCGGAAGTTACAACCGCATGCAGGATTCTGCCGCGAATCGCGCCGGTTAACCGCGCGCACCAAAGATGGAAGAACCAATGCGCACCAGGGTAGCCCCCTCTTCGATGGCAATCTGGTAATCCCCGCTCATGCCCATGGACAAGGTGTCAAAGTGCGCTTGACTGCCAAACCACTCCTCCTTAACGTCATCAAACGTCTGTTTGAGTGTGGCAAACTCGCGACGCACTTGGGCTTGGTTATCGGTAAAGGTGGCCATGCCCATGAGTCCGCGTACGCGCACGTGCTTGCAAGCCTCCAGGGTACCGCTGTCCAAGAATACGTTCAATTCGTGTCCGGCAAAACCGTGCTTGTTGGCCTCGCGGGCGATGTGCACTTGCAGCAGCACATCTACCACCCGGTCGTAGCGGGCAGCGTGCTTGTCGATTTCTCGGAAGAGGCGCTCACTGTCCACCGCATGGATCAGGCTCACGAACGGAATCATGAGCTTGACCTTGTTGGTTTGCACGTGGCCCACCATGTGCCATTGGATGTCCTTGGGCAGCACCTCGTACTTGTCGGCCATTTCCAGCACGCGGTTTTCACCAAAGATGCGCTGACCTGCATTGTAGGCTTCTTGCAGCAAAGCCAGCGGTTTGGTCTTGGACACGGCGCACAGGGCAACGTGTTCGGGCAGGTTTTGGCGGATCGCTTCCAAGCGGGCGTTCAGGCTCATGACTCAAGTTCAAAGATGGTGATGCCGCTGCGCAGCTTGGGCTCCACAAAGGTGGACTTGGGGGGCATGGTACCGCCTTCGTCGGCCACGGCTTTGAGGCTGTCGAAGGGCACCGCGCACAGCGCAAAGGCCACCTCAAACTGCCCCGAATCCACCGCGTTTTGCAAATCGGTGATGCGGTTTGGGCCGCCCAAAAAGTCAATGCGGCGGTCGTTGCGTAGGTCGCCAATGCCCAATACCGGACCCAAGATCTTGCGGCTCAAACGCGCGGCATCCAAGCGCTGGGTGGCTGACAACTGCTCGCTGGCCGGCCAGGTCAATCGGTACCACTGGCCGCCCAGGTATACGTGCACTACGCCTTCGCACTCGGGTTCAGCAGGGCCATCGAGCACTTCCAATTGGCCTTGGGTTTTGAGCCCTTCTAGCAGTGCTTCAGGCGAACAGTCCAGGGTACGCACCAAGCGGTGGAATGGGAAAATGGCCATGCGCGAAGCAGGCAAGCACAAGGCCATCATGCGATGCCAACTGGCGCCTTCCGGGCCTTCCAGCATGTGACTGAGGCGCGCGCTGGAGGCTGAGCGGTGGTGACCGTCGGCGATGTACAAGGCATCCATACGTGCAAAAGCTGCAGTGACGGCGCGTTGGATGGCGGGATCTTCGACCAACCACAGGGCGTGGTACACCTTGTCGGTGGTGGTGAATTCGTACTCGGGACGCACAGCGGTGACTTCCTCGCGCAAGGCTTCTACCTCGGCGTCGTCGTCGTGCACCAGCAGAACAGGCTCCGCATTGAAGCGGGTGGCCTCCAGATACTCGGCAAAAATCTGCTCGCGCCGTTCCAGGGTTTGCTCGTGCACCTTGATGTTGCCGGCGTCGTATTCGGCAGTGTCAATGGCACCGATGAAGCCAGAGTAGGTACGGCCCGAAGTGGTTTGTTCGTAGTAATAGAACCCCGGATCCAGGTCTTTGAGCAGGATCCCCCCGTTCACATACCCTTCGTACTCCTCACGGATGCGACCAAACCGCTCAGCGCGGGGCAAGGCGTGGAAGGCCGCGTCCAATTCTGGGCGGATGATGTGCAGAAAAGAATAAGGGTTGCCCTTGAGCTTTTCCTCCAACTCCCCTTGCGCGTAGGTCACGTAGGAACGCGACCCCACCAAATGCACCTTGTCCCTTGAGGGACGAACGGCGCGAAATGGATACAGCGCCGGCACTAGGCGTTCAGGTTAGCCAAAATCTGATCGGCCAGCTCCACGCCAATGCGGTCTTGCGCTTCGGTAGTGGCGGCACCAATGTGCGGGGTCAAGGCCACTTTAGGGTGGGCCAAGAGGTCCTCGCGCGGGGTGGGTTCGTTCTCGAACACGTCCAGTGCTGCGTAACGCAGGCTGCCGTTGTCGAGTGCGGCCATCAGGGCGTCCTCGTCAATCACACCACCGCGCGCAGCGTTCACCACGCAAGCACCGGGCTTCATGGCGGCCAATTGCGCCGCACCGAGCACAGCACTGCCGTCGGCCTGTTTGGGTACGTGGAGCGATACAAAGTCAGACTGAGCGAGCAACGCTTCGAGGTCGTGACGCGGTACGTCCACCTCTACGGTTTGGTTGGCGCCGATCATCACGGTCACCTTGCCGTCTTGGGCATACGGATCACAAGCGATCACGTCCATCCCACAACCGAGTGCGTACGACGCCAGGGAGCGACCGATGCGACCAAAGCCCACGATGCCGAGGGTTTTGCCCCGCAGTTCGGTGCCTTTGCCGTAAGCCTTCTTGAGGGCCTTGAATTCGTTAGCGCCACGTCCGGGCATTTGGCGGTTGCTGTCGAAGATGGAACGGGCCACATCAAAGAGGTGGCCCATCACCAATTCTGCCACGCTTTGCGAGCTGGCCGCTGGGGTGTTGAATACCGCCAAGCCTTTGCCGCGGGCGTAGTCCACGTCGATGTTATCCATGCCTACACCACCTCGTCCGATCATTTTCAGATTCGGGCAAGCGTCGATGAGGTCTTGACGCACTTTGGTGGCTGAACGCACCATCAGGCCTACGTAGCCTTGGGTGTTGATGGCGTCGATCAGTTGGTCTTGGGGCACGTGCTCGGTGGACACGGTCACACCGGCAGCTTCGAGTTTGGCGATGCCCGCAGGGCTGATGCCGTCGTTGGCGAGGATTTTCATGGGAGCTGTAAGGTTAGGCGTTGACCGCCGCGAATTCGTTCATGATTTTGGTGAGCGTCTCCACGCTTTCGAGCGGGAGCGCGTTGTACATGCTGGCGCGGTAACCGCCTACAGAGCGGTGGCCTTTGAGGCCTGAGATGCCTGCGGCGTTCCAACGCTTGTCAAAGTCTTCGGCCAGGCTGTCGTCGGTCAGGCGGAAGGTGGCGTTCATCTGCGAGCGCGAGTCCAGGTTGGCGTGACCGGTGAACAACGGGTTGCTGTCGATGGCCTCATACATCAGCTTGGCGCGGGCTGCGGCGCGCGCTTGCATGCCTGCGATACCGCCGTTGGCTTTGATCCATCGCAGCATGAGCATGGAAGTGTACACCGCAAACACCGGCGGCGTGTTGAACATGGAGTCCTTCTCCAGGTGTACGCGCAGGTCCAAGTACGATGGGATGGGGCGCTCGGTGAAGCCGAGTTTTTCTTTGTCTACGATGTAGAGCACGGTGCCCGCAGGGCCCATATTCTTTTGCGCACCTGCGTAGATCAGGGCGTAGTCTTCCACGTCGAACGCGCGCGAGAACATGTCCGAGCTCATGTCACACACCAGCGGCGCGTTGGTCTGTGGCAGCGATTGCCACTGGGTGCCGAAGATGGTGTTGTTGGAAGTGATGTGGATGTAGTCCACGTCCGATGGGAACGAGATGTCCGAAGGGATGTGGTTGTACTTGCTGTCTTCTGAAGAAGCGATCTCACGGACATCGCCCAGGAGCTTGGCCTCTTTGATGGCCTTCTTAGACCAGGTACCGGTATTGACGTAGGCCGCCGAACCGTCTTTGCGCATCAGGTTGTGCGCAGCGGTCAAAAAGCCGAGGCTGGCACCGCCTTGCAAAAACAACACTTCGTAGCGGTCGGGCAGGTTGAGCAGTTCGCGCACGAGGTCGCGGGCTTCTTCCATAACGGCCACAAAGGGCTTGCTGCGGTGAGACATTTCAATCAAAGAGAGTCCGCTGCCGTTGAGTTCAACGACGGCTTGGGCGGCTTCGGCCATCACTTCCTTGGGAAGGATGCACGGTCCGGCTGAGAAGTTGTGAATGTGCGCCATGTTCAGGTCGGATTCCAGAGGGGTTCTAGTTCAGAATCTGACCACAAAGTTGCGCAATTTCAAGGCCTTGACCGTCCATTTAGACCTTCAAAGCATTGTCATTTTTTGAACGAAATGTAAACAGGACACGCTTGCTCACTGGCCAACGGCCTCGTGCAGCTTTTTTCGCGAGCTCGAGAGGTAAAACGCCTGGTCCAATTGCCCGAGGTTTTGCGGGTCGGTGAGCTTGGGGGCGGCTTTGAGGGCGAGGGCCAAACGGGCGTCCTCGGCGTCCACTGCAGAAAGCAGTTCGGACAGTTGGGCGACCGACAAGGAGTGTCCCAACAAGTAATCTTCGATCATGGCGATGCGCTCTTTTTGGAACACGGCTCCGCGCAGGGCGCTGCGTACCTCGGCAAACGGCGTAGCATTGGCCACTTGGACACCAGATGCCGCCTCGCGCGCTGCGGGAATCACAGAAGCCTCGGCATAATCGCCAGAAGGGTTGTAGGTGGTCTCGGCGGTGACGGCCAAGAAGAACTTGGAGCGGTCGTCCCCAAACATGAGCATGTAGTCGCGCTCCACGCCGGCGGTGACTTCCACTTCGCTGGTGAGCAAGGTGGCCACCGAATCCACGGGCAACATGGTCAACGTATAGGTTCCCGGATCCCCCACAAAGGTCCAAGCGGTTTGCGCCGAGTCGCCCCAGCTTACTCCATTGACGCTCAGCAAAAAGCGGGTAGAGTCGGCGGTGGACACACTGCAGCTGCCGCGTTGGCCCCAGAGGGAGGCCACGAGCAAACTCATCAATACGATGCAAAACAGGTTGCGCATGGGCTGCAAAAGTAAGAAGGTTCTAAGCGCTCGGCGGCACATCGCCTCCGATCCGGCGTCGGAAACGGCCCAAAAATCCGCGGTTGGGGAGCCGCGGTGCCAACATGCGCAGGACATTGTCGCGTCCCTTGCCAAACAACCACGGCGCGAACCACGCCAGGGCCAACCAACCGGCCAGCACACATCCTGTGGCAAGGATCAGGCCAAGCAACGGCGGCGCGTCCCACAGCGAGAGCACTACAAAGGGCACCAGCGCTACTACGCCCGTCGCAATCGCCATCATGAACCCCGGCACCATCTTGCCAATCACCCGGCCCATTTTCAGTCCTGCCAAACGCAAGCTCAAACCCAACATGAGCACGTATTGAATGCCAATGGCCACCACCAGGTTGGTCGCTACACCAATGAGTCCGTTTTCCAATCCCCACAGAGTCCCACCAATCACCAAGACCAAAAACACGCCTTTGATGGCGCTGGCGATGTAAACTGCATCCAGCGCACGCACAATCGCATCGCTCAATTTGATCAGCGCGCGGAAGGCCACACCCACAAAGAGGATACGCGCCACGGGGACGGCATCTAAGTACTGGTCGCCCAGCAAGGTCAACACCACCTCCTCACTGAAAAACACCAAGAACATGCACCCGGGGAACACGAGCATGGAAATGAAGTAGGTACCACTCAAAAACACCCGCTGCACCGCAGGCTGATCATCCTGCAAACGGGAAATGCCGCTGAAGAGCACGCTGTCTGAAAGTTTGCCCAAGATGGTCACCGGCAAGGTCATCAGCCAGACGGCGCGATCGTACACCCCTGTGCTGGAAAAGCGTCCGGTGCAATCGCCGGAGGTCTGGTCCGCCAGCGCAGCCATGCCGCTGTATTTGCCCACCAAAATCACGTCGGCCTTGGACGCAGCATAATTGAAAAAGTTGAACAGCGTGCTCCCACCGCCGTAACGAATCATGTCGCGCACGTCGGCCCACTTCCACGCATTGCGGATGCGCTGCGGGCATTGGAGCCAATAGGCAATGGTGAGCAATACGTTTTGCGCGATCAACGCCCAAGCATAAGCCCACACGCCATAATCCATGAATGCCAGCACCACTCCTACCCCATACAGCCCAATGCTCATGGCAAAGACCGAGGAATAGAACAGCTTCTTGAAGGCCATCTCCTTGATGATGAGCGATCGCGGCACCACCGCCACCGCCGAAATGATGAATGATAGCCCCACCACACGGAAAAGCTCGGTCAGCCCGGCTTCGTCGCATCCGAAGTACCCTTCAATGGCCGGGGCCAGTCCAAAGAGCAGCGCAAAAAAGCCGATTCCCAGGTAGACACTGATAAAAAATGCACCGTTGACCTTGGCCGCATCGAGCGATTTGCGTTGGATCAGCGCGGGGCCAATGCCGATTTGCGAGAAGATTTCGATGAAGCCCATGACCACCAGTACGATGGACATGATGCCAAAGTCTTGGGTGGTGAGTTGGCGCGCCATGATGGCGGTGAAGCCCAGTTGCAGAATGACCTGAGCCAACACGTTGACAGATTGCCAACTGAATCCCGATGCAAATGCCGATCGCTGAGCCATGTGAAGAAAACATGCAAAATACCACCTAGAGTATTGCAGTAAAGAAGTATCCGAGCGATGTTTTCAAGGGTGAGGTGTGCAGCCCGGTGAATGCCTGCCAAGCTGGACTAGCAAAGTGCGTTGCGCACTGACTTACACGTAAATCAACCCTTTGGAGTAAGTCACAGCTTCTCCTGCAATCAACACACGTTCTGCGTTTAGCGCGCACCTCAATGTTCCCCCTCGGTCAGACAGTTGTTTTGCCTGAAGCACCTTTTTCCCCAATCGCTCAGACCAGTAAGGCACCAAGGTACAATGGGCTGATCCGGTCACGGGATCTTCCAAAATACTGGCCTGCGGCGTAAAAAAACGGGATACAAAATCTTCAGGATGATCACCCGGGGCTGTGCACACCACACCTCCACATCCCAAATTGATCTGATCAAAGATAGATCGATCCACTTTGATCTGCTCTACTTCAATCCGCGATGCATACACCAACATGTAATCACGCGCCAAATAGACCTGCTCGGGAAGGATATTCAAGGCCTGTTCGATCTGCGCAGGAAGGACTGCTGGCTGACCCCTTCGCACAGGGAAGTCGAGTTCATATTGACCATCACGGCACACCACCTCTATGCTTCCGCTGACGGTCTCAAACACAATCAAAGACTGCCCAGGATGAAGTTGGGTGTGCACAACATGGGCCGCCGCAAGTGTCGCGTGGCCGCACAAGTCCATTTCCAATTCCGGCGTAAACCACCTCAAGTGATAGCCTCCCTCAACGGAACACAAAAACGCGGTTTCTGCCACTGCATTTTCCTGGGCTATCTTGAGCAACAAGGTATCCGCAAGCCAGCTATCCAGCACAACCACACAGGCCGGGTTGCCCGCAAACAATTGGCGGGTAAATGCGTCAACTTGGTAGACGGGAAACGATGAGCGCTCGGTGCGGAGATGGTTGGACATGTGCTATCCTGTGTTCGCAGTCAAAAGAAACAGCTCCTGCTCTTTGACCCGTTGTACGAGACGTAAACCACAGGTGTATCCAAGATCAGCCATCGGGAAACTTCCGCTTTCAGCTTTGCAGAACTAACGCTGCACCGCCACACGATGAAACCGCTGATCAATGCGTAAAACGTACACACCGGAAGGCAAGTGACTCACCTGAATCGTTTCTCCACGATTGAAGAACTGCCCCACCAGAACCCCATCCAAGGTCATCAATTCAGCCCGCTTCCATGTAGCCGGAGTTATTGTGATTTGATCACTCACGGGGTTGGGGTAAACGTTGAATTGATCCGCGTGATGCTCCCCGATAACGGTCGGTGCAACAATGAGGAAGTCGAAAGCCACCTCGCACCCCGCTCCATTGGAGAGTGTGAAGGTATAAAGCCCCGGCTCTAGTCCTTCCAAGACCAACTCTTCGGACCCATTGGACCAGCTCCAATTCCATGCCGGATCGATTTGTTCCGAGGGGATGACGATAGAACCGAAGCCGTCTAAGCTTTCTTCGATCTGTGTCACAGTAGCCACAATCTGAGGATCAAAAGCAGGTTCATACAAATCAATGAACCAGTTGAACCCAGCCAACATGGCCAATGGCGCGCATGCTCCGTGGTCAAGCATTCCTCCATCAACGGCATCGATTTGTGCTGCACCATTGGCAGTCATCGCCTCCAATGCCACAACAGAATTCATGTAATTCACCTGATCGTCACCTTCGCAATAGTACAGGCGTGTAGGTGCAACAGGGGCCCAATCGTACACATCGTTTTGAGCCAAAGCCAAGGCAATGGGGTGCTCTGGATTGCTCTCAAAATCTTCGAGGGCATCCGGTTGCAACATCTGATTGGGAATGTTCGGAAAAGCAGCATTGATTTCCCCCATGGAGTGCGTCCCGTCAAACAAGTCTGGAATCACCGCCGCGTATTCTGGAAGAAACAACTCCTCCAAATCGGAATAGAGGTTGCCGTAAACTTCTTGGTAGCTCAATGCTACGTACGGCAAATAACCCGGCGTTGGGTAGGGCTGATCGTCAATAATCACAGCGCTTTGCACGCCTGAGATGTCATAAGGCCCACTCATGGGAGCGCAACCCGTCACCGAAAACGGTTCCAACGGCTCTTGCTCGAGCAATCGATGCAACGCCATGGTGGCGTGTCCTCCTTGGGAGTATCCCCACAAAAACAACTGGCCGTCCACACTGAAATTCAGACTGTCCTGCAGGGAAACCACCGCTTGGAGCATATCCTTCGACGTTTGGGCCTCAGAATCAGCATGCACATAAAGGTGCATTCCCGGACTATCGCCCAAGCCAATGTAATCAGGCATGCACGTCGCGTACCCAACGGCCGCATACAACACACCCAGATTTGCTTCTGTAGATTGGTAACTCGGCGCATCTGTTTTGGCACCGATGGTTCCGTGCTGGTAGCTGCTCATAGGCAGCGGACAGGCCACCTCACTCGGCAAGGCAAATGCCCCAGTTACCGGAACCTCTGCACCATTGGGATGGAGTGTGGTGTAATTGATTTTGAATAAATCCACCTCGTAGTTGATGGGCACAATTCCACCGGGGATTCCCAGATCCACGAATACCTGTTCAAGGTCTTCGGCGTCATAGTGCTGCAGCAGCGTAGCGGTTTGGCCTGAGGAACCAAATGGAAAACCCAGCGCAGAAAGCAATAAGAAAAGCGTCACTGTTCGATTCATGGAATCAACTGTTATTTGTTCAACAACACCCGGTGCTATCCACCGCAATCCCTCACTGGAGCACAATGTCGGAGATTCCCAAAGAATAACCCGTTCATTTAAGCACACATCTTCCTGATGGCGAAGGCATGCATCGACCAAGGCCCCATGGCTGAGCTCCGCCCTTCTGTAGTGATTGATGCGATTTCATGTCAATCAGCATATCTTTTGCGCGGCAAAAGCATGCAGTCAACCCAACCCCCCTGTTCTCGTGTATAAGGCAGCCCACTTACTTCCCTTCCTCTTGATCGCAACCCTTGTCAGTACGGGGCAAACGGTATTGATTTCTGCTGATTTCGATTCCGACTTTCCAGCAGGTTGGGACCAGCAGACCCTGTCTACCGATGGAGGTTGGCTTGTGGGCAGCCATGCAGAATTGCAAAGCCAATACTTTCCCATGACTCCACATGGACAGTTCATCGCCACCAATGATGATGCCTGTGACTGCGATAAAAGTGCAGACTATCTGATGCTACCTGCCGTTGACCTTTCGGACGTGCAACAGGCGTTTTTGGTCTTTGAATCCTTCTACGATGGACAAACGTTGTTTGGAGGAACTGAAACAGCCACCATCGAATATTCTTTGGATGCCGGCGACACATGGACTGTGCTTGAAACCATGGAAGCCTCTGGCGAAGAAGACGGCATGTGGGATGCCGTCAGCGTTGACCTCGCAGCACTCTTGGGGTTCGACAGCGTGACCCTTGCATTCCGCTACAACGATGACGACAACTGGCTGTTCGGCTGGGGCATCGACAATGTGCTGCTCTTTGAACCTTCGGGGCTCGATCTGAGCTTGGCCGCATTGAACCTCCCGTCGCAGGTGGAAGCCGGCGAGGACGTGGTGATTGCTGGAGCCGTGGTGAACATGGGGGAGGAAGTGATCAACACCTTTGAGCTCAATTGGAACGGGGCAGAACAAGAAGGGGCTGAAACCTTCACTGACCTTGCCTTAGCCCCAGGCGAGTTGTATGCCTTTGAGCATGCGATTGCCTTTGTTCCTGATGCCTCTGGGCAGTTTACAATTGAAGCCTCGGTTGGCCTGGTCAATGAAACAACCGATAACGTCAGCGAGAACAACACTGCAACCACCACACTTCAGGCATACCAAAATGAAAGCATGAACGTGGGAGGCCTAGACCGGGACTTTTTGTTCTACCGCGCATCCTCGGCTCCCGATGACGCCCCCCTGGTGCTGGTTTACCATGGCTATACAGGCTCCGCCGCAGGAATCATGCAGTACTCTGACTTCAACAGCCTTGCAGAAGAGTTCGGTTTCGCAGTGTGCTACCCGCAAGGCATCCAAGACAGTTTCGGCAACACCTTCTTCAATGTTGGGTATGACTTTCAGGTCAATGAAACCGTTGATGATGTTGCGTTCACCTTGGAGCTCATTTCTCTATTGAGTGAAGAACAAGGGATCGACCAAGAGCAAGTCTTCGCCACAGGGATGTCCAACGGTGGGGATTTCTGCTATCTATTGGCCTGTGAGGCCTCTGACTCCTTTCGAGGTTTCGCTCCCATTTCTGGCATGATCATGCAGGACATCATGGACACTTGTACTCCGCAATACCAGACCTCGATCCTTGAAATACACGGTACCGATGACAACGTGACCTATTACAACGGCGATCCCTCCAACATAGACGGTTGGGGCGCCTACCCGAGTATCCCTGCGACCATGGATTTCTTTGCAGAACTGTTCAACTTGGACACATCAACCGCGTTCAACCTGCCCGATCTTGACCCTGAAGATGGATCAACCGTTAACGTGGAGCAGCACAGTGCTGAGGCTACATGCACTCAACTGTGGCTCTACACAGTAGAAGGCGGCGGACACGACTGGCCTGGCGCGTATGGAAACATGGACATCGAAGCCAGCCGTGAGGCGTGGATGTTCTTTGAGCAATTGTGTGATCAAACCACACCGGTTGGCCTCAGTAACACAACTCGCGTCCCGCAAGGGCGGTTGATCAAAGTCACTGACCTCCTGGGCAGAACGGTGCAACCGACCTCTGGACAATTACTCCTCTACATCTACGACAATGGCACCATTGAAAAACGCTTCTCGCACTAACATGCACAGCCTCAGACCAACGCAAATATCCGGCCATGTATTGGCCGTGGCCTTCACCGCCGTCATGTGGTTGTACGCCTGTTCTTCCGCGCATGCGCAAGACGAGTTGGTTACCCTTGAGTTGGACGATCTCACCCGTACCGCTTTGGTGTATGTTCCTGACAACGTTGCATCACCAGCACCTGTTGTTTTGTGTCTGCACGGCTACACCAACAACGCCGTGTTTCAGATGGAATACAGCGCATTGAACACGGTTGCAGATGAAGCCGGATTTGTAGCGGTCTACCCTCAAGGAGAACCCGATGAACTGGGCATCAACCACTGGAACGCGGACTTTGATCCCTCAGACGTCGATGATCTGGCCTTTTTAGAAGCGCTCCTCGACCTCCTTGAAGCCGATTACGATGCAGATCAGCAACGCCTGTACAGTTGTGGATTCTCCAATGGTGGAATGATGAGTTATGCGTTGGCATGTGCCATCCCTGATCGGATCGCAGCTGTAGCCTCAGTGGCTGGAACAATGCCGGACAACCTGTTGGCTGACTGCGTTCCCAGCCAGCCTGTACCTACCATGCATATCCACGGAGATCTCGATCTGATTGTCCCCTACAATGGCGGAGGCTTGGGTGAACAAACCGGATTTGGTTCCCTCTCATCAGTGGAAGAAACCGTGGAGTTCTGGAGCAACACCTACGCAGCGTGTCAAGAGACCGCCACTTCTGATCTGCCCAACACATCGCTGCTTGATCTGTGTACGGTTACCAAAACGGTGCATGATGCATGTGTGAACGGTGCAGAATATTGGAACTACACCATCAATGGCGGAGGGCATACTTGGCCAGGCGCATTTCCATTGGTTGTAGTGGGCAGTACGAATCAGGACATCGATGCCAGCGCAGAAATCTGGGAATTCTTTCAAATGCACCCATTGCAAAGCGTCGAGAACATCGCCTCCTCTGAAGCTGGGTATGGAAGCCTGCGGTGCTATCCAAACCCTACAAGCACTGCCCTAACCATCAGCACAACAACCCTTGATTTCTCGGTCATTTACATCCGAGACCTGATTGGAAACATCGTTCACACTGAGCGCATCAGCCAACCAGAGCACACCATCCTGCTCTCCGACATCCCGAGCGGAATGTACACTGTACAGCTAGGACTGCTCTCTGAGCGTATTGTAATTCAACACTGATCGCTGTCAACGCGACGTACGTTTGCCTCGCTGCATGCGCGCACATCGCAAAAAATGCAGTCCCACCTGTTCAACCAAGGGTTGGCCAGCAGCAGACCGCTCTGGATGCCATTGGACACCGGTGTAAAAGGGAAACTTCAAGGTGTCTGTGCGTCGCACCCCTTCGATCAAACCGTCGGGGGCAACGGCCCATGCTGTAAGGCCGGGAGCCAGTGCATCAATCCCTTGGTGGTGATGGGATACCACCACCGAAGTCGTTGACAAATCCATGCCGAATTGGTCGCTTATGGTCGACACCGAATGCGTCGTATCCCTTGAATGCGTTAGAGATCCTGCGCGGTGCATGTGCGTACCCAATTCATCTGGAAGATGCGGGTGCAACGTCCCCCCCAAAAAAACATTCATCCACTGCAGCCCGCGGCAAATGCCTAAGCAAGGCGTTTGATGGGCTTCTACCCAATGCAATAGCTGCAACTCTAGGGAATCTCTGGCAACATCTATGGCACCGCATTTCTCCGCATACTCAGGCCGTTGGTACTGATCCGGATGGATATCTGGACCGCCCGTGAGCAGGACGGCGTGCGCATGCATCAATAAGGAGTCCAATTGATTTGGCCCCACTCGAGACGCGTCAATACACACCAAACTGTCACCAGGGAATACCAACGATTGTAAATAATCTTCATACGTGTGACTTTCGAACAGCTTAGAGGCCACTACGATCAGTTTCTCTTTGGGTGCGGTTTCAACCCCTTGCGGCTTGTCTGAATTGTTGGGACGACAGCCGGCCCAGACCATAAAACTCAGGGATAACAGTACTACAGATAAACGCATCTCGTCATTTTATTCGTGGGTTGGCCTCAAGGGCTTCTTTTCTCGATTTGGGATACCTCCCTGCGCATGGATGCCAGTGGTTCAAAGATCGCCATCCATGGTGGATCATTTGCCCCCCTCAACGCTGCTACACCTATGTTGGTCGAAAACACAACCGATTGTTGCTTAATGATTGCCCATTAGCGCTCAACAAAAAATCAAATCATGAAGAAAATCCACCTTTTCCTTTTGGCGGTAGCGGGACTTTTTGCGAGCTGCTCACAACCCTGTCCAGAATGTCCAACCCCAGATTACTCCAGCTTTGAAGCCAACAAGGCTACACTGGAGCGTCTGTTCTCGGGCTTTGAAAACAAAACTCCCGACGGCTCAATATTGGCCGAGGATTTCAGGGAGGTAGGCACAGGTATGGATAAGCCCGACCGCAACAAAGCCGAGACCCTTGCCAATTGGAACCAGATGATGAACATGATGGATATGGAGCTCAAGCAAGCCATCTACCTTCCTGGCATCGACACCACTTCTTTCGCCTTAGACGGCTCGGTCCGGTACTATGGAACTTGGGAAATGACCATTGGCGAAGCATCGAAAGAGCTTATGGCCTACGGTTCTATGCATTTCAACGAAAACGGTGAAATCACTTCTGTAAAGCACTACGCTGACTTCACAGCCACTGTCATGTCCTTGATGGGACCTGCAGCCATGGAACAAATGATGTCTGCCCCGGGGGAATAACATCCTGACCGCAACTGCATACTGTGCATCAAAAAGGCCCGAATTCTCGGGTCTTTTTTTGTTTGGTCACTGGACCGTGAGCAACTCCGAAGGCCTGGGCCTCCCAACATCTACATTCCTGACCAGGGAAGACGATCAGCTCAAGCGGCTAAAATCAAGTGTTTTCCCTATTTTTGCCCTCCCGAAAAAGGACCACAACCATGGCCAAAAAGAACCAGACCGAAGAAACCATAGTGGATGTACAGGAAGTGTACACCAAGACTGAAGTATTCGTTGACCGCAACCGCAAAGCACTCACCATCGGCTTGGCCGTGGTAGCACTGGCGGTGATCGGTTTCTTCGCCTACCAAAAACTGCTGGTAGAGCCCCAAGCCCAAGAAGCACAAAACAACATCTGGCAAGCACAGATGTACTTCGAGCAAGACTCGATGGACCTCGCCCTCAACGGCGACGGCCTCAACATGGGTTTCGAAGAGATCGCTGAAGAATTCGGCGGCACCGCTACCGGCAACCTGGCGCACTACTACGCCGGCATCATCTACCGCGACAACGGCGATTACGAAGTGGCCCTCGATCACTTCAAAGCAGCTACCGACCTGAAGGACAACGCCATCTCTGTGATTGCCATGGGCAACGTAGGCGACATGTATGCCGAGATGGGCGAAGTAGCACAAGCCGCCGATTGGATGGAAAAGACTGCCAAGAAAGCTGCCAGCTCAGGCTCTGAAGACTTCACTGCTCCCATGTACTACTACAAAGCCGCAACGCTCAACGTAGAACTGGAGAACTACAGCAAAGCACAATCGCTGCTGGAAGTCATCGTCAACGACTACCCACACTCAGCCGAGTACCGCAAAGCCGCCAAAGAAAGCAAGGCGCTGCTGCGTTACCTGTAAGTCGGCACGCCCCCGATGGCAACCACCGACCTCTCGGCATACGATCCCGCCTCGCTGCCCAATGCAGCTGGTTACCGCATCGCAGTGGTGACCTCAGCGTGGAACCAAGAAATTACCTCCGGCCTCAAGTCCGGCGCCATGGCGCTGTTGCTTGAGGCCGGAGTGCTTTCCGAAAACATCGTCGAACTGGCAGTCCCTGGCGCCTTTGAACTCCCCCTGGGAGCCGCCATGGCTTTGCGCGACGGCACCATCGACGCCGCCATTTGTCTGGGCAGTGTCATCCGCGGCGAAACCGCCCACTTCGATTACGTCTGCTCGGGCACGGCCCACGGCATCCAAAACGTGGCCCTGCAAACCGGCAAGCCCGTCATCTTCGGCGTGCTCACCGACGACAACATCGACCAATCCCGCGCCCGCTCCGGCGGCAAACACGGCAACAAAGGCACCGAAGCCGCCGTCACCGCCCTCCAAATGGTCGCGCTCAACAAAGCGCACGACGGCAGCGGACGATCCCCGCTTGGATTTTAATAGAGTGTTTCGTGGAAGTGTAAAGGGTTAGTGCAAGGTGCGCTGAGCTCTTTTGGGCATTCCTGCGACCCAACTCCAGGTATTCTATAGGGCCTCGCCTAGATGCCTTCTGCCCTCAGTATGAGCAAGCCGAGAAGCCCGCATCCCACTTCCCTGTCTCGACTTGCGCACACGCCCTCAACCGCCCCAACAACCTCCTACCCTCTCGACCTTCTGCAAGCACCCCTGCAAATAGCCACTCTTCACTTTTAACTCCCCCTTGCACTACCCCCTTGCACTTCCACTTGCACTAGAAAGCCGATCCCAAACCCAAGGCAAAAAAAAGGCGACCCGCACTGGATCGCCTTTCTCTAAGTCGTGTTCTATTATTCTTCTACCACATCCGAAGAAACCTCTTGCGCGGCCTTCAGGGCCTCGTAGTCGGCTTTCGAACCGGAGATGATGTTCTGGAACTCGCGGGTACCTGTTCCTGCTGGAATCAAGTGACCTACGATAACGTTCTCCTTCAGGCCCATCAGGTGATCCACCTTGCCGCCAACAGCAGCCTCGTTGAGTACCTTGGTGGTTTCCTGGAAGGAAGCCGCCGAGATGAACGAACGGGTCTGGAGCGAGGCACGGGTAATACCCTGCAGCAATGGACGCGAAGTCGCTGGAATGGCCTCGCGGGCTTCCACCAATTCCTTGTCCTTGCGGCGCAGCATCGAGTTCTCATCACGCAGCTTGCGTGCTGAGATCACTTGGCCTTCTTTGAGGTTCTCGCTTTCGCCGGCGCCGATCACAACCACTTTGCCGTACAGGCTGTCGTTCTCGATTATGAAGTCGGACTTCTCGACCGATTGTTTCTCGAGGAACTTCGAATCGCCTGGATCCTCGATGATCACCTTGCGCATCATCTGACGTACAATCACCTCGAAGTGCTTGTCGTTGATCTTCACGCCCTGGAGGCGGTATACCTCCTGGATCTCGTTCACCAGGTATTCCTGTACTGCGGTTGGACCCTCGATGGCCAGGATGTCGGCCGGAGTGATGGCACCATCCGAGAGCGGCGTACCCGCACGGATGAAGTCGTTCTCCTGCACCAAGATGTGCTTCGAGAGTGGCACCAGGTATTTCTTGATTTCGCCGGTACGTGACTCGACTTGGATCTCGCGGTTACCGCGCTTGATCTTGCCGTATGAGACCATACCGTCGATCTCGGTCACCACTGCGGGGTTCGATGGGTTACGTGCCTCGAAGAGCTCGGTTACACGTGGCAGACCCCCGGTGATATCGCCGGACTTACCAGCGCTCCGTGGGATCTTGGCCAGGATTTCACCGGTGCCAATCTTGTCACCTTCCTTCACCGATACGTGGGCGCCTACTGGCACCGAGTAAGACTTCACAGTCTCCTTGCCACGTACGATGTGAATCACAGGGTTCTTCTTCTTGTCCTTGGTTTCGGTAATCACCATTTCGGTAAAGCCGGTCTGCTCATCCATCTCCTCGCGGTAGGTAATGCCTTCCTCCACGTTTTCGAACTGGATGGTACCTTCTTCCTCTGTGATGATGACCGAGTTGTATGGATCCCACTCACACACCACATCACCCTTCTTGATCTTGCGCTTGCCTTTGATGAACAGCGTAGAACCGTACTGGATGTCGTTGGTCGAGAGGATCACTCCGGTTTTGTCTTCAACAACTTTCAGCTCTGCCGAACGCGATACCACGATGTCGATCACCTCGCCGGTGTCGGTGGTGCGCGCTACGGTGCGCAGGTCGTCGATTTCAATCTTACCCGAGTGCTTGACGATGAGTTTGTTCTCGTCGGCAATTTTCGATGCAGTACCACCCACGTGGAAGGTACGCAGGGTCAGCTGGGTACCCGGCTCACCGATCGACTGTGCAGCAATCACACCTACTGCCTCGCCAACCTCTACCAGGTCGTGGGTAGCCAGGTTGCGGCCGTAGCACTTGGCACACACGCCGCGCTTCAGCTCACAGGTGAGTACCGAACGGATTTCCACTTCTTCAACACCGGCTGCGTCCACTGCTTGTGCCGCGTCCTCGGTGATGATCTCGCCCGCTTCGATGATGACCTCGTCCGAATCGGGGTGGGTCACGTCGTGCACGCTGGCACGACCTACGATGCGGTCGGCCAGAGATTCCACGATCTCATCGCTCTTCTTGAGTGCGGTGGCGGTGATGCCGCGCAGGGTGTGGCAGTCCTGATCGTTGATGATCACGTCCTGGGCCACATCCACCAGACGACGGGTCAGGTAACCCGCATCCGCTGTTTTCAGTGCGGTATCCGCAAGACCCTTCCGGGCACCGTGCGTAGAGATGAAGTACTCGAGGATGGACAGGCCTTCCTTGAAGTTCGACAGAATCGGGTTCTCGATAATGTCCTGACCACCCATGGCGGTCGACTTCTGCGGCTTGGCCATCAGACCACGCATACCAGACAGCTGGCGGATCTGCTCTTTCGAACCACGTGCACCCGAGTGGTACATCATGTAAATCGAGTTGAAGCCACCGTTGTCGTTCTCGAGCTGGTCCATCAGGATGTTGGTCAGCTGCGAGTTGGTGTGCGTCCAGATGTCAATGATCTGGTTGTAGCGCTCGTTGTTGGTGATCAGACCCATGTTGTAGTTGTCCATCACACCAGTCACCTCGGCGGTGGCCTTGCCTACGAGCTCTTCTTTTGCTTCTGGGATGATTACATCGTTCAGGTTGAACGACAGACCGCCACTGAATGCGTTCATGAAGCCCATTTCCTTGATGTCATCGAGGAATTTGGCAGCACCTTCAACCCCTACGGTACGCAGTACACGAGAGATGATGCCGCGCAGCGACTTCTTGGTCAGCAGTTCATTGATGTAGCCTACCTCGTCGGGCACCAACTCGTTGAAGAGTACGCGACCGGCGGTGGTCTCAATCATTTCTTTGGAACCGTCCACGTGAGTGAAACGCAGGGTCACTTTGGCGTGAAGCGAAACTTCCCCTTCGTTGTAGGCGATGATGGCCTCCTCGGGCGAGTAGAACTTCATGCCTTCCCCTTTCACCGGTCGGGCTTTGGTTCCTTTACGCTCTTTGGTGATGTAGTACAGACCCAGAACCATATCCTGAGAAGGTACCGCCACCGGCGCACCGTTGGCCGGGTTGAGGATGTTGTGCGAAGACAGCATCAACAGCTGGGCCTCCAGAATTGCGGCGTTGCCGAGTGGCAAGTGAACCGCCATCTGGTCACCATCGAAATCCGCGTTAAATGCGGTACACACCAGTGGGTGGAGTTGCAGAGCCTTGCCCTCGATCAGTCGAGGTTGGAAGGCCTGAATACCCAAACGGTGCAGGGTTGGTGCACGGTTGAGGAGCACTGGGTGGCCCTTGAGCACGTTCTCGAGGATGTCCCACACTACAGGCTCTTTCTTGTCTACGATCTTCTTCGCAGACTTGACCGTTTTCACGATGCCGCGCTCGATGAGCTTGCGGATGATGAATGGCTTGTAGAGCTCGGCTGCCATGTTCTTTGGCATACCGCACTCGTGGAGTTTCAATTGAGGACCAACCACAATTACCGAACGCGCCGAGTAATCCACACGCTTACCGAGCAGGTTCTGACGGAAGCGACCTTGCTTACCCTTCAGGCTGTCGGAAAGCGACTTGAGTGGTCGATTGCTTTCGGTTTTCACCGCGCTGGACTTACGCGAGTTGTCGAAGAGCGAATCCACTGCTTCTTGCAGCATACGCTTCTCGTTGCGCAGAATCACTTCTGGAGCCTTGATCTCGATCAGGCGCTTGAGGCGGTTGTTACGGATGATCACACGGCGGTACAGGTCGTTCAGATCCGAAGTCGCAAAACGACCACCGTCGAGCGGTACCAATGGACGCAGCTCTGGTGGAATCACAGGCACCACCTTGACAATCATCCACTCGGGACGGTTCTCTACGCGGGTTTGTGAATCACGGAACGCCTCGGCCACCTGCAGACGCTTGAGCGCCTCGTTCTTACGCTGCTGCGAGGTCTCGGTGTTGGCCTGGTGACGCAGTTTGTAAGTGAGCGAGTCGAGGTCGAGGCCCATCAACATGTCGTGCAGGGCTTCGGCGCCCATCTTGGCCACGAACTTGTTGGGGTCCTTGTCGTCCAAGTATTGGTTCTCCTTGGGCAAGGCATCGAGGATGTCGAGGTATTCCTCTTCGGTGAGGAAGTCCCACTCGTTCAACGGGTTGCCCTCGCCGTCCACGGCTTGACCGGAGTTGAGCACTACATAGCGCTCGTAGTAAATGATCTGGTCGAGTTTCTTGGTGGGCAGACCCAACAAGTAACCGATCTTGTTCGGAAGCGAACGGAAGTACCAGATGTGCGCCACAGGCACCACCAACTGGATGTGACCCATACGCTCACGACGCACCTTCTTCTCGGTCACCTCTACACCACAACGGTCGCAGATGATGCCTTTGTAGCGGATGCGCTTGTACTTGCCGCAGTGGCACTCGTAATCCTTTACAGGACCGAAAATGCGCTCGCAGAACAGTCCGTCGCGTTCGGGCTTGTACGTACGGTAGTTGATGGTCTCAGGCTTGAGAACCTCACCGTACGATCCTTCCAAAATTTGCTCAGGCGACGCAAGGCTAATGGTGACCTTGTTGAAGTCGCTCTGAGTAGGCTTGATATTTTTTTTGCTCAATGACATAGAAATCGTGTTGAAAGGGTTAGGGTGGGTTCTTAGTCCATGGTCACGTTCAGACCCAGACCTCGGAGCTCGTGCAACAGTACGTTGAACGATTCCGGGATACCAGGACGTGGCATGGGATCACCCTTCACAATGGCCTCGTATGCTTTCGCACGGCCAATCACGTCATCAGACTTCACGGTCAGGATCTCTTGCAGGATGTTGGCCGCACCGAATGCCTCGAGTGCCCATACCTCCATCTCACCAAAGCGCTGACCACCGAACTGCGCCTTACCACCCAGCGGCTGCTGTGTAATAAGCGAGTATGGGCCAATCGAACGGGCGTGCATTTTGTCGTCAACCATGTGCGAGAGCTTCAGCATGTAGATCACACCTACGGTCGCTTTCTGGTCAAACTTCTTACCCGTTCCACCGTCGTAAAGCTGGGCAGCACCGTAACGTGGGATGCCTGCTTCATCGGTGTACTTGTTGATCTCATCGATGTGCGCACCGTCGAAAATCGGGGTGGCGAACTTCATGCCGAGCTTTTGACCGGCCCAGCCGAGTACGGTCTCGTAGATCTGACCCAAGTTCATACGCGATGGTACGCCCAGTGGGTTGAGTACGATGTCTACCGGAGTTCCGTCTTCGAGGAACGGCATGTCCTCTTGGCGAACGATGCGTGCCACGATACCCTTGTTACCGTGACGACCCGCCATCTTATCACCCACTTTCAGCTTGCGCTTCTTGGCCACGTATACCTTGGCGAGTTTAACAATACCTGCAGGCAGCTCATCACCCACGGTGATTTGGAACTTTTTGCGCTTGTATTGACCCAGGATGTCGTGGTACTTCAGGGTGTAGTTGTGGATGGTTTGCTTGACCAGGTTGTTGTTGTTCTGGTCTTTGGTCCAACCGTCCGAGTTAACGATGCTGTAGTCGAGGGTGCTCAGAGCCTTGGCGCTGAACTTCACCCCTTTCTTGATCATCTCTTCGCGGTAGTGGTTGAAGACGCCTTGGCTGGTCTTGCCGCCCACGATCTTCATGAGCTTGTCCACCAAGACTTTCTTCAATTCCGCGTGCTCCTTCTCGAATTCCAGATCCAAGGCTTCCACCAACGCCTTGTCAGAGGCTTTGGCTTTGCGGTCCTTCACGGCGCGAGAGAAGAGTTTCTTGTCGATCACAAAACCGGTGGTCGAAGGACCGGCCTTGAGTGAGGCGTCTTTCACATCACCTGCCTTGTCGCCGAAGATGGCGCGCAGCAGTTTCTCTTCCGGAGAAGGATCGGTCTCACCTTTCGGGGTGATTTTACCAATGAGGATGTCGCCTTCCTTGATCTCGGCGCCGATACGGATGATACCGTGCTCGTCGAGGTCTTTGGTGGCTTCCTCAGAAACGTTCGGGATGTCTGCGGTCAACTCCTCCACACCACGCTTGGTGTCACGTACCTCAAGTACGTACTCGTTCACGTGGATTGAGGTGTAGATGTCTTCGCGTACAACACGCTCAGAGATCACGATCGCATCCTCAAAGTTGTATCCCTTCCAGGGCATGAATGCCACCTTCAGGTTGATGCCAATTCCGAGCTCGCCTTGGTCAGTGCCGTAGCCCTCAACCAGTACGTCGCCCTTCTTGACTTTTTGTCCTTTGGCTACAAGTGGACGCAGGTTCATGCACGTACCTTGGTTGGTACGGGCAAACTTGGTCACTGGGTACACCTTCACATCGCCTTTGAAGCTCACCAATTGGGCTTCTTCACTGCGCTTGTAACGGATGTGCACCTCGCGTGCGTCTACGTAGTCTACTACACCGTCGCCTTCGGCGGTCAGCAGCACGCGCGAGTCGCGGGCCACCATGCCTTCAATACCGGTACCAACGATGGGCGATTGTGGCTGCATCACAGGCACAGCCTGGCGCATCATGTTCGAGCCCATCAGTGCACGGTTTGCATCATCGTGCTCCAGGAATGGAATCAGCGATGCTGCTACCGAGGCAATCTGGTTGGGCGCAACGTCCATCAAGTGGATGCCGTCGGGCGGGGTGATGGGGAAGTCGCCTTCCAGACGTGTCTTCACGTAGCTGGCTGCAAAGGCGCCTTTGTCGTCGATTTCAGCATTGGCCTGCGCGATGATCATCGAATCCTCTTCCTCAGCGCTGTAGTACTTCACATTGCTGTTGTCGAGTTGCGCCTTGCCGGACTTCACTTCGCGGTACGGGGTTTCGATGAAGCCCAGACGGTTCACTTTCGCGAACACGCACAGCGAGGAAATCAAACCAATGTTTGGACCCTCTGGCGTCTCAATGGTGCAGAGACGGCCGTAGTGGGTGTAGTGAACATCACGTACCTCAAAGCCCGCGCGCTCACGGCTCAGACCACCAGGACCGAGTGCCGACAGGCGGCGCTTGTGGGTCACCTCCGAGAGGGGGTTGGTTTGGTCCATGAACTGGCTCAGCTGGTTGGTTCCGAAGAACGAGTTGATCACCGAGCTGAGGGTCTTGGCGTTGATGAGGTCAATCGGGGTGAAGACCTCGTTGTCACGTACGTTCATACGCTCGCGGATGGTGCGGGCCATACGGGCCAGACCTACCGAGAACTGGTTGTACAGTTGCTCACCAACGGTACGTACACGACGGTTTGAGAGGTGATCGATGTCATCGACATCGGTCTTGGAGTTCACCAGCTCGATCAAGTACTTGATGATGCGGATGATGTCTTCCTTGGTCAGGGTGCGCGCCTCCATGTCCAGGTCCAAGCCCAGCTTGCGGTTGATGCGGAAACGGCCTACCTCACCGAGGTCGTAGCGTTGTTCTGAGAAGAACAGCTTGTCGATCACGCCACGAGCGGTGTCCATGTCTGGCGGCTCGGCGTTACGCAGCTGGCGGTAGATGTGCTCTACTGCCTCTTTCTCCGAGTTGGAGGTGTCCTTCTGCAGGGTGTTGTAGATGATGGTGAAATCGGCCGTATTGATGTCCTCTTTGTGGAGGATGATGTGCTTAGAGCCTGATTCCAGAATCTCTTCGAGGTGCTCTTTTTCGATCACAGTCTCGCGGTCGAGGATCACCTCGTTCCGCTCGATCGATACCACCTCTCCGGTATCCTCATCTACGAAATCTTCGATCCAAGTCTTGAGCACACGTGCAGCCAAACGGCGTCCCACGCAGCGCTTCAGACCGGTCTTGGTCACCTTCACCTCGTCGGCAAGGTTGAAGATCTCGAGAATATTTTTGTCGCTTTCGTAGCCAATCGCACGAAGCAGGGTGGTTACCGGCAGCTTCTTCTTACGATCGATGTAAGCGTACATCACGTTGTTGATGTCGGTCGCGAATTCGATCCAAGAACCCTTGAATGGAATGATACGCGCCGAGTACAGCTTGGTACCGTTGGCGTGGCGGCTCTGTGAGAAGAACACACCTGGCGAACGGTGCAGCTGCGATACAATCACGCGTTCAGCTCCGTTGACCACGAAGGAACCGCGTGGGGTCATGTATGGGATGGTACCCAAGTACACGTCCTGCACGATGGTTTCGAAATCCTCGTGTTCGGGGTCGGTGCAGTACAGCTTCAGTTTTGCTTTCAGCGGCACTGAGTAAGTGAGACCGCGCTCGATGCACTCCTCAATTGAGTATCGGGGCGGGTCAATGAAGTAGTCCAGGAACTCAAGTACGAATTGGTTCCGGGTATCTGTAATCGGGAAGTTCTCGCTGAACACCTTGTACAGTCCTTCGAGGTGACGATTTTCCGGGTTGGTTTCAAGCTGGAAAAACTCCTGAAAGGACTTGAGTTGGATCTCGAGAAAGTCCGGGTACTCGTACAGATTTTTGGTAGACGCGAAGTTGATACGTTCCGCGTTGGGATTCAGTGCTGCCAAGGCCTTGACCGTTTTAGGTGATCGAAAAAAGTGGACACCCTTTAAACAAGGGTTTTTAAAACAGGTTTAGGCCAACGCCAAAATGGCGTGGCCTAAACCTTAAAAGGGTTGAGAAGCGTGTTGCTTACTTGAGCTCAACTTCAGCTCCTGCTTCTTCCAGTTGAGACTTGAGAGCTTCAGCTTCGTCCTTAGGCACGCCTTCCTTGATAGGAGCAGGTGCGCCATCTACGATGCCTTTTGCTTCTTTGAGTCCGAGACCGGTGAGTTCTTTCACCAGTTTCACAACTGCAAGTTTGGAGCCACCGGCGGCTTTCAGAATTACGTCGAATTCTGATTTTTCGTCGCCACCACCGGCATCACCACCACCAGCGCCTGGGGCGGCTACTGCTACTGCTGCAGCAGCTGGTTCGATGCCGTATTCATCTTTGAGGATGTCTGCCAGTTCCTTTACGTCTTTCACGCTCAGGTTAACCAGCTCTTCAGCCATTGATTTGAGATCGGCCATTGTATGAAGGATTTGTAGGTTCTAAATAAAAAGGATGATGAAAAATTAAGCGCGGTCTTCGAGGGCTTTCAGCAGACCTGACAGGGTACCGCCACCCGACTCCAGAGAACCCAACAGGCTCTTAATTGGAGACTCGAGCAGTGCGATTACATCGGCGATCAACTCGTCTTTCGACTTGATCTCTACCAATGCCTGCAGTTGGTCGTCGCCTACGTAGCACTCTTCCTCAACATATGCTGCTTTGAGGACAGGTTTGTCGTGTTTCTTACGGAACTCCTTGATGAGCTTTGCCGGAGCGTTGCCCACCTCGGCCCACATCACTGAAGTGTTTCCTTTCAGAGTACCGATCAAGGGCGCGTAATCGCGGTCCTCGAACGACTCCAGGGCTTTGCGCAGCAGGGTGTTTTTCACCACTTGCAGCTTAATGCCGTTTTTGAAGCACTCCCGACGCAGGTTACTGGTTGCTTCGGCATCCAGCGCTGAAGTATCCGCGAGGTACAGTACCGGGGTCTCCGCTACCGCTGATTTCAGGGCCTCAATGGCCTCGTTTTTCTCTTCGCGAGTCATGTTTCAGGGGATTATCCGAAGCTTAGTTTCGGGGTTCAATATTCACACCAGGACTCATCGTGCTCGACAATGAAATCGATTTGATGTAGGTCCCTTTTGCAGCGGCGGGCTTCAAGCGCAACAAGGTTTGGATGAGCTCCTCAGCATTCTCAGCGAGTTTCTCAGACGAGAACGAAACGCGACCCACAGTTGCGTGGATGATTCCGTACTTGTCAACCTTGAAGTCAATCTTACCTGCCTTCACGTCTGTCACAGCCTTGCCAACATCCATTGTAACGGTACCGGATTTGGGGTTTGGCATCAATCCTCGTGGTCCGAGGATACGACCCAGTGCTCCCACCTTGCCCATTACGTTTGGTGTGGTAATGATTACATCTACATCGGTCCAGCCACCTTTAATCTTGGTCAGAAACTCGTCAAGGCCAACGTGATCGGCACCAGCGTCTTTCGCTTCTTGCTCCTTGTCTGGAGTACACAGTACCAGAACGCGAACGTTCTTACCCGTACCGTGCGGCAGCGAAACAGTGCCACGTACCATTTGGTTGGCCTTACGCGGATCGACACCGAGGCGAACGGCCATGTCTACAGATGCGTCAAACTTCACTTTAGAGATCTGCTTGATGACATCCGCAGCTTCGGCTACCGAGTACAACTTTTCCAAGTCGTAGTTCGAAAGCGCTTCTTTGCGGTTCTTGGTCAATCGTCCCATAGGGGTTCTCGCGTTTAAGCGTCCTGACTAAAAGGTGAATCACCGGTTACATTGATACCCATTGAACGAGCCGTACCCGCTACCATTTTCATGGCAGACTCTACGGTAAAGCAGTTCAAATCTGGCATCTTGTCTTCTGCAATGGTCCGTACCTGATCCCAGGTCACCTTGCCTACCTTCTGACGGTTGGATTCGGGAGAACCTCCCTTCAGCTTTGCAGCCTCCAACAGTTGTACAGCGGCAGGTGGGGTTTTGATGATAAAGTCAAACGACTTGTCGCCGTAGACCGTAATCACACATGGGAGTACCTTCCCTGCTTTATCTTGAGTTCGAGCATTAAACTGCTTACAGAACTCCATGATATTCACCCCTTTCGCACCCAATGCGGGTCCTACGGGAGGTGAAGGGTTGGCGGCTCCACCACGGATTTGCAGCTTGATCAATCCAGCTACTTCCTTAGCCATAACTATTTATATACCGATGTTGTAAAGGTGCAAGGGGAAGCATTTGTCAAAGACAATGCACCGTTTACAAGCGCGTTAATTCGTAATTCTAACTTTCCTTCTCTACTTGCATGTAGCCCAGTTCCAGCGGGGTCTTCCGTCCGAAGATCTTCACCATCACTTTGAGCTTCTTCTTCTCCTCGTTCACCTCTTCGATGATGCCATCGAAGCCGTTGAACGGACCGTCGATCACCTTCACAGGCTCGCCGACGATGTATGGGATGTTGATGGCTTCGTCCGACTCGGCCAACTCATCCACTTTACCCAGCATGCGGTTCACTTCTGACTGGCGCATGGGCAATGGCTCTCCGCGCTTTTCGGCGCCGAGGAACCCAATCACGTTGTTGATGCCTCGAATGATGTGCGGAACTTCGCCCACCAACGATGCTTCAATCAGCACGTAGCCCGGCAGGAAGTTGCGCTCTTTGCTCACCTTCTTACCGTTGCGAATCTGAAAGACCTTCTCGGTCGGAATCAGAATCTGATCTACGTAGTCTTGCAGTCCGTTCGCTTTGATCTCGGCCTCGATGTGCTCTTTGACCTTCTTCTCTTTTCCGCTGATCGCGCGAATGACGTACCACTTCTTTACGATGTCTGACATCCCTGTCTTTTAAAAAGTCAGTACCGGGGGATTACCCGCCGATGAAATCATACAAATAGCCCAAAATCCCCTGGAATGAGTACTGGGGGTTTCGGCCAAACAATGCATCCATCCCGAACACGATCAGTGCAATGATCAGGGAGGCTACAAACACCAAAATGGCGCTTTGCTGGAGTTCGCTCCACGAAGGCCAAGTGACCTTGTGAATGAGCTCATCGTATGATTCCTTGATGTAAGTGCTAAATCCAGCCATCTCTATTCTTCTTTGCACAGGCGGTAGGACTCGAACCTACAACCAATGGTTTTGGAGACCACTACTCTACCAATTGAGCTACGCCTGTTTATAAACGCGAAAATGAAGGAGGCAACAAGGCCTCCTTCATCGCGCGTCTAATATGATTCCGTATTAGTCGATGATCTCAGTCACCTGACCTGCACCTACGGTGCGGCCACCTTCGCGGATCGCGAAGCGGAGACCAGCGTCCATCGCTACGGGAGTGATCAGTTCTACGGTGATGGTTACGTTATCACCTGGCATTACCATCTCACGGCCCGACTCGAGTTCGATCTCACCTGTTACATCGAGGGTACGCAGGTAGAATTGAGGACGGTACTTGTTGTGGAATGGGGTGTGACGACCACCTTCCTCTTTCTTGAGGATGTAGACCTCAGCCTTAAACTTCTTGTGAGGAGTGATCGAGTTTGGAGCAGCGATCACCATACCACGCTTGATGTCGGTTTTCTCAACACCACGGAGAAGCAGACCTACGTTCTCACCAGCACGGCCCTCGTCGAGGATCTTGCGGAACATCTCAACACCAGTTACGGTTGAGGTCATTTTCTCTTCCTGCAGACCTACGATGTCAACAGCGTCACCAGTGTTGATGATACCGGTTTCAATCGCACCAGTAGCAACAGTACCACGACCAGTGATCGAGAATACGTCCTCTACTGACATCAGGAAAGGCTTTTCGGTGTCACGCTCTGGAGTCTGGATCCACTCATCAACAGTGTTCATGAGGTTCATCACAGTGTCTACCCACTTGTCCTCACCGTTCAGTGCACCGAGTGCAGAACCGCTGCAGATTGGGGTGTCTTCGTAGCCGTAAGAGTCGAGCAGATCGGTCAGCTCCATCTCTACGAGCTCGAGGAGCTCCTCATCGTCTACCATGTCCACTTTGTTCATGAAGACAACGATACGAGGTACGTTTACCTGACGCGAGAGCAGGATGTGCTCACGAGTCTGAGGCATTGGGCCGTCGGTGGCAGCACAAACGAGGATAGCACCGTCCATCTGAGCAGCACCAGTAACCATGTTCTTTACGTAATCCGCGTGACCTGGACAGTCAACGTGGGCGTAGTGACGGTTTTCGGTTTCGTACTCTACGTGAGCAGTGTTAATGGTGATACCACGTTCTTTCTCCTCAGGAGCGTTATCGATGGTGTCGAATGAGCGTGCCTCTGCGAGACCTGCATTTGCGAGCACGGAACAGATCGCCGCGGTGAGCGTTGTTTTACCGTGGTCAACGTGACCAATCGTACCGATGTTCACGTGCGGCTTGGTCCGTTCAAACTGTTCTTTAGCCATGGCCAAAAATTTAAATTGTTCTTCTTATTGTTAAGTAACGTATAATACACAACTGGAGCCAATGAGGGGATTTGAACCCCTGACCTCTTCCTTACCAAGGAAGCGCTCTACCCCTGAGCTACATCGGCTGTTTGAACAGTCTAACATCTTCGAATGCTGTTCAGCTAAAATCGTTTTGAGCGGGAAACGGGACTCGAACCCGCGACCCTCAGCTTGGAAGGCTGATGCTCTAGCCAACTGAGCTACTCCCGCTTCGCACATTAAAGTGCTTTTCCCGTCAGGACTCAGGGTGGATCCTGACTGGAATTGGTGGTGGGGGTGATAGGATTCGAACCTATTCAGACAAAGTCAACAGAGTTACAGTCTGCCCCGGCTCTCCAACTCCGGCGCACCCCCTTTAAATATCTTGATTTCGTCATGCCTATCTCTCCACTCACAGGGTGGGGCAGAGAGAGCCGATGGAGGGACTCGAACCCACGACCTGCTGATTACAAATCAGCTGCTCTAGCCAGCTGAGCTACATCGGCATAACGAAAAAGAATTTCAAAGAACTGCGTGCAAAAAAAATGCACCCCTTCACGAAAAAGGAGTGCAAATGTAATGAAGGGTTTTCGTCTCGGCAAGAACTCACCCTAATTTTTGTTGGTCTTTTCTCAGTGACCGACAGCGGCCTTCTGGAGCTTGGTCTTCTCCTTGCGGATCTGACGGCGAAGGGCCTCTACTGCGGCATCAGCCGCGCCCTCGAAACTCTTGTCGGAGCGCTTGGCAAACAGCTCCTTTCCAGGAATGGCCAGACGGATCTCCGCGATCTTGTTTTCGGTGGTGTTGTTGTCCAACTTGAGAAAGACCTCACTGCTGATGATCTGGTCATGAAACAGGGTGAGCTTGTCGAGTTTGTTCTCTACGAAACGGACCAGCTTGTGGTCTGCGGTGAAATTGACTGCGCGAACCTGTACTTGCATGTTGTTGGGTATTTAGGGGACTCACCCCTTTGGATGAGCCTGTTGATGAATCGCTTTGAGTTGTGCTATCGAGTTGTGCGTGTACACTTGCGTGGCCGCCAGGGAGGCGTGGCCGAGAATCTCCTTAATTGCGTTCAGATCTGCACCGTGATTCAGCATGTGTGTGGCAAAGGTGTGTCGAAGCACATGGGGGCTCTTTTGCCCCACCGTTGTCACCCCTAAAAGGTAGCAATTCACGACGTTATAAACGAATTTGGGATAGAGTTTCTTGCCGGTGTTGGTCAACATCAATTCGGGAGCGGTTGTGGAACCGAAGTTCTCGTCCTTATACGCTGTATAAACGTCGATTTGTTTCAGCATCGCATGGGAAATTGGCACGCGCCGTTCTTTGCTTCGTTTGCCGAGCACACGCAACTCCATCCGGTCGCGGTGTACGTCGCTGATATGCAGCCCTATGAGCTCGGCGCGGCGCATGCCGGTCTCGTATAGCAGGCTGAGCAACAAGCGGTCGCGTTGGCCGGGAAAATCGTCGGTAAAGCGCTCAGGGTCGAGCAGGGTTTCCATGTCGGATTCAGACACGAAGGAAGGCACGCGTTCGCCGCGCTTGGGGGTGACCACCTGACGGGTGGGGGCGTGTTCGAGGATGCCGTCGCGTACCAGCAGCTTGAAGAAGGTGCGGATGGCGCTCACCTTGCGTTGGATGCTGCGGGGCGAAAGACCACCTTCCAACAACGAAACCACCCACGAGCGCACCGCGGTGTGCTCAACGTCTTGAACACGGGTAATGCCGTAGGTGTCCTCCAAGTAAGCAGTAAACTGGGCGTGATCACCCAGGTACGCAGCAGTGGTGTGGGGGGAGTAGCGCTTTTCGGCGCTGAGGTAGGTATGGAAACGCTGAGATTCGAGCATACAAAAAGGCGCAAGTCCTATCGAACTTACGCCTTTCTTCCATATTCCTAAAGGATCGCTCCTTAGCTTTCGCGGTGTTTTTGCTGCACGTAGATCGCTTTTTTGATCTCCTTGCGGCGCGAGACAGATGGCTTTTCGAATTCACGACGAGCACGAACTGCACGCATACGACCGGTACGGTCGAACTTCTTCTTATAACGTTTGAGCGCACGCTCAATGTTCTCTCCTTCTTTAACGGGTACAATCAACATACCGAATGCATTTAGGGGGGCAAAGATAGGTGTTCTTTTTGATTCTCCAACTATCCGCGGAGCAATTCTCGCGAGATCACCAGTTTCTGAATTTCGCTGGTCCCCTCCCCGATGGTACAGAGCTTGGAGTCGCGGTAAAACTTCTCTGCAGGGTACTCTTTGGTGTAGCCGTACCCGCCGTGGATTTGCACTGCTTCGTTGCTCACACGTACGCTCACCTCTGAGGCGTAGTACTTGGCCATGGCGCTCTCCTTGGTGACCTTCACGTGGCGGTTTTTCATGTCGGCGGCTTGGTACAACAGCAACTCCGCAGCTTCGATCTCGGTGGCCATCTGTGCCAGCTTAAAGCTGATGCCTTGGAACTGCGAGATGGGCTTGCCAAACTGTTCACGCTCCTTGCTGTATTTGATGGAACAGTGGAGTGCTCCTTTGGCGATGCCCAAGGCCAAGGCCCCGATGCTGATGCGTCCGCCGTCCAAAATCTTCATGCTCTGGATGAAGCCTTCTCCGACTTCGCCCAAGACGTTCTCTTTGGGGATGCGGCAGTTGTCGAAGAACAAACACGCGGTTTCGCTGGCGCGCATGCCGAGCTTGTCCTCCTTTTTACCACCCGAGAAACCAGGGGTGCCTTTTTCGATCACGAAGGCGGTCATGCCGTGGCTGTCGCCTTTTTCGCCGGTGCGGGCAATCACCACTGCAACGTCGCCGCTGATGGCATGGGTGATGAAGTTCTTAGAGCCGTTGAGCACATAGTGGTCGCCGTCGCGCACAGCGGTGGTCATCATGCCACCCGCGTCCGAGCCGGTGCCGGTTTCGGTGAGTCCCCATGCGCCGATCCATTCTGCGGTGGCGAGTTTGGGGAGGTATTTCCGCTTCTGTTCTTCGTTGCCGAATTCCAGAATGTGGTTGGTGCAAAGGCTGTTGTGCGCGGCAACGGAGAGGCCAATGGAACCGCAAACCTGCGCGATTTCTTCGATGACCGAGATGTATTCGAAGTACCCCATGCCCGAGCCGCCGTATTGCTGGGGAACAAGTACCCCCATCATGCCGAGCTCACCGAGCTTCTTGAAAAGTGCTACTGGGAAGGTTTGCGCTTCGTCCCAGGTCATTACGTGTGGACGAATTTCTTTTTCGGCAAAGTCGCGGGCCATTTCCGCTACCATGCGATGGTTTTCAGATTGCGTCAGGTTCATGTGTGGGTCAGGATGTAGAAATACAACACTCCGGCAAAGGCATTGTTGCCGGGGTTGAGGGGTGGGGACGTCTTCCCTACCAGCGCGCTAAGGTATGAATATTTGCGCCGGGCATTTCCAGTTTGGCCCGCCCATCAAGGCCTTCCAACTCAATCAAAAAGGAAGCACCGGCCACTTCGGCGCCCATTTGTTTGCACAATTGAATGGCCGCGTTGGCCGTACCTCCTGTGGCCAGCAAATCGTCGTGCACCAACACACGTTGGCCGGGCTTGAGGGCGTCCTTGTGCATTTCGATTTCGGCCGAGCCGTATTCGAGGTCGTAAGAGTACTCCACGGTTTCGGCCGGGAGCTTGCCTTTTTTGCGGATGAGCACAAACGGCACTCTTAGCTTCAAGGCTAATGGAAGGCCAAAGAGGAATCCTCGACTCTCTACCCCAGCCACCACTTGGATGTTCTGGGAGGCGTAATGGTCGTACAAGTGATCGATGATCTCCTGAGACAGCGCAGGGTCCAGAAACAACGGGGTAATGTCTTTGAACAGAATGCCCGGTTTGGGAAAATCCGGCACTTCGCGGACTGCGGCTTTGAGTTTGGCTTCCATAGGGAGATGGGTGTTGGCCCAATGTAGCACTTCACCCCCATCCCCCGTGCAGGTCACGGTCCGAATTGGAAATAAGGCGCCCAGCGCACCGTGTCCTCAGGAGCGACCAAAGCCACTTGCAACACCTCCGACCAAGAGGCAAAAGGACCGTGCTGGTTGCGGTAGGCCACCACGGCACGAGCCTGATTCCAACTCACGTAGGGGTGGTGTCCGAGGGCCCGTTCCTCCAGGGCGTTCAAATCCCGGGGACGCAGGCGGGTGATCACCTTCAAGAACGGCAGCGCACGCTCCAGGTTTTCAGGCCGGATGCCCGGCACCTCATGCACTTGCTGCAGCGAACAGAACCCACCCAAATCCCGCCGAAACCAGAGCAACCGGCGCGCGGTGTAGTTGCCGATGCCAGGCAAGGCTGCCAGCGCAGCAGTATCGGCCGTGTTCAAATCCAAGACGGTCAGTGCCAAATTGGATTCGTCTTCTGAAGCCGTTTCCGGTTTACGTTGGACCGGAGGCTCCTCCACGCGTGACTGATCAACACTGCCCAATTGCGCAGTCGGGAAGCGCAGGTACGGTTCCCAGGATGCAAAAAGGGCATCGCTCACCACATAGAGCCGAGCCACATCTTGAGGCTTGGCAAACGATCCACCGGCCGCCTCAAACTTGTGGATGCTTTGGGCTTGGCGGCGGGTGAGCCCGAGGGCCTGCCAGGTTTCGAGTGGCAGGTGGTTGGGATCAAAGGGGAACAGCTCAGGTGCTGTCGTCGTTGGCGATTGGGCTTCGCTCGCCGGCTGTGTGGCAGAAGCCACGGACAACCACGTGAGCTCAACTTGCAACGGGGCGGGTTGCTGCTGCTGGCGGTACAAGCGCACCCCCACTACAGCGACGGCTGCACCTAAAATCCAGGCAAGGGATCCCCTGCGCTCCCGGCGGGTGACCTCCAGGAACGGCTGCTTGTGCTTGAAAAACACGGGTTACTTGTAGCGCTTTATTTCCCCAGATTTGACGCGGTCCATGTAGCTCTTGAGGTCCTTGCGGATCTCGGGGGCCAAGAAGTAGAGGCCGAGCACGTTGGGGAAGGCCATGGCGAAAATCATCGCATCCCCAAAGTCAAACACCTGCTGGGCCGAGATGGCCGAACCGATGATCACAAATACACAGAACACCGCCTTGTAGCTGATGTCGGCTACACGGGTTTCGCCAAAGAGGTAGGTCCAGGCCTTGAGGCCGTAGTAGCTCCACGAGATCATGGTCGAAAGGGCAAACAGGATCACTGCGATGCTCAGGATGACCGGGAACCAGCCCATCACTGACTCGAACGCCGAAGAGGTCAACCCAATCGCTGCCGAAGAGCTGATTTCGGTGGTTTCTGCCGGGGCGTGACCGGTGATGATGATCACCAAAGCAGTCATGGTACAGATCACAACAGTATCGATGAATGGCTCAAGCAATGCTACGATGCCTTCGGAAACAGGCTCGTCGGTTTTGGCCGCCGAGTGGGCGATGGACGCCGAACCGATACCGGCCTCGTTCGAGAAGGCCGCACGTTTGAATCCGAGGATCAATACACCGATGAATCCACCAAAGGCGGCGTGCTTGGTGAAGGCGCCTGCGAAGATTTCGCCGAAGGCACCTGGGATGTCTGCCACGTGGTAGCCGAGTACGATGAGTGCGCCCACGATGTAGATGCCTACCATGAAGGGCACCACCTTGTCGGTCACCTTGGCGATGGACTTGATGCCGCCGATGATGATGACCGCAACCACAGCCGCCATGATGGCGCCGAAGATCCATCCTTGGCCGTAGAACCAGCTGTTTTCGCCGCCGGTAACGGCAATGAGTTGTGAGGTGGCTTGGTTGATCTGCACCATGTTACCCCCACCGAGGGATCCGCCGATGCAGGCGATGGCAAACAAACCGCCCAAAATGGCACCAAACGTGCCTTTGCCTTGGGCCTTCAACCCGCGGCTCAAGTAGTACATGGGTCCGCCCGATACCGAGCCGTCTTCGTTCTGTTGGCGGTACTTCACACCCAAGGTGCACTCCACAAACTTGGAAGACATGCCGAAGAGACCGGCCACAATCATCCAAAACGTAGCGCCGGGTCCACCGATGGAAATGGCCACGGCCACACCCGCAATGTTGCCCACACCTACGGTACCCGAGAGCGCCGCGGTCAAGGCTTGGAAGTGCGACACCTCGCCCTCTTCTTCCTTGTTGGGGTCGTCAAACTTGCCGCGCACTACGTCGAGCGCATGACGGAATCCGACAATGTTGACAAAGCGGTTGTAGAAGGTGAAGAACAGTGCCCCAACGATCAGCCAAATCAGTACGAACGGCACCTCTTTACCACCACCAATGGGGATGGGGTAGAAAATCACGTGCATCAAAAAGCCGGTGATGGGCTCCATGAAGTCGTTGATGGCTTGGTCAAACGAGGTTTGCGCCGAAGCGCCAAACGGGATGAGGATGGCTGCAAACAGGGCAGCAATACGGGACAGCAGTTTCTCCATGTTCATTGTGATTCCGGTCAAATATAGCCATCCACAGGGGACGGGCCGGGATCCAGCGCCACGGCTTTGTCAGGTGTCGTTTTGAAGGGATGGATTGCGCGTCCGGGCCGATCAGAGGTCCCAGATCGAAGCGCGCCGTGGGCGGGGCTTGAAGTACTCCTTGTGTTCCAGCACAAAAGCCATGAACAGGTACAAGATGAGCGGAGACCCCAAGGTTATGAAGGACGTGTAAATGAAGTACTTGCGTACAGTGCGCGTTTCGATGCCGAGCTTACGCCCCCACCATTGGCATACGCCAAAGGCTTGTCGTTCGAAAAAGGCTACGATGCGGTTCATGTCTTTTAGTCTCAGTTGCTTCCTAATATATAAAAAACCGAACGCACCGCTTTGCAGGATGTTTTCAGGCAAGCTGTGCGCGCTGCAGAATATCGGCCATTTGCGCTTGCAGGACCTTAGCAGAAGCACGGGCTGCAGCGGCAAAATCTTCGCCACTCGACGCGTAAATGATGCCGCGGCTGCTGTTGACCAGCAGGCCGCAATCGGCGTTAAGTCCGTGCTCGGCCACCTCGGTGAGGCTGCCGCCTTGTGCGCCTACCCCTGGCACGAGCAGGAAATGATCAGGGGCTTCTTCACGCACAGCTTGCAGGTACTCCGGACGGGTGGCTCCCACCACGAACATCAGGTTCTCTGGAGAGCCCCACGTTGCCGCAGTACCCAACACTTGACGGTACAAGGGCTTGCCTTCGGCTTGGAGCAATTGGAAGTCCGAGGCGCCTGGGTTGCTGGTGAGCCCCAGCAGGATGGTCCATTTGCCTTCGTATTCTAGGAACGGAGTCACACTGTCGTGCCCCATGTACGGCGCTACGGTCAGCGAGTCAAACTGGTAGGTGTTGAAGAAGGTGTCCGCGTAGTAGCGGGCGGTGTTGCCAATGTCGCCACGCTTGGCATCGGCGATGGTGAAGCAGTGGTCAGGGATGATCTCGAGGGTCTTCTGCAGGCTCTCCCACCCTGCGGTGCCCAAGCGCTCGTAAAACGCCAAGTTAGGCTTGTAGGCCACGGCCAAATCTGAGGTGGCTTCCACGATGGCCTTGTTGAAGGCGAACACCGGATCCGGCTCGTTTTGCAAATGGACAGGAATGCGGGCAGGGTCGGTATCGAGGCCCACGCAGAGGAAGCTCTGTTTGGCTTTGATTTGGGCAATGAGTTCGGCGCGGGTCATGCTTCTCCGGCTTTGAGTTTTTCGGCGTTCTCGGCCATTTTGAGGGCGTCGATGATCTCTTGGACTTCGCCGCCGATGATGTTGTTCAGGTTGTACAGGGTCAGGTTGATGCGGTGATCGGTCACCCGGCCCTGCGGCCAATTGTAGGTGCGGATCTTGGCTGAGCGGTCGCCGGTGCTCACCAGCGTCTTGCGCTCCGCGGCCCGGGCGGCCTGTACTTTTTGAAGCTCCTGTTCGTACATGCGGGTGCGCAGGACTTGCAAGGCCTTTTCGTAGTTCTTGTGTTGCGAGCGGCCGTCTTGACACTCCACCACAATGCCGGTAGGCAAGTGGGTCAGGCGCACCGCAGACTCGGTCTTGTTGACGTGCTGGCCACCTGCTCCAGAGGCGCGGTAGGTGTCCTTTTTGACGTCGGCCATGTTCAGCTCCACGTCCACCTCATCGGCTTCGGGGAGGATGGCTACGGTTGCCGCCGAGGTGTGCACGCGTCCTTGGGATTCGGTGGCCGGCACGCGTTGCACGCGGTGCACGCCAGACTCGTACTTGAGTTCGCCGTATACATCTTCGCCACTGACCGAGAATACGACCTCTTTGAAGCCTCCCACTGTGCCTTCGTTGGCATTGGCGATCTCCATCTTCCAGCCCTTGGTCTCGATGAACTTGGAGTACATGCGAAACAGGTCTCCGGCAAAGATGCTGGCCTCGTCCCCTCCGGTACCTGAACGGATCTCAACAATCACATTCTTCTGGTCTTCGGGGTCTTTGGGGATGAGCAAGAACTTGATCTCCTCCTCCATCTCCACCTTGCGTGCCGAGAGGGTTTGCAACTCCTCGCGTGCCATTTCTTTGAATTCGGGGTCGTCCTCGGTCTCGATCACCTCCTTGCTGGAGGCGATGTTGTCGATCACTGATTTGTACTCGTGGTAGACCTTGTCGATTTCACCCAGGTCCTTGTACTCCTTCATCAGCTTGGCGTACCGCTTTTGGTCGGAGATGACTGCGGGGTCCACCACCATTTGCGACACCTCACGGTACCGGTCAGAAATCGCCAGGAGTTTGTCCAACAGCGACGCCATCAGCCCTGGTATGTGTAGGTCCCGTGCTCGCCTGAGATGGTCAGGTGCTTCCCTTCAGCGGCTTCGCAACGCCCGATGATCTGTGCGTCCACATCAAAGCTTTTTGAAATGGCGATGATGCTTTCTGCGGTGGCCTGGTCGGTGTAGATCTCCATGCGGTGGCCCATGTTGAACACCTGGTACATCTCCTTCCAATCGGTGCCCGACTCCTCGTGAATCATGCGGAACAGCGGCGGGGTATCAAACAGGTTGTCCTTGATGACGTGGAGGTTGTCCACGAAGTGCAACACCTTGGTTTGCGCGCCCCCACTGCAGTGCACCATGCCGCCGATTTGGCCGCGGTGCTTTTTAAGCACCTCGGTGATGATGGGTGCGTAAGTACGCGTGGGACTGAGCACCAACTTGCCCGCGTCGAGCGGAGTGGTGGTAAAGTCGCCCAATTGCTTTTTGCCCGAGTACACCAAGTCGCGCGGAATCTCCGGATCGAAGCTCTGCGGGAAGCGCTCGGCGAGCTCATGCGCAAACACGTCGTGACGTGCAGAGGTGAGCCCGTTGCTGCCCATACCGCCGTTGTATTCGGTCTCGTAGGAAGCCTTGCCGTAGCTGGCCAGACCCACAATCACGTGTCCGGGGGCAATGTTGGCGTTGTCGATCACCTCGTCACGGCGCATGCGGCACACCACGGTAGAATCCACAATGATGGTACGCACCAGGTCGCCTACGTCTGCGGTTTCGCCGCCGGTGGAATAGATTTCCATGCCGTGCTCGCGCAGGTTGGCCAGCAGGTCCTCGGTGCCATTGATGATCGCCGAGATGACTTCGCCAGGCACGTGCTGCTTGTTGCGGCCAATGGTGGAAGACACCAAAATGCCCGAGGTGGCACCCACGCACAGCAGGTCGTCCACGTTCATGATCAGGGCGTCTTGGGCAATGCCTTTCCAGACCGACAGGTCGCCGGTTTCTTTCCAGTACATCCAGGCCAGCGAGCTCTTGGTGCCTGCACCGTCTGCATGCATCACCACGCAGTGCTCATCGCTGCCTGAGAGGGTGTCGGGTACAATCTTGCAGAAGGCCTTGGGGAACAAGCCCTTGTCCACGTTTTTGATGGCCGCGTGGACGTCTTCTTTGGCCGCGGAGACCCCGCGTGCGCTGTAGCGTGAAGTATCGCTCATGTCTTTCAAACAAAAAGGGGACGGCCTGCGGTGTGCAGGCTGTCCCCGATTGGAATTTTGTGTGAGTACGCTACCCCCCTTGCTTGGGAACGAAGTCGTAGCTCAGAATGCGGAAGACCGTACGACGGTTCTTCTGGTGTGCGAGTTCTTTCTCTTCCTCGGTGGCCAGTTTGTTGAGGTCCGAGTCAGGAATCAGCGGTGCGTTCTCACCCATACCAACCGGCTTCATGCGCTCGGCGTCGATGCCACGCGAGATCAGGTAGTTTACACAGGTTTCAGCACGGCGCTGCGAGAGTTTCTGGTTGTAATCGCCACCACCACGGGTATCGGTGTGCGACTCCAGCTGGATCACGAACGTTGGGTTGCGCACCAGCAGGTCGTACAGGTAGTTGAGCGAGTCAGCCGAGTTTACCTCGTTGTTGATCAGGAGCTCGGCCTGGTCAAACGGGTACAGTACCAGTGGGAGGTCGTACTCGGTGTCGATGATGATTTCTTTGAGGTACACCTCAGAGATCATGTCGGTGCTCTCGGTGAGGCCTACGGTTGAGAACGAATCGCCTGAGCCGATGTAACCGGTCTTGCTTACGTCTACCGCGTAGTTCACTTCTTTCTTCACTTCACCGTCGCAGAGGCAGAGGCCGCCGGTACCGTCGGTGGTGAGCTCGTAAGACGAACCGTCCGAACCTTGAACAACCACTTTCGAATCTGCGAGCGGGGTGCCCGAGTCGTAGTCGTAAACAGTGGTGCGGTAGGTAAACTCCAGCGGAGGCATCTTGAAACTATAGATGTCGTCCTTGCCCTTGCCGCCGGGGCGGTCAGAAGAGAAGAAGCCTTGGTCCTCATCGTCCTCGTAGATGATGCCGAAATCGTTCGACGACGAGTTGATGGGGTACTGCATGTTGGTGGGATTGCCCCAAGCCATGTCACCGGTAGACTCAGCTTTGAAGATGTCCAAACCACCCAAACCGCCGTGGCCGTTTGACGCGAAGTACAGCGAGCCATCGGTGTGCAGGTAAGGGAACATTTCGTCGTCGGCGGTATTGATACCGTCGCCCAAGTTTTTAGGCTCTGACCACGACTTGGTCTTTTTGTCGTATTGGATGTACCAGAGGTCTTTGCCGCCGTAGCTGCCCGGCATGTCCGAGGCAAACAGCAGGTATTGGTTGTCTGAGGTCATGAACGGGTGGCCCACTTGTGAGCTGTCGTCTGAGGTACGGTCCAGGATAGGAATGATCTCAGGCACACCGTAGTTCTTACCCGACTTCTTGGTCTTGTAAATGTCGCAGGCGTAGCTCTGCTCACCGGTGGTGACGCAGCGGGTGAAGTACATGTTCTTGGCCCCTTTGTCGAATGCGGTCGCGCCTTCGTTGCCTTTGGTGTTCACGGTTTCGCCGAGTGGCGTTGCGGTGCCCCACTTGCCTTTCTTGTCGCGCTTGACGGTGAACAGGTCCATGAAGTTCTCGTCGGTACGTGGATCGATGTCCGAACCGGTGGAAGCCTCACGTGAAGAGCTGAATACGATCTCATCGCCCTTCTTGCTCGAGAACGAGGTCGAGAAATCGAACTGAGGGGTGTTGAGCAGTACTTGCGGCTCCACGATGTAACGCGTGGGAGGCTCGTCCAAGAACAGGGCTGCGTTCTCGCAGTCTTCGATGCGGCCTGATGCCAAGCCAGCGTCGCCGCCGTTCTCTTTGTACTTGGTGTACTGAACAACTGCTTCGTCGAACTTGCCTTGTAGGCGCAGCACCTCAGCGAAGTTGTAGTACACGTCCACATCCTGCTTTTGATAGCGGGCGGTGATCGCTTTGTTGTAGTATTCCTCGGCCACCTCGTAATTGGTCAGGTGACGTTGACACTCGGCCATTTGGTAGATGACTCGGGCGGTTTCCTCGATGTCGTTCTTGATTTTAGAACGGGACTTTTGGTAGGCTTCGAACGCCTCGGCGTATCCTTCACGGTCAAAGAGGTTGTCGGCTTCGAAAGCGGGCCCTTCTTTTTGGGCAAACAGTGCTCCGGAGACCAGACAAGCAACAGCAAAAACAGCCAAACGCATCAGTTTCATAAAGTGGGAATTTTCGCGCAGGTATAACGATTCAGGCTGCCAAAGTAAGGAATTTGGTTCAGAATGCGCAGCACCCGCGAGGGCCGCGCTAATTGGGCTTCGCAGCCGGTTTGAGAGGGGATGGTTGAAGGGCATGATCACAAAAGGGTAACGGTTTGCTTAGGTAGCGTAGCGCTGGTGAAATACCCCCGGTTCAAAAAGGATACACCCCCATGAAAAAAAGGGCAAAAAACAACCCGGCCTGCAGCAGGCCGGGTTGTTCGGTTGGTTCATCCGCGCTTAGCGGGTGAAGAGGATCTCGCGAAGTTTGGGGAGTGGCCACATGGCGTCGTCCACCAGCATTTCCAATTGGTCGGCGTGCTCGCGGATTTCGTCCATCAAGGGTTTGATGGACTTGCCGTAAGCAGCTGAACGCTTGGCGAGGTTGGCCATGCCGTCGGCCTTGCGGCGTTGCTCGAGCATGCTGTCCACTTTCTCCTTCATGCCGTTCACGTGGTCGCTGATGTCGGTGATGAGCTTGACCTGGGTCGCGCTCGCCTTCTTGGCGTCCTTGGCAGGCAGGATGTTCTGCAGGCCTTGTACGTTTTGGATGAGGGTGTTTTGGTAACGTAGCGCGGTAGGAATGATGTGGTTTTGCGCAATGTCACCGGTGATGCGCGCCTCAATCTGACGCTTCATCACGTAGTCTTCGAAGGCAATCTCTTGACGCGCTTCGAGTTCTTCGTGGCTGAAGACGTTGTGCTTGTCAAACAGGTCGAGCACTTCTTTGCGGCCCCACACTTCCAGGGCGGCAGGCGTATCGATCAGGTTGCTCAGGCCGCGCTTCTTGGCTTCTTTCACCCAGTCGTCTGAGTAACCGTCGCCTTCGAAGCGGATTTTCTTGGACTCTTTGATGAGTTTCTGCAGCTCTTTGAGCAGGGCTTCGTCGCGTTTGTCGCCTTTGGCAATGCGTGCGTCTACCGACTTCTTGAAATCGTTGAGCTGCTCGGCCACGATGGTGTTGATCACGATCATGGGCAGGGCGCAGTTGGCCTGTGAACCCACGGCGCGGAACTCAAACTTGTTGCCGGTGAAGGCAAACGGCGAGGTACGGTTGCGATCCGTGTTGTCCAGCATGATCTGCGGAATGCGACCAATCTCGAGCTTGAGCTCGGTCTTGTCTTCCGGAGTCATTTTGCCGGCCTTCACGTTTTTCTCGAGGTCATCCAACAGCTGCGAGAGCTGCGAACCGATAAACGCCGAGATGATCGCTGGAGGCGCCTCGTTGGCACCCAAACGGTGGTCGTTGCCCGCCGAAGCGATGCACGCACGCAGGATGTCTGCGTTGTCGTGTACGGCTTTGATGGTGTTGACAAAGAAGGTCAGGAACTGCAGGTTGCTCTTGGGGTTCTTGCCCGGCTTGAGCAGGTTCACGCCTGTGTTGGTGCTGAGCGACCAGTTGTTGTGCTTGCCGGAACCGTTGAGGCTTTCAAATGGCTTTTCGTGGAGCAGTACGCGGAAGCTGTGCTTGCGCGAGACTTTCTCCAGCAGGTCCATCACCAGTTGGTTGTGGTCCACGGCGAGGTTGGCCTCTTCAAACATCGGCGCCACCTCAAACTGGTTGGGGGCCACCTCGTTGTGACGGGTGGTGACCGGAATGCCCACTTTGTGTGCTTCGGTTTCAAAGTCCTTCATGAACGCAGTCACGCGCTCAGAGATGCTGCCAAAGTAGTGGTCGTCCAGCTGCTGGCCTTTGGCTGGGTTGTGGCCAAACAGGGCACGGCCACTGAGGGCGATGTCCGGACGGGCAGCATGGAGGGAAGAATCAATCAGGAAGTACTCTTGCTCCCAACCCAGGGTAGCCACCACTTTGTTGACGTTGCGGTCGAAGTACTTGCACACTTCGGTAGCCGCGCGGTCCACAGCGCTGAGGGCTTTGACCAGGGGCATCTTGTAATCCAGCGCGTGGCCAGTGTACGAGATGAAGATGGTGGGGATGCACAGGGTGCCGTCCAGTACAAAGGCTGGAGAGGTGGGATCCCACAGGGTGTAACCGCGGGCCTCAAAGGTTTGGCGGATACCACCGTTGGGGAACGAAGAGGCATCCGGCTCTTGCTGTACCAGCGCAGAGCCGTCAAATTTTTCCATGGCACGGCCGTCTCCGGTTGGGGAGATGAACGAATCGTGCTTTTCGGCCGTCGACCCGGTCAAGGGTTGGAACCAGTGCGTGTAGTGGGTGGCACCGCGAGAGATGCTCCACTCTTTCATGGCGCTGGCCACCTGGTCGGCCACTTTGCGATCGATGCGCGTGTGGTTTTGGGTGGCGTCCATCACGCTTTCGAAGGCCTCATCGGTGAGGTATTCGCGCATGACGGCTGGTGAAAACGTGTTCACACCGTAGAAGTCCGAAATCTTGTTCTCCGGGCGGGGCACATGCATGGGCTGACGATCGAGCAGATCGGCCATGGCTTCATTTCGAAGGGTCGACATGGGTCAAAAATTGTTTATGACGCAAAGATACACCAAAGGGAAGGGGGTAGTTGTTGGATTTTTCCACTTTTTCTCCAAAACGAGTCAAAAAAGAAGGGGGTGAAGTCGGAAAATGCTCCTTTCCACCTCTCCACCCCCTCTCAAATCCATCATTTCAGAAGAAACTCCCTTCAATATCCCTGCGACGCACGTACCCCGTTGTCAGAATCTGTCCGATGTTCACCAAAACGGGCCGAAGTTTCCTCCGGCCCGTCTTCTTATATAAGGTATGATGAATGCTATTCTCGTATCACGCGGCGCAACACGCGCTGGGTGCCGTCGGTGAGTTGGATCAGGTACATGCCGCTCTCTCCCTCCCAATCGGCGAGGTCTGCAGTGCCCGAACCGTTGGTGTTGGGCAGGCGTTCGCTGCGCAGGATGCGCCCCTGTGCGTCATGGATGGTGAGGTCAACAGGTCCACGCATGCCGCTGTACTTGACCTGTACCCCTCCGCTGGTGGGGTTCGGGTAGACGATGACGTTGGCGGTCTGTTCAGGCACTTCCTCAACAGAGACCAGATCAGTGTCCCAGTAAAAGGTTTTGCTGATGTACTTGCCAAAATCCGGCTCAAAGGTGTGCAGCGTGGGGCCTTGCACCTGCTTGAGGCGGAAGGAACCATTGGTTTCGTCGTTGGCAAAGAAGCTCAAGCCATCGTCGCCGGAGTCAAACAGGGTCAGGGTGTAGCACCCTTCGTTGATCGCGAGGGTATCGCGGTAGGACTCAGATCCGGTGAAATCATCGTTGAAGAACACGGTGTTGCCCACGCGGTCGTACAATTCGTATTCGGTTTCCCAGTAGTGGTTGTTGGTGCCGAGCCAGAAGATCAGGCGGTTGTCGTCTTCGTCGTCCTCGTCCTCCACATAAGTGAAGACCTCTGGGCGGTTGAAGGTGCTCACCGCGGTGTTGTTGTTGTCTTGCTCGTCGGTCACGCCGTTGGGCATGCTGAGGGTCACCACAAAGTTGGCGAAGCTCTCCTCCCCTCCTGCGTACAGGCTGGGGTGGTCGTAGGTGAGTTGGATTTGCTCGCTGTCCAAAAACCCGAGGTTTCCGGTCCAGGTGGTGGTTTCCATCACATCGCCTTCCACACCGTAGGTAATCACCACCGAGGTCAAGGGTTGCTCGCCGTTGTTGCGAATCACAAAGCGCACGTCGGTGCAGGTGGGGTTGAAGCGGTTGTACAGCTTGTTGTTGCTGGGCGAGAGGATTTCGCTCACCTCTACCTCGTGTTGGAAGTTGGGCGCTCCGTAAGTCACCAACTGGCCTTCAAATACGTAGTTGCCCTGGGTGAGGGTATTGGCCTCGTAGTCCAGGGTAAAGGTGTTGTCGCCATTCAGGAACGGGGTGAGCTCCACGTCGCGGGTGGGCACATCGGCGCCCGGGCACCAGCCCCCGCGGTCGTACACCCAAGTTCCGCCTTGCGGGTAGAGGCCGTTGTCGGCACACTCTTGCATGATTTCCCATTCCCAGTTGGTGGCGCCGTTGAGGTTGACCCCGTGGGTGTTGAAGCAGAACTCCGCACATCCCGGGTTACCGTGGCCGGAGGTACGTGCTTTGAAACGCACGCCTTCCACGTCGTCAGCAACTGTCAGGGTTTGTTCGGGGATGTTGTCTTCCCAGTTGTTGCAGGCAAAGCTGCCGGACCACACGTTGTCTACGTGGTGGATGTCACGCGCCGGCTCACCGTGGACAAAGGCAAACTTCATGTCCAACAGCTCTTGCCAGTTGCCGCATTGCAGCTCCACAGAGTCCTTGAGCAGCGGCATGTAGTCGGTGACGTCAAACACCCAGGTCCATCCGTCTTCGTCCAAGTCGAGTCCGATGCCGTAGGGGGTGATGTAGCGGCCAATCTCAATGCGATTCACCACCTCGAACGGGGC
>CAXPZW010000004.1:0-25394 GCA_964221845.1 Luminiphilus sp. | reverse complement strand
CGGCGGGCCTTTTCGTAGGTCTTGAGGGCGTATTGGTATTCGTTGATGTCGATGAAGGCGCGGCCGAGCCTGCTGCCGTTGGAGCGGCCGGGTTCGAGTGCGGAAACGGCGTCGTCAAACGCCGAATAGGCCTTGTCGTCCTTGCCGAATTTGAGATACAACTCCCCCAAATCCACGTACACATTGGCTTTGTTGTAACGCGAGGTCTTGAGCTTGCGCTTGACCATTTTCTCGGCCTCGTCGAGCTCTCCGAGGTTGACCAGAGTGCCCAGGTACTTCTCGTAGACTTTGTTGGTTTTGTTGACCTTCCAAATCTTGTCGTAGTACAGGCGGGCCTGTTCAAACTCGCCGTTGTTGTAGTAGTACTCGGCCAACTCGAGGTCGGTCTGGGCCACGGCGCCCAAACTGCACAGGAGCACAGTGGCCAGCAGGAGCAGTTGTTTCATCATCGCTTATTCGGCCTGGGTTGTGCTTCGGCGGCGGGAGCTGCAGGAGCTGGGGCCGGGGTTGCGGGCAAGCCGTCCAAGACCTGTTGGACTTGCGGTTGCATGGAGGCGTAGCTCGACTCGGCGCGCTCAAGGCGTCCGGCCATGTCGTGGATCTGGTCCACCAAATGCCCTGCCACGGTGATTTCTTGGTTGAACACGCGGTCCACATATTCCGGAGTGAATGCGGTGCCCTCACTGTCCTCGGTTGCCCCAATCTTCAACGCGTCGCGCAAGTTGGAAAGTTGGTGACGGGTGCGCTGGATTTCCTTGCCGATGCGGCGGTGTTTGCTGCTCCAGTCTTTGACAATGTTGGCGGTGCTCTTGTACTGGGAGATGAGCATGGCGGTGTTCTTGTCCATCTCGGCGGTGAAGGCTGCGGCCACACGCTTCACCTCGCCGTTGATGGTTTGGTTGAGCTCGATGCCCCGCTCCAAACTCACGGCTTCAAACACCGTCGCGGCCGAATCCACCCGCAGCAGGGCGCTGTCGAGCGCATCCATCTCCGACAAGTAGTCCGGTTGGCGCTGGCAGGAGGCCAAGACCAACACGAGCAAAAAGAAAACAGGATAGGTCAGTCGTTTTTTCATGCGTCTGGTAAAAATACAGCATCCCTTGTGCTGATGTTGGCGCACGCCACGCAAAAAAAGCAAAGCGGACCACGCTTCAATCCGGCCTCCGCACCGAATGCAGTAAATTCGCGTGCTATGATCGAAGCGCACATTTCAGGCCGCGTGTACCAGCTGGAGCACGACGCCGACTCGGGACAATGGACGGTAAACGGATCACCGGTTTCGGTGGACGTGGAACACCTCGCCGACGGCAGCCGCCACCTGCTGGTGGACGGACGCTCGGTCCACGTGCGCAGCGAAGCCGGCGAAGGCAAGTCCTCGGTCGTTGAGGTCAACGGCCAACGCTTCGAAGTCGCCCTTAAAGACCATTACGACCGCTTGCTGGACCAACTGGGCATGGCGCGTGGTGCGGATGCTGCGCAAGGTGACTTGAAGGCGCCGATGCCTGGTAAAGTGCTTTCTGTTGAGGTGACTCCTGGTCAAGCCGTTTCTAAAGGCGACGCCCTCCTGATTCTGGAGGCGATGAAGATGGAGAATGTGATTAAGGCGCCGCAGGATGCGGTGGTGAAGGAGGTGAATTGTAAGCAGGGTGAGGCTGTGGAGAAGGGGGTTGTGCTTGTGGGGTTTGAGTGAGATCACAAAAAAGTAGTATTCCGGAGCATTCTTCGAATGCTCTTTCTAGACCTCGTCCCGGGAAGACATCTCGCCCGGATTAAAGTCCAATATTTTTACCCAAGCAAATCTTCAAGCAGCACGAGCAACTAAGCAAGGCAAGCAGCACGACTTACCCATATCCGGAATAGCGTCCATCAGAACTCACCCCACCACACACTCCCCCACCCCCAACCCCCGTTAAACCAACACCCCCCTGTTCACACTCCCCCAGCCTCCAACCAAAACGGCGCACTTTTTGAAATAGCTTCCGCTCTTGCACAAGCGTATGCGCGTGAAAAAATGGTTGAAACGTCTGGCAGTCACCCTGGTGGTGTTGATCGCGGTAGTGGCCGCGGCAGGGTGGATTGTGACCACCTACTACCAGGACGAGCTCAAGGCCTACGCGCTGGAACAGCTGGACGCGCAGCTGGTGACCAACATGCAAGTGTCGCAGTTGGACTTTACGTTGTGGGACAAGTTTCCCCACGCGTCGCTGCGGTTTGAGGATGTGGTGATCGAGGAGACCTTCGAGCGCAAAGACACCTTACTCGCCGCCGAGACCCTCTACCTGGAGTTCAACATTTGGGACCTGGTGGGCGGCAACTACACCCTGGAATCCATCGACATCCAATCGGCCTTGGTGCAGTTGGAGCGCGATGCCTCCGGCGCCGACAACTACCACTTTTGGAAGACCGATTCCACCACCGCCGACCCGGTGGCCCTGCAACTCGACCACATCACCCTCAGCGAAAGCCGCTTCAAATACGCCGACGTCAAACACGAGGTGAGTATCGACGCCCAAGTGGACGAGGGCACCTTTGAAGGCGCATTTGCCGAAGAGGTCTTTACCCTGCAGTCCAAGGCCGAGGCCTACGTCACCCACCTGCAAGTGGGCACCACGCGTTACATCGCCGACAAGTCCCTGAACGCCGATGTGGCGATGGACCTGGACCTGTCCACCGGCAAGTACCGGTTTGAAGACGGGGCGTTCGTGATTGGCGGCGTGCCGCTGGCCGCATCGGGCCTGGTGCACGTGCAGGAAACCACCACCGAACTCGACCTGACCGTATCGTCCCGCACCGCGGACGTGTCCCAAGCCGTGGCCAACGTCCCCGACACCTGGCAAGGCACCTTGGCTGCTTACCAGCCCGACGGTTTGCTGTCCTTTGACGGCACCATCAAGGGCCAAGCCGATGCCACCCACCAACCCACCGTTTCCCTGAACTACGCAGTGAGCGACGCGCGCTTTGTGCACAACGCCAGCGCCGTGTCCTTGAGCGACATGGACGCCTCCGGCACCTTCGTGTACGGCCCCGACGCCCCGGCCCAGCTGGTGGTCCACAACCTGTCAGCCGACTTTGAGGACGGCACCATCCAAGCCCAAGGCAGCATGACCGGCCTGCAGAACCCCACCCTCAACCTGGACCTCTCGGGCGACTTTGAGCTCAACGACCTGCGCAAGTTTGCAGAGTTGGAAGAGCTGGACGTGCTCGAAGGCCGCTTCAAACTGGAAGCCGACGTTACCGGCGTGCTCCGCACCGACGGCGCCTTCACCCGCGCCGACCTGAACGGGCTCAAAGCCACCGGCACCGCCACCTTTGGCGACGCCGAGGTGCAAATGGCCGGCAGCCCCTTGCTGTTTGATGGCCTGCAAGGCGCCTTCCGACTGGACGGACTGGACGTGTCGGTAGAGTCGCTCAAAGGCGCGTTGGAACAATCGGATTTTGCGCTGACGGGGCGCTTCAACAACCTGCTGCCCTACCTGCTGTTTGACGGCGAAGTGCTGGACATCCAAGCCGCTATGGTCAGCCAGACATTGGACTTTGACGAACTGCTCACCCCCGGCTCTTCGGCGGCGAGTGAGGACTACCACTTGGCCTTCCCGCCCAACCTTTCGTTTGCGATGGATGTGGAGGTGGGCCAGCTGCGCTTCCGCAAGTTTGAAGCGCGAAGCTTGACCGGCCGTGCGCGCCTGCTCGACCGCCAACTCCGCCTGGATCCCTTGGCCTTTGCCACCAGCGAAGGGCGATTCACCACCACCGCCACCCTTGATGGTCGCAACTCAGAGGCCCTCACCCTCTACAGCCAGTCCCGCATCGAGGACATGGACGTGCGTCAGCTGTTTGTCTCCTTCGAGAACTTTGGGCAGGACTTCATCACCGCCCAGCACCTCAAAGGCAGGGCCACGGCCAACGCCGACTTCCGCGCCACCCTGGGTTCAGACCTCTCGTTTGACGCAGACCAGATCCGAAGTACCGTGGACATTGAATTGCGCAACGGCGAGCTGATTGGGCTCAAGTCCATGCTGCACATTGCCGATTACATCGACGAGAACTTGCTGATCTCTCAGTTTGTGAACGAGGACGCCCTGCGCGCCAAGCTGGAGCACATTGCGTTTGCGACCCTGCGCAACACGCTCACCATCCACGACGGGGTGATTGAGATTCCGGACATGGACATCCAGTCCTCGGCGATGGACATCACCGTGGCCGGCAGCCACGCGTTTGACAACCGCATCGATTACTCGCTGGGGTTCCAGGTGCGCGATGTGCTCTGCAAGAGCACCAACTCCGAGTTTGGCAGCGTGGAAGACGACGGGCTCAGCCACCGCTTTTACCTCAGCATGCAAGGTACCTCCGACGATCCCGCCTTTGCCTACGACCGCTTGGCCCACAAAGCACAGCGCAAGGAGAACCGCCAGGCCGAAAAAGAAGTCTTCCGCGACGTGCTCCGCAGCGGCCTCACCGGTGAACCCTCCACTGCCGTCCAAGACGAACCTGCGCCCCAAGTGGCCGTCTCGGTGGAATTCGGCGAAGACCAGGAGACCAAACCAGACCCCGACAAGCCGCTCAGCTGGAAGGAGCGCATGAAAAAGAAGAAGCAGGAAGGCAGTAAAGTTCCCTTGCCGCCCGACGACGATGACGACGAAGACTTCTGATGCAGTGGCCCAACGCATTTGAAGCGGCCATCCGCGCCCAGTTTCCCGACGGCGATGCGCTGCTGGCGGCCCTCGACGGCCCGACCCAAACTACCGTACTCACCAACCCCGCCAAAGGCCCGTGCGCCTTGGAATGCACCCCCATTCCGTGGAACCCCAACGGCTTGCTGTTGCCGGAGCGCCCGCAGTTTACCTACGACCCGCTGTTTCATGCAGGGGTGTATTACCCGCAGGAGTCCTCTTCGATGGTGATCCAACGTGTGGTGAGCCAACTTCTGGCCGACGGCCCAGAAGACCCTGTGGTCCTTGACCTTTGCGCCGCCCCCGGAGGCAAGTCCTTGAACATCCTGAATGCCCTAGGCGGCCAAGGCATCCTCCTCTCCAACGAAGTCATCCGCCCCCGCGCCGCCATCCTGGCCGAGACGTTGACCAAGTGGGGCTACCCCAACATCCTGGTCACCCAAAGCGATCCGAAGGCCTTCCGCAAACTGGACGGTGTCTTTGACCTTGTGGTGGTAGACGCCCCCTGCTCCGGCGAAGGCATGTTCCGCAAAGACCCGCCCGCCGCGGACCACTGGAGTCCCGAAGCAGTCGAGCTTTGCGCCGCCCGCCAAAAACGCATCCTGGCCGACGTGGCCGATTGCGTCACCCCCGGCGGCCACTTGGTGTACGCCACCTGCACCTTCAACCCCCACGAAAACGACGAGAACGTCCGCTGGCTGCAAGACCAGCACGACTTTGAACCGGCCCTGCCCGCCTTGCCAGAAGGCTGCACCGCCGAAGTGAGTGAAGTGGGCTGGCGCTTTGTGCCGCATCGCGTCCCGGGCGAGGGCCTGTTTGTGATGGTGATGCGCAAAACCGCCGGTTCTGCCGCCAAGCCGCTGCACAAGAAAGCCCTGCAACGCCTGCCCAAGCCCGACAAGGACACTGTTGCCGCAGCCACCGAAGCCACCGGCTGGAACCACTGGATAGACCACCAAGGCCTGGCCTGCGCCCTGCCTGCAGCCGGCCACGAGCTGTTTTTACGCGCTCTGGAGCACTTAAACCTGATCCAAGTCGGAACGCCCGTGGGCAAGCTGAAAGGCCGGGATTTGCTTCCTGAGCACGCCTGGGCGCAGTCCCACGTGCTGTCTTTGCCCAGCACGCCGGTTGCACTCGAACGGGAGGCCGCGCTGGCCTACTTGGCCCGCCAGCCGTTTGCCGCCGACGCACCCAAAGGCTGGACGCGGTTCACCTACCAAGGCCGCACACTTGGGCTGGGCAAATCCCTAGGCAACCGCATCAACAACTACTACCCCAAACACTGGCGCATCCGCCACTTGCAGGCCTAAAAAAAGGACCAATGCCGAAGGTTACCACCTCGGTAGGGCAGATGATGGCAGTGTCCAATGAGCTGAGGGAGATCACCCGGTTCGACGCTGTGGTGATGTGTCCCGCAGTTTCGTCCGTGTAGGTTTGGTCACAAACGGGTTGGTACTCTTCAAGGGCCAGTTCTCTCCGTTGTTTGAAGGCAGCGCAACCCGGTCATGGGCCAGATGCGAACAGTTCCCACAAGGGACATTGTGCATTGGTCCGTCACCAGTTTCTTGACTGGGAGTTATGTTTCGATCTTGGAAAGCGTGCAACTGGCCAAAACTTCGGATACAACAGACCAACTGCAGCAATATATCGCGTATATTCAACGCGAAAGCGTGATACGCTCACCTCTGATTGACGACAAACGTCGGCAACATACGACTCTCCCTTAATCAAATTAAACTAGTCAGCAACGCCGCTGATTCAACCTTAACCTCATGAAACGATTTCTAATTTTAACCCTGGGGCTTTGTTGCTCCTATCTCTGTTCTGCGCAGGGATTTCAAAAGGCAGAAAACCACGCGGGGGAACTCGTGCAGACTCAGGAAGGTTCGGCACCTCAATTTTCAGAGGGTGTATTCGCCATTCCCTCTCAGGAGGCAGACAGCTGGAATATCCAGTTGGAACGCGAAGCCTTGCCGGTGGAATTGAACCGGGGCGAACTCAGCGAGCGCCAGCAACGAGCGCTCGATGGCCAATTCAAAACACACACCACCCCCGGTGACGGTTCCGATGGATCTTTGAATAAGAGCTCTTCCGTACTGCCTGTGGTAGGGACCGAATTCGGCGCCACTGCGGTGAATGCCTGGATTCCTCCAGACAACACGATGGCGATCTCACAAAATGGAACCATCGTGACCGCGAACAACAATATGTTCGAGGTTTTCAACGACGCGGGAGGTGTTCTCTACAGCGCCAATAACAGTGTGTTCTGGTCTGCAAACAACCCCACCGCGGTGGTCTATGATCCCAAGGTGTTATACAACGCGGACGAGAACAAATTTGTCGCCATGGCCCTGCATGGATCCTCCTCATCGCTCACGGAAATCTACCTCGCATTCAGTGTGAGTGAAAACCCTTCCGTTGACGGCTGGTGGTTCTATAAAATCACTGCGAACGTGGACGATGCAACAAACTGGTTTGACTATCCGAACATCGGCTACAGTGATTCGGATTTCTACGTTACCGGAAACATGTTTTCCGATGCGGGATCGTGGCAGAACACCAGGGTGTATTCCATTACCGAAGGACCTGGCCATGTCGGCGGCTTCATCAGTTGGGTGTATTGGGCACAGGCACAGTTGATCGGCCCAAATCCAAATGCCTTTACGATTGTACCGCTCCAGTCCTATTTCGGGGGCTATGGGGAAGGGATTTACATGGCCACATACGGCCCAAGCTACACCGACAACATGGCCTACATGAACATTACCGCGGCCACGTCGGATTCTCCCCTTTTGCAAACCTTCACGGTGGATGTCGAGAACTGGTCGTCCGCATCAGGTGCGGCTCAACTGGGCAGCTCCGATATACTTGATACCGGTGGAGATCGCATTCGTTCTGGTTTTTACGGAGGAAATGGAAAGCTCCACTTCGCCCATGCCGTGGACAATGGTTCGGGCTTCGCCGAATTGCGGTACCACATCATTGATGTAAATACTGCAACGGCTACTTCTTCAGACTTCGGTGCAGCGGGCTTTGATTGCACATACCCCTGGATTGTTCCCTGGGCGACCAGCGAGACCAACTACGACCAGTCTGCCATGATTGGATATGTGCGGGTTTCACCTACCTCATATCCAGAATTCAGGGTAGTCCAGATGGACGCGAACATGGACTGGAGTTCTTCGGTTCAGATTCAGGCCGGTTCTTCTCCCATCAATGCGGACCGCTGGGGCGACTACATCGGTGGTTGCTGGCGCGAAGGCCAGACTTCACCAGAAGTATGGTTTTACGGTCAGTACGGCACCGGAAACAGCTACGGAGTGTGGGTAGCTGAAATTCTAGGCCAAATCGAAGGTTGTACAGACCCTTCTGCCTGCAACTTTAACCCAGATGCGACAGCAGATGACGGTTCTTGCGACTTGGTCAGCTGCCTGGGATGCACCAGCAGCACAGCATGTAACTACGACCCTACGGCAACCATTGACGATGGATCTTGCACGTTCCCTGGTTGCCAGGATGCAGCGGCATGCAATTTCGATGCTACAGCTGGCTGTGATAGCGGTGATTGCTGCTTTGAAGTGTGCGCACAAATTTACCTTGAAGCAGACTTTATTTTCGGCGGGAACAACGTCTCGTACAATATCGTTGACAACGTAACGGGACTAATCGTCAGTTCTGGATCGAACACGGGCCTTGTGCCTACATTTATTGATGAATGTTTGGCGGATGGATGCTACACCTTCAACGCCTTTGCCAGTGGAGGTGGAGAATGGTCAATCACGTTGGATGGAGTCCCCCTGTTCACTGGAAACGGAGACACTTCTCTCCCATTCACTGCTGGCGACGGCGGCGGATTTTCAGGATGTACCGATGGCGGTGCATGTAACTATTCGCCTGCCGCTATTTGTGACGATGGCAGTTGTGTATTCCCGGGATGTATCAACCCAATGGCCTGTAACTACGACAATACCGCCGGGTGTGATGATGGATCATGTTTGATTCCAACCTGCGATGGCGCAAGCGGATGTAGCATTGCTGATGTCAGCAACACCAGCTTCCCGCTTGTTTCCACAGGACTGAGTAGAACACTGACCATCAGCTCCCTGGACATGAATGGTATGGGTAACGTCGTGTATGTCGATCCAGGACAAGACATTTCCATTGACGTCTCTGGTGACTTCTCCTTGACCGGATCAGGTTGTCCGGGTTGCATTACTCAGGCCTATGGAAGAATCAACGGCGAGTATTCGGCATGCTTGTCCTTGAACAACGACGGCCCATTCACCTTCTCCGATCTATTTGCTGCACCCCTCATTCCCGGTGTTTATTACATGAACACCAACTACTCCTGGGATTTTAATTGCGGGACTTCGACGGTAACATATCCCGGATTCCGTCCAGCAACTGGATCTGGTCAAACCACCATTGCAACGATTGTTGTGGGTGATGCGACATGCTCAGGATGTACCGATATAGGAGCATGCAACTATGATGCAGGAGCTGTCATCGATGATGGCAGCTGTACCCTCCCCGGCTGTAACATCCCATCGGCTTGTAATTATGATCCGACCGCAGGATGCGATGATGGCTCATGCAACCTGCCTGATGGCTGTGATGACATCCTTGCGGTAAACTACTGCCCTTCAGCCACGGGTTGTGATACCGGATGTCTTTACCTGGATGATTGCGGAAACATTGTCAATACAGCAGAAGGGCGTGTAGCCGGATTCTTCGGAGATTTTGATGCAGACAATTGGACGCTGGGCTATGACGGAGGCGACGGAACGGTAACCTTCACCGAACACGGTTGTACCATTGTTGGTCAGAACAACTCTTCTGGAGGAATGAATATCTACACATCTGCCATCATCACTGTTCCTGTAAGTGGCCTCTATTCATTCACATACGACTACACGACAGATGATGGCAATGCCGGTTTCGATCCAGCATATTACCTGAATGGCACCTGGGTTTTGATTACTAATCCTGTCTTAACCTTCGCAAGCGGTGTGGTCTATGTTTACCTAGAAGCTGGAGATGAATTCGGGTTTGCTGTAGAATCGACGGATTCATGCTGCGGAGCGGCAACGCTTTCCATCGCCAACTTTGCATATCCTGGAGCCGTGGCATGTACGCTCGGTTGCACCAGCTCAACTGCTTGTAACTTCGATCCATTGGCGACCGATGATGACGGAAGCTGTGACCATTCATGTGACGGATGCACCTATCCCGATGCGGATAACTTCGATCCGTTGGCCCTGAATGATGATGGTTCATGTGTATTCAGTGTCACTTCTGATTGTCCCTCGGACCTGGATGGAGACGGTAGCATCGGATCTGCAGATTTGTTGGTCATTTTGGCAGAGTTCGGAACGAACTGTAATTCTATTTCCGAGTAACAATCATGAATTCTTCTTTTTTGAAATATGTGATGATGCCAGCCCTTTCGGCTGGCATCTTCATTTCTTGTGGAGATCGACCTCCAGTCTCTTCTGAACCTGCTGTAGAACATGCATCGCCCGACAGCACTCTCAAGGTGAAGGCCATCATGCATGAAGCCTTCGATCGCAGCTTTCCATCAGACACCGCTTGGTACGACTTTTCAGTTGAACGTTGTGCCATCAGCGTATTTGTGGACAAGCGCGGGCACGATTGGCGCGCGCGTATTTTGACTCCTGAAGGTCAGTTGGTAAAAACCATATACGAATCAGGATTGAAGTCAGGCATAAACACCTTCTCCTTTAACACTGCGGCTCTGGAACCCGGTGACTACGTTTGGTTGCTGACCAGAGAGATCTATGCGGACACCGTGCAACAAGGCAGCTTCAGTATCGTGCCCGAGTAAGCAGCCAACAGACCCCGTACGAAGTGCAATTCCTGAATCCCACTTCTCGCCCAAGTGGACCGCAGTCCCACGTGTTGTCATTTCCCGGCACACCGGTTGAACTCGATCGGAAGGCTGCGCTTACATACTTGGCGCGTCAGCCGTTTGCCGCCGACGCTCCCAAGGGCTGGACCCGATTTACTTACCAGGGTCACACCCTAGGACTGGGCAAATCCCTAGGCAACCGCATCAACAACTACTACCCCAAACACTGGCGCATCCGCCACTTACAGGCCTAAAAAAAGGGCCACTCTTTCGAGCGGCCCTTGAAATTGCAATCCGAACCCATCGGATCAGTCCTTTCGGAAGATCGTGAGGTAATCTGCATACTCGTCCAGCACTTCGTCGGTGCTGTCGAACACTTGGATTACGTAGTAGTATGTACCGGCTGGCAGGTCGTCTGCGCGCCAGGTGTTGTTATAATTGTCTGATTCGAATACCAAGTTGCCCCAGCGGTTGAACACTTGCAGTGACGTACGGTCGAATTTCTCGAGGCCGAGCACGGTAAAGGTGTTGTTGTAAATGTCACCGTCAGGCGTGAACACGTTCGGCAGGATCAACTGGCAGTTGCTCGCTTGCACAGGCCACGTTGCGGTTTGATCGCCACAGCTGTTTTCATATTCCATGGTCAGGTACTGCACCTGATCCAAGCAGTCAATCGGGAAGGTGTCTGAGGACAGCTGCACGCTTTCCTCGCTGCCCAAGTCGATGGTAGTACCATCGCAGTTCTCCAAGGTCCACTCGATGTTGCCTGAGAAGACCACACCAATGCTAAAGGTCTCCACCTCTGTAGGACAAACGATGGCGGTGTCCAAGGGGTTGGGCGAGATGGACAGGTTTGGAGCAGTGGTGATCTGGATGTTGGTTTCGTCGGTGTAGGTCTGGTCACAGACGGCGTCGTACACCTCGATGGCCAGTTGACCGGCAGACTCGAAGGTCACGCAGTCGTCGGTGCTGGTGCTGCTGCCGTTGATGATCCACGTGTGGGTGAATCCGTCAGGCAGTGCGTTCTCGAGGTCGTCGGTACACACGGTGATGAAGTCCTCCTCACATTCGAGGATGGTGCCGTCCCACTCGCCAATCCAGGGCGGGCTGAAGGCCACCTCGGTGGTCTCGGTGTAGGTGAAGCAGCCGTTGGTCACCTCTACGCTGTAGGTACCGTCGCCGGTCACGTCCAAGTTGGGTGAGGTGTCGCCGTCAGTGAAGCCTTCACACGGGCCGGTGCAGCTCCAGGTGTAGGCCAAGTCAGGCATGCCTGAGGTGGGATCCAGGGTCAACTCGCCACCATCGCAGATGATGTACTGGTTGTCCAGGTCCAGTTCAAAGTCGGCGTGTACCACCACGTTGGCAGTGACGCTTGACGAACCACAACCGTTGGTGGCGGTGGCAATGAACTCCCAATTCTCGTAGAACCCGGTGCCGTTCACGGTGATGAACGAGCCGTCGCTGGATTCGGTGTAGTCGGGCAGCGAGGTGGTGTTGATCAGCTGGTTGGCTTCCCACGTCCAGTTCACCGCACATGCTACGCCTTCAGCGAGGTCTGGGGCGATTTGCACCGACTCCTCGTCGCAGAGGTTGTAGTTCTCAGGATCGAGGTCGGCCACGGGGGGTTCGCTCCATTCGATGATGTACTCACGGTCGTCGCCACACACCTCGTCGGTGAAGGTCAGGGTGTACTGACCAAAGGCACCCGGGGTGAAGGTGGTGGTGTACTGGGTGAGGTCCGAGAAAGTCGCATCGGGCACTTCGGCCGAAGCGTCGCAGTATTCCCAAGCCCAAGACCCCTCGAGTGGGTTGACGTCACAAGCGCCGACTTCATCGTAGATAATGCCAGCTTCAAGTGGGAAGTCAGGATCCGAGTTGTCAATGTTGTCGGCGTTTTCACCTGCAAACGTGGTCACGTTGTTGTTGCCACAGTTAAACAGCCATACCGACTGCAGGTCGTTGCCGTCAGACGAACCCGGCACATACTCCACGGTGATTTCCGCGAAGGTCTCGATGTTCACCGAGGTGTTGTAGAACGCCAAGCCTTCGGGCATGGTGATGATGTATTCAATGGTGCTGACTGATGGCGGTGCGCTGGTCACGGTCACAATCAGGAACGCCTCGTTCCAACCGTCGGGGTCGTCGGTGTCCAGGTAGATGTTGAGGGTACCTTCTTCAGGAGCACCGATACCTACCAGGTCGAGTGGGGTGAGTTCGTTGCAGAACAGGGTGTCTGGCAACGCAGGTGGCACGTAGCTGGCGTCGAAGATCTGGAAGATATTCTGGCCCTCACAGCCGGCCTCGTCGGTGGCTTGCAAGCGGTAGTAGCCTGGGCGCACTTCAATACACGCGGCGGTGGGATCGTCCGTACAGATTTCTGCGCCGGAGTTGTCGATGCCTTCGGGGGCATCCCAGACTTCCCAGAAGTATTCTGCCCATTCGTCTTCCGAGCAGACCTCGGCGCATTCGTCCGAGCAGAGGAAGATGGGTTCCGGCTCGATGCCCGGGATGAAGTAGTCACTCGGGTCAATGTCAATCGAAGCGGTGTTCTTGCACGGACCCAGGAAGCCTTCCACGGTAACGGTGCCGTTGAAGTTCACCTGGCATTCGGGCGAACCGTCGCAGGAATCAAAACTCCAGTCGTAGTAGTCCAAGTCGCTTGGCTCTACGGTGAGCAGCGTACCGTCGATGGAACAGAAGACCGAGTCGCCCAAGATTTCCATGATGGGGGCCTCAAGCTCAAGCACGCTTACGATGAAGGTTTGGGTCAAGGATTGTGCGGGAGTGCCGTTGTCGGTGACCGTTACGGTTACCGTATGATCGCCCTGCAGGGATGGGTCACCGAAGATGGTACCAGCGATGGTTACCCAGTCCTCACCCACTTCGGTCACGTCCTGGATCACGCCAGAAGGATCGTCGAATTCAATGGTGAGCAGCTGGTCGTCCTCTGGAGAGAGGTAGGTGAGCCCAAAGTCTTGGAACTCGTTGGTACACACGAAAATGGTGTCGCAATTGGCCACATCCGGAAGTTCTCCGTTGATCCCGCCAATTTGGTCCGAAGACACCGGTGGGTAGTTGGAGTAGGCCTCGCCGTTCTCGTCACAAATCGAGAAGATGAAACTCTTGTAATCCAACCAGTCTATCCCGTCAGATCCGTTGTATGGACCGTCGTATTCGTCGGTGTTGAAGTTGATGCGCGCGATTTGGAAACCGTTCTCGGTACCGGCGTCATCCACACCCACTACCGCAGGTGAAGGACCGTCAAAACCGCCATTGGCACCCACGTCGCCGTGCGCCCATTGCATGTCTTGGTAGAGGAACCCGACGTTGTTGCCCGCACCCAATACTGTGCTGGCACCGTCGGTGATGATGATCTGGAACGTATTCACCAGGTCGGCGTTGCCGTTGTAGTACCCCTGGTCGATGAAGGAGATCACAATCGCATCAGGCAACACTTCGTACTGCACGTAACCGGCAGCGGTGAAGTCACCATCCTGCCAGAAACCGGCAATCTGATCGTAATCGGCGTTGGGAATAGCCTCGGGAGTCCAGTCACACATGGGCTCATCGAAGGTGACCGTACCCTTGGTGTTGATGTACACCTCAGAGAACGACTGGCCAAAGAAGCAGAAGTCAAAGGGGATTTCAATCGGGCCGAAGAACGCATCTACTGCGCCGCCTGCACCACATCCGCCGTCGAACTGCATCCAGTCATCGGGGAAGATGAACTCAGACTCGAGCTGGTTGTGGTCGTACCACGCGTCGCAAGAAAAGCCCTCGCCGCCGCCACCGCCGCTTGAAGAGCGGGCTGCATAGCCAGGGTTGTCAATGCGCAAGCTTTCGAGGTAGGCGCGCAATTCCTCTTGGTCCACGTTGGGGTCGGTGTACAGGGCACCGCGCTCCTCGTGGGAGAGGTTTTTGAAGTTTGCTTTCCAATCTGCGGGATCAGCGGCCGGAGCCTGTTCGCTTTGTGCGTTCAGTGCCACGGCGGGCAAGGCAAGTGCCAGTGCAATCAGCAGTTTCTTCATCGTGTCGAATTATCCGTTCTAGCAAGGGTGCTTTTGGCGGCCAGCGTGCATTTCACTGCGCCGCAAAGGCCCACAAATATACATGAATCAAGGTGCGAACAGCGTGACATCCGCACGACCGTCGTGCATGACGCCGTCGTCACCGCGCATCCAATATTTTATCAGGTATCGCCCACTGGGGCAGTTGTTTCCGTAAAGGTCGGTTCCGTTCCAGGTGCGGGTGTCCGCATCGGTCTCAAACACAAGGGTTCCAGAGGCGTCAAACACCTGCATGCGCAGCAGCGTGCAATACGCGCTCATGGCCTCCAAATCGTAAGTGTTGTTGTACGCGTCGTTGCCGGGCGAGAACACGTTGGCCGGAGTCACGCTGCTCTCAGGGATCTCAGGAATATCTACCGAGAGGGTGTAGCGTTCAGTGGCGCCGCTGCAGTCAGCAGCAATCAGGGTCACTTCGGTCAGGCCCGCATCCTCAAAGAGGTAGGCGAATTGACGCTCGGTGCTCACTTGCTTGCCGTCCACCAACCAGGTGTAGGCATGGGCGTCGCTGTATTGGGCTTGCAGCACGTACTGCGGCACCACTGGGTCCATGCGCACGGTGTCAAACACAGCGCTCAAGTTGAGGTCCGGGGCCACCACTTGGTCGATCATTCCGGGACCAGGGGTAGGCGGCGGTGAATGCATGGGATCCGCGGGAGGCAGCTCGTCCTGTGGAGGCGTGGATGCCACTTCAGTTGGCGTGCTGGTTTGGCCTGCGTCACCGGTGGGTTGGCCCTCTACCACATCCGATGTGGCGGTAGTAGCCGGCGTCGCTTCCGATTGCTGCGCGGGTTGTTGAGCGGCGTGGAAGTCAACGGTTTCTTCGGGAGTGGTTGTGGCCTCAGCAGGCTGTTCTGGCTGTGGGGCTTCGGTGTGCTCCTGTTGGGTGGTTGCCGGCACAGCGGCCTGTTCCACGGGAGCTTCTGGGCGGGTGGCGAACCACGCGCCGGTGCCCACGCCGGCCACCACGGCTACCCCAATGGCCACTTTGGCGGCCAGGCCCAATCCACCCGCTGCGCCCGCTCCGGCTGCTCCGGTAGCTGCACCGCTGATCCCTGCGCTGATGCCCTGCCATACAGCGGGATCTACCGGGAGCTCTGCGTGCTGCAGGGCGTCCTGGAAGAGGGATTCGATGTTGTGCTTCTCTGCGCTCATTGCGGTTGTTTCTCTTGGGCGGTCAGGGCCTTTTTCAGGTGGGCCCGGGCCTTGTGGTATTGGGTCTTGCTGGTGCTTTCGCTGATGCCCAGCATGGTGGCAATCTCTTTGTGCGGGTAGCCTTCGATGGCAAACAGGTTGAACACCGTGCGGTACCCTTGTGGCATCTCGGTCACCAGCTGCATGAGCTCGGCCTGCGAGAGTTGTTGCAATGCGCCCACCTCGTGAGAGGTGAACTCTTGGACGTCGTCCAAACCAGCGGCGTTGCGGTAGTGCTTGGTGCGCCGGATCACAATCAAGGCGTGGTTGATGACCACCATTCTGATCCAGCCCTCAAGGCTTCCCTTGCCGCTGTACTGGTCGAGCTTTTCGAACACCCGGATGAAGCCTTCTTGCAACATGTCCTTGGCCTCGTCCTCGTCTTTGCCGTAGCGGCGGCATACTGCCATCATGCGTCCGGCAAAGCGTTCGTAGAATTCGCGCTGGCACCGGGCGTCTCCGCTGCGGCATCCTGCGAGCAATTCTGCTTCCGATTTGGGCTGTTGGGTGGTCTTCATGTGGCTTTCGTTCCGATTGCCGACCCTGAAGGTTGGGCTTTTGACCCGTCTCCCCAACTCCCGACATCGGGATTCTTGCACGCTCAGTTGTGGTTAAGATTCCATCCTTGTCTCAAAAGTTGCCCAGCCCCCGAAAAAAAACGCGGCACGCCGAACAACTCCCTGTTTTTTCAGCCGTTGGTTGGTTCTCTGGCCCACAGATGGTGCGGAATGCAGCACGGGAGACTATCTTTGCACGCAATGAAGCACATCCGCAATTTTTGCATCATCGCGCACATCGACCACGGGAAGTCAACCCTGGCCGACCGTCTGCTGCAAACCACCGGCGCCATCAGCGAACGGGAACTGCAGGCCCAGACCCTCGATGACATGGACCTGGAACGCGAACGCGGCATCACCATCAAGAGCCACGCGATCCAAATGAACTACACCCACGAAGGCCAAGAATACGTCCTCAACTTGATCGACACTCCGGGACACGTGGACTTTTCGTACGAAGTGTCGCGCTCGATCGCTGCTTGCGAAGGTGCGCTGCTCATCGTGGATGCTTCACAGGGCATTGAAGCCCAGACCATCTCCAACCTCTACCTCGCCCTCGAGCATGATTTGGAGATCATTCCCATCCTCAACAAGATGGACCTGCCCAGCGCCAACCCCGAAGAGGTCACCGACCAAATCGTGGACATGCTCGGGTGTGATCCCAGCGAGGTGATTCCAGCCTCGGGCAAAACCGGATTGGGCGTGGAGGACATCCTCACCGCCATCGTAGAACGCGTACCCCACCCCGAAGGTGACCTCCAGGCCCCGCTTCAGGCCATGGTGTTTGACTCGGTGTTCAACTCGTTCCGCGGCATCATCGCTTACATCCGCGTACTCAACGGCTCGCTCAAAAAAGGCGACGCGGTGCGCTTTTTGGCCACCGGCCGCGAATACAACGCCGACGAAATCGGCGTACTCGGACTCGACCTCAAACCCACCAAGACCCTTGAGGCGGGCAACGTGGGCTACATCATTTCAGGCATCAAAGTGGCCAAAGAGGTGAAGGTCGGCGACACCCTCACCCTGCAAGACCGCCCGTGCGAATCGGCGGTCACTGGTTTCGAGGACGTCAAACCCATGGTCTTTGCCGGCATCTATCCGGTGGACACCGAGGACTACGAAGAGCTGCGCGCCTCCATGGAAAAACTCCAGCTCAACGACGCCTCGCTCGTGTTTGAACCGGAATCGTCTGCGGCCCTCGGCTTCGGATTCCGCTGTGGATTCTTGGGCATGCTCCACATGGAGATCATCCAAGAGCGCCTGGAACGCGAGTTCAACATGACCGTGATCACCACCGTGCCCAACGTGAGCTACTACGCGTACCTCAAAAAGGACAACGAAAAGCTGGTGCTCCACAACCCGTCAGACATGCCGGACCCCTCGAAGCTTTCGCACATCGAGGAGCCGTTCATCAAGGCCCAGGTCATCACCAAGGCCGAATACGTGGGCGCCATCATGAGCCTCTGTATCGAAAAGCGCGGCGAGCTCACCAACCAGGTCTACCTCACCTCTGATCGCGTGGAGCTGACCTTTAGCATGCCGCTGGGTGAGGTCGTGTTCGATTTCTACGACAAACTCAAGACCGTCTCACGAGGGTACGCCTCGTTCGATTATTTCCCGGACGAGTACCGCCAGAGCGATTTGATCAAGCTCGACATCCTGCTCAACGGCGACCAAGTCGATGCCCTCTCGGCCCTGATCCACCGCGACCACGCGCACACCTTGGGCAAGAAGATCTGCTTGAAGCTCAAGGAGCTCATCCCCCGCCAGCAATTCATGATTGCGCTGCAGGCGGCCATCGGCGCCAAGATTGTGGCGCGCGAGACCATCTCGGCGGTGCGCAAGGACGTGACGGCCAAGTGCTACGGCGGTGACATCACCCGTAAGCGTAAACTCCTCGAGAAGCAGAAGAAGGGCAAGAAGCGCATGCGCCAAGTGGGCAGCGTAGAGGTTCCTCAGGAAGCGTTCTTGGCTGTGTTGAAGCTGAACGACTAGGCCTTTTTCACCACCTCGGCCACCTCATTCTTGTTGGCCAACTGCCCGCACGCCGCATCGATGTCCTTGCCGCGTGAACGGCGCACGTTGACGATCATGTTGCATTGGTTTTCCAAGAAGCTGGCAAAGGCATCCACCTTTTCGGGCGCGGCCTGCTGGAATTCGCCGTCGTCGATGGGGTTGTATTCGATGATGTTGACCTTGCACGGCACGGCCTTGGCAAAATCGGCCAGCTCGCGTGCGTCGTGGAGGGTGTCGTTGAAGTCCCGGAAGATGATGTACTCGAAGGTGACGCGGCTGCCGGTCTTGTCATAGAAGTAGCGCAGGGAATCTTTCAGGACCTCCAGGTTGTTGGTCTCGTTGATTTCCATGATGTGCGAGCGCTTCTCCTCGTTGGCCGCATGCAGCGACAGGGCCAGGTTGAACTTCACCTGGTCGTCCCCGAGCTTGGCAATCATTTTGGCGATGCCCGCGGTGCTGACCGTGATGCGCTTGGGGCTCATGCCCAATCCGTCTTCAGACGTAATGCGGTCGGCGGAGGCCAGCACGTTTTTGTAGTTCAGCAGCGGCTCGCCCATGCCCATGTACACGATGTTGGTGAGCGACTGGTTGTAGCGCTGCTCGGCTTGGCGCTTGAGGTAGACCACTTGGTCGTAGATCTCGCCGGCGCTCAGGTTGCGCATGAGCTTCAAGCGGCCGGTGGCGCAGAACTTACAGGCCAGGCTGCACCCCACTTGCGAGGAGATGCACGCCGTCGAACGCGAATCGGTGGGGATGAGCACGCCTTCCACCACCATGCCCGGCAGGGATTGGAATGCGCACTTGATGGTGCGGTCCGAGCTCACTTGTTCCTCCACGAGTTGCATGTGCACGAAGTCGAATTCCTCGGCCAACTTCTCGCGCAAGGGCACGCTGAGGTTGGTCATGGAGGCGAAGTCGGTGGCCCCTTTGCGCCACAGCCATTCGTACACCTGTTTGGCGCGGAAGGCCTTCTCCCCCATGCCAAGCATGTGCTCGGTGAGGGCCTCGGGCGAAAAGGATCGGATGTCGGGTTTGCGGCTCGGCATGGTGCAAAGGTAGCCCTTAACGCACCAAGGTCACGTGGCCTTCGAGTCGGGCGCGGCCGGCGCGGGCATCGTATTCGATGATCCAGACGTACACGTCGTTCTGCACGTAGTGGGTGCCGCCTTGGAAGGAGCCGTCCCACACCTGGTTGATGTCGGTGCTGTGGAACACCAAGTTGCCCCAGCGGTCAATGATCTTCATGTCAAAGCCGGTGATGCCCTCTCCCGAGGCAAAGAACACATCGTTGATGCCGTCGTTGTCCGGGGTAAAGGCGTTGGGCACGTAGATGGGGTAGATCAGCTCGATCAAGAGGGAATCACGGCCGGTGCAGCCAAGCGCGTCTGTGGTTTCCAGGTACACCCAAACGGGTTCGTCGGGGGTGACCACGGGGTCTTCGCAATCGGTGCAGGTGAGTGTGCCTTCGGAAGACCATTCGTACTCGCCAGTGGCGGTGTAGCCGGCCAACTGGGCGCTGTCCAACCAATTCACGGGTCCGGGGTCGGATATGTTGACTTCGGGGAGGGGCAGGACTTCCACATACACTTCGTCGGTGGCGGTACAGCCGTAGATGTCGGTGGCCGTCACGGTAAAGGTGGTACTGCTCGAGGGCGACACGCTGGTGAACTGCGCTTCGGGATCGGCCACGGCGCCCAAGGGGCCCCACGACCAAGAAACGGCATCCGAGGCCCAAACGGGGTGCCATTGGCCCAAGCAAATCACGCCGTCAGTCCCGGCTTCTACCGTGGGCACAATCACGTTGACCGTCACCTGGCTGGTGCCGGAACCACACGCATTGGTCACCTCCACAAAGTAGGTGGTGGTGTCCGATGGCGAAGCCGCGGGATTCTGAATACCCGTAGCGCTCAACCCATTCGGCGGCGACCAACTCCAAGCAATGCCGGATTCGGCTTCGAGCAACACACTTTCTCCAAAGCACACCGAGACCGGATCGTACACCTGCCCGCCGGGCAAGTCAGTATCCACTTGGATTTGCACGCTGTCGGAGAAGGTGCAGCCTTCCACCGAAACGTAGTCCACATACAAGGTGAGCGTTTCAGAAGGCATGGCGGTGGTGCTGGTGGCAAAGGCGTTGTCCACCACTTCGGGCGGGGACCACTCCGCGCTGATGGCCCCGTTGGCAAACACCGGGGTGCTTTGCCCAATGCAGACGGTGGCATCGCTGCCCACGTCCACATCCGGAATCACAAAGCTCACCTCCACTTCTACGGTGTCGGTTTCGCATGCGTTGGAGTCGATCAAGTAGTAGGTGGTGGGCTCCACGGGGGTCGCCACCGGATTGGGGATGTTGGGGTCAGACAAGGTGGGGTCGTCGGCCCAATACAGGTTGTCGGAGCCGGTGCCGCTCAGGGTGACGCTTTGCCCCTCGCAAATGGGATCCGGCGAGGTGGCTTGTGGATCTACCCCGGGCAAAATTTCGATGGTGAGGTAGGCGGTGTCTGCCGGCAAGCAGTCGTACTCGTCGGACACGATCAGTTGGATCTCAAAGGTGCCGTTGCTGTCGTATTCGTAGTCCGGCTCAAAGTCGTCGGATTCCCCGCCGTCGCCAAAGGTCCAGTCGTAGACCGTGCCACCGATGGAGTTGTTTTCGAGTTCCACCACGGTGCCTTCGCACACTTGGTCCGGGCCGTCGATGTCGATTTCGGCTTGGAGGATGCCCAGGTCAAACTTGAAGACCGCCAGGTTGCAATGGGTGCTGCCGTTGTTGGTGCTGTAGGCGCCAGGAGTGGTCGGAAAATCACTGTTGCCGCCGCATCCCGCGCATACGGCCTGGTACACCGCACCGCCTTTGTCAAACTTGGCAGTGCCGCCGTCCACGTGTTCGTTGGAGATGCCGCCGCCCAGGAAGGTGCCAAACACCAAGTCTTCAGCATCCTGGCTCAACACGCCCATGTAAAAGTCGCTGCCGTCGGTAGCGCTTTGTGGGGCATCTGGCGTGGTGGGCATACCCACGGTGCTCGAGCTAAACGCATAAGGCGAGTTGCCGCTGTTGGTCTCCCCCCCCCAACCGGTGAAGTAGATCTGGTCGCAATCGCTCACCAGAAAGGCAGTGGGCGAAATGTCCACCAGGTTGCTGCCGGTGCCCACGGTGGTGGTCCACGCCAGGGTACTCAAGTCCGATCCGTATTTCTGGATAAACTGCCCCGAACCCGGGTTCGAATACACCGACGCACTCACCGGAAGCTCGCCTTCAGTCTGGCCATAGACAAAGACTTCATCGTCGATGTTGAGCTGGACGAAGTAGTTCTGGTTGTAGGCCGCGTTGCCCACAAAGGTGCCCGCCTCCAGTGTGCCACCATCTGGGGAGAACATCATGATGTAGCCGTCCACCAGTCCTCCGTGGGTGGTCTGGTAGCCGCCCGAGCCAACGGGAAAATCCAACGAGCGCGTACCTCCGGCACACACGATGTTGCCACTCTCGGCAATCTGAATGGAGTATCCTGAGTCGGCAATCCCCCCGCCCAAATAAGCGGTCCACTCCAAGTCTGACAAGTCCGAGGACATGCGGAAGGCAATCCCGTCAAAGTCACCCCCGCCGTAGTCGGGCAACGGCGTGCTGCCTTCCACCGGGAAGTCAGCCGAAGAGGTAGTGCTGCACACCAAAATGCGGTCGTTGGGATCCACGATCACCTCGCCGCGGAAGCAATCGCCGTAGTTGTACAGCAGCATGTCGCCGCCGTTGAGTCCGTCGGTTTGGCTGCCGCCGATGTAGGTGCTGGCCTCAAACCCGGTGCCGTCGGCCGAGAACTTGGACACGAACATGTCCACCCCTTCCGGGCACGTAGCCGAGGCAAAGAAGAAGGACGCATAGGTCATCAACGGGCCACCCGCATGGAAGGGCTGATACACCCCGGTGGTGGTGGGAAAGTTCTGCGAGCCGGTGTTGCCCATGACAATCCAGTTGTTCTCGGAATCACACACCACCGAGTGCGGCATTTCCGGGCGGCCACCGCCCAAGAAAGTGGAGTACATCAGGGTGCTGCCGTCGGCGCTGAACTTGCTGATGGCCGCATCGCAGTAGTTGCCAAAGGTGCCGTCGTAATCGGTCAGCACGGCGCCGGTAGTGGTGGGGTAATCGTTGCCAAACACAATGGCCCCAGCAATCAGGTTGCCCTCGCTGTCGTTGGCCGCGGTAAACCCAAAGTTGTACGACACCGATCCGATGTAGGAGGCAAACACCACTTCAGGGTCAATGGTCAAGGTGTGCGCCGGGTCGTAGTCGCCCACTTCAAAGGTCACCACCCCGTCCTGGAGCACATAGGCGCACTCCACGTCCTTGAGCTTGCCGTCGATCAGCTGGTAGGCGTATGGCTCAAGCTCATACACCGTCCCCAAACACGTTTCCAAAGCCAACCGTCCTGCGCTGAGCGAAAGGCCGTCTACGCCGTTGTATTGGAATGCTATGTCCGCCACAGCTCCGCCGGGCCGCACTTTAAAATCGTACTTGAGGCTTTGGGCGCGGCTATAGACCTGCAGGTCAATGTTGGGGTATACGCCAGCGGAATGCGCACGCTCACTCACAGTGCACCGCGCGGCCCATTTGGTGGAGTCGTTGCCCAAAAAGTAATTGTGGTACGCCGGCTTGGGACGCGGTTGGCTGAAGGTGGGCGGTTGCGACCCGATGAGCTCCATGCGGTACACATGCGCCTTGTACGGCACCGATCCGTCCGGTACACCCGGGTGCTGGGCATCAGCCCATTGCTGGTCCACCAGTTTGTAAGTGAGGGCGTCGTCTTCTAAGTAGATGGCGCCTGCACCCACGGTCACCCGTGCCAGCACTTGATCCGGCCACTGGCCTTTGTTCTGCACAAACTCCATTTGGGCATGGGTGGGGCTTGCCACTCCAACGAGAGCAGCCAACAGTAACCAACATGTCCAAATCTTCAAACCGTACATGGGTGCGTGTAAGGTAGACAACAAAACACGCCTAAGCGTTGGCTGTCACCAGCAAGAAAACCGCCAAACCCGGTGATTTGGTGCATGGGCAGCGGTCAAGAATTCGGGAAAAATAAAAGGGCCACCCGTTTGGGTGGCCCTTTATCAGGTCTCGGTTCAGGGAACCGGATTACTCACAGTCAGTGTTGAATACGCCCAACAGGTAGAGCATATCTGGGGTGGTTACTTCCTCATCGCCAGTGATCTCGCACTCGCAGTTCGGACCAACACAGCCCCACTCGCCCAGGAGCATCAGCATATCCACGGTAGATCGTGTACCGTCGAAGTTGAAGTCACCTACACAGCCTACAGACAGGTTGCCGTCGTCCACACCGTCGAGGTCCTCGAAGGTGACAGTAGCAGTGTGGGTGGTTACGTTACCTGCACAGTCGGTAGCAGTCCAAGTCCAAGTGATGGTGTAGTCTGGGCAGCACTCGAGGGTGAAGCCGAAGTCACCGTTACCGTTACGGGCCTCGTCAACGCCTGCCTCGGCGTTCACGTATTGACCGTCGTAGGTGAACCAGCCACCGATGCCGTAGCTAGCTACGCCATTCTGATCGGTGTTGCTCGCGCCCATACCTTCTTGGAAAGCGTAGTACTCATTGTCAGGAGCGTGCTCGAGGTCGAACAGCGAGCCTGCCAGATCACCCCAACCAGTCAGGGTAGATACCGAGCTAGACATGATGTAGTAGGTCCAGTCCATGTAGAACGGATCGCCTACACCCCAGTCATCTTTGTAATCGTTGATGCCCAGAGCATCCCAGGTGGCCCAATCCACACCGTTTTCGAATTCAGCGTAGATCTCGAAACCAGCGTTCGGGTTGTCAGCAGAAACAACGGTACCGGTCAGTACTGCAGTCTTGCCGTCGCCGTTGTCTGGGAAGGTGGTCCAGTTCGCATCGATGGTGGTGTAGTACTGGGTACCCTCTGGCATGTTGAACAGTACCAGTGACCACTGTGGATCGATCTGGTTGATCGGATCGATGGCGTTGCAGTGTGACTCAGCGCCTTCTGGAGCGACATCGCCCGAGAGGGTTTCTTCGAAGGTCACTTCTACGTCGCCGTCGCATGCGTCGAAGGCAGTCAGAATCGGTGCAGCTGGCACTTCGTCCTCACAGTCGAGTACGATGTCTGCAGGCAGGTCGCTCAGCTCAGGTGCAGTGGTGTCTTCCACAGTGATCACTTGAACCGCGGTTGAGGCGTTGCCACAAGCGTCGGTCGCAGTGAAGGTGCGGACGATGGTGTACTCTGAGTCGCAACCGGTAGCGTCTACTTCGTCAGCCGAGGTAACGGTTACCTCGCTACAGTTGTCCATCGCGGTAGCCATGTCGGCAGGAACAGTGTCGCTGCACTCGATGGTTACGTTAGCAGGAACGAAGGTGAACATTGGAGTGGTGGTGTCTTGAACAGTGATTACCTGAGTACCGGTGGTCACGTTGCCGCAAGCGTCGGTAGCTGTGTAAGTACGGGTCATGACGTACTCCTGTGGGCAGTCACCGTCAACGATCACAGCGCTCACTTCTACTGAAGGTGCTGAGTCACAGTTGTCAGATCCCGTCCACTCTGCAGCAGGTACTTCCTGGTCGCACTCGATGGTCACATCAGCGGCCACTTCCAAAGTTGGAGCAGTGGTGTCTTGTACCGTGATGGTCTGGGTAGCGCTGGTAGCGTTGCCACAGTCATCGGTTGCAGTGTAGGTACGGGTCAGCACGTACTCCTGTGGGCAGTCGCCGTCGGTGATCTCTTCTGAGATCTCTACGGTTACATCGCTGTCACATGCATCGCTTGCAGTGTAGTCAGCAGCAGGTACTTCCTCGTCGCATTCGATGGTCACATCGTCAGCTACGGTCAGTTCAGGTGCTACGGTGTCTTGAACAGTGATCACTTGGGTGTCAGTGCTCGCGTTGCCACAGTCATCGGTTGCGGTGTAGGTACGTACCAAGGTGTACGCTTGAGGACAGTCGCCGTCGATGATCTCTTCTGAGATCTCTACGGTTACATCGCTGTCACATGCATCGCTTGCAGT
>CAXPZW010000003.1:0-72426 GCA_964221845.1 Luminiphilus sp. | reverse complement strand
GCGATTACTAGCGATTCCAACTTCACGGAGTCGAGTTGCAGACTCCGATCCGAACTGAGACAAGGTTTGAAGATTTGCTCACCCTCGCGGGTTGGCAGCTCATTGTCCTTGCCATTGTAGCACGTGTGTAGCCCAGGACGTAAGGGCCGTGATGATCTGACGTCATCCCCACCTTCCTCACAGCTTACGCTGGCAGTTTCTCTAGAGTCCCCGGCATTATCCGCTGGCAACTAAAGATAGGGGTTGCGCTCGTTATGGGACTTAACCCGACACCTCACGGCACGAGCTGACGACGACCATGCAGCACCTTGCAGTCCGTCCGAAGAAAGGCATGTTTCCACGCCGGTCGTTCTGCATTTAAGCCCTGGTAAGGTTCCTCGCGTATCATCGAATTAAACCACATGCTCCACCGCTTGTGCGGGCCCCCGTCAATTCCTTTGAGTTTCACCGTTGCCGGCGTACTCCCCAGGTGGATCACTTATCACTTTCGCTTGGACACTGACCGAAGCCAATATCGAGTGATCATCGTTTACGGCGTGGACTACCAGGGTATCTAATCCTGTTCGCTCCCCACGCTTTCGTCCCTCAGCGTCAGTTACACTTTAGTGAGCTGCCTTCGCAATCGGTGTTCTGTGTCATATCTATGCATTTCACCGCTACATGACACATTCCGCCCACTTCAGGTGTACTCAAGAACATCAGTATCAATGGCAATTCTCCAGTTAAGCTGAAGGCTTTCACCACTGACTTAATGTCCCGCCTACGGACCCTTTAAACCCAATAAATCCGGATAACGCTTGGATCCTCCGTATTACCGCGGCTGCTGGCACGGAGTTAGCCGATCCTTATTCGTGTGGTACCTTCAGCCCCGAAAGAATTCAGGGGTTTATTCCCACATAAAAGCAGTTTACAACCCGTAGGGCAGTCTTCCTGCACGCGGCATGGCTGGTTCAGACTTTCGTCCATTGACCAATATTCCTCACTGCTGCCTCCCGTAGGAGTCTGGTCCGTGTCTCAGTACCAGTGTGGGGGATCATCCTCTCAGACCCCCTACCTATCGTAGTCTTGGTGAGCCGTTACCTCACCAACAAACTAATAGGCCGCATGCCCATCCTTCACCGCCGGAACTTTGATCACAGAAACATGCGAATCCGTGATGTTATGGAGTATTAATCCCGATTTCTCGGGGCTGTCCTCCTGTGAAGGGTAGGTTGCATACGTGTTACGCACCCGTTCGCCGGTCGTCAGCGGGAAAGCAAGCTCTCCCCTGTTACCCCTCGACTTGCATGTGTTAAGCCTGCCGCTAGCGTTCATCCTGAGCCAGGATCAAACTCTCCATTGTAAAATAGGAATTGATGTTGTTAAGCTCGTTAATTGATGATTATTGCTGCTACATTATATCAAAGAACTTTTCTTTCGTTGTTGCCCTTTCTCGTTCGAAAGGGAGCGCAAAGATACGCACCATTTTCTTTCCTCCAAACATTCAGCGAAAAATATTTTCGCTTAGTGTTGTTCGTGATTTCAATGGTGAGCCTTTCCTCGTTCGGAAAGGGGCCGCAAATGTACTAGCCTTTTCCTTTCCTGCAACCCAAATCGAAAAAATATTTTCGGGAGGGTTGTTCAACGTGTCAAACTCTGCGGCCTTGCTCGTTTGCAAAGCGGGCGCAAAGATACCACTGATTTCTAAACCTCCAAGCCCTTGGTGAAGTTTTTTCAGGTTAGCTCGTGGATCCTGCTCCCCTATACCTATATATAGGGGGCAAAATTTTACGCGATCTTTTTTCAGGAGGTTACAATTCGCTGCACCATTCCGCGGTAACCGGCACCGAACGTGGCTACGTGCACCAAGGCTGGAATCAGTTGCCAAAGCCCCAAACGGGACCTCCATTCGGGGTCCAAAATTCCGCTTGAACACAATTCGGTGGCCACTTGAGGTGGAAATCCGCCGAACAAATCCATCATCGCCAGGTCCAATTCTGGGTAAGCGTGGTGGCAAACAGGGTCAATGAGGTACACATTTCCGTCCGCTGCACAGTGGGCATTTCCACTCCATAAATCTCCGTGGACCCAAGTGCGGGGTTTGGACAATGCATCTTTTTGGTCCAAAGCCCAATCCAAAACACGCGCAAACAGCTCCTCACCAAGCACACTTTTACATCGTATTGCCAGTGGATGGATCCGCATTTGGAGGTACCATTCACCCAATAGCTCCCCTCCCCCATGCTCAACAGGTACCGATCCGATGGTCGCATTCTGGGGTATAGGTGCTAGTGATAGTGGCGCTTGATATACGCGTTCAAGCTGCTCCACCAGGCTTGCGGTATGCTCAGCAGACCAACTTGACGCAGGCAGATACTCCATGATCAAGCCCGAGGCTCCTCCGGATTCGAACAGCGCCACGCCGTCCGGAACATGCGCTCCGGCGCGCCCAAGGATGTGTAAGGAGTCCCGTTCCGCGGGCATGGATCGGCATACCGCTGGATCGGTGCTCCACTTGAGAAAGGTGTCAGAGGTTTGGCCGGGAATTCGCGCTGCCAGGCACGTGTCTCCGCCAGAGAGGATTTCTGCCTGTTGAAGCTGACGGGCGGAACAGAATCCGCCGTCTACCAATACTTCCTTTAGACTTTGGGGGATCACGGCGCTTGGTGCACCACCTCACCATCTACCATGGTCATCAGCACCATGGTGCCCAAGATGCGGTCATCGGGACATGACAACAGATCGCGATCGAGCATGACTAGGTCCGCAAGCTTGCCCGCTTCTAAGGTACCCTTCTGGGCCTCTTCGTGGTTGGACATGGCCGCCCAAAGCGTCATCCCGAGCAACGCCTCCTGCCGGGTCAATGCGTTCTCCATTTGGAAACCGCCCTCGGGGTAATTGTCCTTGTCTTTGCGCACCACAGCAGCGTAGAACGTATTGAGGGGTGAGATGCCTTCCACCGGGAAGTCGGTGCCCAGAGCCACAAAACCCATGGCCTCGCGCAGCTCTTTGTACGCGTAGGCGCGTCGCACACGGTTGCGTCCCAATCGCTGCTCGGCCCAGTACATGTCACTTGTGGCGTGCGTAGGTTGGATGGACGGAATGATGGAGTAATCGCGGAACAGCGAAATGTCTTGTTTGTGCACGACCTGGGCATGCTCGATGCGCCAGCGGCGGTCGTTCTGCTTGCCCAGAATGTCGGCGTAGAGTTCGAGGATCACGCGGTTGGCGCTGTCCCCGATGCAGTGGGTGTTCATCTGAAAACCAGCCGCATGTAATCGTTCAGCAGCCTGACGGTAGTGATCTGGTGTCTTCAGGATCATGCCGTATTGGGGGTGTACCAAATCGGCATAAGGACGAGAGAGGCAAGCTCCGCGAGAACCCAGAGCACCGTCGGCGTAAAACTTGAAGCTCGACACATTCAGGCGATCGGTGATTTGGGGCCCTACTTGCGTGTAGTAGTCCAGGTCCTCTGGCGAGTCAGACACCATGGCGTAGATGCGCATTTTGAGGTCACCTGACTTGTGCATTTGGTCGATGAGTTCGATGTCTGCTCGTGGCAATCCGGCATCATCCACGGTAGTCAAGCCCACGGCAAAACAGTCCTTTTGCGCGCGGAGCAACGCTTGGCGCTTTTCGGCTTGGTTGGGTTCAGGGATCAGATCTTCTACAAGCGCGCAGGCATTGTCGATCAGCACTCCGGTTGGCTGGCCCTGCTGGTCGGTGAGGATGTCTTCGCGGTCGGCAGCCATTTCAGCATCAATGCCTGCAAGGGACAAAGCGGCATCATTGACAATGGTAGCGTGCCCATCCACACGTGTCAAACACACGGGCAGCTCCGGGAACAGCACATTGAGTTCTTGGTTGGTGGGGAAAGCCTTGACCTCCCAATCTTCCTGGTCCCATCCGCGTCCGAGCACCCATGCACTTGGATACGCCTCTTGGTGCGATTGGACTGCTTCGAGCACCTCGAGCCACGAACTTGTCCCAACAAGGTCTGCGTTGCGCAGCTCCATGCCGTACCCCAGAAAATGGCAGTGCGCGTCAATCAATCCGGGATAGATCGGACGCATGGCACCGTCCACCTTGTTGCTTGAACGGTACTTGTTGAGTATCTGGCGATCGGGGCCCACCTCCAGAATTTTACCATCCTTGATGGCAATGGCCGTGTGCACGGTTTGTGCCGCATCCATAGTATAGATGCGCGCGTTGTGGATGATGGTGTCCGCGGTCTCAGCGGTGTGGGCACATCCCAGCCAGAGCAGGGGTAGAAGAAAAAGCAGGTTACGCATCGCGGTGGATGTAGTGGGAATTGGCTTGGGCGACCGAAGTCATGACAATGTCGTTGAGGCACAAGTGCGGCGGTTGGTTGGCCGCAAACCACACCACGTTGGCGATGTCTTCGGCACGCATGGGCTCGTATCCGTTGTACACTGCTTTGGCCGAGTCTTCATCTCCCTTGAGGCGCACCAAGCTGAACTCGGTTTCTGCTGCTCCAGGGGCCACTTGGGTCACCTTGATTCCGTGCGGCAACAGGTCAATCCGCATGGCTTGAGACAGGGCGTTGACTGCATACTTGCTGGCGCAATACACGTTGCCTCCGGGGTAGGCCTCCTTGCCCGCGGTGGATCCGATGTTGATGATGTGCCCGCTGCCGCGTTTGACCATGGAAGGCGCAAGGGCACGAGTCATGTAGAGCAAGCCTTTTACATTGGTGTCCAACATGGTGTCCCAATCGTCGGGATTGCCTTCTTGGATGGGGTCGCGCCCCAATGCCAAACCGGCGTTGTTGACCAGGATATCGACCTCCCAACCTCGACGTACCAATTCTTCAGAGGCGCGGTCCACGCTGGCACGGTCACGGATGTCAAACGCAAGGCTGAGCACCTCAACATCGTGGGCTTGTGAGAGCTCGGCTGCGAGGGCATCCAAGCGGTCGGTACGTCGGCCGGTGATGACCGTGCGCCAACCGTTTTGGGCAAAGACTTGGGCAATGGCGCGGCCAAATCCCGAGGTGGCTCCAGTGACAAAAACAGTTGAGGTCATGCGGTACAATTCCTGAGGAATCCGAAAGTACCGAAACCACGCGATTCAACCCTAGGTCCAAATGCGCACCCGCTGCCAAAGTTTTCCAATCAGCGCGCGGCGGCGATTGAACGCGCAGTAGCTCTGGCAGATGCGTCTGAAGTGATTGGATCTGATCAAAGACGGCTAACTTGCACCAAAACCTTACGCTATGCGCTTGCTGCTCTTGGCCGCTTCGGCCCTGGTTGCATCGGCCCTTTCGGCCCAAACCATCCAAGAAATTCAAGGCGAAGCCGATGCTTCGCCCTACGAAAACCAAACTGTAACCACCTCCGGCGTAGTGACTGCTTCCAACGGTCTGGGTTACTACATTCAAGACGGTACCGGTCCGTGGAGTGGTATATACGTATACGATGACAGTGAACCCGCCATCGGCGACCACATCACCGTCACCGCCAACGTGGCCGAATACTACGAACTCACCGAATTGGACTATGTAGAAACGCTCACGGTCAACAGCAGCGGCAACCCGCTGCCCGAACCCCAACTGCTCACCACTGGCGAAGTCGCCGACGAACAATGGGAAGGCGTATTGGTGCGTGTAGAGGGCGCCACCTGCACCAACACCGACCTCGGCTTTGGCGAATTTGAGCTCGACGACGCTTCGGGCCCCTGCCGCGTGGACGACGCCATGTTCTTGTACACCCCAACAGCAGGAACTGTGTATGCTGTCACCGGACCACAGACCTACACCTTCAGCAACTACAAAATCCTGCCCCGGTTCGAGGAAGACATCACCATTGATGCGCCGTTGTACTTCACAGAATTGCTGGAAGAGTTTGACTTGTCCACCTCGGGCTTCTCGGTGACCTGGGCCACCAACGCGCCTGCACAAACCGAATTTGAATACGGACTGACCCCGGCCTACGAGCTCGGCAGCGTCAGCAACCCTGATTTGTTGACCAACCACGAAGCGGCGGTATCCGGATTGGACCCTGCACAGGTAGTGTACGTGCGCGCACGTGCCTACAACGCCGACGGCGAAACCGACTGGATCACCCGCGTGTGCTGCACGGTCAGTGAAAGCTCAGGCCAGATCGACGTCCTGTTCACCCAAGAACCTGATGTGAGCGTGGCCACCTTCAGCCCGGCGCAATGGACGGCCAACATCACCGACAGCATTGTGAGCTACATCGGCCAAGCGCAGTCGACCTTAGATGTGGCGATGTACGATTTGAACGGGTGCCCCGACGCCATCATGGAAGCCATCAACGACCGTGTAGACGCCGGCGTACTGGTGCGCTTCATCACCGACGAGGAGCCCGAGAACCTGCCCTTGGATTTGCTCAACCAGGAAATCCCCGTGCTGGCCGGCAACACCGAAGGCATCATGCACGACAAAATCCTGCTCATCGACCGCGACGACGCCCAAAACAGTTGGGTGATTACCGGCTCGGTGAACTACACGCCGGCCAACTTGGGCTGGGATTTCAACAACCACGTGCGCATCCAAGACCAGAGCTTGTGCCGTGCCTACACCTTGGAGTTCGAGGAGATGTGGGGCAGCACCGGCAGCAACTTTGACCTCGACCAAAGCGCGTTTGCCTCTCAAAAAACCGACAATACCCCACACAAATTCCTGATCGGAGGGCGTGAGGTAGAGCTCTACTTCTCTCCTTCCGATGGTACTACCGGCCAGATTGCCGAGCACCTGTTGGCCGCACAAGACCGCATGGGCTTTGCCGTAATGGCTTTCACCGAAAACAGCTTGGGTCAAGCCGTAGTGGACGTCAACAACGCCATTGGCCAAGTGCTAGGTGTCATTGATTACGTGGAATTCTCAGGCAGCGAATTTGACTTTTTGGTAGACGCAGGTGTGGATGTGGTGGATTACCAAAACGCCGACGGCTCGCAGTGGCCCGACGGCCCGGTGATGCACTCCAAGTACGCCATTGTGGACTACGGATACGACGATCCCGACCCGGTGACCATCACCGGCTCACACAACTGGACCGCCAGCGCCGGCTCGATCAACGACGAAAACACGCTGATCATTCACGACGGCGAGATTGCCAATTGGTTCTTGCAAGACCTGCTGGGCATTCGCAATTTCTTGGGTGCGGTTTCGATCTCGGGACCCGAAGCGCTTGAAGCCGGGTTGGTGGTGTACCCCAACCCCACCTCGGGTACGGCGCAAGTGCGCGTAGCGTTTGACGGCATCCTGGATGTGGTGGATGCGCTTGGACGCACGGTATTGCAACGCGAGGTACGCGCGGGCAGCCTGGAGCAAATCACCTTGGCCACCGGCGCTTACACCGTGCGTGTATCCAACGCGGAGCGCTCAGGATTCGCCCGACTCTTGGTCCGTTGACTTGACCTTCTTGGTGCCGGAGTACATGTCGTAGCGCCAGAACTTACAAGGTGAGGGTCCATTGAACAGACTGTGCTTTGCTGAGGTGCGAAGTCCCAGGCGTTTCATGGCTTGGGCATTTGCACTCAGCACGTAGGCCGTCCAGCCTTGGTACTGCTGCTTGAAGGTGTCGCCAATCTGGCGGTAGAATTCGAGGATGTCGTCCTTTTCGATGCGCTGGCCGTAGGGCGGGTTGACCACAAGCAGGCCCGATTCAGCAGGAGCCGCTTCGCGGAAAAAGTCGCCGGTCTTGAAATCGATGTCGATTTCGCGCATGATGCCTTTGGCGTTCTCCAAGGCCACCTCCAGGGTGCGGCGGTTTTGATCGCGCGCAAAAATCTGCGCGTCGGATTCCACCACTTGGTCCAGGGCCGCTTGGCGTACCTCGTGCCACAACTCGCGTTTGTGGAAGGACAGCGTTTCAAACCCAAAGTACTTGCGGTTGAATCCGGCCGGCATGCGGGTGGCCATCATGGCTGCCTCAATGGCAATGGTGCCCGATCCACACATCGGATCAAGCAGGGTTCCTTCCCCTTCCCAGCCGGCAATCTGCAGCATGCCCGCTGCCAACACTTCGCTCAAAGGCGCCTGTGCACCGCTTTTGCGGTAGCCGCGTTTGTGCAGGGAACTGCCTGAGGTATTCAAGGAAATCTGCACGTGCGGACCTTCGATGCGCAGGTGCAGCGCCACGTTGGGTTCGTGGGTATCCACATCCGGACGCGCTTGGGTGCGGTCGCGGAAATGGTCGCAAATGGCGTCCTTCAATCGGAGTGCCGCAAACTGGGAGTGGGTGAAAATGTCAGAAGCTACAGCTGCGTCAATCATGAACGTATGGTCCAAGCTGAACAGGTCCATCCACGGCAGTTTGCGCGCGGCCTTATACAAGTGGTCGGGGTGCACAGCTCGGAACTTGGCAAACGGCACAAGCACTTTGAGCCCGGTACGCAGCTGGTAGTTCAGGCGGTAGATGCCCGCCAAATCGGCTTGGCATTCTACGGCGCGGTGGCCGGGGATGATGCCGGTCACGCCGAGGGCTTCCATTTCTTTCTCCAACAACGGCTCGAGCCCTTGTAGAGTGGTCACAATGACCCGTTGGGGTTGACTCAAATCTGGGATCATCCGCCTTTGCGTTTGGTGCGGTACCCTTCGGCTTCCAGGAGCTGGATGACCTTTTCGCGGAACTCGCCTTGGATCATGATTTCGCCGTGTTTGGCGCTGCCGCCCACACCGCATTTGCTCTTGAGCAGCTTGCCCAATTCCTTGAGCGCCTCGTCGTCGCCTTCAAAGCCTTCCACCAAGGTCACGGCCTTGCCTTTGCGGGCTTTGCGGTCGATGCTCACGTAAAGCGGCACGTCCATGGGGTGTGGCCCTTCTTGCCCTTCACCTTCGTCGTCCCATGAAAACGGGGCCGAGCCGGTAGAGAACACAAAGCCTTCATCGTTGCGGTTGCGTTTTTTCGCCATGCGGCAAAGGTAGGTAGAGCGGTGCGATGCCGCATCGTCCCAGTTTGGTGCTAATTTGGGCGGCATGAGAACAGTCCTCCAGCGCACTTCCAACGCCTCGGTTTCCATCGGTGGCAAGACCGTGGGACAGATCGAACGTGGGTTTCTCGTACTCGCAGGGTTCGAAGATGCCGACACGGCAGAGGACTTGGAATGGATGGCGGCCAAGATTTTGGCGCTGCGCGTGTTCCCGGACCACGAAGGCAAGATGAACTTGAGTGTTCAGGATGTGGATGGACGGCTGCTGGTGGTGAGTCAATTCACCCTGCACGCCAAGACCAAAAAAGGCACGCGACCCTCGTTCATCCGAGCGGCACATCCCGACAAAGCCATTCCACTATACGAGCAGTTTGTTCAGGTACTCGAACGTCTTTCAGGCAAAACGGTAGAAACGGGGGAATTTGGCGCAGACATGCAGGTGAGCTTGACCAACGACGGGCCCGTCACCATACTGCTCGACACGAAAAACAAGGAGTAGCTAGCCTTGGACGTTGCCTCGGCCTCGGCGCTCACGGCCTTGTTGATCGAGGATCACAATGGGATCTCGCCCAACAAGCCCCACTCGGAAGCGGACGATGTCCATTTCGAGTCCGGCCATGACTTCGCGCACTTCGCTTTCCAAAATGGGCACGCCGGGCATGCTCGAAATCACCACGTTGGAATTGACCCGGGAAACCCGCGCTTGCATCACGCCGGGCAGCTTGCCGAGTTCAACGGTCATGTCCGCCACTTGTGCGGAATCGAGTTCGCCCTTGATGACGAATTGTGCGAATTGGGTGTTTTGCGCACTCGCTATAGATAAAGCGGTGCTGAATAGGAGGAAAAGGCCAGTGCGGATCATGGAATAAAGTCGGTTATACGACTACCTATACGAGGGAATGGGGGCAAGATGTTTCATGTTTGGTATTCTTGTTCTTCCAACCCTTTGACCATGACCCTTGAACAGGCCCAACAGCGCGTAGACGACTGGATCACCACCATCGGCGTGCGGTACTTCGGAGAGCTCACCAACATGGCCATTTTGACCGAAGAAGTCGGCGAATTGGCGCGCATCATGGCCCGCCGCTACGGCGAACAATCTGAGAAGGAATCCGACAAAGGGCTCGACCTGGGAGACGAGATGGCCGACGTACTGTGGGTCTTGCTTTGCCTGGCCAACCAGACCGGCGTGGACCTTACCCAGGCCTTCGAACGCAACATGGAAAAGAAGACCCAACGCGACGCCGATCGTCACAAAAACAACCCTAAGCTGCAATGAATACCTTCCGCTACCTGCTCCTGGCCGGCTTGATGCTGGCCTTCACCACCAGCGCCGACGCGCAACGTGGGCGCAAACCCTTTGTGTTGGAGTAAATGGCTTTTGAGGAAAGCGTGCTGGAGGTGGTCCGCGCATTGAGCGGAACCGTGCTGGTGGACTCCGGTCCCGCAGGCGCAACCATGGTACGCTGTCCTGAGATCCCTGACCTCTTGCTGCTGCCCACGCGCGGGGGTTCGGTGGATGCGGATGCTCTGTTTTCAAACGAACCTTCGGTGGTGATTTGGGAGGATTTATGGACGACCAAAAACGCCTTGATGCGCAGCCGATTGTTGAGCATGTTTGGCAAGACGCGCCGGATCCACGCCCGCGAATGCGAGGTAAAACCGCTCACCAAACCACAGCTCTTTGCCTTTTTGGAGCAACACCACTTGCATGTGCCTACGGCGGCCAAAACCAAACTGGGCTTGGTGCGCGAGGGTGAGCTCGTGGCAGTCGCCAGTTTTGGCAAGCAATGCCCCATCGACCGCGACGGGCGCACGTGGCAATCGGCCGAGTTGATTCGGTTTTGCAACGCCTCAGGCACTACTGTTGTGGGCGGGTTGAGCAAGTTGATCAAGCACTACATCCGCACCTTTCACCCCGAGGACATCATGACCTACGCCGACCGCGAATGGTCTTCAGGCGGCAGCTACCTGCGCTTGAAGTTTCGGGAAGCAGGCCTGCGGGAGGCTCAAACGTTTTGGGTGCAACCCGAAACCCTGCAGCGGTACTACCCCCACGAATTGGATGCCGTGCAGCAGACTGCTGGACTTGGGGAATGGGACGAAGAAGCCCTCCTGCAACTCGGCTGGACGTGCATCCGCAATCGGGGTTCGTTGAAATTCATTTTGGAAGTGGCATGAGGCCAGCACTGTTTATCATCGGACCCACCGCCTCGGGCAAAACAGGACTGGCCGTGGCCGCTGCGCGCGCCTTTGACGGGGAAGTCATCAGCGCCGACAGCCGGCAGTTCTACCGCGGCATGGATCTGGGCACCGGCAAAGACCTGCACGAATTCTCCGAAGGCGGACCGGCCGTGCCCTACCACCTCATCGACATGGCCGAACCCGATCAGCCGCTCAACATCCACGACTTCTTCTTGGCCTATCGTGACGCGCTCACGGATGTGATCGGCCGAGAAAAACTGCCTGTAGTATGCGGCGGCAGTGGGCTGTACGTCGAAACCGCGCTCGGGCGCAACTCCTTGGCTGCGATCCCCGACAATCCTGAATTGAGACAAGAACTACGCGCACTCGACCGCGTGGAGCTGGAGACTCGGTTCGATGCCCTGCCACCCGATGTGCAATCCCGCATGGACCGGTCTACGGTGAAGCGGATGATCCGAGCCATCGAAGTGACGACCTACCTACAAACCCATCCCGAACCCACCGCCTCTTCGCCGAACACGCGCCCCGTGTTTGTGGCCTTGCACATTGACCGGGAAGCCCGACGTGCACGCATCACGTCTCGCTTACACCAGCGGTTTGAAGATGGCATGTTGGAAGAGGTGGAACAGCTGCTCGCGAAAGGGATTTCCGCGCAACGGCTGCGCTATTACGGATTGGAATACCAGTGCATGGTGGACCACCTGGAAGGACACACCAGTTTTGAGGAGATGTTCATGCGCTTGGAAACCGACATCCACCGCTTTGCCAAACGGCAAATGACATGGTTTCGACGGATGGAAAAACGTGGGGACGAGCTGCACTGGCTACCCTACGACATGCCTCGCGAAGCGCAACTGGAGCAAATCAGAGGGTGGCTTACGCCATGAGCTCGGCTGGAATTTCGCAGACCGGAATCGGCACCATCTTGTGCTGGTTGGCACGGTGCAACTTCATGTACAACGCATAGACTTCTGCCTGACGTCCTTCGAGGGCATCGGCGTTTCCGCCTTGGCGGATGAATTCCATGGCCCACTCCAGTTCGGGGTAGGTGGCGCCAATTTGGTCTTCGTCGGTACGGTTGTCGCCCCAGAGGCCGTCGGTAGGCGCTGCGTCGAGGATTTCTTGGTTGACGCCGAGTTCCTTAGCCAAGGCGTACACCTCGGATTTGTAGAGGTCGGCAATGGGGCTGAGGTCTACGCCGCCGTCGCCGTATTTGGTGTAGAAGCCCACGCCAAAATCTTCCACCTTGTTGCCGGTACCGGCCACCAAGTATCCGTGCTTTTGGGCGTGGTAATACAAGGTAGTCATGCGCAGGCGGGCGCGTGAATTGACCAATCCCATGTCGTGCCCCCACCCTTCTGCCGCAGGCTGCGCGCTAACAAAGGCGTCATACACCGGGGTCAAGTCCACCTCCAGACGCGACACGTCCTTGAAGTTGGCCTGCAGCCATTCGATGTGGTTGGCCGCGCGTGAAACCTGGCTTTGGTGCTGGTGGATGGGCATTTCCAAACACAAGAGCGGTTTGCCGGTACGGGCGCACAACGTGGAAGTCAAGGCGGAGTCGATGCCTCCCGACACGCCAATCACAAAGCCGGCAGTGCCGGAATTGTCGGAGTAGGTGCGGAGCCAATCGGTGATGTGGTCAATGACGCGAGATGTCTGCATGGTGTAGCAACAAAAAACCCGGACGTTGGGTTTTCGTCCGGGTTCAAAATTGGGATAAATCGATCAGAACAAGATGCCTACAGTCAGGCCGATGGTATTGTTGGTCGATTTGAGTCGGAATTCTGAAGGACCGCCGGTGCCGATGAGTGGCTCGTCGTTTTCGGGCTGGCGCTCGATGCCGATGGCGTTGCGGTTGAATACGTTGGTGAAGCCGTTGTTGAACGTCAAGCCCACGACCATAGAAGTGGTGCCGCTCAAGTTGTACTCCACACCGGCGCCGATGATCAGGCTGGCGCGCAGGATGTTGATTTCGTCCGAAACGTCGATGGCCTCGTCGTTGAAGTCGGCCTTGTCGGTGGTGACCCAGTTGCCGGTGTCTTCTTGGAAGGTGCGGATGTAGTTGTCGGTTTCATCGGCAGTCGCACGCCAGTTGACACCCAGTCCCAGACCGAATTGCCCCCAGTAGGTGATGTACCCGATTTCGTTGGTGCGCAGCTTGAGGGTCATGGGGATTTCCACGTAGCGCAGGTTGAAGCTGCGCTCTTTTTCGACGATGTAATCGGCTTCCTCGGGTTGGCCGGCGAATTCGGTTTTGCGGGTGAGGTAGCTGAGCTTGCCGCCCATGCCTTCAATGTTGAGGCCGGTACCGATGGCGTAGTTCTCGGTGAAGAGAATGTCGGTAGACACACCAAACCCAAAACGCAGCGAAGAGCCGGTGGATTCAAGGTTGTTGTTCTGCGGCACCATCCAACCGATGTTGGGGTTCGCGCGGAACGAAATCTTGTACTTCTGGAAGTCTTGGGCCGAGGCCGAGGTTGCAAAGAGGGCCACTGCAGCGGCCAGCACAAACTGCTTCATGTTTCAGACAGATTATAGGTTCTTGCACTGAACGGTGCCTGGAGGTGGAGGGTCAACGGAATTCAAAAACCGTAGATTGCCCGCCAAATAACCCGCGCCACCGCCGCGTTCTAACCGCGTCAAAACTAACGAAAATGGCAACGTCTGTTCGGCACCTTCTGGCATTGTTCTTTCTGTTTCTGGTCCTGACCGCCTGCGACTCCAACCCCTTGGACGTGGATGTGTCCGGTGTGGAGTTTAAACTCCAGACCCACCGATTCGACCAAGAATTCTTTGCCTTGGACTTTCAGGAACCTCAAGCATACCAAAAGCTGTACCAGACCTACGGCGACTTTGCCCAGGACTACACCGAATACCTGCTCAGCTACGAGCCCCCAAGCGAAGGAGACCGCTTTCCGTTGTGCCAAAATTTTGTGCAGGACGCCGTGATGAAACGCGTGTACGAGGCCATCCAAACCGTGCACAATCCGCGTATCGATCAGTATTCTGTCCAGCTCGAAAGTGGCTTTGCGCACCTCAAGTACCACCTGCCTGATTTGGAAGTGCCCGAGGTGGTGTACTTCCATTCCGGTTTTTACGCAGACACCTACGTTTCTCCAGGCATCCTCGCCATCGGACTTGACTACTACCTGGGCCCCGACCATCCTATTGTGGAAGGCCTTCCAGGCGACATGGCTCCGCTGTACGTGCGCTCCAAAATGCGTCCCGACTATGTAGCTGTGGGCGCCATGGGAGACTTTCTGGCCGACCGCTACTTGGCCGCGTTTGAGGGCGACCGGTTGCTGGACAACCTCATTGCCCAAGGCAAGTTGATGTACCTGCTGGACGCGGCCTTCCCCACCCTGGCCGACTCCACCAAAATCCGATATACAGAACAAGAAATGTACTGGGCCCGAGAGGCCGAAGCCAATGTGTGGCTGGAGCTTGCACACCAAGAGGTGATGTACAACACCAACCCGGTGGAAAACGGAAAGTGGATCTTGGACGGCCCTTGGACCAATGCCGGTCAAATCCCCGACTCCAGCCCTTCACGCCTGGGCATATATATGGGTTGGCAAGTCGTGCGGGCCTACATGAAAGACCATCCAGAACTTGGTGTGCGTGACTTGTTGGCCGAAGACAACCACCAATTGATCCTCAATTCGTACGTGCCCCCGAGCTAGGCTTGTTACCTTCGCGGCCGTATGGAATCGAAACGTTCTGAAATCCGCATCGGCGTTGAGCTCGACGAGAACAACGTACCGCAGGACATCCGCTGGATGGCCTCAGACACTGACGTGAACACCGCCGCAGCCAAGGCCTTCATGCTGTCGGTGTGGGACCCCAAGGAGAACAACACCCTCCGCATGGACCTCTGGACCAAAGAGATGACCGTGGAGGAGATGAAAAAATTCACCTACCAACACTTGGCCACCCTGGCCGACACCTTCGAGCGCGCCACGGGCGAAAAGAACATGGGCGGTGCCATCCGTGAATTTGCGCGGATGTTTGGGTTGGAAATGCAGGTGATTCGAGAGGACTGACCCCTAGTGGACGGGCTTGAAGTGCACGTTGGTGTCTTCAACAAAGTCCAGGAGTTCCTCCAATCCTTTGCCGGAGTCTGAAGAGGTGGCAAACACCTGCGGCAGCGCTTCCCAGACCTCCAACATCTTGGCTTCGTATTTCTTGAATTTGGTCTCCCACTCGCCCTTTTTGAGCTTGTCGAGTTTGGTGAAGACCATCACGAACGGGATGCCGTTTTCGCCCAGCCATTCCATGAAATCGAGGTCCACCTTTTGGGCATCGTGGCGGCAATCCAACAGCACGAGTACGCACATCAAGTTCTCGCGATACTTCAGGTAGGTACGGATGAACCGTGTCCACTTCTCCTTTTCCTTGACCGGCACTTTGGCAAAACCGTAGCCGGGCAAATCCACCATGTACCAAGGCTTGCTGTTTTGGTTGATCACAAAGTGGTTGATCAGCTGGGTCTTGCCCGGGGTGACCGACACTTTGGCCAATTTCTTTTGTCCGGTGAGTGCGTTGATCAGCGAAGACTTGCCCACGTTGGAACGGCCAATCAGGGCATACTCGGGCAGATGCGGTTCCGGCAGGCGACGCACATCGGTGTTGGACACCACAAATTCTGCGGTGCGGATGTGCTTTAGAGGTTGCGCTCCTTCAGCCACTTGTCCAGAATTTCATTGAAGGTTTCCGGTCGCTCCATCATGGGCGCGTGGCCACACTCGTCGATCCAGTACAGGCTGGCATCGGGCAGTAAGGTCTTGAACTCTTCGGCCACATCGGGCGGAGTGATGGTGTCGTTCTTGCCCCAGATCAAGCAAGTAGGCAAGGTCATGTTCGGCAGGTCCTTGGCCATGTTGTGGCGGATGGCGCTTTTGGCAATGGCCAGGATGCGCAGCACGCGGTTGCGGTCGTTGACCACGGCGTAGCACTCGTCCACCAATTCGTCGGTGGCGTGTTTGGGGTCGAAGAAGGTGACCGCCACTTTTTGACGGATGAACTCCTTGTCCTCCCGGCGAGGGAAGCTGGAGCCGAAGGCGTTTTCGTACAGGCCAGAGCTCGCAGTGAGGATCAGTGCCTTGACGTTTTCCTGGTGCTCGCGGGTGTAAATCAGTCCAACGTGACCGCCGAGCGAGTTGCCCAACAGCATCACATCCTTGAGTCCTTTGCAGTCAATGAACTCGGCCACGTGGCCGGCAATGCTTTTGGCGCTGGTGTTGAGCAGCGGCAAATCAAACAGCGGCAGCATGGGAATGATCACGTGGTAGCGCTGCGAGAAGTGGTCCAGCACTTCGCGGAAGTTGCTCAGTGCGCCAAAGAGTCCGTGCAGCAGGATGAGCGGCTGTCCTTCTCCTTGTTCGACGTAGTGGAATTTGTTCTCGGTGATGACCTGAGGGTCCATAGGCGTAGCATGTGGCTTGGGGCCAAAGGTATCAAACCGGAGAAAAGGGCGTTTGCGCCTTGCAGTTCTCGCGCGCGTTTCCACCTCCCGCCCGAACCCCCTCCCACCCAAATCTAAATCCCCCACCACCCCAAAGCCGGGAGCTACGCGGGTAGAAACGGATATACACGCTTCGAAGCGGGTAGAAGCGGGTAGAAGCGGGTGTACGCGAATAGAAACGGGTATACGCGTTTTGGAAGCGGGTAGAAGCGGGTGTAGGTGGATGTGGGGTGTGGTGGGGGGATACCTTGTGGGTGTGGAGGGTGGGCGCACATCCGGTCTGAGACCCGCACTCCCCCACTTCCTACCACCAACCTCTCCCACCCCTTCCCAACCCAATAATGGCGCGGCTTTCAGACCGCACTTACAGCAAATCTGCTTGCACAAAACGCAACATTTTATTCACAAAGTGGTAGAATGTGGGAGATCCTGTCAAATCGTGGGAGATTAATCCTACCTTCGTAAAGCAATCGCAAAAGCATGCTCAATCTTCTCGGAGAATACCGTTGTAAAGTCGACGCCAAAGGGCGTATGATGTTCCCCGCATCCCTGCGGAAGGAGCTCAGCGAGGTATTGCACCACGGGCTGGTCATCAACCGGGACATCTTCGAGCGCTGCATCGTCTTGTACCCCAAGCCTGAATGGGATCGGGTGAACAAGGAGATGAGCAAACTCAGCCGCTACAACCGCAAACACCAGCAGTTTCAACGTCGATTTATGATGGGCGCTTCGCAGGTGGGTGTAGACAATAGCGGCCGCCTTTTGCTCCCGGCCATGTTGCAGGAGCACGCCGGCATCGACCTGAAAGCCTCCAACGAGGTGGTCGTGTCTGCCATGGGCGAAAAGATTGAGGTGTGGAGCCTGGCGAACTACCAGGCCAAGATTGCTGAGGACGACAACTTCGATGAGCTGGCTGAGGAAATCGGCCGCGACATCGAGCAACTCGGTCGCGAAGACTGAGATGGAGGGAGCTTATCACATACCCGTGATGCTCCATGAGTCCGTGGAAGGATTGCAGATAGATCCAGACGGGATCTACGTGGACGCCACATTTGGCGGTGGCGGGCACAGCCTTGAAATACTGAATCGGTTGAAGTCGGGAAGACTGCTTGGTTTTGACCAAGATCCCGACGCACGGGCCAACGCCCCGAAGGAACCTCGCTTTACGTTTATCGCGGCCAATTTTCGCCACGCCCAGCGCTACTTGCGCGCCGAAGGTGTGCGTCAGGTCGATGGTATTCTCGCAGACCTCGGGGTTTCTTCCCACCACTTTGACGCTCCTGAGCGCGGATTCTCGATCCGGTACGACGCCCCCTTGGACATGCGTATGGATCAGCAGAAATCCCAAACCGCTGCAGACATCGTCAATACGTATCCAGAAGAAAAGCTCGTTCAAGTGTTGGCGGCCTACGGTGAAGTCAAATCCCCACGCAAAGTGGCAAATCGACTGATCCAAGCGCGAAGCAACGGCCCCATTGGTACCACGTTTGAATTGATCGAAGCCCTGCGCCCGGTCACCCCCAGACAGAAAGAGTACCGGTTCCAGGCCCAAGTGTTCCAGGCCTTCCGCATGGAGGTCAACCAGGAACTGCAAGCACTGGAAGCCTTGCTAGAACAAAGCACAGCGCTCATCAAGCCCGGTGGTCGGCTGGCCATCATCACCTACCACTCGCTGGAGGACCGCTTGGTGAAGCACTACCTGCGTACCGGAAACGCCGAAGGCAAGCTGGAGAAGGACTTCTTCGGCAACCCCATTCGTCCGTTCCGCCCCACGCAGAGCAAGCCCATCATCCCAACCGAATCAGAATTGAACGCAAACAACCGCTCCCGAAGCGCCAAGCTCCGGGTAGCAGAACGCATAGAGTTACCTAAACAAGCGCGATGAATCGCCTGAAGAACAACGACCAAAAAGCATCCGGCGCCAGCCACAAAGGCGCCGTGAGCCGCACTTTGAACGCCATGCTGAACGGGGAGTTCCTCACCCGTGCGGGCGTGCTGAAGCACTTGCGCTTCATCCTCTTTCTGGTGGGCTTGTTTGTGGTGTACATCTCCATCGGCTACTTCTTTGAAGGCACCCTGCGTGACCACGTGAAGACCAAGCAGCAGCTGGAAGAAGCCACCGCCCGGTACAACTCCACCATTTCTGAACTCGAAAACCGCAAGCAGGCCTCTGAGGTACTGCGCCGCATCGACCAACTCGGCCTGGTAGAGCCCGAAGAACAACCCGCTGTATTCGCGCCTGAAACCGAGGAAGAATGAAAAACAAGAAGGAACTCTCGGTGCGCATTTGGGTCAGCTTTTCGTTGCTGGCGCTGGTGGCCTTTGGCATCATCGTCAAAACCTTCGTGATCCAGTTTGACTCGGATTTGAGCGCCTCGCAAGACCACTTGCCTGCGATGCAAGCCCAGCTCCGCAGCATTGAACCCACCCGCGGCAACATCCTCAGCTCGGGAGGACGCTTGCTGGCCGCATCGGTACCCATGTACGAGATCCGCTGGGACGCCAAGACCCCACGTGACATGGGCCTGATCGTGAGCAAGCTCGACTCGCTGTGCGAAGGCATGTCGACCATTTTTGGTCAACCTAGTGAAGTCTATGCGCGCCGCTTTCAAGAAGCCATCAGCAACGGCAACCGTTATGCCCGCATTGAAAAGGATGTCACCTTCAACCAGCTGGAGCGCTTCAAGCAACTGCCCATCGCCAAGATGAGCCGCTACAAGTCCGGCCTCATTGTAGACAAGCACAGCGAACGTCAAAAGCCCTTTGGCAAACTCGCCTCACGCACCGTTGGCGTGCACCGCGACCACAACCCTGTAGGCATCGAAGACGCGTACAACGAAGTGCTCGCAGGTGTGAGCGGCCAACAATGGCAAGAACGCATTGCCGGCAACACCTGGAAGCCGGTTACCGATGAATTTGAAGTGGAACCCGTAGAAGGGCTTGACGTGGTGGCCACCATTGACGTCAACATCCAAGACGCGGCCACCCACGCTCTGGAAGACAAGCTCCAAGAACAACAGGCCGCCTGGGGCTGCATGATTGTGATGGAGGTGGCCACCGGCTACGTGCGCGCCATCACCAATCTGGAACGTACCAAGGAAGGCAACTACGTGGAGACCTACAACTTTGCCATCGCAGAACAAGTCGAGCCCGGCTCCACCTTCAAACTGCCGGTGATGATGGCCGCGCTGGAAGACGGCATCATCCAAGCCTCTGACAGCATTCCCACCGGAAACGGCATCCGCGATTTCTACGGCCACAAGGTCAAAGACTCGAACTACCACGAAGGCGGCCACGGCACCGGCACTGCCGCCCAAGTATTTGCGTGGTCTTCCAACGTTGGCATGGCCACCATTGTGGACGAAGGCTACGGCAACAGTAAGCAAGCGTTCTTGGACGGCCTCAAGCGCTTGGGTGTAGTGGACCCACTCGGCATCAAGCTGCGCGGAGAAACAGCACCCGCGGTCTACGCGAAGGAAGGCGATGGGGCCTGGAGCGGCATCTCGCACGTCCAAATGTCCATCGGCTACGAGTGCAAGCAAACCCCATTGCAGACCCTGACGTTCTACAACGCACTTGCCAACGATGGCAAACTGCTGCGCCCCCGCTTTGCTCAGGCATACGCCCGCAACAACGAAGTGGTCGAAGCACTGGAACCCCATGTCATCAAGCCGGCCATTTGCAAGCCCAAAACATTGGCCGAAGCCCAGCGTATGATGGAGATGGTCTGTGAACCTGAGGGCACCGCCTACGGCGCCTTCAAAGACGCACCGTACAAAGTGGCCGGTAAAACCGGAACCGCCAAGATGTACAACCACGAAGCCCGCCGCTACTACGAGAGCCGCTACCGCGCCTCGTTCACCGGCTACTTCCCAGCGGAAGATCCGATGTACTCCGCCATCGTGGTGATCCACGATCCTCGAAACGGTTCGTACTACGGTAGCTCCGTAGCCGCACCGGTGTTCCGCGAAGTGGCCGATCGCATCTACACCACCCGTGAAGAGTTGCTGCGCCCTACCGAAACCATTCTGGCCGAAGCCGCCAGCCTGCCGGTGAGCCTCGACGGCAACCGCCAAGCTCTTGAAGCGGCATATGCGGCCATGGGCATGCCAACCAACGTGGGCACCGACGCCACTTGGGTCAACACCAGCACCAAAGAAACACACGTGGAACTCACCGGGCGAAGCACCCCGGAGGGCCGCGTACCCAACGTCCAAGGCATGGGACTGCGCGATGCACTCTACCTGCTGGAAAACGAAGGCATCGAAGTGGTGGTCAGTGGATACGGGCGCGTGCGCTCACAATCGCTGGCACCCGGAACTCACATTGGCACAAACACCCGCATCTCACTCGAATTGGGATCATGAAGATACTGTCTGACATCCTGTATAGGACCCGCATTCAAGAGGTGGTGGGCTCGACCAACATTGCGGTCGAGCACATCACCTTTGACTCGCGGGAGGCCAAGCCCTACAGCCTGTTTGTAGCGGTGCGCGGTGTGCAGGTGGACGGCCACAACTACATCGCCAGCGCCGTGGAAAAGGGCGCAATTGCGGTGGTGTGTGAAGTGCTGCCCACCGAAACCCTGGACAGCGTGACCTATGTACAAGTCGGCAATTCGGCCGAAGCACTTGGGCTCATGGCTGCCAACTTCTACGACCATCCGTCCAAGCGGATCCAAGTCGTAGGCATCACCGGCACGAACGGCAAAACCACCACCACTACCCTGCTGCACCGCATGTACCGCCAGTTTGGCGTCAAGTGCGGATTGATCAGCACGGTGGCCAACCGCATCAACGACCGCATCCTTCCTGCCACCCATACCACGCCGGACGCGTTGAGCATCCAAGCGTTGTTGGCAGAAATGGTGGAACAAGGCTGCACGCAGTGCTTCATGGAAGCCAGCTCGCACGCCATCCACCAACACCGCACCACCGGCATCCACTACGCCGGTGCGGTGTTCACCAACATCACCCACGACCACCTGGACTACCACGGCAGCTTCAACGAGTACATCAAGGCCAAAAAGGCCCTGTTTGATCGTTTACCTGCCGAGGCGTTTGCGCTGGTCAACGTGGACGATTCCCACGGGGAGATCATGGTGCAAAACTGCAAAGCGCGCAAGCGCTCGTTTGCCCTGCACTCGATGGCCGACTACAAGGCGAAGGTGCTGGAAAACCAGTTCTCCGGGCTGCAACTCAGCATGGACGGACAAGACGTGTACAGCAAACTCATTGGCGGATTCAACGCCTACAACTTGCTGACCGTGTACGCGGTGTGCATGGAGCTGGGCATGGACAAAATGGATGCGCTCACCCACTTGTCTACCCTGGATTCGGTGGACGGGCGGTTCGAATACTTCCGCACGCCCGGCGGCGTGACCGCTGTGGTGGATTACGCACACACTCCGGATGCCCTGAGCAACGTGCTCAGCACCATCGAAGACATTCGCACCGGCAACGAGCAGGTAATCACTGTGGTGGGCTGCGGCGGGGACCGCGACAAGGCCAAGCGCCCGGAAATGGCCCGCATCGCTGCCGACAACTCGGACCGGGTGCTGCTCACCAGCGACAACCCCCGCAGCGAGAAACCCGAAGACATCCTTGCCGACATGCAAGTCGGCTTGGACCCCGTGCACGCCCGCAAAACCTTGAGCATCACTGACCGCCGCGAAGCGATTCGCACCGCATGCGCCCTTTCGGAACCGGGAGACATCATCCTGATCGCAGGCAAGGGCCACGAGAAATACCAAGAAATCGCCGGAGAGCGCTTCCCCTTTGACGACCTCGAAGTGGTTCAGGAAACCTTGAAAACACTCGCGAAATAATGCTATACGCACTGTTCGAATACCTGCAAGAAAGTGCCGATTTCCCCGGAGCCGGTCTGTTTCAGTACCTCTCGTTCCGTGCGGGACTCAGCATCATTGTATCGCTGCTGATCTCGATGTGGTTGGGCAAGCGCATCATCCGTTGGCTGCAACTCAAGCAAGTGGGTGAAATCGTGCGTGACCTGGGGCTGGAAGGGCAGATGGCCAAGCAAGGCACCCCCACCATGGGCGGCATCATCATCCTGGCGGCCATCATCATCCCTACCCTGCTGCTGGCGGACTTGACCAACATTTACGTGCAAACCATGCTGGTGGCCACCGTGTGGTTGGGCGCGATTGGATTCATCGACGATTACATCAAGGTCTTCAAAAAGAACAAGAAAGGCCTGGCCGGCAAATTCAAAGTGATCGGACAAGTGGGCGTGGGCATCATTGTGGGCTCGATGCTCTACTTCTCTCCCGATGTGACCATCAAGGAGAAGGTGAGCGACAACCCAACGGTTCAGATTGAAAACGCCATCGAAAGCGCCCAAGGCACCAACACCCCAGAATGGATGGCCTCGGACGCACCCAAGACCACCATTCCGTTTGCCAAGAACAACGAGTTCAACTACGAGTGGTTGGTGAGTTGGATGGGCGACGGTGCCACCAACTACACCTGGTTGGCTTTCATCTTGGTGACCATCCTGATTGTAACGGCTGTATCCAATGGCGCAAACATGACAGACGGGCTTGACGGCCTGGCCACAGGCACCTCCGCCATCATCGGAGTCACCCTGGGCGTGCTGGCTTATGTGAGCGGCAACTACATCTTCGCAGACTACCTCAACATCATGTACATCCCCAGTTCGGGAGAGCTCGTGGTGTTCATCGCAGCCTTTGTAGGCGCGTGTATTGGCTTCTTGTGGTTCAACGCCTTCCCTGCCCAAGTGTTTATGGGTGACACCGGGAGCTTGGCCTTGGGAGGCATCATCGCCACGTTCGCCATTGCGATTCGCAAAGAGCTGCTGATCCCTGTGCTGTGCGGGATTTTCTTGATCGAGAACCTGAGCGTGATGCTGCAGGTGAGCTACTTCAAGTACACCAAGAAGAAATACGGGGAGGGCAAGCGGATTTTCCGCATGGCGCCGCTCCACCACCACTACCAAAAGAAAAACATGCCGGAACCCAAGATTGTCGCGCGGTTCTGGATTGTGGGATTGATGCTGGCGGTACTCACCATCGTCACCCTCAAAGTGCGCTAGCATGACTCAGAAGCTGGTCATTCTAGGCGGCGGCATCAGCGGAACCGGGGCAGCCATCCTGGGGAAGCAAAAAGGCTTCGAGGTGTTTCTCAGCGACCGCGGTTCGCTGCGGGAGGAACACCAAAACGCTCTTGAACATCATGGCATCCGCTGGGAGCAAGGCACCCACACCGAAGCGGAAATCCTGGAGGCACACGAGGTAATCAAAAGCCCCGGGATTCCCGATTCAGCACCACTGGTGGTGGCCTTGCGTGAACGCGGCATCCCGGTGATCTCGGAAATCGAGTTCGCGGGGCGCTACACCTCGGGCAAGACCATCTGCATCACCGGCAGCAACGGCAAGACCACGACCACTACGTGGATCTACCACATGCTGAAAAACGCCGGTGTCGACGTGGCACTTGCTGGAAACGTGGGCCACTCTTTTGCCGGGCAACTGGCCGAAGGGGACCACGACTACTGGGTGTTGGAACTGAGCAGCTTTCAGCTCGACGGGGTCTTTGACTTCAAGACTGACATCGCTGTTCTGCTCAACATCACCCCCGACCACCTGGACCGCTACGGCGGCTCGTTCGACGCCTATGCAGATGCCAAACTGCGCATTGTTCGCAACCACACCGATACCGAAGCCCTGGTCTACTGGGCCGACGACCCGGTGATTGCGCGCAAGCTTGATCAGGTACAGCCCCGTTCCAAGCGGTACCCGTTCTCGGCGCAAAACCCTGACTGGCCTACGGGCTGGGAAGGAGCCAAAGTGGAACACGAAAACCTGGTAATACAAACCGAAAACAACTGTCTGACCATGTCCATCCATGACCTCGCCCTGCAGGGCAAACACAACTTGTTCAACTCCATGGCCACCGGCGTAACCGGCCGCATTTTGGAACTGCGCAAAGAGGTAATCCGCGAAAGCCTCACCCACTTTGAAAATGTCGAACACCGCCTGGAGTTTGTAGCACGTGTTGCGGGCATCACGTTCATCAACGATTCCAAAGCCACCAACATAAACTCTTCGTGGTATGCGTTGGAGTCTGTGGAAGAAGGCGTCATCTGGATTGCCGGTGGCGTCGACAAAGGCAACGACTACAACGAACTCATGCCCCTGATCGAAGGGCGCGTCAAAGCGCTGATTTGTCTGGGGAAAGACAACGCCAAACTGAAGAAGGCCTTCAAAGGCAAGATCGAGACCATCCTGGAAACCGAATCGGTGCGCGACGCCGTGAACCAGGCTTACGAACTCGGCTACAAGGGAGACACCGTGCTGCTCTCACCTGCTTGCGCCAGCTTCGACCTGTTTGAGAATTACGAGGACCGCGGCCGTCAATTCAAATCCGCTGTACGCGCCCTCTAACCCATAAGCGGCCACAGGCCATTTATGCATGAAAGCGTTGCTGAAACACATCGAAGGCGATAAGGTCATTTGGATGGTAGCCCTGCTGTTGAGCTTGGTCTCCATCTTGGCCGTGTACAGTTCCATTGGCTCGTTGGCCGTGAAGGAACACGCCACCACCTACAAGTACCTGATCAAGCACAGCGTGCTGTTGGCCATGGGATTTGGGGTGATGTTGGCGGTCCACCGCATTCCGTTCAAGTACTTCAGTAAAATCTCCACCCTGTTGATTTGGGTGGCGGGCTTCATGCTGCTGTTCACTCTGCTCTTTGGAGCCGATGTGAATGAGGCCAAACGCTGGATCAAAATCCCGTTCATCAACCTCACTTTCCAGACCTCGGATTTCGCCAAAATCGTGCTGATCACCTACGTGGCGCGCATGCTCAACCAGAAGCGCACCCAACTGCACGATTTCAAAAACGGTGTACGTCCCATCCTGGTGCCGGTGCTGGTGTATTGCGGCTTGATCCTGCCTGCTGACTTTTCGACCGCAGCCATGCTCGGGCTGATCTGCTTTGTGCTCATGTACCTTGGAGGAGTTCCGGTCAGACATCTCCTCAAGATCATGGGCCTGGGATTGGCCGCATTGGTATTGGTCTACGCCCTTGGCAAGGCCGCGCCTGATCTGATGCCGCGTTTTGATACGTGGACCCAACGCATCGACAACTTTTTCAACCCCGAGGAGGAAGGCAACTTCCAAGTCAACCTCGCCCAATACGCCATCCACGACGGCGGATTGCTTCCAGCCGGTCCCGGCTCGGGCAATTCGCTCTACTTGCCTCACCCTTATTCGGACATGATCTACGCGTTCATCATCCAAGAATACGGCAGCATTTTGGGAGGCATTGGCGTGCTGCTCCTCTACCTGATTTTCCTGTTCAGGAGCGTGCAGATCTCCTTCAAGTGCCCGCGCCATTTTGGTTCGATGCTGGCCTTGGGACTGAGTGTCATGCTGGTGCTGCAAGCCCTGATCAACATGGCGGTAGCTGTGAACCTCTTCCCAACTACCGGCCAGCCTTTGCCGCTGGTAAGTATGGGGGGAACTTCAACCCTGTTTACCTGTATTGCTGTGGGCATGATCCTGAGCGTGAGTCGCTCTGTATTCAACCCTGAGAGTCTGGAAGCCACGGGCAACAATAGACCCAAGCATACCTCTGGCGATAACAACACCATCCGACCTTCCGACACCGAGTATGAAATCGCTTAAAGTCATTGTTTCGGGCGGAGGAACCGGTGGACACATCTTCCCTGCCATTGCCATTGCCAACGCCGTGAAGGCCAGACGACCGGACGCAGACATCTTGTTTGTGGGCGCCGAAGGCAAAATGGAAATGGAAAAGGTGCCCGCAGCGGGCTACCCCATCAAAGGACTTTGGATCAGTGGATTGCAACGTCGCCTGACTTGGAAGAACTTCCTGTTCCCAATTAAGGTGATCCACTCTCTGTACAACGCCGGCAAGATCATCCGCCAATTCAAGCCCGATGTGGCCGTGGGTGTGGGCGGGTATGCCAGTGGACCGCTGCTTCGCGTAGCCGCACGCAAAGGCGTGAAGACGGTCTTGCAAGAACAAAACGGCTTCCCCGGCATCACCAACAAAATGCTGGCGGGCAAAGCAGACAAAATTTGCGTGGCCTATGACGGGCTCGAAAAGTGGTTCCCCGCCAATAAACTCGTGCACACGGGCAACCCCGTACGCGCCCACGTGGTCGACATTCAGGGCAAGCGCGAACGCGCACTCACCCATTTTGGGCTCCAGAACGGACCGGTCACCGTGTTGGCCATCGGCGGTTCGCTCGGCGCACGCACCATCAACGAATCCTTGCATGCACTGCTGGACCAATTCAAGGACCGCGGTGTGCAACTCATCTGGCAGACCGGCAAGGGCTATGGCAGTCAAGCTTCTGCCGCAGTAGCATCATTGAGCGCCCAAGGCATTTACACCTCGGTGTTCATCCAAGAAATGGACTTGGCTTATGCTGCTGCGGACGTGATCATCTCACGTGCGGGCGCCATCTCCATCAGCGAACTCACCCTGGTGGGCAAACCCTTGATGCTCGTCCCCTCCCCCAACGTGGCGGAAGATCACCAAACCAAAAACGCCCTAGCGCTGGTCCAAAAGCAGGCAGCGATCTTGGTCAAAGACGTTGAAGCCCGCGAAAAACTGGGCGAGACCCTCTTTGGCCTGATTGACAACCCCATCAACCGCGAAGCCCTCGGACGCAACATCCGCACCTTGGGCAAGGCCAACGCCGCGGACGAAATCGCCGGCATCATCCTCGAACTGGCAGACGCATGAAGCCCGCAGCCTATTTCATCGGCATCGGTGGGATTGGCATGAGTGCCCTGGCCCGGTACTACCACGCAAAAGGCGCTGCCGTATCTGGATACGACCGCACCGCCACCCCCCTGACCCAAGCCCTGCAAGATGAAGGCATGACCGTGGTCTTTCAAGACACCGTTGCAGCACTCCCTCTTTCGCTGGCCGAACTGCCACAAGTCGACCTGGACGTGATCTACACGCCGGCAGTTCCTGACAACCACCCGCAACTCCAGTGGTTTCGTGCTCAGGGATACACTGTACGCAAACGCGCGGCTGCCTTAGCCGAAATCGTAAACACCGGTACCGGCCTCGCCGTGGCAGGCACCCACGGCAAAACCACCACCTCGAGCATGTTGGCCTATCTTCTGAAAGCCAGCGGCGCCGGTTGCAACGCATTCTTGGGAGGTATCGCCTCCAACTACGGCACCAATACCCTCACGGACCCTGCAAGCGATTTGATGGTGGTGGAAGCCGATGAATACGACCGTTCGTTCTTGGCCCTGCACCCCACCCGTGCGGCCTTGACCTCCATGGATCCGGACCACTTGGACATTTACCAAGACCCCGACCACATGGAGCAAGGGTTCGTGGCCTTCTTACGTCAAGTGGAGCACACCCTGGTGCACGAAGACCTGCACGACCGACTTGTGGAGCTGGGCTACTCCACCCAACAAACTTACGGCGAGGGACCCACAGCCACCTACCGCGCCACCAACATCCGCATCACCGAAGGCCACCAAGTGTTTGACCTGCAGACCCCTGCCGGCCCGGTGTCCTGCCTGAAACTGGCCATGCCCGGACGACACAACTTGCAAAACGCGGTTGCTGCCATCGCGTTGGCCCTTGAAGCCGGCGTTTCCGCGGCGCGCATCCAAGAGGTGTTGCCCGGCTTCCGCGGGGTCAAGCGCCGCTTTGAGAAAATACTGGAGCGCCCGGTGGTGGTGATTGACGACTACGCCCACCACCCCACTGAGCTCAACGCTGCCATTGACGCAGCCCGGGAGATGTATCCGGGTAAAATCCTGCACGGCATCTTCCAACCACACCTGTTTACCCGGACCCGAGATTTTGCCGACGGCTTTGGCGAGAGCCTCGGAAAACTGGACAAAGCCTACCTGCTACCCATCTACCCGGCGCGCGAAAAACCACTGCCTGGCGTGGATTCACAATGGTTGTTGGATAAGATCACCAACACCCCTGCGCAGGTGGTGCAGAAAACCGATTTCTTGGCGTGCTTGAGGGACGACCTTCCCGACGTGCTGCTCATCCTAGGCGCTGGCGACATTGACCAGCTGGTAGCGCCCGTCAAACAGGCCTTACAGTCATGAAAAAATGGTGGACCATAGGCGGTTATGCTGCCCTGCTTGTTGCGGGAGTGGTGTTGCTCAGCTTCGTAAGTCGGGAGCGGGCCAGCGAAGTGTGCTGGCGCGTGGACCTGACCGTCGACGAGGCTGGACCCCATCGTTTTGTGACCCGTAACATGGTGCTGGACCGTTTGGTGCTTACCGGCGACTCGCTGGTGGGTACACGCATGGACGACATCCACATCGATCACCTGCAACGCGCTTTGCGTAACATGCCTCACGTGCGCCACGCGGTGGTTACCAAAACCCTGGACGGACGCATCGAAGCCGAAGTCACCCCACGCATTCCCGTGGCCCGCATCCTCAATCCGGACGGCACGGGCTTCTACCTGGATTCCGACCGGCGTCTGATGCCGCTGAGCAAACACTACACGGCACACGTGCCGCTGTTTGTAACCGCGCGTGCCTTCAGCGCAGCCGACACTTCTGCTCTGGATCCGCACACAGGACGTGTGCTGGAAGACAGCCCACTGGACCAAGTGCTGACTTTTGCCCAAGCGGTGGAAGGCCACGCACTCATGGGCCCGCTGACCGAGCACCTCTACCTGGACTCGGTGGGGCACGCGGTGGTGATTCCCCGGGTGGGCGGATACAAGATTCAACTCGGCGACGCGCGCAACCTCGACGCCAAGTTCGACCGGCTGCAGACCTTTTTGCAGCACACGGTTCAAAGCAAAGACCTCAACTTTTACACAGAAATCAACCTCGCCTACCGCGACCAAGTGGTCTGCAAGCGCAGGTGGTAAAACCGGCACATCATGAGTGAAATCATCGTTGGACTCGACATTGGAACAACCAAAATCGCCTGCATGGTCGGGCGCAAGAACGAATATGGCAAAATCGAAATCCTGGGCATGGGCAAAAGCCAGTCGCTGGGGGTAAGTCGTGGCGTAGTGGCCAACATCGACAAGACCGTGGAGTCCATCCAGCTTGCTGTGAAGCAGGCCGAGGAGGCTTCCGGGGTGGACATCCGCGTGGTCAATGTGGGGATTGCCGGCCAACACATCAAGAGCCTGCAGCACCGCGGCAGTATCATGCGCGACAGCCTCGAGGAGGAAATCACCCAGTACGACATCGACAACCTGGTGGAGAACATGAACAAGCTGGTCATGCTTCCCGGAGAGGAGATCATCCACGTGCTTCCCCAAGAATTCACCGTCGACAACGAAACCGGCATCAAAGACCCCCGTGGACACAGCGGCATCCGTTTGGAGGCCAACTTCCACATCATCACCGGTCAGATTGCCGCTGCCAAGAACATCTACCGCTGTGTGGCCAAAGCCGGATTGAGCGTGCAGGAGTTGATCCTAGAGCCGCTGGCCTCAAGCGCCGCCGTGTTGAGCGATGAGGAGAAAGAAGCCGGTGTGGCCTTGGTCGACATCGGGGGTGGCACCACCGACATCGCCATCTTCCAAGAAGGCATCATCCGCCACACCGCGGTGATTCCATTTGGCGGCAACGTGATCACCGAAGACATCAAATCCGGGTGCACCATCATGCGCAACCAAGCCGAGCAGCTCAAAACCCGCTTTGGCTCTGCGTTGGCCCTGGAGAACAACGAAAACGACATTGTGTGCATCCCCGGTCTGCGCGGCCGAGCACCGAAGGAAATCTCCTTGCGCAACCTGGCCAACATCATCCAGGCCCGGATGGAAGAGATCATCGAGCACGTGTACTACGAGATCAAAAACTCGGGCTATGCCAACGAGCTCATCGGAGGAGTGGTCATTACCGGGGGTGGTTCGCAATTGCGTCACTTGCCGCAGCTCTTTGAGTACACCACAGGGCTGGATTGCCGCATCGGCTTCCCCAACGAGCACTTGGCCAAAGCCCCGAGCGAGGACATCATCAACCCCTCTCTGGCAACGGGTGTTGGCTTGGTGATCAACGGGCTCGAAGGCCAGAGCACCGGCAGCAATGAGCAAGCCCAGCGCGTCGCCGACCACCGCAAGGTTGCCTACACCTTCTTGAAGAACATCAAAGAGTGGTTTGAGTCGGAAGAGGAGTAGCCCTTCCCTCTGATTTACAGCGATTTACAACCATTTTCGTTATAAACATCGGGCGGTGAAGTGTTTTGAAAACTTCCGCACTGCTCGCGCCGATTATTGGCTTTCTTAGTTCACTGAACCTTGGGTGAAGCATCACTTGGAAATCAACCTGCTCCGCGCGCATGATTTCCCCTTCGCCCATCCTCAAACACGAAAAACATGCGATTCGATTTGCCGAAGGAACACAACGCGATGATCAAAGTGATCGGGGTAGGAGGCGGGGGAAGCAACGCGGTCAACTACATGTATGACCAAGGCATCAAAGGTGTGGATTTCATCATCTGCAACACCGATGCCCAAGCGTTGGACAACAGCCCTGTACCCATCAAGGTGCAACTGGGCGCGACCCTGACCGAGGGCCGTGGGGCAGGATCCATCCCTGAAGTCGGACGCAACGCAGCAGTAGAGACCTTGGAAGAGGTCAAAGCACTGATCGGCGCCAATACCACCATGGTATTTGTAACCGCAGGTATGGGCGGAGGTACCGGTACCGGTGCAGCACCCATCATCGCTCAAGCTGCCCGCGAGTTGGGCATCCTGACTGTTGGTATAGTTACGGTTCCCTTCATGTTCGAGGGACGCAAGCGTATGCAGCAAGCCGGTGAAGGCCTGCGCGAGATGCGCGATGCGGTAGATACCCTGCTGATCATCAAAAACGATAGGCTCCGCGAACTTTACGGCAACCTGACCCTGGGCAAAGCCTTCGGTCACGCCGATGAAGTCCTCTGCACTGCTGCCAAAGGCATTGCTGAGGTCATCACCCTCACCGGTGAAATCAACGTGGATATGAACGATGTCAACACCGTTATGCGCGAATCCGGCAGGGCCATCATGGGATCTGGAAGTGCCTCTGGGGAGGGCCGTTCGATCCGTGCGGTGCAAGACGCTTTGGAGTCACCACTGCTCAACGACGACGACATTACCGGTGCAACCTTCGTACTGCTCAACATCACCTACGGCGCAGACGAAGTGCTGATGGACGAGATCATGGAGATCACCGACTACATCCAAGACCAGGCCGGCCAAAGCGCCGAAGTCATCTGGGGTTATGGTCCTGACGAAAGCTTGGAATCGGATCTGTGTGTCACCGTGATTGCCACCGGCTTCAAGAGCCATGAAGTAGACGCCATCCTGAACCCTGTTGCCCGCGAGCCGCGCAAAATGCCCCTCAATCCCGCAGCGGGACGCGAGGTGACCGGCATGCAACAGTCGCCCACCCGCACCACCACTGATGTGCGCCCTGAGCCCGCTCCGGAGCCCTTCCTGAAATCGGAAGAGCCCGAGGTGATGGAGCAAGAAGCACCCACAACGGATTTCACCCTGGAGATCAACACCCCCGAGGTGGAAGACACACTGGAGGACATGGTGCTGAAAACCGTGGAGCCCGAAGCTCCGGTTGAGCCGGCCGCTACTCCAGACCTCTTCGCAGAAGCGGCCCCTGAGGTAGAAGACTCCCTCAAAATGGAAGCCGATTCTCCAGCCGAACCGGCCGCCCCTGCACTGGGCGAGCGCTTCACCTTGGACGACGCCATTGAGAACGAAGACCTCAACCGCGAGGCCGACGCCCTCAAATTCACCGAAATTCCTGCCCGCGACAATCATGTGGTGGAAGACCGTCCTCCGCGTGAGGAACTGGCAGCCCGCAACAAAGAACGCGAGCAACGCATCCGCGAACTGACCATGAAGCTCAAGACCCCCTCGGGCTTGACCGACCTGGAAAGCGAGCCGGCCTACAAGCGCCGAGGCGTAGCCCTGGACAACACCCCGCACAGCAGCGAAAGCAGCGTATCGCGCTACTCGCTAAACGAAGAAGAGAACGCTGAAGGAGAGAAGGAAATGAAACTGCGAGACAACAACCCATTCCTGCACGACAACGTTGACTAGTCATTCTCCTGTAAGTACTAGGCATAACAAGCAGAAACGCCGCATGACCGCATGCGGCTTTTCTTTTGCCCCAAATCGGGCATTCAGTAGCTTTACCCAAAATTCTGACCGATGGCACTGACCGATCAAATCACAGCCGACATCAAAGCGGCCATGAAAGCCCGTAACAAGGAACGTCTCGCTGCGCTGCGCGACATCAAATCCAAGCTCATGCTGGAAATGACCAAGGAAGGCGGCGATGGCAACGTGGACGATGCCGTAGGCCAGAAGATCCTCAACAAGCTCTACAAGCAACGCATGGACGCCGCTACCATCTACGGCGAACAAGGCCGCGAAGACCTCCAAGCCGAGGAACTCGCCCAGGCCGAAATCATCAAAGAGTACCTGCCCGAGCAAATGAGCGACGCCGACTTGGAGGCCGCCGTACAAGGCTTCATCACTGACCTCGGTGCCAGCTCCATGGCCGACATGGGCAAAGTGATGGGCAAGGCTTCAGGCGCCCTCGCTGGCAAAGCCGACGGCAAGCGCATCTCTGAGGTGGTCAAGCGCCTCCTGGGCAGCTGATTCCCACAAGAAAAGCTGCATCCCTGCGTGCAGGAATGCGGCCTTCAGTTTAACTCTAAGGCAGACGCCTCACTCGTGCATCGAGCGGATGGCGTCCAGCGTCTTGATGGTCTTGCGTGCCATTTGCTGGGAGTGCACTTGGTTGGCTGTAAAGCCATCGGCCATGCTGTGTTGGAACTTGGCCACCGGGGCATCCAAGAACCCGTAATCCACGCCTGCATACCAACGGAAGAGCCCGAGGTCTAGCTCGATGGCTTGTCCTTTCTTTTCTTCCTTCAAGCGGGTGGCGTCAATCGCAATGGGTTTGTTGACGTAGGTGTCCCCGCCAAATTCCAACGTGTAGTTTTCTCAGATGGGCGGGTGGAAGAGGTATTCGCCTTCTTCATCGGTGTTGAAGGCCACGTAGATTTCGCCGTCCTTGTACACGATGACGCGGGTATCGTTCGCATCGTGCTGGGCGTTTTGGACAGGGTCGATCTCATACACGTTGCCGTGGATGAGGAAATGCTGGGTGTCGATGGGCTTTTTGCCCACGAGGCCCGCGGCAGCTACGCAAAGGGCCCATCCTACAGTTTTAAGCATAGGTGGGAGGTTGTTCTGCTTGGGGTACGCAAAACGGTCCTGTACGGATTCGCTGACGGTCCTAGCGGAAGTATCCAACAATGAGCAGCACGCCGCTTACGACCATCACCGCCAGGGCCAGTCGCTGGAAGCCCACGTTGGAAAATCGCTTGAGCCAGCGTTTGCCCAACACGTTGCCCAAAATGGCGCCGCAGCCCAGCGCCAGGCCGTAGCCCCAGATGTGTTCATCCCACGCCCCGTAGTACAGGTAAGCACTCAACTGCACAATGGATACCAGGAAGCTGTTGACCGCTTTGGTACCCACCAAATGCTCCTTGGTAAGTCCGTAGTTGAAGTAGAAGACATTCAGCACTGCACCTGTAGCCCCCACCAAGGAGCTGGTGGCTGCCACCACCAACCCGAGTGGTGCAAAGCCCCACAGCGGCATGTGAAAGGACCGCCTGCTTTTGCCAAAACGGAATTGAAACGGAGTGGTCAACAAGAAGCCGCCGAGCACGAGCCGTAGCCATTCTGCTTCGATCTCCACAAACAGGCGCACGCCCAACCAACTGCCAATCCATGCCGCGGGGACAAACCACACAACGGTTTCCCACCGGACGTGCTTCCAGAACAGCAGCATGCGCGTAGGCCGGCCAATGAAGTTGGTCAGGTGCACGACCTGGACAATCCGCTCTACGCCGGTGATGTGGTGTGCCGTGGCCCCCAACAGTAGCGCACCTCCTCCGCCAGCAATGGTGCTGAACGCAAAAGCAGCGGCTCCAAGAGCGAAGAGCAGGGCGAAGTCCATGAGATCGAATGCTGTTATTTGCTAAATATCGACAAAGACAGTACCTTATTGTGGCAATCCAAGCCCATGAATGTAAGCCTCACCGACAAACAAAAAGCCTACATCTCCGAACAGATTCAAACCGGAGATTACCAAAATGCCAGCGAATTGGTGCGCGATGCCCTGCGTCTGCATCAACTTTACCGCATGAAGGTGGTGGACGACTTGCACGCCGCCATCGCCCACGGTTGGAACGCTCCAGATTCCACACGCAGTCTGAATGACATTCTGAGCGAGAAACGCAAACATCAGGGCAGCTCAGATGCGTGACATGCAGTATGGGCTGGTGCTCTCCCAACCCGCCGACTCCGATTTGGAGGCCATTTTTGAGTACACCCAGCGCGCGCACGGACATACCCAAGCACTGGAATACTTAGGCTCGTTTCAAACCGCTTTTGACGCCTTGAAGGCCAACCCCTACTTGGGCAGGGAACGCTCAGAAATTCGCAGCGAATTACGCAGTTTGATCCATCGCGAACACGTCATCTTCCACCACATCCAGCCAAGAGGAGTGCGCGTCGTACGTGTGCTTCACGGTCGCATGGATATGTTCGGGCACCAGCTGATCTGATCCTACTTGGTGATCCCCATCTTGTCCATCAAGAACGTCGCGTTCATGTTGGCGCAGACCCCGTCTCTGAGGACGTAGTCAAAGTCCAGGTCATCGGTACCGATGGTCACATCGAAGAACAGGTTGCGCACCTGCGGGTAGCTGTCGGCCACTACGCAGAGCGACAAGTCGTGGGTAGCGATCACCCCAGAGGCCGGTAGGCGGGTCAGCTTTTCCAGGAATTTACGGCTGCCTTCGGCTTTGTCTTTGGAGTTGGTGCCTTTGAGGATTTCGTCCAGAATGACAAACAACTCCTGCCCCGACTCCAAGTGCTCGACCAAGATTTGCAAGCGGCGCAATTCCGCGTAGAAGTAGCTGGCGTTGTCCTCCAAGGCGTCGGTGGTGCGCATGGAACTGAACAGCGGTACCGAGCGGAAGGTAAATGACTGCGCCACTACCGGCGCTCCCATTTGTGCCAACACCAAGTTCACGCCAAGGGTACGCAAGAAGGTGCTCTTGCCCGCCATGTTGGCACCGGTCACAATGCTGAAACCGTTCGGGTCCAAGCCAAAGTCATTGCACACGCGTACGTCGGGATCGAGCATGGGATGGCCCAACCCTTGGGCTTGCACCATGCCTTCGGAGGTAGGTTTCGGCCAGGTCAATCCGGGCTGCGAAGCAGCAAACAACCCCAAGCTGGTCAACACCTCGCCTTGGGCCAATGCGCCCAACCAAGTGTCCATGTGCGCGCCGTGCTCTTGGTGCCAGTCTTCCAGACGTTTGAGGCACCAGAAATCCCAACCGGCCAACAGGTTGAACACCACAGCCACAAGCAGGTTGTGGCGATTGTCAAAGGCATTGGCAATGGAGGACAGCTTTCGAAGTGCATCTCCGGCCCCTTTCGCCTGCTGACGCAATCCGGCCAGCACCTCCCCATCTTCCGGAGCTTCGGCCAAGCGGTCCAGCACACCACTCAGTCCGAGCAAGGCTGCGTGCTGTTTGCCTAATTGGCCGGACACCTCTTGGGTGCGCGCCAAGTGCGCGCCTACAAATACCAGTGGCAGCAGCACCAAGATGCTGGTCAGCCCTCCGGTCAACACGCCAAAGACCCCACAAAGAATGACAGCTAAGCTGTATACAGGAATCACCAAGTGCAAGACGCGGTAGATGCCCCGGCGCTGTTGCGCGTTTCCTGAGGCCGCCCAGCGCTTCAATTGGTCGGTTGATGACTGGGTGCTCGCTGCCAAATTGGTGTCGGTGATCAGCTCCAAACACCACTGCAAGTCCTGAGCAAGGGCTTTCACCGCGCGCTGCTGACGTACAATCTCTTCGGGATCGGTTTGCCACTGGGTCAGGCGTGCGGCAAGCAAGCGGCGCCCCTCGTCCAAAAACGTGCGGTTGAGCATGCGGAACACCGAATGCGGTCCAAACACGTCCAGATCGGCTGCAAACGCGTGACCTGGGTCCATAAAGGCCTCGCCCGCATCCCAACGGTCGTGGTTGCCGGCAATACTATCGAGCTGTGCGGCAGACAACGTGGCTTGAGCACGGGCGCGATCCCTGGCCACCTCGCGGCGGCGGTAGGTCAAAATGGAAGCTCCAAATCCCACGATGCTCAACAAGACAAGCACCCAACGGAAAGGACTGGACACGCCCATCACACCTGTCGCAAACAAAACGGCAAGCACAAAGGCACCAAAGCGGATCCATCCCCACAAACGGAGTTGGGCGCTCAAACGGGCATCCTCAAGCTTGGCGTGCTCGTGGGCGTGTTGAAAGAAAGCGGCTGCCGGAACCGGCATGGATCAGAGCAGTTCCTGAACGATGCGTTCGATGGAGTAACCTTCGGCCTCGGCCTTGTAGTTGCGCACAATACGGTGGCGCAGGATAGGCAGAGCGACTGCTTGTACGTCTTCGATGTCCGGTGAGAACTTGCCGTTGACCGCAGCGTGCACCTTGGCGCCAATGACCAAGTATTGCGACGCACGTGGGCCGGCTCCCCATGAGAGAAAGTCCTTGACCATTTGCGGCGAGCGGTCACCCGCTGGACGGGTTTTTGCAGTCAAGCCTACCGCGTATTCCACCACGTTGTCGGCGATGGGCATGCGGCGGATGAGCTTTTGGTAGAAGGTGATCTCTTCTCCAGAAATCACGGGATTCACCTGAGCGGTAGCATCTACAGTGGTTTGCTTCACCACCGACACTTCCTCTTCAAACGTGGGGTAGTCTACCCAAATGTTGAACATGAAACGGTCCAACTGCGCCTCTGGCAGTGGGTAGGTTCCCTCCTGCTCAATCGGGTTCTGGGTCGCCAGCACGAAGAACGGACGGTCCAATTCGTAGCGGTTTCCTGCTGCGGTCACCGCGCGCTCCTGCATGGCTTCCAGCAGCGCCGACTGGGTCTTGGGCGGGGTACGGTTGATCTCATCGGCCAGGATGATATTGGAGAACAGCGGGCCTTTGACAAAACGAAACTTGCGGTTCTCATCCAGGATCTCAGACCCAATGATGTCCGATGGCATCAAATCCGGGGTGAACTGGATGCGGTTGAAGCTGAGTCCCAATGCGTCCGAGATGGTGTTGACCAGCAGGGTTTTTGCCAGCCCAGGCACCCCTACCAGCAGGCAGTGGCCGTTGCCGAAAATGCTGATCAGCAGATCGCGGATGACATGCTCCTGGCCGACAATGACTTTGCCGATTTCGGTGCGGAGTTCGTGGTACTTGCCGCTCAGGCTCTTGAGCGCGTCGGCGTCGGATGCAAATTGTGGTTCAGCCATGTTTGAAGTCGGTGGGGTTAGGGGGCCTTGGCCTCGCTCGCTTGGAAGTCTAGCCAAGGGAATGTAAAGTTGTCGCTGACGTATTCTTCGTCGATGCGCACAAAGGTGTTGCGCAGGCGCTTGCGCACCCAAGCCTCGAGTTCTTCTTGTTGCTTGAACTGTTTGGCCTGTTGCTGGAAGATCAGGTAGTCGTCATCGAGGTTGGCGGTGTGCGCCTGCAAGCGGCCGTCGAGTCGGATGGACAGGAACTTGCTGGAGCCGTCTTGTTCGGTAAAGTAGAACGGATCCGAAATCTCACCTTCGCCCAACTTATCGAGGATGAAGAAGAGTTTGGGGTCCATTTCGTCCACGCGGAAGCGCTTGGTGCCGCTGGCCGGATTGATGACGCGCCCTTCTTGCTTGGCGGTCTTCTCATCGGTGCTGTAGCGCAGGGCCGCGTTGCGGAAGGTCAGGGTATCGGTGCGGATTTCATTGACCAGTGAGTCGAGCATTTGCTCGGCCTTCACCAGGGCTTGGTCGGTCACTTCTGGACGCACCAGAATGTGGCACGCATCGTAGATGTTGCCCCGGCGGTCCTCCACTTTGAGGATGTGGTAGCCGAAGTCGGTTTCAAACACCTCACTCACGTTGCCAATGGGGGTGCTGAAGGCCGCGGCCTCAAACTCCGGCACCATCACGCCTTTTTGCACACCGCGGTAGCAGCCGTTGGTTCCCTTGCTTCCAGGGTCTTGGGTCCACTTGACCACTTCCAGGTTCCAGCGGTAGGGTTTTTCGACCACAATGGAACGGATGGAATCCAGCAGGGAGCGGGTGTCGGCCTCCTGCTTGGCAGTGATGGCCGGGTCCATGGCGAGCTGGCTGTACCAAAGTTCTTCAGGAATCAGCGGGAGGCTGTCTTTGGGGATGCCCTCAAAGAAATCCACCACCTCTCCTGGAGTCACGTCCACAGCCCCGAGCATTTCCTGCTTGAGCTGCTCGGCCATGAGCTGTTCTTTGATGGGGTCGTAGAACTCGTCTTTCCAAGCGGTGACGCTTTTGCCGTAGTACTCCTCAAAGGCCTCCTCGGAACCGAGCAGGCTGATGTAGTACTGGATACGCTGGTCAATGGTGGCGTAGATGTATTCGTCGCTGACCTCCACCGAGTCCAAACGGGCTTGATTGAGCAGCAGCTTTTCAAACATAAGTGCTTCGAGCGCAATGTGACGCGCTTGATCCGTCACGGCTTGGCCTTGGGTGATTTGCAAGGCTTGCACTTCGATTTCAGATTGCAGGATGATTTCGTTGCCGACGACAGCGGCAACCTTGTCGATCAGATCCCCTTGGGCCCCTGCAGCAAGTGCTGCACACATAAACAGGCCGATGATTCCCCCTTTAAGGACGCTCATAATGCATTTCTATCTGGTTCTTCTTCAATGCCTGGTGGTACACGTCGGCCCGCAGGGTGCTCAGCAATTCGCTTTTGCGTCGGTTGAGGATCATGCTCCGGATCTTGGCTTTTTGCAAGCTGAAGGGAGACACGCTGTCTTTCAGCTTGAAGTCACGGATGCGCAGGAAAATTACTTGATTCCCACGTTGAACCTCAACGGTTTTGTTCTTTTTTAGAAAGCGCTCGGTGTTGTAGATCTCCAGGGGAACCTGCTGGCGCAAATCCTCGAGGTAGATCCACTGGTCCTCGTCCAAAAAGCAACCGCCGCGGTACTGGTGACAGAAGGCTTCGAGTTCCTCCTGGGTGTCGTCGGTCACTTGTTCGAACTGGGTACGGAATGCCGTCGCATCCCAATCGCCGCTGTCCAACACGCAAAAACGGGCCTGAACGATGTAATCCTTCAGCACGAAGTTGTCCCGGTTCTGATCGTAGAACGCACGAAGTTCCGATTCTGCTACAACCGTGTCCAACCTTTGGCGAATCATTTCTTCTTCGTAGGCATGGGTCAACAGTGCTTGCCGGTGCTTTTCAAGGGCTTCTTCGAAGTCTTGCAGCTGCTCGGGAAGGACGTTTTGGGCTTGCTGCACCAAGGCCTGATCGGTGATCCATTGCTGGATGTAACGGTCGGCCAGGCGCGCGCTGTCCTCAGCAGTGGCATCGTCGGGCACCACAGCGCGGACCTCATCCCAGTAAAGGGTACGTCCATTCACTGCGGCCACAGGGTCGCGCTGCTCGACTTCCGGGGCGGGCTGACACGCGGCCAACACGCCCAACAATGCCGCCCAGCGCAAGCGCATTAGGGTTGGGTGATCAGGGTGTAGAGCACGTCGTTGTTCACCGCGTAGTTGTACTTGGCACGCAACTCTTTGATCCAGCGGTCCTCCAAGTAGTTCTGGTACTCGGCAGTGATCAGCCCACGGGCTTCGTCCAAGGCTTTGGGCTCGGCCGGACGCACCGACTTGGCTACCACCACCCAGAACTTGCCGTCGCGCTCAAACACATCGGATACGCCAGAAGCCCACTCCACAGCGTCCACCACGTTGTTGGTGCCACGCTCGTAGAGGCCTTCTTCGTAACGCACGTTGAGCGGTCCGCCTTCGTTGAGTTCGAGAACGATCTCGTTGGGAGGCAAACCGGCGTCCAGACGCTTGCGCACCAAGTCGGCAAGCTCGGCCGATACGCAGCCGTAGAGGCCGGCTTCCAAGCGCTCGCCCCACATGAAGTTGGTCTTCCGTTGCTCGTAGTACGCTTCCAAACCAGCGGTATCCTTCACGGCCTTGGACCACACCAGCTCGTCGGTGAGTTCAAAGAGCAGGATGCCGTCTCGGTACTCGTTCATGAGCAGGCGGAAATCGTTGTGCTTCTCTTCCAGTCGGCTGTCTTCGTAGGCGATCAGCTTTTCTTCCTTGAAGGCCGCGAGTTGGTCGTCCAGGAACTTGTCCAAGTCGCCTTGTCCTTTGCGCTTGCCCGCTGCGTTGAGGAAGTCCACAAACTCTTGCGCCGAGAAGGTCTGGTCGGCAAAGCTGGCCAAGGTCACCTTCTGGCACTTGGCCTTGGCGATGGTCATGTTGCCGCGCCACACTGCGGTATCGAGGTTCTTGCGAATGGCCTTTTTGAGGGCCTTTTGGCTCACCTCGTAGCCGTACTCCACACCAATCTTACGCACAAACGAGGCGCGGGTGGCTTCGGCGCGAGCGTCGCGGCGTACACGGTTGCGGATTTCTTTTTCTGCCTCTTCAAAGGCCGCGACCGGCTTGTACTCCAAGCGCTTGATGATATGGAAACCCACAGAGGTTTGCACCGGCTCGGAAACGTCGCCGTCCTGGGCCAAGCCAAACGCAGTGTTCTCAAAGCTCTCGATCATCTTGCCCGATCCAAACCAAGGCAGCTCACCGCCGTTGCGGGCGGTAGATGCGTCCTCGCTGAATTTGAGGGCCATTTCTTGGAAATCCGCCCCGTTGCGGAGCATGGTGTAGATGTTGTCAATCTTGGCCTTGCCTTGCTTGACCGATTCGGGGTCTTTTTCGTCGGCGCGTACCATGATGTGTGCGGCGCGCAATTCACCACGAGCCTCGCGACGGTCCACCACGTTGAGCAAGTGGTAGCCAAAGCGGGTGCGTACCGGCATCGATACTTGGCCCACTTCGGTGGTGTACGCCGCATTCTCAAACGGGTACACCATCTGGAACACCGAGAAGTAGCCGAGGTCGCCGCCGTTCTGGGCCACCGAAGGATCTTCTGAACCGCCCACACCACGTGCCACGGATTCAAAATCTTCACCAGCCATGATGCGGTTGCGCAGCTTCATGATCTTGTTCCAAGCCTTGAGGGTGTCCTCGGGGCTGGACTTGAGCTCGCAGCTGATCAAGATGTGGCTGGCGCGTACTTCTTGGGTTTTGCGCTCGTAGGCGTCACGCACCAATTCGTCCAACAGCTCGCCATCGGTCAGGTAGGGACGGGTCAGTTGGCGGCGGTAACCTTGCAGTTCTGAAACGAACGCGGGCACCGTATCCATGCCGCGCGAGCGGGCTTCGGCCACTTTGAGTTTGAAGTTGATGAACAGCTCCATGTACTCATCGAGGTCGGCCTGGGAAATGACCGAGTCGCGGTTGTTCTTTTTGAAGATGGCTTCGAAGTCGGCAATGGAGACCTGTTCGTCGCCCAGGGTCATTACCACATCACTCTGCGCAAACAGGCCCAACGAGGTCAGGGCCAGTACGCAGCTCAGTACCAGAATTCTCATAGCTTCTTTGGCTTGCATCGTGCGCGAAAATAACCATTCGCGCCGGGTGGTCACAGATTACGCGAGGCTATAGTTGGGGGCCTCGCGGGTGATGGTCACGTCGTGCGGATGGCTTTCGCGCATGCCTGCACTGGTGATGCGCACAAATTGTGCTTGGCGCATGGCCTCCAAGTTGGCCGCACCGCAATAGCCCATGCCTGCACGCAGGCCGCCGACTACTTGGTGCATCACCTCGCGTACGGTGCCTTTGTAAGGCACGCGACCAGAGATGCCTTCGGGCACCAGTTTTTTGATGTCGTCCTCGGCGTCTTGGAAGTAGCGGTCCTTGGACCCCTTCTGCATGGCTTCCACCGAACCCATGCCGCGGTAGGTCTTGAACTTGCGGCCTTCGTAGATGATGGTTTCGCCGGGAGATTCTTCAACGCCTGCGAGCATAGAGCCCACCATCACGGTGTGGGCGCCGCCGCACAGGGCCTTGGCGATGTCGCCGGTGAAGCGGATTCCGCCGTCGGCAATGATGGGTACACCGGTATCACCAATGGCTTCAGCCACGTTCATGACGGCTGACAGTTGAGGTACCCCTACCCCTGCGATGATTCGCGTGGTGCAAATCGAACCGGGTCCGATGCCCACTTTCACGGCGTCCGCGCCGGCTTCCACCAGCATTTTTGCGGCTTCAGCGGTGGCGATATTGCCCACCACTACGTCGATGCCTGGCAGTTGTTCTTTCACAGCTTTGAGTGCCGTCACTACCCCACGTGAGTGGCCGTGAGCTGTGTCGATGATCAAGGCGTCCACACCGGCGTCGGCCAGTGCTTGTGCGCGCTCCACGCTGTCGTGGGTCACCCCAATGGCCGCAGCCACGCGCAGACGTCCGTAGGCGTCTTTGCAGGAGTTGGGGTACTGGCGCACCTTGATGATGTCTTTGTAGGTGATGAGTCCCACCAATTTGTTGTTGGCGTCCACTACCGGAAGCTTCTCAATCTTGTGGGCCTGGAGGATTTGTTCTGCAGCAGCCAGGTCGGTGCCTTCTTCGGCTTTGATCAAGCCTTCGCTGGTCATGACCTCGCTCACGGGCTTCATCATGTCCTTCTCGAAACGCAGGTCACGGTTGGTGACAATGCCCACCAGGTTTTCCTGGTCGTCCACCACGGGGATGCCGCCGATTTTGTTTTCGGCCATCAACTTGAGAGCATCCTGCACAATGGCGCCCAAACGCAGGGTCACGGGATCTTGGATCATGCCGCTCTCCGAACGCTTCACTTTGCGCACTTCTTGGGCTTGCGCCTCAATGCTCATGTTTTTGTGAATCACACCGATGCCACCCGAGCGCGCCATGGCAATGGCCAAGCGGGCTTCGGTCACGGTATCCATGGCCGCTGCGACCACAGGTACGTTGAGTTCGATGTTGCGAGAGAACTTGGTGGTCAAGGCCACCTGGCGTGGAAGAACTTCCGAGTAAGCCGGAACGAGGAGGACATCGTCGTAGGTGAGTCCTTCTCCGGCGATTTTACCGCTGCTGAAAGCCATGTTGGGGGACGAATTTATGGGGTAATAAATTCGTACAAATATACTGAATTCGACTGACCCTTGAGGCCTACTCCGGCCCGGCTTTCAACAGGAAGACCTGACCTACGCGGTCGTATTGTTGGCCCTCTCCATCCTTGACGGTGATGAAGTAGACATATGCGCCATCGGGCAGGTAGTCGCCGCGGCGTCCGGCACCGTCCCAGCCCTGATCCAAATCGTTGGTCGTGAACAGGATGTCGCCCCAACGGCTGGAGATGACCATTTCGTAGGAGTTCGCATCCACAAACCCAATCACGGGCTTGAATACCGGGTTGTTGCCAAACACCATGAATGCATTGGGGATCCAAATCTTGGGTTCCATCTGCAGGCACAGCTGGTTGGAGGAAGCCACTTCTTGGATACCAAAACTATTGACGTCTTCCCGCGCGACGACAGTGTAACAGAACAGTCCGGGCGTGGTCAGCAGGTCGGCGATGTCGTCCTCATAGACGTTGGCGCCTGCGGGGAGTGACACGATCAAGTCACCCAGCACGCCTTCCATCTGGCTGCGGTAAATGTCAAAGCCCACGATGTTGCCGTCCCATTCTTGGTAATCCGGCCAGGCCAGGGTGTTGACCAGCCGCTCGTTGTTGGCCAGACCTTCAAGCAACAGCGTGCGACCAGCATTCGTGGTGGTGGCCGTATCGCCGCACGTATTGAGCACGTGTGTACGGTAGTCGTATTCCAATTCACCCAGCTTCAAGTCGGGGTCGAAGTCGTTGAAGATGACTGCGTTGGCGCCGCTGGAGAGCTGGTTGTCCACGTTCACCCAAAACTGCCCACCGACCTTCCGGCGCTCCAGGATGTACAGGTGATCGGTGGTGATGTTTTCGGTGTGGATGCGCACTTCCACTTCCTCGGCGGAGCGCACGTCTACCGAAGCGAGGTAGGTAAACGCGGGAGGAGGCGCCAGGCTGATGCCCTGCGCACGTTGGTTGGAGCAAGACACCGACACGGTGGTGGTGAAGCCTGCTTCGATGTAGTACTGATAGGTGACGCCGTCCTGCAGGTTTTCGTGGGTGAAGGTCAGCTGGGTACCGGGGAGCACGGCCAGTACTGTAAACGGACCGCCATCTTCACTCACATACACGCTGTAGGCATCCACGGTGCGCCCGCTGTACGGGGTCCAGAGCAGCTCCGCAAAATCAGTACACTGGGTCCAGACGATGTCCAACAGGTAAGGCGGCTGGCTGCACTGCGGCTCGGTGGGACTCACGTTGCCGAAATCGCAAAAGTCGAAGGCGGCTACCGTGTAGAAATTTGCAGGAACGGATGTCCCAGGGATGGGCGCTGGCTCAAGGCCCAGGGGCCCGTGGTTCCACGAGGTGGTACCCGCACCATAAACGGTATCTACTGGAACGTTGGCCCCACTGATGCACTCGTAGATGATGTACCCTTGGGTGTCACTCGCGGTGGAGGGAAACCAGTTGACTTGGTACTGGTTGGTGGTGTGGTCGATGGTGACCACATCTACCTCAGGAATGTCAGGAGAGGTCAGGTCTTCAAAGTCGTCGGTGGCCACATTGGAGATGAACTGGCAACCGCTCGGCGCAGTGTAGAAGATTTGGAAGCCGTAGGTGGCCACGCAATCGTCCACGATGTGCTGGTAATTCTGGTTGAAGTTGTCTGGGTTGTGTGGAACGGTCGCCACTTGATTCCAGGTGCCCACAGGGAATTCCAGCCACACCTCGTAGTTACCGGTCACCGCAGCGGTGTTCACCATAGGGGCATTCCAAAAGAGGTTGGCAATGCCGCCGCCGCCCAGCACATTCAGCGTGAGGTGGATGCCACAGATCGTGTCCGAGGGCACCGAGACTTGCGCAGTGCCGTCGTTGCTGTTGGTTTCCAAGTAGTAGGCGCCAATGTCGTTGTTGAAGTCCACAGCCATGTCGGTATAGCTGGTGACCGCATACGTGGGCTCGCTGAACAGCTGGGTACCGGTATCTGCGGTGAAATAGTCAGTGGAGTAGACAATGTCGTAGGAGGTGAACTCACCTCCAGGATCCGCAGGGGGAAGCCAGTTGACAATGGCAGTACCATCGGCCAACACCTCTACACACGTAGCGGTGGGCGGGTCAAGCTGGGCACGCACATCTGCGGCAAACACGGCGCAAAACGCCAGAACACATGTCAGGATAGTCAAACGCATAGGCGCATCTGGGGCTGCAAAGGTAAGGCTACTTGTTCAACGTGGCGGCCCGCTGTTGTAGTACAATACACACCAAGGGGTGTGGAGGTTGCTCACGGCAGGTACTTTTGGGCCTCTTCCCACATGGAGGTGACGATTTCCGCCGCTGGGGTGATGGCGTGAATCCGCCCGGCAACTTGACCGATTTCCAATTCTCCAGACTCCAGGTCGCCCTCCTTCATGCCTCGTTTGGCACGGCCACGCCCGAGCAGGTCGCGCAACTCTTCGGGAGAAGCTCCCCGAGCATAGGCTTCTCGTACTTGAGCGTAGAAAGGATTGTGCAGCAAGCGCACGGGCGTCAATTCCTTTAAGGTGAGGGTGGTTGCCCCTTCACCAGCATCCACCACCGCTTGCTTGAACGATTGGTGCGCACTGCTTTCAGGCGTGGCCACAAACCTGCTGCCCACCTGCACGCCGCTGGCCCCTAGCACCAATGCCGCCGCCAAAGTGCGCCCATCGCAAATTCCACCCGCAGCAATCACGGGGATGTCCACGGCATCGGCCACATCGGGAATGAGACAAAACGTGGTGGTTTCCTCGCGTCCGTTGTGTCCTCCAGCCTCAAAGCCTTCGGCTACGACCGCATCGACTCCGGCCGCTTGTGCCTTGAGCGCAAATTTTCGGCTGCTCACCACGTGTACCACGGTGATGCCGTGGGATTTCAAATGAGCGGTCCAGGTCTTGGGATTGCCGGCTGAGGTAAAAACGATGGGCACTCCCCCTTCCACAATGGAGGCCATGTGCGCTTCGATGTCGGGATAGAGCAAGGGCACATTGACTGCAAAAGGCCTGTCTGTAGCGGCTTTACACGCCGCGATTTGGTCACGCAGCTCCTGGGGATACATGCCTCCAGACCCAATGATGCCCAGGCCGCCCGCATTGCTCACAGCACTGGCCAGTTCCCAGCCCGAGCACCAAACCATACCCGCTTGAATCACCGGCACTTCAATGCCCAACAATTGGCAGAGGGTATCACTTTTTTTCCTCATTTGCGTATCAGAATTGGCGGAATTCTGTGTCGGAACGTGACCAATCTACCAAGTCGGAGTCCAAACACTTGAATTGCCCGCTAAAGAACGCTATCTTTGAAGCTTCGAACCAAATCCGCCCTAGTACTAATACCCCCGGTCATGAAACGACTGCTCGTCTGTCTGATCGCCATCCTCAGCCTCTCCACCGCACAAGCGCAATACTCGTGGGAGTACGGACTCGCCGTTGGCGGCTCCAACTACCTCGGAGATATTGGCGGCAAGGAACTCACCCGCCGTGATTTCTTGTGGGACATGCACTTGAACCAAACCCGCTTGGCAGTGGGCACCTATAATCGCTACAAGTTTAGCCGTCGCTTTGCGCTGCAATCGTCGTTGAACTACCTGCGCATTCAAGATGCAGATCGCTTGACCACCAACCCGGCTCGTCGTGCGCGTAACCTCAACTTCCGCAACCGCTTGTGGGAATTCAGCACCCGTGCAGAGGTGACCGTCTTCTACGACAACGATGTGGGCGGCCGCGGTTACTACAACCCCGACTTCAAGTTGTACGTGTTCGCCGGTATCTCGGTGTTCAACCACAACCCACAAGGGCAGATTTACAAAGAAGGCGAAGTGCAATACAGCGGCGTTTGGTTCGATCTGCAGCCGTGGCAAATTGAAGGCACCAGCTACAGCAAGTGGGGTATGGCCATTCCAGCAGGTATGGGCTTCTACTTCACCTTTGACAAAATCTGGCGTGTAGGCTGGGAGCTCAACTGGCGCACCACCTTCACCGACTACTTGGATGACATCTCCAGCACTTACGGCGACCCCACCAAGTACGAAGATCAATTGGCCGTAGAGTTTGCTAGCCAAACCTACCAAGCGCTGATTACCGAGATCAACGATCCTGCTTCTGGCTCGATCTACGATCACCAATACATCGCTGCACCACACCCCGCTGTGAAGCGTGGCGACAACACCAACAACGATTCCTTCATCACCACCCAAGTCACTGTGGGTCGTGTGATTCGCGGCAAGAGTAACTTCTACAAGCGCAGGTACGGCTGGCTCCGCCAGGTACGTAAGTCGCGTGCGAAGTTCTAAGCCAAGCACAACGCATTTTTCTAAAGGGCTGCCTCAGGGCGGCCCTTTTTTGTTGCCTTCGTTTTGAGGTTGTCAAGGGCATTCACAAAGCCGGTTGGGCCATACACAAAGTCAAAGCGGGGTGCAGTTGGAAGTGGCTGGTGGGAAGTCGACCTTCGACAGGTTGACCGATGGGAATCGGACGACAGGTGGAGGAGGCGGGGGCGGCGGGGCCGGCGGCCCACGGGTGGGAACCGCGGCGCCAGAAGCGCTACTTGCGGATGAACTGGGTGAGCTTGCTCAAGGGCTTTACCGTTAACGTATACCACGCCGGCGTCAACCCATTCATCTTCCAAGCTCGGCGATCCTCCTTGTTGGCACGAATGCGATTCTTCAACGACACATTGCTCTGCCCTCCTACGCGCATCTTGGTCAACACGCGCGGCAAGTGTACCGCCGAAATGGCGTGCTTCTCCAGCATGCGCAGCATCAGCTCGTAATCGGCTGCAGAGCGCAGCTCGGTCGAATAGGTGCCGTGGGCACGGTAGCATTCGTTCTTGAGGAAAAAGGTTGGGTGCGCAGGCATCCACCCTTTGCGAAACATCCCGGGCTTGTACGGCTTGCTTTTCCAGTAACGCAGCACTTTGTCGGGATTATCGCGCTCGACGTACACCAGGTCGGCGTAGACAGCGTCGGCGCCGGTTTCCTTAAAGCGCGCAGCAACATCTGACAACACGGTGTTGTCGGCATAAAAATCATCGCTGTTCAAGATGCCAACGACCTCACCGGTAGCGCGCGCTACGCCTTTGTTCATGGCGTCGTAAATGCCCTTGTCGGGCTCACTCACCACTACAGCGATCTGGTCCCGGTAACGGTCAACCACATCCATGGTGGCGTCTTTGCTCGCCCCGTCAATGATGATGTATTCCACATCGGTGTAATCCTGTGCGATCACGCTCTGGATGGTGGCCTCGATGGTCTCGGCGCTGTTGTAAGCAATGGTGATGATGGAAATCCTCACGCCGGATCGATTACGCGGTCTTTGACTTTCTGCGCAGGGTTGCCTTGGTAGATGCCGTACGCATCCAAATCCTTGGTGGCCATTGAGCCCACGGCGAGCACCGCATGGCTGCCCACCGTTACTCCCGGGCACACGACTGTTTGCGCGCCTACCCATCCCCCTTGCTTAACAATGATGGGCTTCACGATCAAATCGAAAGATGGCTTCTTGTAATCGTGGTTGCCGCACAGCAGCATGGCGCCTTGCGAGAGGCAAACATGGTCTTCGAGCACCACCTCATCGAGGTTGTCGATCCAGACATTTTCGCCCAGCCACACGTGGTTGCCGATGCGCAGTTTCCAAGGGTACTTGATGTTGACGCAAGGCTTGATGACCACGCCTTTGCCCACTTTCGCCCCGAACAGGCGCAGCAAACTGGCTTTAAGCGCACTGCTGCCAAACAAGGCGTTCTTGAAACACAGCACGTTCACCACATACCACACTGCTCGGCGCAATGCCGAACCCGGGCGGTACCAGTCGTTGTTGAACGACGCCAAATCGGTGGTGGGACGATCAGCCATGAAACAGTCCAAAGTTACGGGTCAGATCTTTGGGGTTGCCGGCAATCACTTTTCCTTCTTTGCGCGCCCCGTCAGCCCAACTCGCATAGGTCTCGTGGTCCATGGACACCAAGTGGTTGAGCATTTCGGAAAACAGGATGCGGTCCAGCGGCAAGGTCCAACCCGCGTGGCGGTCTTCGAGTTTGGTCCAAGGGGTGCGATCTGAGATCAGCACAGGCTTGGCCGCCAAGAGGGCTTCTACAATGGCGTGGCCAAAGTTTTCACCGAGGGTAGGCAAGTAAAAGAAGTGCGCATCTGCCAGCACTTTGGTCAGGTGCTGCGGGTGGATTTCTCCTGGGAAATGAATGGTCGCATGCGGAATGCTGTCTGCCATCGCTTGGCATTCGGTGAGGTACTCGGGGTCTTGATGGACGCCGTACCACGTCAGCTCCCAATGTCCCAAGGCCGCGTTGGCCCCTTTGATGAACTGCAAGGCGTGCAGCACGTTTTTCTCCGGCGACACGCGGGCCACAGACACCAATTTCACCGATCCAGCAGACTTCTGCAGGGGAGCGCCCGGCGCCTCTTGATATCCCACCAAGTTGGGCGCCACCTTGACCTCCACCTTTCCGAACTGGCGCATGATCTCCTTACGCTCGTCAAAACTGGTCGCGTGCCAGCGAACGCCCTTGAACAGGCCAAACACTTTGGCCGCGCGCAAAAACCATTTCTTCTTGCCCGCCTTGACCGACAGCGCACCCTTCTTGAGCATGCCTCGAGGGGCCACGATAACACGTGCGCGCCCCTTGGCCTTACGCGCCGCCAACAACGGCATGAGCGCAAACCGTGGTGAAAACAGGCTGTTGATGTAGATCACATCGTAATCCAACTCCTTCATGAGTCGGCGGTATGTCGCAGGCTTTTGGTCCGCTGCAGGCAGGTACATCACGCGTTCCCGTCCTGCACCATTCACCCAAGTGCCCGTAGGCACATCGGGATAAGGCGCATCGGCCATGTGATCCCTGTCGGAAGTCACGATGGAAAAATCATGGGGCAGACGCGCCACCAGGTTGGCGATGGATCGGATGGGACCACCGGCCTTGAACCCGGGCAGGTACCAATCGATGAACACCAAAATCTTGAGTTGCTTATTGGACTCCATGGCGCTCTAACCAGTCTTCGAGTACAACAAGTGGCCACAGGTGCGACCATTTCACACGTGGATCACCCTTTTCAAATCGGGTCCACAATTGGTCCAGCACTTGGCCCTTGAATGGCTCACGTTCTCCCAAGCGCTTAAGGTGACCGGTGCAAAGCGGGCGCAGTGCCTCCTTCATCCACATTTCCCACGGGAAGGTGAAGCCCATCTTGGGACGGTTGTACACCGCTTCTGGCAACAAACCATCGAGGCTCTCGATCAACAGCTGCTTGGGTGTTTGAGGGAACTTGTCCAGGTCAGGAATGCCCATGGCATACTCCACCAGGTTGTGGTCCAAGAAGGGCACACGTACCTCCAGCGCATGGGCCATGCTCATCTGATCCGAGTCGCGCAGCAGCACGTGTTGCATGTAGCTGGCCATCTCGGCTACCGACACCTTGCTGAGTAAAGGCAGGTCGAACCCTGCGGTGCCATGTACAATGCGATCTTCCAGCAAACGACGTACTGCGCTCACAGGCAACTTGCCAGCCCCTACCAACTTGGAGATGGTGGGATCCAACAAGACTTGACGCTCCAACGGGTAGATGTATTCAAAGTCCAGGTATTCCGACACCAGTACCTGGTGGATTTTGTCGGAAGCCACACCCGGCTTGAGGGTGCGCAACCCCAACCCCACCGCGTTCTTCATGAACCGAGGGAAACTGGTCAGCCACTTGCGCGAACGGATTTGCACCATGCGCTTGAACACCGGATACCCGGCAAACAGCTCGTCGCCGCCCAAGCCGGACAGGGCCATGGTCACGCCCGCCTCTTTGGTCACTTTGGACACCGTGTAGGTATTGGGACCGTCACCGCTGGGGTGATCCATGGCGGCCAACGCATTGGGGATGGCCTCCAGAAAATCGTCTGGACGAAGGCGGATATCGGTGTGGCGGGTGTTGAACTTGTCGGCCACCATTTGCGCGTAGGCGCCCTCGTTGAAAGCCTCCTCGTCGAAGGTGACCGAGAACGTTTGCACGGGGTGATCACTCACCTCGGCCATCAACCCCACAATGGCGCTGGAATCAATGCCCCCGCTGAGGAAGGCACCAAAGGGAACGTCCGCGCGCATGCGCAATTCCACACTGGCGCGCAGCTTTTCTCGAATGGCCTTGCGTATGGCGGTCGGCTCGGCATACTGGGCCTCTCGGCTCCAATGGGTTTCGGGGCTCCAGTAAATGGTGGAGGTGGCCTCGTTGTCTTGAATGCGGATGACAGTGGCAGGAGGCACCAACTCCACCCCTTCCAGCATCGTATTTGGAGCGTGTACAGTTTGGTAGCGCAGGTAATCGATCAGTGCGGTGCGGTCCATGCGAGCGGGCACGAGTCCACTGGCGAGCAGCGCGCGAATTTCACTGGCGAACACCCACTGTTGGCCTTGGCGCGTGATGTACAAGGGTTTGATGCCCAAGCGGTCGCGCACCAGAAAGAGTTCTTGTTCGTGGCTGTCCCACACGGCAAACGCAAACATGCCGTTGAACCGCAGCAAGCACTTGGCGCCCCACTTTTGCCAAGCCGCCAGCACCACTTCGGTGTCGGAGTCGGTGCGGAAGGTGTGGTCAGCGAGTTGCCCTCGGAGCTCACGGTAGTTGTACAACTCCCCGTTGAACACCAGAACGTACCGGCCGTCTGCACTGTGCATGGGTTGGTTGGCGTGCGCAGCTAAATCGATGATGGACAGCCGGCGGTGGCCCAACACAACGCCTTCGCCGGTGTAGAGGCCTTGCGCATTTGGTCCACGGTGCGCCAGGGCATCGTTCATGCGCGCGACCGCATCCTTGAGTTGGTCACCGTGTTGGTTTCCGAAAACACCGCTAATTCCGCACATGGACTGCTTGCCATTCTTCCAGTACCGCAGTCAGCCCTTGTTCAAGGGACAACAACGGGCGATCCAGTATTTCGCGCATTTTGCTATTGTCGGGGCGACGGCGCGTCATGTCCCCTTCTTTGAGCGGATCCAAGTGGACGATGGGCGAGGCTGAACCGCAGACCGCAATCACGGTTTGAGCCAACTCGCGCACCGAGACCTCCTCGTCGGATCCAATGTTGATCACATCGTTGATGAAACTGCCCTCACGGAACACCTTGGCGCACGCCTCGATGTTGTCGGAAATGTGGCAGAAGGTGCGCGTTTGCTTGCCATCGCCATACACCTGTACGGGCTCCCCTGCGAGCGCTGCACGCAAGAAACGCGTAATCACAAAATCTTGACTTTGGCCCGCTCCGTATGTGTTGAAGAAGCGGAATACGGTGTATTCCAGTCCAAACTCCTGCTGATAAGAACGCAAGTAAGCCTCCCCTGCATTCTTCACAATGGCATAGGGCAACCGCGAGTTGAGCGGGGTGGTTTGTTCGTTTTGGGGAATCTCGAAGGGTTCGCCGTACACTTCGGAGGAGGAGGCGTAAAAGACACGCTTGACTCCGGTGTTCTTGCACAGGTTGAGCACGTTGCGGATGCCCTGCAAGTCTTCCAGTACACTCACCGGATTGCGCAGCGTCCGCTGCACGCCCACCAAGGCTGCGTAATGAAACACGTAGTCAAAGCGGCCCGCGTAAAACACACTTGAGATGTCCTCAAAGCGGTTCACATCGCACTTGATGAAGGTCACGTTGGGCAGTTGAGGCACCTGTTCAGGGGCACCTGTGCGCAGGTTGTCGGCCACCACGATGTGGTCTTCGCCGCTGGCAGCCAAGTGTGCGGCCAGTGCGCTGCCGATAAAACCGGCGCCTCCGGTGATCAAAATGCGGGACATACTAGGACGGGATGAACGCGGCTAAGATACGGCTCCAGTGCTGCGGGGTGAGCGATTCGGCCAATTTTCGCGAGTGACGGCCCATGGCTTGGCGCTCAGCAGGAGTGGCCGACATCAGTTTCTTGAGCGCAGCCTTGAGCGCACCTGGGTCTGCTGGGGCATGCATAAACCCGTTTTGACCCTCTTCCACAAAGCGCGTGGCAGCGCCTACAGTGTTGCTGCACACCAAGGGCAAACCGGCAGCGGCCATCTCGTGGATCACCACACCCCACGGCTCCCTGTGGCTAGGCAGCACAAATGCCGATGCACCTAAGACCAAGTTTTCGAGCTCAGCAGGCTGCACAAATCCGTGGTGCTTGATGGCTGGATGTTCTACACGCTGGTCCCACAATTCGCCCGAACCTGCGCACCAGAGCTCCCAATCGGAAAACCCTTCGCCGTGCAATTCGGCAAACACTTGCCAAAGGTCGAAGATGCCTTTGAAGTCCAGGTACCGCCCTACGAACAACAGACACTTGGGGTCGGTGTCTGCCGGACGTTTGGCGTAGAAGCCGTCAAACAACGCCGTATCCGCGCAGTAAAAGCCCTCGCGAATGTGGTCGGGCTTAAATCCGAGTTTGCGCGCAAACGCATGCTGGTAGGCTCCGGGTACCCAGGCGTGGGAAAAGTATTGGTGAATCAAACGGCCACTCAACAGGCGCGCCAATTGCTGTTTGAATGACCCGCTCCAGTGGTTGTCCAACAACAGCACCGTGGGTACTTGGCCCTTGAGTGCGCGGTTGGCTGCGAGGTAGCCCTTGTCCACCCACCCCGAGGTGAACACAACATGGGGATGGAGGTCTTGGACCCAAGCAGTCAGCTGCTCTTCGGTGGCCCATTGATCGCGGTCGTGCATGTGAATGTGCTCCAAGCTGCGGAAGGCAAACGGAGCTTCTTTGTTGACCGGCCAGCGCACCACATGCACCTCGTATTCTTCAGGTTGCAACACTTGCAAGCAGGCCAGGAAATACTCGGCCAATTCGGTATACAGGAACAGGACGCGTTTCATCAGGAGGACGACGGTTGCAAGGATTCACCGGGAGTCTCTCCCGAAAACGACGGCAAGCTTTTGTCTGTGGCCATGTAGTAGCCGTGTTCTGCCACCAGCGCCTTGTTCTCACGGCTGACGTAGTAGAACATCCACAAGAAGAAGGGGAACCCGTTCAGGAAGTAGTGCCCTTGCCGGGAGAGGTACAGCAAAATGATGACCAACACCGCATTGGAAATGAGCCACATTTCTTCATCAGCCGCCCGGTCGCGCCGGACCCAACTTCGAATCAGGAAGACCAGCATAAACAGGACCCCATAGAGCCCCGTCTCGCTCAACAAGCGCAGCAACATGGAGTTGGCGTCGAACTGGTTGAACTCAATCTGGATGGCACCGGCCTGCTTGGTCACCGAATAGCGGTCAAAGGCAATGGCGTGCGATCCGAGCCCTGTCCCAAACATGGGGTTCTTCTTCCAGTTGGTGGTGGCCACGATGTAGCTGTTGTACAATACAAAGCTGGATCCGTGCACGTCGTAGCTCTGGATGTTGCCTTCCACAAACACCTCTCGCGTACCATCGATGCGGTCGCGGAACTCGTCAATGGAGGTGTAGGCATACACAAAACCAGCCACGGCCAACGGGCCAAAGATGAGCGCGTAACGAATGAAGCCCAAGTTGACCAATAGCAGGACCAAGCAAAAGAAAATACCGAGGTAGCCAAGGGTCGAGAAGGTCAAGAAGTAAGCCAGCACAATTGCGATCAATTGCCAGTTCTTGAGGTAGTACGCGCGGTTTTTGATCAAACTGTAGAGCGCAATGAAAAACGCCGGTGCAGACACCGCCGCGAAATACGAAGGCTCGGAGAAAATCGAATTCATCCGGATGCCCAAACCTCCTTCACTCAAATTCCACTTGTTAAACACCCAGCGGAAATCGTAGCCCGGGGTAAAGCCCACCAAAAAGCTCAGCACCTGAAAAATGCCAATCATGGAGGCGATGTAGCACCCGATCATGTAATACTTAAAGAGCCGCCTGACATCGAAGCTATACAGCTTCAGTACATACTCATAGAAGATGACCGATGCCGAAAACCCGATGAATACCTTCCAGAATTGCTGAGGCGTATTGTCGCCGGACTGCATGTAAATAATGCCCGAGATCAGCAGCGGAAAAAAGATCACCAAGGGTTTGATGGGAATGCCAAACTTGGAGATGAACACCGGAAACAACAGTACCAAAACGATGTAGGTGATGTACCCCTCAAACGGCTGCTTGAAGAAGACATACGACGCAATGAAAATCGTCGAGAAAATGATGATATGGAACAGGTTCCGAATCACGACTCGGAGCGTGCATCTTCGCCGCTGATGACACGCTGATGGCGTGACTTGCTCAGGATGAACGGACGCTCAATGTATTGGTACGAAAGGTGGGAAACGAAGATAGTCAACCCAATCACACCCACATACAGCGACAGGTTTTGAACCAGGCTCAAATCGCCTTGGGCCCCCATAACATCTTGTAAGAAATACAAGGCGCCTACGATGATGATCAGGTGGTACATGTACAGTCCGTAGCTCACCTTACCCAAGAAGTTCCAACGCGGCCCTTCCAGCTTGAACACCGAACGCGGGTTGCAGGAAATGTTCAGGATGATGATCAAAAACAATACGCCATACAACACGTGTACACCATCCTGAATCAGGGCTGGAGTCAAGTACAGCAAGGCCAGCACACCCACATACGCCCCAATTTCAATGCTACGGTGCGATACCACAGACATCAACCAGTCCCGCTTGTTGAACAGCAGCCAGGCGCCCGCTCCACCAATAGTCATACACTCCAGTTTGGACATGGCCATGAATTCTTTGACAATGCGCAGCCACTCCGGTGGAGAGGTGTAGCCCATCCAAGCGAGCAAAACCAGTGCCTTGACCACGACCAAAACCGCAGTTGCGCCCAGCACGACATTCACCGGTTTCTTGGCAAACTTGATCAGCACCGGCCACAACAGGTAGAACTGCTCCTCTACCCCAATGCTCCAACTTTGCCCAATGCACGGCACAGCTGCCCCAGTGATGGAATACGCCAGGTTGGGGAAGATGAAAATGTAGAGCAGTAGGTTGAGCCAGTAGTGCTCGGTCAGTGCCTCAGATTGTTCGCGGACGTAGAACCAGTCGCCCAAACTGGGGAGCACGGCAAAGCCCAGTATCAAAATCAAGAAATACAGAGGCCAAATGCGCAGGATGCGGCGTAGGTAGAATTTCTTAATGGCAATGTGTCCCGTATGCTGCTTCTCGGCCTGGAGGAGGTAGGTGATCAAAAAGCCGCTCAGCACGAAGAAAAACGTCACCCCAAGCGGTCCGGCATCCGAAACCAACGGTTGAAACATATTCAACTTTCCTTCGAGGATTTGATCGAGCGGAAAGGTGGTGATCGTCTGTCCGGAGTCCTCCCACAAGTGCCCGAGCCCGAAGTATTTCTTCATCAGCTCGATATGGGTGATGATCACCGCAAATGCCGCCAAAAATCGCAGTCCATTGAGTCCGGGGAAGTACACCCTGTTCTGGCGGGAATCCATGGATCAGTGCTGGTGGTTTTGCAGGTAAGCGTTCAAGGCCTCCAGGGTTTGGGCCGAGACTTGCTCCCAGGAGAATTCATCCAGCACACGCTGACGCGAAGCTTGGCGCTTCTGATCAAGTGCTGCAGGCTCCATCGCGATGGCCTCGAGCATGGCGTCTTCGAGTGCTCTTGCGTCTCCCGGAGTCAAGCGCCAACCGTTGACCTCGTCCACTTGTGCGGGCACAGCGCCCACATCGGTAGCAATCACAGCCAACCCGCGAGCCATGCCTTCCATGATCACGTTGGGCATGCCCTCGGAGTGGCTGGGGGTCACCAGCACTTCGCAGTCGTCCACGATGGCCTGGAGCCTGTCCTTTTCCATCACTTTTCCGTGGTAGGTGATGGCGTCACTGTTGATATGACGAGTGGGCGGGATGGGGCCCACAAAATGAAATTCGAAATCATCGCGGCTTGCGAGTTTTTCCAAGACCGAGTTCAACTCCTCCACGCCTTTGCGCCGTTCAAAACGACCGATGAACAGGAATTTGCGCTTTGTGCCGCTGGCCGGCACCGCATCGCGCACCCAGCTGGCTTCGATGCCGGTAGGAATTTCGATGATGCGTTCGGCCGGCACGCCGATCTGTTGCACCAGCGGGGTGATGTACCCACCGTAGCTAAAGACCACGTCCGCAAACTTGTTGTTGTACTTGGTGGGGCCCCGCAGCAACCAGTGCTGCAACTTGACCTTGAAGCTCGGTGCCTGCTGGAACATCTCGTACCCGTGGAACTTCACGCCCAACGGAGGCAGTTTTTTGCCCCGTTCCTTTTGGCGGAACAGGTCCCAGCCGGCGTAGCCTTTGATGTAAATGAAATCAAACCCGTGCAGGGCTTCACCCAAGGCCGCACGCACCTTGACCGAGTAGGCGTAGGATTCTTTGAGGTAGTGCCCAGGCATGGAGCCAGCCTGAGGGAAATGCAAGCAAATGGATCGAAACTTGGCATCCTCCGCAATCTCCAACTTGGTCTTCACCTCGGCCTCGTCCGGCAGCGGCTTGCCGTGTGGAACACAATGCACCAGCGTCACGTCTACCCCCAATCCCGTAAGGAAACGGGCCAAGTAGTACGAATGCTTCTGCATCCCCCCAATCACAAAGGGGTAGATGCCATCGGTCAGGATCGCAAGTTTCACAGTTCGATTTTGGCGCTTCTTCTGGCCGGGGTACCGGCGCGTTCACTTCATGCCACCCCAAAGGGCGTTTAACAAAGGTAGCGCATGTGCTCCGCACCGCGGCTGTAGCCGGCTAAAAATCAGGACAACTTGAGTCCGTACGCATTTGGATCCAACACCTGTTCGGCCATGCGTTTCCAGGTATGGTTACGCGCAATTTGGGCACGAAAGGCCTCGCCCAACCGGGTGCACAGCTCGGCATCGGTCGCCAGGGTCTCCAATGCGGTTTGCAGGGCCGCGGCCTCATCGGGCACAAGCCACCCGGTGCGTCCGTGTTGCATGACGTCCCCCACTGGACCCACATCAGGCGCCACAATGGGCTTGCCCAATACGCCGTACTCGAAGATCTTCACCGGGCTACCGTACCAATTGCTTTTGGCCATGACTGTCACGTCCATGGCTGCGATGTGCGCGGGCACTTGCGCATGTGGCACATTGCCGGTAAAGTGAATCCGGCCCGCCGCAGGACCACTCGCCGCTTGGGCTTTCAACTGGTCGAGCCAAGCCCCTCCCCCCACAATCAGCAGGTGCGCGTCTTGGAGCTTCGGGGTGGCAAACGCAGCAATCAAGCGATCCACACCGTGGTACGGAAAGATGCTGCCCACAAACCCAAAAACCAGGGCTTCGGAGGGAATGCCCCATTGGTCACGAACGCCAGCTGCTCCTTCTAAGTCAGGAGCGACCTGTGGATCACGCACAGCATTGGGCGTCACCAAAATCTTTTCTGGGAAATCCCCGCGCTGCAAATAGTAGTCCTGCAGAGCGGTGCTGACCACCACCAGTTTATCGGTGCGCTCGTATTGCAAGCGTTCGGCGCGCAAGGCTTTGGCGTGGTACAGGCTCTTGCCCTCCATCGACACCTTTTCTTCCGGGTAAGGGGCGTTGATTTCCAACACGTGGCGAATGCCTCGCTTACTGGCCACGTCCACCCCAGAGGTCATCAAGTAATACCCCCGCTCATAGATCAGGTCAGGGGCAAAGCGCGCGCAAGCCGCCTCCAATTCCTGCGCAGCGTGCGCGTCGAACTTTTGCAGGTTGCGGTCCTTCATGGTCTGCCACAGGATGCTCGGCACGAGCGGTTTGATCCGTTGCTTGAGTCCCCCACCAGTCGAGTTGGCATTTCCACCCGGTTGCCACTCAGTTCCACCCAGAATACACAGCTCCACCTCGTGCCCCAACGCCCGAAAGGCATGCACCATTTCGCGCATGTGGGTGCCTGGGCCCGATGGGGCCCCGAAGTTCAAATTCGGATGGGGACTGAAATAGAGAATTTTCATGGCAACAAGCGGCGGATGCGTGTAGCGCCGGCGAAGCCAAAGATGCGCATCAAACGCAAAAACAAGGCCCCTGTCGCCGGCGAAGGTTGCGGAGTGAAATCCGCGGGGATGGATTGCTTGTACCAGTCTACAGCTCCCTTAGGATCGCTGTTGGACAAGGTGCGAATGTGGTCAAACAGCTGCTGATAGTAACCCGAAGCTTCGCGCTCGAAGTAAGCTTGCTCGTGGGTTTTGAGGTGTTCCAGCATGGCCGTTCTCAGGGCGAGGTAGCGGTGCCAACGCGGTGCTGGGTCGGATTGGGAGATTTGTCCCGAGGCCCGCTCACGCACAACAGCTGTGGGTGTGGCAATGGTCTGCAACCGTGCCCCAGATTGCAGGCAACGGAACATCAAGTCGTACTCTTGACTGCTTTTCAGATCGGCATCCCATCCCGAGACTTTGCGCACGGCTTCAGTGCGCCAGAGGATGCTGGAGGTGATGCCCAGGTCGGTGTTGAACAGCCCTTTCCACACATCTGCATGCGGGGCCACTTCGGTCTGGGAGCCATCCACCGCCCGTTTGTGGTAACCACCCACCACGATGTCGGCCTGCGTTTGCCAGCGGCGCTCAAAGGGATCGGGCAACAGCAGGTCATCCGCATCCAGGAATTGCACCCACTCGGTGTCTACCACTGCCAAACCGCTGTTGCGCGCTGAAGGTGCTCCGGGAGCGGATTCCGAAAGGGCTGAAACGTGGGGATCTTGCGCGGCCAGCATCTCGATCACGGCTGCCGTGCCATCGGTAGAATTGTTGTCCACCAGGATCACAGGAATCGTTTCCCCAATCGTACGCACACTCGCCACACACTCAGCCAAATAGGCCTCGACGTTGTAACATGGTATGACTACACTCACCTTCATGACTGTGCAGTCAATTGCGCGTAGGCATCCCACCGGTATTCGGTAAGGCCAAGCCGTTGAAAATCGTCTTCTCGCGACCGTTCAGCAGCAACGGCGATGGCCTCCAACAATGCGTCTTCGCTTCGGGCACACAAGCCATTCAGGGACGTGCCTTCTGCCGGGAAATCAGGATTGGAGAGGTTGAAAATGCGGGTCTTGTAGCCGCAGAAAAGCCGCTCGTACACAATGGTGCTGAACACCGCCACACCGACGTCCGCCGCTTCAAACTGCTGGGAGGTGGGGATGGGATCCAGCCGTAAATCCACCTGCTCCAACGGCAAAAACTGTCCGTAATGGGCTCGCGTGCGATCCACCACATCCGCTGCCTTTTCGCGTGGGTGTGGGAAGACCACCAATTTCCAATCCGGCCGGTCCTGCACAAAGCGTCCGAGCACATGCAGCAGCGCCTCTTCTTGGGCGTGAATATCCAACCCGTCCGAGGTGTGTTGCTGCGCAGCTCGCACCCAGCCGCCGTGGCTGTAAAACCCCACCGTTCGTGGAGGAGGCGTAGGCGCATCTGGGCTTGCATATTTGCCTGTGTACTCCAAGGCCCGTTCGGGAATCCAGCGGAGCACTTCGCCGGACTTGAAAGTGGCCCCTAGCGTTTCCATTTCGTGGACGTGGTACGGGGTACTCAACGCCACGCGGTCGGCCAGCAAAATGTGGTTGTGGGTGCGTAAGGGCCCCGAACTTGGCACCTTGGTCACTGACACCCCGCGCTCGCGGAGCAAGAGGTAAAGCAGGTTGTGATCAATGAGGTAAGGAGCGAAATCCACCACGTGGGTCACCTTGTGGCGCTCGATGTACTCCAAGAGCACGGCCAACTCGGCCACTGAGAACAGGCCCATCGCCCGATGTACGCGGTCTTCTGCCTTGATGCACTTGCGCGCCACCTTCCACGCATAACGGTGGAAGGCTACAGGTAGGCGCCCTGCAAAGGACAACGGTCCAGGGAGGTCATCGCGGCTGATGAAATGCCCCACCTCTTGGCCCAACATGGCCTCCACATAAGGCACCGCATGGGCGGCATTGCGGCTGCCGCTGTCCAGCAGCAGCACATGGCTGTTAGGCTTGAGTAAGGGCGCCAACGAAGCGCGCTTTTTCCACCGCAACTGCAAGCGGCGCCACACCCGAAAACCGATGTAATCGTCCTGGGCGTCTGAGCCAAGCAGTCGAAAGGAAGCATGCTCGCGCAGGCATGTCCCGACCAAGCCCAACTCCGAATCGGAACCGGCCGCGGCCCAGGCTGCCTCACGCAACTGGATGATTTCTTGGATCAGATCAGCCCGCAACTCCAGTAGCCTTGCGCAGCAACTCGAATTCAGATGCGGTGTTGCGGATGTCCATCAGGTCTTGCAGGTCCATCGAGCACAAGTGTGCCAACTCGCCGGTGCGCTGGAAGGACTTGCGCAGGGTGAAGTGCTTCTCGAGGTACATCGCCCCGTGTGCGCTGGCAAACATCGCCGCCGAGTTGCCCAAGGTATGGTCCGAGATGCCTGAGAAACGGGTGGTAGCGAAGTCCGGCATGCGGAACTCTTCCACCAAAGTGGGGTACTTGACCACGCAGTACAGGTAAGTCGCATGGTCCTCAATGCCAATGTTGTCTACGTCGGCCTGCGGCATGTCCGACGGGATGGACACAAAGGTGGGTTTGCCCACCTGCATTACATCGCGGGTCAGCTCGGGGAAGCCCACGTGCATGCGCGCGGCAACCTTCATGTACTTGAGGTCGAGGTCCACACACCAATCCAGGAACTTGGGGGCAAATGCAGTGGCAAACACCGGAATGCCGTGCGCGTCTCCAAAGTCTCGCAAATCGCGGAGTTGCTCCTTGCTCATGGCGTGCGACTCGGGCTTGTTGAACTGCTCGGGATCGTACAGTTGTACTTTGACCGCTTCGGCGCCGCCGAGCTTGGATTGCAGGATCATTTGCTCGGCAATGTGGTGATCGCCGTGGTGTTGCGGAGAAATTTCTGAGATGACAAACATGGTCTATGGGTCAGCCCTGGTGTTGTTCCAGGAAGATTTTGGCGTTGATGAAATTGAAGAGGAATTTCTTGTAGCTGTTGGGGAATTCGCCCCGCCCGAGCACTTCCTCCATGCGCGTTTTGTCAAAGTACTGGAAGATGGGGGAATCGTCCAGGAAATACGCGCGGTGTTCAGGGTTGTTGAAGTCGAAAATGGAGTTGATCGAGGCGTTGAAGCCTTTCTTCTCGCGTGCGGTGCGCACCTTCTCATTGAGGATGCCTTTGACCGCTTCACGCAAGATGTATTTATTGTAGCCCTTGTTGATCAGCAGGTGCGACGGGATGCTGTTGGCCCACTCGAACAACTGGGTATCGAGGAATGGGCTGCGGTTTTCCAAGGAGTACTTCATGCTGTTGAGGTCGTCCTCGTGCAGGATGACACGCACCACTTCGTGGAACAGCTCGTTCATCATGCGGTTGCGCAGCAGGCTGTCGCAGTACTTGGTCTCGGTAAACGGCTCGTGAAAATCCTCGCGGAGCATGCTGCGGAACACGTCGTTGTTGAGGTAGATGTGATCGCGCTTGCCGGGGTTGTTGAAGTACAAATCGAACTTGCGGAAATCCGGGTGGCGCACAAACTGCAGCGGGTACTGCTCCCATTCGGCTTTGAACCGCTCAAACTCGGGGTGGTTGCGCACTTCGTACAAGTGCAGTACAAAGTGATCGTAGTACCCGGTCAACAACTCGTCGGCCGCCGTACCGGAGATCGAAATTTTGAACCCGCGCTTGGCAATCTGCTCGCTCAAGCATGAATGTACAAAGTAGCTGATGGTGGCCACCGGCGCGTCGTGGTAACGCACCAAAGACTCCAGCCTGGAAATGTTGTCGTCCTCGGTGCTCAGCACAATTTGGGTGGACTGGCAACCGGTATCGGCAATGGTGGCCTCGATGTTGTCGCGCTCGTCGTACCGGGCGTCTTTGTCGATGATGGAGAAGGTGTGGACATCGGCACCCAATTCCTTGGCCGCGATGCTCACCAAACTGGCCGAATCCACCCCACCGCTCAGGCAAAAGGCCAACGGCACGTCTGAACGCATGCGCAGCTTCACACTCTCAATCAACCGCTCACGGGTGCCTTCAATGGCTTCCTGTTCGGTCATGTTGAGCTGCTCGCGAAGCTGCGGGGTCCAGTACGCTGTGGCTTTGAGTTGCCCGGGGGCATCAGGAGTGATGACTGCGTTGTGCGCAAACGGTACTTCGCCCACGCCCTTGAAAAAGGTCTGCGGGGTTTTGTACAGCGACTTGTGGCCGTTGACCACGTAGCGCAATAGGTGTTCTTCGTTAACCTCGGGCGTGTGTCCGCACAACCCAACGATGGCCTTCACTTCGGAGGCAAAGTAGGTGCCGTCCTGGGTGTGGTACACATACAGCGGTTTCTCGGCAAAGCGGTCGCGCGAGAGCAGCAGCTGGTGAGTGCGGTTGTCGTACAAGGCAAACGCCCACATGCCCTCAAACCGTTCGGTACAGGCACTGCCCCATTGCAGATAGGCCTTGGCCAGCACTTCGGTGTCGGAAGTGGTTTGGAACGCGTGGCCGAGGGTCTTGAGTTCCTCGCGGAGTTCCACATAGTTGTAGATCTCCCCGTTGAACGCAAGCTGCACCGGGCCGTCTTGGTAAGGCTGGTTGCTTCGCGGGTCGAGGTCGATGATGCTCAGGCGGCTGTGCAGCAGTACCACCTCTCCTGCCCCGCTGTCGATGCGGACTGCACTGTTGGCGTCCGGACCGCGCCGTTCCATAGAAACCAATGCGGCGTCAATACGGCCTTGCTCCAGCGGCTTTCGCCCTATGTATCCGGCAATTCCACACATAGGTCAGGAGGTGGCGAATCGGGCCACGAATTCAGGGTTGTTCTCCAGGGTTTGGATGTCCTCGAGGGTGTGCACGTCCAAATTGTTGGCCACCACAAAACCGCAGTGGGCGCTCAAAAAGGTGTTGTACAACGCGTGTTTCTTCACAATTCTGAATGCCGCGTTTTGCACCCCATTTTCGTCGGCGCTCATGACTTCCCACAAGCCGTGCTGCACCATCAGATCGTGCCCTGTTTGAAAGTGTGCCGCGGTCAACTCAGGTGAATTGGCCTGGGCCACAATGACGTTTTCCACCACTCCGCATGCTTCTACCAACGGGTCTTCCACGGCTTGGCGGATGGCCACGATCTTGGGGGTCTTGTCATCGGCCAACTCCGCAGGGCGCTTCAATGCAGTGGCGCCGGCTTGGCGACCGACTTCGAGGATATCTTCATCGTCGCTAGAGACAAATATCTCGTCCACAAAGTCGCAAGCCTGCAGGGCGTCGATGGTGTACACGAGTAGCGGCTTGCCCAAGAGTGGGTAAATGTTTTTGCCTTTCAGGCGTTTGGAGCCTCCACGAGCGGGAATGATGGCAACGGTTCGCATCAGGTGATGTGCTTCAAGATGGCGGAGGCAATGGCATCGGCACCGGTGGTTTGCAACGTGTGCTTAGCCATGCGTTCGCGGATGTAAGGGTATTCGTGCGCCAGAAATTCCGGCAGGAACGTGGCGAGTTCGGATTCAAAAGTATCCATGGAAATGAAGCTTCCCAACTGGACCTTTTTCAAGTTCATGATGTTTTCGAGCATTTCGGGGTTGGCAGCCTCTCCGAGGAGCAACAACGGACGGCGCAGACCGATGCATTCGCTGATGGTGTTGAACCCGGCGCGGCCGATGATCAAGTCCATCTCGGCGAAGTAGTCCACCAACAACTCGTTTTGGGGAATCAATTCCACATTCGATTGGGACGTGGCATGCCTTGCGTTGACGTAAAAACGAAAACCTTCGAGGCCCTCCACATTCTTCAGCGCGCGCTTCACCGAGTGCGACAACAGCCCAGATCCGCTGTCCACAATCATGACCTTGAAGTCTTGGGTGGGCCACACTTTTTTATGGTCAATGGACCCGCGAAGGATCAAGGGAACCTCCTCGGCATTGGTGTAATGCATGAGGATTTCTTCGGGTGTGAAGGGCGGGAAAAACAAGCGAGTTGCCTTGCCGGCATGGTCGAAAAACTGCTCCAGCACATCGGTTTTCAAAGGCGGCGGGTAGAGCTTGGAAAAGAACCAATCCCACGTAAAGTGCGCCACTCCAAAGGCCGGCACGCCTTTGCGGTGTGCCACTTCAAAGGCTTCATACACAAAGTCGGAAATCACTGCATCCGCCTCGAAGTCAGCAAGCTCACGTTCAATCCAGGCATTGGAATCTTCCAAATAGTGGTTGAACTGCACGCGGATATTCCCCAAATCTGGGGACCCGCTGGTTTGCTTATGCCACGTAATGTTGTTGAACCGATTGACGGGGGTCACATCGGGGATCATCCGCTGGGCCACTTCCAAGTGGCGGTGGGTCTGCAGGGTAAAGCGCGCGTCAGGACATTGACGGCGAATGGCCTCAATGACCGCACGTTGGCGAACAATGTGACCGTAGCCCTCATCGGACAAGTACACCTTGATATGCGGAGCTCTCGACTTCACGTTCTACACACAGTTATTGCAGCGGTTAAGGCTCTGCAAGGAACGGGTTTTTTGGCACACCCTCAACCCTTGAAACCATTCCTTGCCACACCCTATTTGCCGAATCCTCAAGTTGGTGACCAAATACTCACCAAGCACGTCTAAAGAGAGAATTTCAAAGATGAGGGGGAGATTTCGCCCTAGCTTTGTACTAACAACGAGAACACCACTGATGCCTTTTCCCCGCAACCTGATCCTCACCCTGCTTGGCCTGACTGCCCTGTGCACCCTTTCTGCACAATCCTGCGAGGTATCCTTCGGGTTCTCCCAGTCGTTTTCTACGGCCTTTTTCGAGTTGGAATACTCGATTCCTGAGGGCCACGCCATCACAGCCACCTCCTGGAATTTTGGAGACGGTACTACCGGCACCCAACTTCAACCCATCCACACTTACCCTTTCTACGGCACTTTTCATTGCTGCGTGGTACTCACCTCGATGAACAAGGAGGGCCTCATCTGCGAGATCGAGCACTGCGAGACCATTGAAGTTTTGCAATCCCAACCTTGTGCGGTTGAAGTGGACTTTGCCTTTTCAGAAGGCCAAGACGGACTGGTGGAATTCGCCCCAACGATTACTGCCGGGGCTGGCACCAACCTGAACGGCGTAACCTGGGACCTGGGGGACGGGACCACCGTTAGCACCTTGGACAACTGGACGCACGCTTACACGGATGCTGGTCTAGTAGAAGTCTGCCTCACCGCAGAAGGACAAAGCACCACCGGCACCTGCGACGCCAGCATTTGCAAAGCCATTGACGTAGCTCCCTTCCACTGTTTGGTAAAAGTGGGCATGGGTCTGACTACTGACGCGTGCTCGCTAGAAGCCACCCTGGAAACCTACCTCGAAGGCCAGACGCAAGTGGACGAGATCACTTGGATGGTAGACGGCACGTGGGCAAGCGAAGACGAAGTCATGGACCTCTTGCTGGAAAACGGCGAAGGCGCTGAAGTGTGCGTGGAAGTGGAAGCTTCCAGCCCTGGAAGCACGTGTGTATCGACCGAGTGCATTTGGGTAGACAGCCCCTGCGAGCCCGAATCCACCACCGGCATTCAGGAAGCCAGCACAACCTTCACCCTCTACCCCAACCCTGCGGTAGACCAGGTCCGCCTCGACGGTTACACTGGAGGCAGGGTACGCGTCTTTTCACTTGGTGGCGCGCTGGTGCTTGAAGCCAACAGCGCAGTACTGGACTGTAGCGCACTCAGCAGTGGCCTCTACGTGGTAGAAGTGCGCAATGGAGCAACCGCTAGCCGTCAACAGCTGGCGATCCAATAAGTCTTTTCGAAACCCTTAGTGAATGATGAACTTGGCGTCCAATTGCTGGTCGCCTTGGGTGGCTTTGACCAAGTACACGCCCATGGGCAGGTCCTTGTTCATGGCAAACTGTACCCGGTTCATTTCTGGCGTCACCACCAGTTGTTGGGTGGCCACCAAACGGCCTTGCATGTCCAACACCATAAAGTCGGTGTAGCCATCAAAATCCGCTGAAGCGACATCCAAGGTCAGGATGTTGTCTGAGCTGGTAGAAACCACTTCCAAACGATCATCCGCATAGATCTGCTCGGTCTCAGGACCTTCTGCAGCCATGCCTTCGCCTGGGGTAACAAACGCCGAAGGGTCAATGATGTGGATGGGGCAGAAATAACCGTAGTCCCCTTCCTGGTAATCGTCGCACTCGTCTGCGGTACCCAAAATGGCCTTGCAGCCCAAGCGGTACGATTGTCCCCATTCCAATCCGAGGGCCGAAAGGGTCAAGGTGGTGGTTGGTGTGGTGGTCACCAATGCCGGGCCAATCGGGGTCATGGTCTCGTCGTCAGGATCGATCGGGGCGGCTTGCCACGCGTATTGATCGGCGCCTTCGATGAATTCTGAGAAGAGGCCATCGCCCACATACATCTCAAGGTCACAGAACTCAGGACGCACGTTGGTGTAAGGCAATGGGCTGGTGTAGAAGGCCTCAGGAGCGCTCCAAGGACCCCACACGCCACAATACTGGGCGCGCACCTCAACCGAATAAATTTTGTTATACCGCATGCACTCCACATTCTGGAAATAAATGTAGGTGGAGTTGCCTATACCGCTGTAATCGATTACGGTAGGCCCGTCGGGCGATCCTTGATTGGTCTCCAAATGCCACTCAATGGCCTGCCCATCGCCCAAGTAGTTGGTGCGCAGGAATCCCGGTTGCAACAGCTGGCTGGTGTTCAAGTATTGTGGCAACACGTATACATCAGGAACGGCTTCAGTGATGAGCTCACGCGCAGGCCCCCATCCGCACCACTTGGCTTCCATGCGCAGTTGCACGCGCACATCGTAGGTGCGGCCAAAGCACAAGAGCGCAGGAATCGCCACATCATCCAACACCAGCGTCCCGTTAGACCCAGTAACCGTGTGCGTGTAGATCGATCCGTCCAACTGGTCCACAAACTCCCACATGGTGGCTTGCACAAATCCGGTCAAGTTTACGGGATAGACCGTCGTGTTGATGTTGTTGCGCTTGGCTTGGTCACCCATTTTGTACCCCACAAGACCGGCATCTACTGGCGGATCGGGGGAGTAATTAGCGCGGAGTTCCGCCTCAGGAAGCACCTCGGTCAACAAGGTATAGGCACCGTCAGATGAGGCCGAAACACGGATGTAATACTCGTTGCCCGGGACTAGGAAGTTGGCGAACATGGTTTCAGTTCCACCTGCACCGGTCACATCTTCTGTACCCAAGACGGTTTCGGCCAAGTCCAACACCTCTACACGGGCATCAAAGCCTGTGGGAACCACTTCAATCTTCAATCCTTGAGTTTCGGCCACGAAATGGTAAAAACGATCTAGGTTCCCATCTGCGACCACACCAGAGGCAGTAGCACCTACGAGCGTACCTGCGTTCGGGGAACCCAACGTATAAAAGGGAGTAGCAACCGTTCCAGCGGTGGCTGGCGTATCTCCTTGTGCCCACGCCAACGGTGCACACAGCACAGCTGCTAGGAGAATGGAAAGCGTTCGATACATGATCAAAAGGATGTCGTTCAAGAACAATTTACACGCTTTCCGTTGATTTTGTGCGTTCGACATCCTGAAAAACAGGGTCTGCCATGCTCAATTGCATCAGGTCTCATCGGATTTTAGCGACTTCAGGTAGCCCTCATTCCGCACCACATCTGCATTTAGCTTGCGTATATCATGGTGCTCGAGATAGGTTGTGGTGTAGGTTTCCCAATCGGCATCGAACCCATTGATCTCCACCAATTTGCGAATGACCTCAAGGTCGACCACCTCATCCACGCAGTGACGCACGTGGTTGAAATCGGCCTTGCAGGGGTAGTTCGCAGATGCAAACAGGTCCTCTCCCATGAACGAACTGTGCTTTTTCAAATAAGGCGTCACGTGCTCGCGCTCACTGCCGAGTTCGGCCTCACACCAAGCCTTCTCAAGAGCGGCGAACTTGAACACCTCTATGTCCTGGCCATCGGGAAAGTGTTCCACCAAGGTGTTGGAGCAGTAATCCAAGTCGTTGTCCAAGGCATGCGTCACGATGGCATCGATCAAGGCGGGGTCCACCAGCGGACAATCCGATGTCAAGCGTACACACCACTGCGGGCGGTGCTGCAATGCGCCCTGGTAAAAGCGGTCCAACACATCGGCCTCACTGCCGGCGTAGCTCAAGCAATCCATCTCCGCCGCAAAGGCCACCAAGGGCGAATCGTGCTCGTGCACGGTGGTGGCGATCAGCAACTGATCAATGGTCTTGGCCTGCTTGATACGCTCCACGTGCATTTGAAGCAGGCTTTTGTCTTGCACCTTCTCCAAGATCTTTCCGGGGAATCGGGTGGAACCCATGCGGGCCTGGGTGATGGCGAGTACGTTCATGATGTTGGGGTTTCAGTCTTCACGGCCAATACGGCGCGGAAAGCTTCGGGATCGAAAGGTTGGTAAAAACGGTGCCGATCGCCAAATGCAGTGTCGGCAACGGAGGTGCGCTCATACACCTCCACAGGGTCTGCGTCGGGCGCCAAAGGCAGGGCCACGCCGTTGTCCACCATCTCGCGCGCATAGTCTGCCGAGCTGCTGTAGTCCTGCAGCGAGAGGTTCAAGGTGTCCAGACCTATAGCGTCAAAGAAGGTGGTGCTGTAAATGCTGATGTGAATGCTGCTCTGGGCAAGCAGTTCGAGCAGATTGGCCTCGTTGCCATAAACGGTGACGCCCTGCAAGGCTTGGTAGCGCTCCGGCTCCTTCTCCAACGGATGGAGCTTGACCCACAGCTTCCACTTGGGGTGCTTCTCAGCCAGCAAGGTGGCCAGCCCTTCCAGGTAAGGAATGTAGGCGTCTCCCATGTTTTTTTGCGCGGTGATGAACACGGCGTTTTGCTTGTGATCTGTCGTGGGTAGCGGCTGACCTCCGAGGTAGGTGTAGTCTCCGATGACGTGCATGCGCTCAGGATCGCGTTCGTGTCCCTTGGCCACCACATCCTTCCAAAACTGGCCGTACAGACACAGGTCGGTGGGGAACATCGCGCGGTCACGCACCTTGCGCACGTACTCCGGATAGACGTAGTACAAGTCGTTTTCGGCAATGAGACCGTGTTGGATCTCAATGCTGCGCACCCGGTGCAAGCGCAGGGCCGCCAACAACCCTTCGTTGTGGTAGTGGTTGTCAAACACGCAGGTTTCTACCCCACGGTCCGCAAGCAACGCGTCCCAAAACAGGAATTGCTCAAAAAACACGTGAAAGGCCGAGGTGAGGTACACCCAGCTGTCCTTTGGAAAACGTCCAGAAGCTCGCATTTGCTTGAGCACCCGTTGGATGTCCAGCATCAACGCCTCTCCGTGTTGGCTCAGGTGTAGTGCGGGCAAGCTGCGTTGCAAGTCTTCCACCACATAGTCACACCCATCGCGCAAGGGCGACTTCGGGCGCATCAGCAAGGTGGTTTGCACACTTGCATCCACACTGCGCCGCAGGTGATGGTAGTAGGCAGATCCGGTCTTGCCATGCGCATCGGTCATGTGGCGGCCATTCTCGAGCACCAACAATGAAGTCAGCATGGGAGCCTGTCCGGCCCGTTTGTCTCGCAGCGCACGCAGGCGGTAATAGGCCTTGAGAAGCGTGGTGGATTTGCCCCATGGCGTGCGCAGTTTCTTTTGCTCAAACCCGTTGGCCCAATAGGTGAGTCCGTGTTGGACCACCTTGAGGTAGTTGAACAGCGCTCCATCAAACACAGCAGTATCCGAAAGGTGCTCGTCCAGCATGTTGTTGAGGTCCGAAAACGCTACGTAGCCCATCAGAACAGCTCTTTGTCCTGGCATGCTCGCACCGCGTCGCGGTAGTCAAGGAGGGACTCGCCGCGCTTGTCGGCAATGGCCAGCAGGTCGTGTTCGCCGTCCGCCCATGTCAGCAGGTGCAGCAAGCGGTGCAATTGGGTGCGGTTGTCGTCGGGATTGACCGCATCGGGGTACAAGCCGCGCTTGCCCAGTTGCGGTTCGCAGTGGGGAATGCGGTTGACGTAGTGCTGATTGAGGTCCAATGCTTGGCATACATCACCCATGAACAGCACCGTTTCCTCCAAGTGGGGGAAAGAGATGAACGCCTTGTTGTCCAGCGAAGTGTGGTACTCTGGATAGGTCTGGTACCGCGAACGGATGATGCTGCCCACTGGCAGGTTGAAGCCGGGACTGCAGTACTGCCGTTCGTCGCTTCCACCCACAGCAAAAGGAATCACGTGGTGCGCTTGACCGCTCTGGGCAAGCAAATGCTTGACCACTTGATCAGCAGCCGAGGTTTCGTGCTTGGACATCTTGAAGGTCAGCGGAGCGCGGTCTCCGCAACACGTGAGTACGTAGCCCGCGTGCAGGTGCTCGCGTAGGTGCTCTCCCCATTTGCTGAGGAAGGCAATGACGCCAACGGTCTCCGGGGCCCACAAAAAACGGTAGGTGTAATGTGGCTTGGGACCGGCCGCCAATTGTTGGTACAGGAACGCTGCTACCAACGGACCGCTCAATTCGTTGTTGGCCATGCTGGGGTGGCAGAGGTAGGTAGAAATGAGCACCTCCTCGTGGCTTTCACCTTCGATCACCGCTTGGCCGTAGGTCAGCGATCCGTCCTTCAACTCCGAGTCCACCACCACGCGGTAGGTGCCTTCCTGTGGCAACGAAGCCCAGGTGTTGTGGTCCAGGCAAAAGCCCCACTGTTCACGGTAATAGGTGGTCACATAGGGGACGGCCGTGGGCTGATTGGGCAGGGTGCGCACGTGCCCAGCCAACTCCTGGTAGCTGACTTCTTGGTCTACTGGAGCCGAGTAGTTGAACACGTGCAAATTGTTGACCTGAAAATCGGCCACTTTTTGCCCGTCCGGAGTCAGGATATAGGCATCGCGGATGCTCCACTCTTTGGGCACTTCCCAATCAAAGCATCGGG
>CAXPZW010000002.1:0-20154 GCA_964221845.1 Luminiphilus sp. | reverse complement strand
TCGTAGCTGGAAATGAAAATGTCGCCCGCACTTCCGCGGTTGTTTTTGTAGAGGTACATGCGACGTCCGTCTGGGGTGACGCTCAGTACCGCATCGTAGGTGGGGGTGTTTACCTCACCGTCTGCCGGGTAGGCCGAAGACCAACGTTGTTTGTCTTCCAACCACTCGCTGTAGTAGATGTCCTCGAAGAACTTGTAGTCGCCCCCTTCATCGATTTGACTGTCTTCGCGGCCCGAACGGCGTGAGGTGAAGAGCATCAAGTCCCCCTTGGCTGTGATGGACGGGGTATAATCGTCAAAACGCGAGTTGATGGCGCGGCCCATGTTGGTAATCTCCACCGGTACAGGGTGCTCCATTTGCTCCTTGGCAAAGTTGCACTGAGCGATGCAGGTGCGGGTCAATTCTGCCTCGTAACTGCGCGCAGGCACGGTTTCCAAGTAACGTTCGAAATAGCGAATCGCTTTGTCCAATCGGGCCAAACGGTGGTTGATGCGGCCGTAGTGGAAGTCCGCGTCATCAGCCACTTTGGGGTTCACCGTTAGGGCTTTGCCCAAGTATTCCTCGGCAAGGTCATAGCTGCGCAGCTCGTAGTGGCAACGTGCGGTCCAGTAGAGCGCGTCGTCGTTGGCGGGTTCCACATCCAACACCTCGCGGTAAAGGATGAGCGCGCCGCGCATGTTGTTCTCGTTGAATTCGTGCTTGGCCTTGAGCAGTTTGGGCATGGTGACCCCACCCAAGATGCCGGCGTCAGTGGTGTCGGTTTGGGCCGCGCTGGAGGCAGCTACGACCAACAGGAGTGCAATAGCAGAAATTCGAAGCATTCCGAGAAGTAGATTTTGATCAACAAATAACGTCCAAATGACCCGGTGTTCCAACGGAAGGGTTGCATGGGTCTGTCGGGGGGGCGTACACATATTTCGGGCCAAAGCCGCTCGCAATTGGCCGCAGAGGCGACTACCTTTGTGACTGTGAAAGCCCCCTCTGTAACCGAAAGCGAATCGCGCTACCAAAACCTGGAGCGCATGCCTTTGGCCGAACTCTTGGCCGGCATCAACCGCGAAGACCACACCGTTCCACAAGCCGTAGAACAAGCGCTGCCGCATGTGCAAGCCTTGGTGGAACGCGCCACCACCCAATTGAAAAACGGCGGACGCCTCTTCTATATTGGCGCAGGCACCAGCGGACGCTTAGGCGTGGTGGACGCCTCGGAATGCCCGCCCACCTTTGGGGTGGATCACGGGCTTGTTGTTGGGCTCATTGCCGGGGGCGACAGCGCCATCCGCAAAGCCGTGGAATTTGCGGAGGACGACGCCGAACTGGGTTGGGCCGACTTGCAAGCCCACAACATCTCCGACAAAGACATGGTGGTGGGCATTGCTGCCTCAGGCACTACTCCATACGTTGTTGGCGCTTTGAAGCGTTGTCAAGAACAAGGCATTCCCACCGGCTGCATCACCTGCAATCCAGGAGCACCGCTCTTGGAGGTTTCAGATTGTCCGATTGCCTGCGTGGTAGGCCCTGAGTTTGTGACCGGGTCCACCCGAATGAAAGCCGGCACGGCGCAAAAGCTCATCCTGAACATGATCTCGACCGCCTGCATGATTGGACTTGGCCGTGTACAGGGAAACAAAATGGTGGATATGCAGTTAAGCAACACCAAGCTGGTGCACCGAGGCACACGCATGCTCATGGAAGCCCTCGACCTCGACGCACCCGAAGCGGAAGCCACTTTGAAGAAATACGGCAGCGTGCGCGCCGCACTGGAAGCGCTGCTGCCCTGAGGAAGAACCTGTGCACGACATCGAACCCTACTACCGCTGGCGCGAACACTACATCTCGAGTGAAGACCCACTCTCGCCCTTTTACGAGCAGAAGTACAACGAATTCCAGTACACCCAGAAGATCTACAACTACTACATCCACCCCCAGTGGGACAACATGGGGTCTTCCACCCTGTTCATTAAAATCCTCTACGCCGATTACGACGACGGGTACGCCATCATTGAAATGATCGGAGAGTGGAACGACGCGCTGCACAACGACATCATGATCCTCAAGCGCGACATCGCCGACCACATGATGTTGCAAGGCATCCACAAATTCATCCTGATTGGCGAGAACGTGCTCAACTTCCATTCCTCAGACGATTGCTACTACGAGGAGTGGTTCGAGGAGGCCGATGACGCCGAAGGGTGGATTGCACTGCTGAACTTCCGCGAACACGTGCTCGCCGAATTCGAGGCGGTCAACGTGGACAGCTACTTTGTGCTGGGAGGACGGCTGCAAGAAGTTGGTTGGCGCACGCTTTCACCACGCCACCTGCATGCGGTGGTGGACGACATGGTGCAAAAGCGCTTGGGCGTCTAGGCCCCGAGCATCTCCCCCACTTTTTGATCGATGGGATAGGTCAGCGACCAGCTGGCGATGCGATCAAGCGGCACCCAACGGAACTGGAGCGAACTTTCTGGATCGCTCGGTGAATCGGCCTCCAGCACAGGGAACGCTTGCGGCTTCACCAATTTGACCCGGTAGTAAATGCTCACCAGCTGATCGGTGGCGCGGAACGCGCTGACTTGATGGAATCCGGTGGTGTAGAAATGCCCGGTGATTTCCACTTCCTGCTCCAGCTCTTCGAGCGCCTCTCGGAGCACGGCATCTTCGGGCCCTTCTCCAAACTCAACACCTCCTCCCGGAAACTTGGTCATGGCATGGCCGTGGATCACTTCGTCGGCCACCAATACGGCATCCTCGGCCTCATTCAGCAGCAGCATGTATGCACGCAAGTTGAAGCGCGTCGGTGCAGGGGGTACCGGATCGGGTTGGTTGGCGCGGAGCATTTCGCGTTTGCCGGGCGGGCCGGGCAGGCGCTCCACTTCGAGGCCGGCGCTTTGGAAGCGGCGGCGCACAACGCCTTTGGCGCAGTAGGTGACCAATGCGCCTCCGGGTTTGAGGGCGCGGGCGGCGCGGTAGAGGGTGTGGGCGGTCCACATTTGGGGGTGGGTGGGTGGGCCGAAGGCGTCGTAAAACACGAGATCGGCCACACCCTCTGCCGCGAAGGTGAGCCAAGAATCGGTGCGTTTTTCCAATACAAAGGACTCGGAAAGAGCAACCGGCACGTTCCAATCGGCTTGATGCATGCGCGCGAAGGCGTTGCGCTGATCAGCCACTTCCACCTCGAAGGACAACGCCGACCACTCGGCTTCACTGAGCGGGTAGGTTTCCAAGGAGATGAAGTGCACGCGCACACCGTGTTTCTCAGCCCAGGCCCATGCGAGCAGTGCGTTCAGTCCGGTCCCAAATCCCACCTCAAGCACGGTCAGCGACCCTTGGGAGGCCCGCGGTTCCAAGCCTTGGGCAATGAACACGTACTGACTCTCCTGCAGCGCACCGTGGCGGCTGTGGTAGGTCTCCGTACCGTCAGCCAATTCCAAGGAAAAGCTGCCGTCGGCGGTTCTGATGGGTTTGCGTTCACCAAAGCGCATGCGACAAAGGTCCGCGTTTCGCACTGATTTGTGACCGGATTGAAACATTCACTGCCCCTGCGGTGGTTACATTTGACCCAAACGCTGTTCACAACACATGTTTCAACCTGCATCCCCCCAGCACTTCCCGCTGCGCTTTGGCGCGTTTCTCCTGTTTTTCACCCTTTCCTGCGCGCTCCACGCCCAAACCTGGAACGAGCTCATGGAAGACAACGCTCCGTTTGAAGAGATCGACGCGGCATTCCGGCAAGGCTTGACCGAGTTCCAACTGGAAACCGGCAAAGGCATCAAGCCCTTCGAGCGCATGAAGTACTTCTGGGAGCGCCGCATGGACGGCGAAGGCCAGGCCGACTACTGGAATACCTACCTCGCTGAATTCGGACAAAAAGGCATCAACACCAAAGACGCCGGCAACTGGACCTCGCTCGGCATGGCCGAATGGGAGGCCGCTTACGCCAACAACCCGGGCAACGGCCGCGTCAACTCCATGACCGTCGATCCCTCGGATGCGGACATCGTCTACATCGGCGCCCCTTCCGGCGGCCTGTGGCGTTCGACCGATGGCGGCGACTCGTGGACCCCGCTTACCGACAACCTGCCCACCTTGGGCGTCAACGGCATCGCTGTCCACCCCGAAGACGGCGACGTGATTTACATTGCCACCGGTGATGGACACGGCAACTCCAACTACGGCATGGGCGTGCTCAAAACCACCGACGGCGGCGCCACCTGGTCCACCACCGGCATGGTGTGGAGCATCGAAGAAAACATCCGTTCGCACGGCATTAGCATGCACCCGAACGACCCCGAGACTTTGTTTGTCTGGAGTACCGAAGGCCTCTACAAAACCGTCAACGGCGGACTCACTTGGTACTTGGTGCGCAGCGGAAATGTCCACGACCTGGAATTCCACCCCACCAACCCGGATGTGGTGTACTGCTGCACCGACCGCTTCTACAAATCCACGGATGGGGGCGAAGACTTTGACTTGGTCAACGACAACCTCCCCTCCGACAGCGAAACCCAGCGCATGGAGCTCGCTGTGAGCCCAGATGATCCAGACCGCGTATACATTCTGGCGGCCAACAGCTGGGACTACGGCTTCCTGGGCGTCTACGAAAGCCAAGACCAAGGCGACAGCTGGAGTACTGCGGCCGATTCCCCCAACATCCTCGGCTGGTCGATGGATGGCGAAGGCGGTGGAGGCCAGGGCTGGTACGACCTAGACATTTGCGCCAACCCGAACGACGCGGACCACATCTTCGTGGGCGGAGTCAACCTCTGGGAATCCACCAATGGTGGAAACAGCTGGAGCATCAACGCCCACTGGGTACTCGGCAACACGCAGAACTACGTGCACGCTGACATCCAATATCTTGGCTACAAAGGCAACATCTTGTGGTGCGGTTCGGACGGTGGCATCTTCCGTTCCACCAACAATGGCAACTCATTCTCGAACAAATCGTCCGGTTTGGAAATCGCCCAGTACTACCGCTTTGGCATGTCTCCAGCCGATCCTGAATACATCATCGCAGGCGCTCAAGACAACGGCTGCAACTTGCTCAGTGACGGTGATTGGTTCCACGTGTTGGGTGCCGACGGCATGGAGGCCATCGTGCATCCTACCGACCCCGACATTCTGTTTGGAGCCTCACAATACGGTGGCATCCGACGTTCTACCAACGGCGGTATCGAATGGCAAGGCGCCACCGAAGGCATCGACGAAAATGGCGCCTGGGTCACGCCTTACATCATGAGCCCAGTCAATCCGGACATCTTGATTTCCGGATATGAAAATGTATGGCGCTCCTCTGATTTGGGCAGCAGCTGGACGGTCATTTCTGATTTCGCCGGTACCCAGTTCCAGAACTTGGCCATGAGTTCGGCCAACCCGAATGTGATTTACGCCAGTACCAACCAACGCCTCTACCGCACCGCTGACGGTGGTGGTGATTGGGAAGACGTTTCTGCCGGCCTACCGAGCTTGACCATGACCTCGGTGACCGCAAGCCAACTCGACGCAGACGAGGTGTGGGTGACCTTCAGCGGATTCTCCGGAGGCAACAAACTTTACCGTTCGCTGGACGGCGGAGCTTCGTGGGAAAACATGTCTGGCAACCTGCCCAACATCCCCACCAACTGCTTGGCCCTGATGGACAGCGAAGACAACGCCGTGTACATCGGCACCGACTTTGGCGTGTACTACAAGGACGACAACCTCGCCGGTTGGGAATCGTTCAACAGCGGGCTTCCCCATGTGATCGTCAACGAAATGATGATCAACACCGACGCCGGCAAACTGGTGGCGGCCACCTACGGTCGCGGCATGTGGATTTCAGACTTGTGGACCACACCATCTGAGGCACCATCTACTGCGGCTTCGTACAATACAGCCTTTGTATGTGTGGGCGACTCTGTCTTCTTCCAAGACCAGTCCACCGGCAACGTACCAGGTTGGACCTGGAGCTTCGAAGGCGGCGCTCCTGGCACCCTGGACCAAGCCAACGGCTGGGTCACCTACGACACCCCAGGCATGTACGGCTTCACCCTCGAAACCGCCAACGCCGCAGGCGCCTCGACCTACACCTGCGAAGGCTGCATTTTCGTGTACGATACCCTCAGCACCGAAACCTTCATCAACGAAGGCTTTGAATACACCGACCTGCAATTCGCACCCGGGGTTTGGACCCCAGACGAGGACGCAGACGGCAACGGATGGAGTGTGACCAACCAAGCCAGCTACGGAGGCGATCACAGTGCGTGGATCAACAACTACACGATTGATGTGGAGAACAGCTATGCACTGAGCTCTCAGCCGTACAACTTGGATACGGCCAACCAGTACATCATGACCTTCCGTGTGGCCTACGCGCAGATCACCGACGACACCAACGACCGCCTGCGCATTTACACCAGCACCGACTGCGGTGAAAGCTGGAGTCTGCGCGAGCAAATCACAGCATCTTCAGGTGACCTCCAAGGCGACAACACCCCCACCACCGATGCCTTTGTACCCACCGACAACGACCAATGGGAATACTTCGAGTTTGAAGTGCCCGACTCGGACCGCACGCCGCACACGCAGTTCCAATTCTGGTTCCTTTCGGACAACGGCAACAACATCTACCTCGACAACATCAACCTCGGTGTGGTCAGCGTAGAAGAACAACCCGTCCAATCCGAATGGCTGCAAGCCTACCCGAACCCGGGATCGGGCCAATGCACGTTGCGCTTCCCCGGCCAAACCGGAGGTACTGCTTACGTACACATCACCGACGCACAAGGGCGCGTGGTGTCACGCAGCCAGCATTTGACCCAATCGGGCATGAATACGTTGGAACTCGATACCGAACGCCTAGAATCAGGCTGGTACAGCATTCGCGTGCTGCAAGGCGGCAGCGCGGCGCAGGTTACTTGGATCCGTCGATAGACGCGGTCTTGTCTCCCATGATTCGGCGGTAGAAGAGGCTGAGGAACTCCGCGGCCTCTTCACTGTCGGGTTGGGGTGGATCTGAGACATCCACAAGCAAGTCGGTGGGCGAACCAATCAAGTCGTACCGGAACACAAAGTCCTCGTCTCCTTGGCCGTCCCATCCGGACATGAGTCCAAAGCGCAGGTCGTAGATCTCCAAACCATCATCCCCTTCTCGGACCACGTAGTAGTCGTCGGACATGTGGATGATCTTTTTCACGTCGGGATGCGAGGCATAATCCCCTAGCAATGCGTGCTGCTTGGGGAAGTAGCGATACGCAATCTCCTCGTCCTCATCCATGACCGAGTAAAAACCGAGGTAAATGCCCTCTTCGGTCTCGGCGCTGCACATCCACAATAGAATATTCAGCGGTGCAGGACGTGACTCGTAACGAATGACTGGCATGTCATGAGCCGCAAAGGACCGTTCAAACACAGGGTTGACGCGCGCTTTGTTGACCAGGCCCAAAGAGAGGTAGAAGGTGCTCAGCACGAGCCCGGTGTAATTCAACACACGTCGGGCCTTACGACGGCGGTTGTAGAACATAGCCGCAATCAACAAGAGCATGAAGGGCACGGTATACAAAGGATCGGCTACGAAAATGCTGTTTGTGGTCACGCGGAAGTCACTGGGCCAAAACACCATGGTGCCCCAGGTGGTGCAGCAATCCAACGCTATATGGGTGAGGAAAACCCAAAACGCCATCATGCTCCAATTGTACCGCGAGGCATACCCTTTCAGTTTGATGCTTGGGCGCTCCATGTCCAAGACTCCGCCTTCAGCCGCAAGCTTTTGAAGTCGTTCCTCCTGTTTGCGCTGGCCGGGGGCATAGATGCGGTGGATGATCCACCCCAACACCGGAGCGGCCAACACACAAAACAGCAGCGAATGGGTAAAACCGCGGTGCGAGCTCATGGCCGCAAACTCGCTCAACCACGCGTTGCTGATGACATCGAGATCTGGCAAGGTGCCTGCGATGGCTCCCCACAGGATGGCCTTGTTGCCGACTTTGCGGCCAACGACCACCTCGGCTACCGAAGCGCCGAGAACAATTTGAGACAGTGAATCCATAAAACGCGCGGCAAGTTCGGCCAAAAAGGCGCCCCTTCTCTTCGAGAACTGTCAGGCTTAACAGATGTTCTCAGTCCACGCGCATCGAGGGCATCTGCTCTTTGCCCATCTTTGAAGCAAAATCACCAACATGGCCAAAAAGCGCATCCTCAAGAAGTCGTCACTGGACTTCATGGAAACATATTTGAACAACACATCCCCGACTGGTTTTGAATCACCCGGACAAAAAATTTGGTTGGACTATGTGAAGCCATATGTAGACGATTACATCGTGGACACCTATGGTTCGGTAGCTGCAGTGATCAATCCTGACGCGAAGTACAAAGTGGTGCTGGAAGCCCATGCCGATGAGATTTCTTGGTTCGTGCACTACATCACCTCTGACGGTTTCATTTATGTGCGTCGCAACGGCGGTTCGGACCACCAAATCGCGCCATCGATGCGGGTCAACATCCACACCGACAACGGCATGGTGAAAGGCGTGTTCGGCTGGCCGGCCATCCACACGCGCAACCGGGCCAAAGAAGAAGCCCCATCCATGAAAAACATTCACGTGGATGTGGGTGCTCAAAGTAAAGAAGAGGTCGAAAAACTCGGCATCCACGTGGGCTGCGTGATCACCTTTGACGCGGACTTCATGGTGCTGAACAAGAAGTTCTACACCGGCCGTGCGCTGGACAACCGCATGGGCGGCTTCATGATCGCAGAAGTAGCCCGCCTGCTGAAGGAGAACGGAGACAAGCTGGACTTCGGACTCTACATCACCAACGCAGTTCAAGAGGAAATTGGACTCCGCGGTGCGCAAATGATCGCCGAACGCATTCAACCCGATGTGGCCATCGTCACCGACGTCTGTCACGACACCCACACTCCGATGATCGACCGCAAGGTGGAAGGCGACACCAAAGCCGGCTCGGGGCCCGTCCTCACCACAGGCCCTGCCGTTCAGAACAACCTGCTCAAGTTCATCGTGGATACCGCAAATGAAGAGAAGATCCCGTTCCAACGCCTGGCCGCCTCACGCAGCACAGGTACGGACACAGACGCCTTTGCCTACAGCAATATGGGCGTTGCCAGCGCACTGATCAGCTTGCCGTTGCGCTACATGCACACGACAGTGGAAACCGCGCACAAGGATGACGTGGAGAACGTGATTCGCCTGATGTACGCGTGCGTGAAAAACTTGAAAGCAGGAATGGATTGGCGCTACCTCAAGTAGCCTCCGCATCGACGTAGCGCTTCAAGCTGTATACGTCGAGCGGCTTTTCCAAGACTTTGATGATGTAGGGGATGTCTTCCGCACGGCGGATATCCCCTTTATCTATGGAGGACGAAAGCATGAAGATGTGGCATCCCTTGGCCGCGTCGGGCTGTTCGTTCACAAAGCGCTCGAGCGCTTCGAACCCGTCCATCCCCGGCATCTGAATGTCCATCAACACCACAGTATTTCCCGGCCGTACAGTCTGGGGATTCTCCTGGAGGTGGGTCAAAAACTCCTCCCCTCCGGTAAACGGCACGATGCTCTCGGTGATCCCAGCGAGCACGATGAGTTTGGAGTTGACGATGATGTCAACATCGTTGTCGTCGATGAGGATGACGTGTAGATCACGCATCTGTGGCGGCTTGGGGTTTTGGTACTGACAAGGATACGGAAGTTCCCACACCCGGTTGCGATTGAAGCCTCAAGGTTCCACCCAGTGCTTCTGCGGCTTGTTTGACAATGTGTAAACCCAATCCTGCGCCTTTTCCCTGACGATCCGACCGGTAGAACATATCGGTGGCCTGCTGGACGGTCTGACGACTCATTCCGACGCCGTTGTCGTTGAAGGCAATCTGCCAACCCGAATCGCGCTCTTCCACCTCAATCACGAGAGTAGAAACCGATTTGGCCGGATCCTGGAATTTGACCGCATTGGTCAACACATTGGTAAACACCATACGCCAACGCAAGCGATCAGACAGCAAGGAAGGCAACGCTTGTGTGCCACTGACCTGAAGCCCGCGCAATCCATGGTCGCCGCCAACGCTGTCGACCACCGCACTCCACAAAGATTGAAGGTCGCACATTTCGAGGGCAACGTCGGACTTGCGGTTTTGATAGTAATCAATCACGTCGCACACAAAACCATCGAGGTGGTTGATGCTGCGTTCGATCAAGGAGATGTACCCGGGCAGGTTGGCCTCAGGCTCTTGCTTGGCCACTCGCAACAGCCCTTTGATGGATACTAACGGCGCTCGCAAGTCATGGGATGCACTGTACACAAATTGCTCGAGCTCTTCGTTGGCGGCTTGCAAGGCTTGGTTGCGCTCGCGCAGTTCCACACGACTCTCCCACATGTCAAAGCCGTTTTTGATGGACATGCGGACGTCGTTCTCGTCCCAGGGCTTGGTGAGGTAGCGGAAGATCTGCCCTTTGTTGATCGCATCGATCACAGCTTCTAAATCCGAATATCCGGTCAACAGAATACGGGCCGGGTCTGGAAAATCGGGAATGATCATTTCGAAGAATTCCACCCCGCTGACATCGGGCATCCTCTGATCTGAGATCACCACGTGCACTTCGTGCTCGTTCAGGTGCTGAACAGCATCCTGGGCACTTGTGGTAGTGAAGATGTCGAACTCCCTTCTAAAGGAGGCCTTGAATGCGTGGAGGTTCTGTTCCTCGTCGTCGAGGTAGAGGACCTTGATTTTGTCAGAAGCCATGAATACGAATGCGACTTACGCTGGCTTTAAAGGTAAGGTAATCACGAATTCGGTGCCCTCACCCGGTGCCGATTCGACGTGGATGGTTCCGTTGTGCTGTTCAATGATCCCAAGGACGATGGAAAGCCCTAGGCCGGTGCCCTCTCCCACTTTTTTGGTGGTGAAGAATGGCTCGAATATGCGCGACTTGACTTCTTCGCTCATACCAGCGCCATTGTCAGCGATATGCACCTCTACCTGACCATCAGCCGTCTTTGTACTCACACGCACTTCTCGAGATTCACGGTCGCGATTCGAGTCGACGGTGGCTTGGATGGCATTGTTGAGGATGTTCATGAACACCTGGTTCAATTTGCCCGGGTAGCACTCCACTTGGGGCAGATTTGGATCCAATTCTTTGACCACTTCACACTGCCCTTTGTAATTCGACTTCAGGATGACCAGCGTGGACTCAAGGCCGTCATTAATGTCCGCCAACTTCAGCGTATCCTCGTCCAAACGCGAGAAGGTTCTCAGGCCTTTTACGATCGCTGCACTGCGTTCCGCCCCTTCGCGAATTCCCTTGAGTAATTGACCAATCTCGATGCGCAAAAAGGGCAGGTCCAGCTCTTTTTCCAGGGATCGGATCTTGCCCACTTCGGCATCGCTCTCGTGCTTGTTGGTGAACGCCTGGTATTCATCGAGCACCTGGAAAACCTCGTCCACATCCCGCTTCAGAGGATTCACGTTGGACGAAACATAGTTTATGGGGTTGTTCAACTCGTGCGCGATTCCTGCAGTCATTTGACCAAGCCCTGCCATTTTCTCGGCCTCCACAAGCTGGCTTTGAGTGGTCTGCAGGCTCTTGTAAGCCACATTCAAATCTTGGTTGCTCTTCTCCAGTTCCTCGGTGCGCTCTTGTACCTTTTCTTCCAGCAACGCATTCTGCTCGCGCACAATACGCTCGTTATCTTTTAGGACCTGTAACGCACGATTCTGGGAGCGCTTCTTTTCCGCGGTGAGGATGTTGATGCGGTCTGCGAGGGCGATTGAAAGAAGGGTGACTTCAAATGCACTCCCTATTGATATCGCCCTCTCGATGTAAAAGTTGTATCCAATAGCTCCTGCATCTTTAGCTATATAAATCAATACTCCAAGAATTACGATGCCGTCCGCAATCGCGTAAAACAATGCCTGTCTATTACCTCTCCGCACGAGTACAAATGCACTCCCCAACAAGAAAAGGGCAAGCAAAAATGTAACTCCGAGAACTGCATTGTACGCGATATGCTGCACCCCCCCTATGGCCATTACCAAAATGGCGCAATACGTGAAGGCAAAAGCAGTAAAGACGTATCTAATTCGTGGCCAAGTCTCGTCAGCCTTGGTAAAGGTGTTGAAGAAAAACATCACACCTAAACCGACTCCAAGGCTTAATACGAACACGGACACTCTCTCAAACTCAGGCCAAAAACTCCAGAGATACTTGAGTCCATAACCCTGAAATCCGCTTTGAGTAAGAAAGACGCTTAAAATATAGAGGGTAATGGCGTAGTAGCCTCTTTCTCGGGTAAATATGCCAATCACCGCATTGTAAGCAAGCATTACCAGCAAGAGTCCAGCAAACAAGCCATAAAACATATCATGCTTCCTCAGAAAAGAGGATGAGTCGATTTCATTCGCAAGGTAGATTGGTAGTTGAATTTTATCGCCATTCTTCACCAGCAAACCAACTTCTCCACTACGCCCAGTAATGTCGAATCGAATTAAGGGCAAGTCAATTTGCGCACTGGGATCTAGGTTTGAATATGTTTCAACCATCTTCCCGTCAATCCACATCTCAACTTCGTCCAATGCGGGCCAATCAACAATTAAATAGTCAAATTCATTAACCGGCTCCAACTTAAACACTACCCAGACAGGATTAGGCTGAGTGCTCAGATTCGGGACGGAATTCGAATTTTCCCAGGCCTTCATGCTACCTGACCTCCACGATCCAAAAGTCAGATTTCCCCCATCTGTGAGATAAATCTTGGCATCCGGGAACACACTGACTAACTCAGCCTTGGCCGAAAGAAATGACCCTAATACAATAAGAAGGCTAATGGTATACTTGAGACTGGTCATATCTCAGATATATTTCACGCTTTCCATTCCAAAAAACTCTCTCTCCAAACGAATCACTCCAGTTTTGTCCAAGTTTTGTTGCTAACCAACCCTTTTTGTCTTGGATAAGCACTCTTGTGACATATCGGTCATCTGGGTAGGGTATGTCGCCTTGCAATGAAGGAACAGAACAACGTTTGAATCCAAGAGGAGAGGTTATGAAGTCGGTGTGGGACGATGCAAAATTGTATACCAAACCAGGTCCTGAAAGGGACCCGAAGAAACTCATGGCAAACTCGGCAACCAAATAGCTAAATAATTCTCCCGAGTATGTGACATCATTCCACAAACCACAAATCTCCCAATCAGCTTGTCTAACAATGTCTTCTGAATCTATACCAACATCAAACAGAGCACTTTCGAAAGGGAGATTATTATCTCCCTTTCTGTGCATTCGAACCCCACTAACAGGCTTACCTCTCGAATCAAAGAACATGCAAACAACAACGTCTGATCGTCCAAACCACGAAGGCCTGAAACTCTGAATAGAATCTGGCTCTAATCCAAAGGCGCTAAGGACACCTTGGTGACCTTCCAAGAATAATTGACACAGTCCATCATTGCTAGAGGCCAAAAATGACTTCGCGGTCAGTCTGATCTGAGACTCATTTGTCGTCAGCCCTTTGTTTGCGCCATTGGGATTAAAGCGGACAGTCATTAGCTCAATACTCTGAAAGAAAATGGGACGAGGACGTCTTCAGCCTCTAGAGAGAATGCTCGCAAAAAAGCGGACATGGACACCTGTGGGAGTTGTTTCAACTCTAGGTCCCGTGCACCTTCCACGTTGTTATAGTATGAATAGGGTACGCTACACATGGGATGTAGAGATAGTCCCAATTCTTGAGCAAACATCCAAAATCGAAACACTTCTTTTCCGGCATCAAAAAAGTCTGCTAGGCTCAACCCACACCGAATGGCCAGCAAACCAAATGCAGGCGAGTTCGGAATCAAATCCTGAGCTATTTCCTTTACCCCTTCCGCGAGCTGCAATTCTTGTAAAAGTGCTCCGACCTTTTCATCTCTGAATAGTTTTAACGCAACTGAATCCAATTCATCACGAGCAATTTCATCCAAATAGAGCCCCTTGGTGAACAAGCCATGCTCTGAAGGATCACCTGCATTGAGTTCTAATCCAAAAAGATCTTGCCTACTTTCCTTATCAAGGATCCTGCTTCTTTCTGCATCTCCAACTATCGCCCCTACTTTGATTAGTTGCTCTTTTTCCCTGATGAGGCGAACCTCGGCCCGCCCGGAGTATGCTGCTAGCCGATCTATTTCAGCGTTTTTCAGCGGATTCGTGTCCGATTCATGTTTCCGAATAGTGGCTCTCTGAGTAAACAACTCGACCCAGCGTAAGTCAATATCATCCTTTGTACTAGTTGCTACGACCATGACAACTTCTGGGCTGATCTCCTTGGCATCATAACCGACTCCAAGTGCCTGACATAGTGAAAAGAAAGCCTGTACTACACAACCGAAACTTATTGCAGCAACCCTTCCATGTAAATCAGTATTACTCTTAACAGAATGCTTCTTCAATTCAATCCACAGACCATCATCTCTCCTTTCAGTATTAATCAGCCAGGGTTTCAAATTGCCAGCAGAAGGAGAATGCCACACCAATTCCGTCAATAACTCTACTCTCTCTTCCAAGTTGGGGGCCTCGGCGTGAAGCACCCTATCCATTGTCATTCGCTTCAGTCCCAACTTCACCTTGAGTATGTCCTCCCATGACATTCGATCTTGGACATCTGTGGCGAAGTCGAGCTTCTCTGATGTATCAAACTCGTGCAGAAAACGACCACTGCGATGATCTCTATCAAGTAGTAACACCCTAGAATAGAACGTGCAAACACCTGCACCATGGGCTACTTCGGAGCTAAGCTGCGGCCAACTCTCGGTTGACTGATCAATTTCGAGCATGCCTGCTTTTAATCTACTACTCGCCTCTTCAAGACCGATAACTCTATCCACGAACCTCACTTTGTCTCGAGTATTCACAATGCCATCGAACCCGTTGAGATCAACCCCACCCAACAACCCATGAAACAACTCCCGGTCAGGCTCGAGGTCGAAGCGTTCGATGTCGATCATGCCGCGGTCGTTGGTTTCCATGATGACCGGGATGCGGTGTTTGCGAGCGGCCAGGCGGCATTGGATTTTGACATCAATGGAATCGCACTCATCAAGGAGAAGGTCGAGTTTGCCGCCTTCGAGCAAGAAGGATTCCATGGTTTCTTTCGTGACGCCTTGAGGAAAGACTTTGACCTTGATGTAGGGATCTTGTTCAGCAATTTCACGAGCCACAATGGTGGTCTTAGGAAGTCCGAGATTCACCAACGAAGTTTGGATCCGGTTCATATTCGAAAGGTCCAACCGATCAAAGTCGGCGATGCGAATTTCACCGCAAGTGCGTTCAGTGGTGAGTACGCGTGCTATGCTTTTGCCCACAGACATGCCAATCACACCGATGACTTTCTTGCCGAGTTCCTCTTGCTCGGCCGGGGTGATTTTATAGAGATTCCGATTGGTACGCACACGCACAAACTCGGATTCTGGGAGGACCTTCACTGCGCGTTGAAGCCAAGGGTAAAACACCCAAGTTCCGTATCCATCAGCGCCGCCTTGAGCGACGATGTGCGCCAATGCACGTTCTAGCCGACCGGCATCGGTCAGCTTGGCAGGTGGGTCGAGGATTCCCATCAGCTCGCACACCTGGGTTTCCAGGTGATCGTCGTACTTCACGTCGGGGTATGTAGCGCAGAACGATTCCCAGGCATTCGCCTGTTCGGGAATGTCCAAACGGAAGAGCAGTGGCGTGCAAGACCAATCCACATCGTACTCCGGAACGCGGTCCCCTTGCGTTGGTCCGGGCATAAACAAAATTTGCTCTTGAAAAGGTCTGCATTCCTACCACCTTGGATTTCCGCCCCTTAGGAAGTTATAAACACTCCCCCCCCTAACAGCGCCAAAAAACCGCCAATCAGGTATATTTGACTGACTACCAGAGATCACCACTCAAGGTTTGCAGTACCGATTCGCTCTTCTTGTTTTTGACCCCTTTTGGGTGCGTAACCTTTTGCCATATACGGCGTAAAAGTCAAGGCGCCCAGAACGCAATTCTGAATACCTGAGCGAATGAACACATCAACCAAACCCAAGGTGCTCTACTTGGACGACGTCCAAGAGAACCTCGACTCCTTCAACGCGAACTTCCGTCGCGATTTCGACATTGTCGTTACCAACAACCCCATTGAAGCTTACCACATCATCGACAAAGAACAGATCGAGATTGTGGTGACCGACCAACGCATGCCCGGCATGTCTGGTGTGGAATTCTTGGAAACTGTTGCGCGCGATTACCCGCACGTCCAACGCATCCTGCTGAGCGGCCATTCCGATTTCATCTCAGCAGTGGAGGCTGTGAATAAAGGCAAGGTGTATCGCATCATTGCCAAACCCCTCAACGTCCAAGAGATCAAAGACCTCATCCACGAGGCCTGGAGCTCGTTCAAAACCAGTCTTGAAAAAGACCGCATGATTGCCCAGCTCGAACGCCAGAACAAGCAGTTCGAATTCATGCTGCGGCAAAAGTTGCTTTCGTAGTGACTTGACCTTGTCTGGCTGGTTCGGCGGGTGGCCTTTTGCTATTTTCGCCGCGCCTCTATGCCTCGGTCAAGCTTTACGCACGAATTCAAATCTCCGATCAACCGCATCCGCGGTTTGGTCCAAATCCTGTGCACCGATCAACAATTGAACGCCCACGACCGTGTGGCCATTCAAGGATTGGTCGATGTGAACACCATTCGGCTGCAACGCAGTTCCGAAAGCTTGCTCCTGCACACCTTTTGGGACGAATACGGCTTGATGAAAGAGCACATCGACGCGGTCCAAGTGGGCACTGTCGTCAAAGCATGCACCGAACGTAACCGCATTGGTCTGGACACCGAGATCCGAGCAGAATCACATGTAGGTGCAACCAACTGCACCCTGGATATTGCTGCATGGGAACTGGCCATCGACCACTTGATCAACAACGCCCTCAAGTTTGGCGGACATGCGCCTGTGGATGTGTTCCTGCGCATTGAATCCGATGAAATCGTCTTCCGCATCAAGGATCGAGGTCCGGGTATGGCCAATGTGATCCAGGCCACCGAAGCCTTTTGGCAAGCCAGTGAAGGACTGAGCCGAGAAAAGAACGGATTGGGGTTGGGATTGTCTTTGGCCCACCGAATCGCAGAAGCCCACGGAGGTATGCTGTCGCTCAGCAGTCAGCCCGGCGATGGCTTCGAAGCCATCCTACGCATTCCAAACTCAATTTAGTGACGCCTGATCGGCGCCCTGCCGCATGGTTTTGTAGTGCAATGCGAGTTGCCCCATCAAACCAGCAATCTCTTGCAATGTTTTGGAAGTGGCCTCGGTGATGGATTGCTTCTTAAGGCGCAACATCAACAGTCCATACACACCCGTCAAGCACGCCTCGACCTCGTTTCGAGCAGCGCCCATGGAACGCTCCATCAGATCTAAGATGGCCGGTTCGCATTGCTTGTAGGCCTTGGTGTAGCCTTCGTCCTTGATGACTCCTAGCAACGTGCGGTGCAAATAGACCAGCTCGGCAAGGACTTCTTCCACCTCGCGCACGTGCCCTTTCTCCATCACATCTTGGCGCTTCATGCGACCACCAAGCTCGGCCAGCCAACGCATTTCCATCTCGACCTGATCAGGCTCCATGCCTGCGGCCAAAAAACCGCGCAATGCATCTGGATTGAACGATGCACCGCGCAACAGGTCTTCCATCTGCCAGACGTACAGCACATACTCGACAATGTTCTCAGCGCGCTTTTGCGCGGCAATCGCTTGTAACGGCGAATTACTCATTGGCACCCGTTTCAGCTGCGTACTCAGCGTTCAAGCCAGAAACCACAGCTTCGGTAACATCGGGCACCCCTTCGCGGTAGAGGGTGATGGGCATGGCCGCACTGTGGCGGAGCAACAGGTCAATGCCGTTTTCTTCGCAGAAGTCATCGAGGAAAGTCTGCACGCGCTCATCGATATCGGTCAGGAAATCGAGCTCAATTTTCTGCATGTCCGATTGAATGCGCTCGATCTCGGCTTGGCGGCGTTGCAGATCTTGCATGATGCTCACGTAGTACTCCTCGGTAGCCTCAGGAGAAGACAGGAAGTTTTGTGCCTTCAATTCCTCCTCTTGATACTTGCGCACCTTGTTCTCCAAATCAGCATTCTTCTTACGGAGCTTCTCGTTGATGCGGGGCTCACGCGCCTTCATAAAATCGTAGTTCGCCAACACTGAATCTTCATAGAGGATGGCAATGTTCAAGGCACCACCTTCTGCAGGTACGACCTCAGGCATGCTGGTTTCTTGAGCTGCAGGCTCAGCAGGAGTACTGCCCTGTTGGGTAAAGAGGTAAATGACAGCAGCTGCAAGCACAGCTGTAAGGGCGAGGGAAATTTTTCCGGCCATATCAGGAAGTTGGGGGAATGAGTGCGCGGGCCATGTCGTCCCGCATGTCGATGAATCGTTGATAGACGCGCTCCAAAAACGCTTCGGTCACCATGTTTCGTACCTGTTCAGGCCCAGAAACGCGGTCCTCGGGAATGGTGAAGGTCTGCTTGAGCGGACCCGCAGTGATCTCCAGCAAGTACTTTTGGTTGTACCCGTGAATGGCAATGCGAAAGGACGGATGCGGAATGGTTTCCAGAAGTCGCACGAGCGCTAACTTTCAGGCAAATATACCCAACCTGATTCCGTGCGCTTCTTCCATCCTTTCGTTCGTGAACTCGCCTGGTGCATTGGCTCCAACCCCTTGATGGCCGAGCACCGCAAAAGCCAGCGGTACAACACCCTAGGTGAACGTTGGTTTCGCGATCAATTCGAAGCGCACCTCCCGTGGCTAGAGGCCTTGGATGAACACCCCAAGCCCCTCGAAGATTTTCTCGAAGAGCACCCCACGCGCCTGCTGGGCAAGCGGTTTGAACTGCTCATTCGATTCTGGCTAGAGCAAAGTCCGCACTTTCGTCTTCACGCGAGCGGGGTTCCTCTGTATGACGCAGGTAAGACCGTAGGCGAAGTGGACTTCATCTTGGAAGAGGTCGAATCGGGCACCTGGACCCATATGGAAGTGGCCTGCAAGTTTTACCTCGGCTACAACAACTCCAAGCAATGGCACGACTGGCGCGGGCCCAATGCGCAAGACACGCTGAGGCTCAAAATGGACAAGCTGGATCGGCAACTTTCCTCATTGGAAACACCCGCTGGACAAGCCTTTTTGCAAGAACAGCGCTGGCAAGCACCTGCCCCAGCCTTACTCATGAAGGGCTACCTGTTTCACCACTACCGCGATGTACTCACCCACAAACCGCCGTCGTTTTCGCATCCGGGCTATCCCGCTGGATTTTGGTTTTGGCTGCACGAGGCACAAGACTTTTTTCGATCTGAGGGGTGGTGGGTACTGCTGCCCAAACGCAGCTGGCTGGCTCCGGTTTGGAGTCTGGAAGGTGAGCTCGAAGTCTTGGATAACACTGCTGCCCGACGTCAGTTGGCAGAGGCCATCCATACCTACCGCCGAGGGGTCATGCTGGTCGCGGTTGAGCGCCGGGGCAACATGATCGAAGAACGCATGCGCGGATTTGTGGTTCCGAATGCCTGGCCGGGCAAGTAGGTCACGCCCCCATCCAGGCCAAGGCGCTTTTCCAGACCAAACCTTGCCCTCGAGGGTAACTTGTGCGTCCCAATCACCGGCCAGCAAAACCAGCACAGTTGTGAACACAATAGGAAGTACAGCGGGTTGTTTCATGGAGCCAAAGTCCTGTGAGAATGCCCACTTTTGAAATGCAACAGGATGAACCGTCGGATTTGCAGGATGAATTGTGAACCGCCATTAAACCTCTTGTAATTACGTGCGTCTAACGCGCGCAACTTTGCCTCTATATGAAACCAACCATCACACTGTTTGCTGCGCTCTTGCTGCTCGTTTGGGGGGCTTCGGCCCAAGACCGCCAAGGCCCTCCAAGAGGAGGCCGCAAAGGAGGAGGCCCCGGCAATGCTCCTGAAATTGGAGTGGTCTACGGCCGCGTCTTGGACGACGCTACCGGAGACGCTATGGAATTTGTGACCGTCGCTTTGGAGCATTTACGTGACAGCTCAGCCGTGTATGGCACCATCACCGACCGCAAGGGGTACTTCAAAGTCGAGAAGATCAAGGTGGGCCCCTACCGCGTGCGCTTCAACTACATGGGCTACGCCGAGCAGACCGTCCCTC
>CAXPZW010000001.1:0-4284 GCA_964221845.1 Luminiphilus sp. | reverse complement strand
GGGAATCAGAGTATCAACTGCACAAAGCATACGTCCAGCCACACCCCGTGTTTACGTCCCGCTTGACGAAAGGTTCCCACTTGGGTAAAACCATGTTTTTCGTGAAACGCCACCGATCCAGCATTGGACGCGTCCACCGCTCCAACCATACAATGCAGCCCGTCGGCCCGCGCCTGTGCGATCAATGCTACCAACAAAGCCTTCCCAATGCCTTTGCCCTGGTGCTCAGGATCTGCATACACGGAGTGTTCCACGGTAAACCGATACCCCATGCGCGCCCGGAAGGTGCCGTAGCTCCCATACCCGAGTACAACACCATCTGCTTCATACACGAGTACGGGAAACCCTTCGGATTGACGGGCATCAAACCAGGTCTGCGCCTTGTGGGCATCCCAAGCTTGCTCCTCGTACACCGCGTTGGAATGGGCGATATAGTGGTTGAGTAGCCGGATGATGGCAGGCAGGTCGTGTGAGGTTGCAGGACGAATCATGGAACGAAGGTAGGGGGTTCGTGGAAGTGCAAAGGGTGGTGTAGAGGTTGAGTTGGGGGGAGTTAAAAGTGAAAAGTGAAGAGTGGCTATTTGCGGAGCCGGTGGTTGAGGAGGAGTAAGGAGATGGGCATTCGTTCTACTTTTGGTGCTAGAACTTCGACCATGGCCACCACCCCCAAACACATCACCATCCGCGGTGCACGGACGCACAACCTCAAGGACGTGTCGTTGGCCATCCCGCACAACAAGTTCGTGGTGGTGACCGGGATTTCGGGGTCGGGGAAGTCGAGTTTGGTGTTTGACATTGTCGCAGGAGAAGGCCAGCGGCGTTACTTGGAGACCTTGCCTTCGTTTGCCGTGCAGTTTGCGGGTAAGTTGACGCGCCCCGAGGTGGAGGCGGTTGAAGGACTTTCTCCGGTGATTGCCATAGGACAGCACACCAGTGGTGCGCATGTACGTTCGACGGTAGGGACACTTTCGGATGTGTACGGAATGCTGCGCGTGCTCTTTGCGCGGCGAGGGGAAACCGATCGGGACATCGAACTGTCGCGCTCGCTGTTCTCGTTCAACACCGCCACCGGTCAATGCCCCACGTGCAACGGCATTGGTCAGCAGGAAGAAATCAGCCTCGATAAACTCATTGCCGATCCGTCTAAAACACTGCGCGAAGGGGCCTTGGCGCCCACCTTGCCCACGGGGTACATCATGTACTCGCAGGTCACCATTGACGTGCTGAACCAGGTGTGCGACGCCGAAGGGTTCAGCGTGGATATCCCTTGGAACGAACTGACGTCCGAGCAACAACAGGTCGTGCTCTACGGCAGCGAAAAAATCAAAGTCCCCTTTGGCAAGCACAGCTTGGAATCGCGGTTGAAGTGGTCGGGCATCAAAGCCAAGCCCCGGGAAGAGGGGCACTACCGAGGCATACTCCCCATCATGTCGGACATCCTGCGCCGGGACCGCAACGCCAACATCTTGAAGTATGTACATGCGGTCACCTGCCCCTCTTGTGGCGGCGCTCGGTTGAACCAAGACGCCCGCAGCGTCACCGTGCACGGGCAAGCCATCCACGCCTTGGCGAGCTTGGAATTGTATGCGCTTAAAGACTGGCTTGAGGCGCAAGCCTGGGATCCTGCGGGCCAGGCGATTGTGGACCGCATCGTGCGAGACGTGCAGCTCTTTGATGAATTGGGATTGGGGCACTTGTCCTTGTCGCGGCCGGCGCATACGTTGTCGCCGAGCGAGGTGCAGCGCATCCGGGTGGCCAACCAATTGTCGGTGCCGTTGAGCAATGTCTTGTACGTGCTTGACGAACCTTCGATTGGCCTGTCTCGCAAGGAGAACCGCAACATCATCCGCAAACTGCGCGAACTGGTGCAACGCGGCAACACCGTAGTGGTGGTGGAGCACAACTTGGACACCATCCGCCATGCCGATCACCTGATTGACATGGGGCCAGAGGCTGGGGTGCATGGGGGAGAGGTGCTCTACAACGGGCCGTTCTCGGACTTTCTGAACCACTCCGAATTGCAGGACCGCAGTGCCACCTACCGGGCGTTGACTGTGCCTGCATCCACGCCGTCCTCCACCGCCTTGTCGCACGCCAAAGGCAAGCTGGAGCTTTTGGGCTGCACCCAGCACAACCTCAAGGACATCGATGTGACCTTCCAACTCGGCGGGCTCAATGTGGTCAGCGGCCGTTCCGGTGCGGGCAAGTCCAGCTTGGTGCTGCAGACCTTGATGCCGGCGGTGCAGCAGCATTTGGGACAAGCCCTTGAGGCCCCACTGCGATTGACCGGTCACCGGGGGATGGAGGCCATTGACAAGCTGGTCTTCATCGACCACACGCCCATCGGCAAAACCCCTCGCAGCAATCCGGCCACTTACTTAGGGCTTTCGGACCCCATTCGGGATCTGTTGGCGGGTACTGAAGAGGCCAAGGCCCGAAAATTCACCAAGTCGCGCTTCTCGTTCAACAACAAAGGCGGCCGGTGCGAAACCTGCCAGGGCGCGGGTAAAACCCAGCTGGGCATGCACTTTTTGGGCAAGGTGGACTTGGTGTGCGAGACGTGCGGCGGCAAGCGCTTCAACGACCAAACCTTGGAGGTCCGGTTTGAAGGCAAGACCATCGCGGACATCTACGAGCTCTCGGTGGACCAAGCGCTTGACTTCTTTGCCAACTGTCCTAAGGTGCTTAGGGGGCTGCGCGTGCTGAAGGAGTTGGGGTTGGGATACCTCACCCTTGGCCAATCCTCCACGACCCTGTCCGGTGGAGAAGCCCAACGCGTCAAAATCGCCAACCAGCTTCAAAAGACCGACACCGGTGATACCCTCTACATCGTGGTGGAACCCAGCATTGGCTTGCATCACGCGAACATCCATGCGCTGCTGGACATGTTTGATGCCATCACCGCCAAAGGCAATACCGTGGTGTGCATCGAGCAGTCCGCCGCCATCCTCCAGCACGCCCATTGGCACATTGAACTGGGCCCATGCAGCGGAAGCGCAGGAGGAGAGGTAGAGCACATGGGGCCACCCCGCGAAATACCAAGACCCTTGGAAGACCTGCCAGCGCAAACGGCCACGGAGAAACCCTTGGAGACCATTGTCCTCAAAGGGGTGAGCACCCACGGCCTCAAGCAGGTAGACGTATGCTTCCCGAAGGAAAAATTGACGGTGGTGACCGGTGTGTCAGGGAGTGGAAAGTCTTCCCTGGCGTTCGACACCTTGTTCGCCGAGTCCCATGCCCGCTTTACCGAATCGCTATCGGCCCACAGCCGCACCTTCATCCAGCAGAGCAATCCTGCCAAGCTGAAATCAGCCTCGGGGTTGGGCCCCGCGGTGGGCTTGCAGCGCCGGGTGGGCCAACTGTCCAAACGCTCCACGGTAGGCACCCTGAGTGGCGTGTACGATGTGCTACGACTGATTTATTCCCGCATCGCGCAAGAAGAAGGGAGCAGCTACACCGCGCAACACTTCTCCTTCAACCATCACCTGGGGGCGTGTACCACCTGCAGCGGCCTGGGCTACGAGCTCAAAGCCGATCCGGATCTGATCATCATCGATCCTACCCGAAGTGTGTTGGATGGCGCTTGTTCCAGCAACAAAGCGGTTAAGTATTACGCCGATCCCGGGGGGCAGTTCATGGCCACCTTGCGTGCCGTAGCTGCGGCCAAAGACTGGAATTTGGATATGCCTTGGAATGGGCTTGCTGATGAGGTCAAACACACTGTGCTGTACGGTACAGGCGATCAGATGTGGGACGTGGAATGGGAATTCACCACCAAGGGCCGCACGGGCATCCAGTCCTTGCAGGCCAAGTGGGAAGGGCTTTGCAACTACATCCAAGACGAGTACGAGCGCCGCCTCCACAACAAAAACATCGGCCACCTCGAGGAGTTGATGTGCCTTGAGACGTGCAACACCTGCAAGGGGGCACGCCTCAAGCCCGAGTTGCTCGCCTTCGAATTTTTAGGCAAGCCCATCAGTGCGTTTGCTGACCTTTCGGTTTCGCGAGCATTGGCGGAGCTCCACGCCATGACCGAACCAGGCACGGCGTTTATGCAGGCGCTGACGACCCAAGCCGTCCCCCGTATGGTTCGCTCCCTGCAAACGCTGGATGATTTGGGGTTGGGCCACTTGAGCCTCAGCCGTTCGGGAAGCACGCTTTCAGGAGGAGAATTGCAGCGCGTGGTTCTGGCCAACCAACTGGCTGCGCACCTCTGCGGCGTGACCTATGTGCTGGATGAACCCACCATTGGGCTCGATGCGGGGCAAGTACGGGTGCTCACCG